>JAGHVF010000049.1 GCA_018064425.1 Candidatus Colinaster equi | reverse complement strand
AGTCGCGCTAACCTTTGCGTGCATGAATTTAAAGAAACTGGCAAAAATGCAGCAAAGTTGGGAACTAAGAACGGTATAATAAGGTGTAATTTTGACTGTTTTGTATCAGAATTTACTAAAAATAATAGATTGAAACAAAAGTAGCTCTGGGAAACGATTGTTTTTCGGAGCTACTTTGTCTACAGTCTGAAACGGTACATATCATAACGATATGTACCGTTCTTTTATTCATATTCATTTGCAACACAATCAATACTGTATTCCAAGTATACATCTTCATTGGTGCATCTTTTTCGCCAACTATCCATAACTCGTTTTGCAACAAGTTTTCCGTTTGTCGAATTAGTATCCATCAAAATTACAACATACTGCGTATCACCGTATTTTGTTGCAACGTCGCCTCGTCTCAACACCTTACTGATGCACTTATTCAACTCATCTAACGCTTCCGTTCGTTCCTCATTAGTTAAGAAAGTGCCTTCTTTGGTCTGCAATGTATATATCAAAATCTGAACATCCTGTTTGGTTCTCTCAATACATCTTGATACAAATTGATATATACGTTTAAATCCGTCATAATGAACCGAATAAGCCCCCGTTGCCCTTTGAGTCTCATTAATATATTGCTTCAATTCATCAATATCAATGACATTTTTCTCACCGCGTCCGGTAATCATATAATCAACCTGATCGCCGAAGAAATGGAATCCTCTCTTACCGTTCTGCTTAACATAGTATAATGCCTTATCGGCATTCATATATAACTTATCAAAACTTACTCCATCTTCGGGATATCTGGCAATACCGATAGAGACCGAAACATGCCTATACTCTTTAACAATTTCCGAAAGTGCCTCATCAACGCTGCTAAGTATTCGTCGTGCGGTAACCGCAATACTGTCTTTAGAAACATCACCCGGAATAAACAGAACAAACTCATCACCGCCAAGTCTGCATGTAAGCACTTCTTCTGCAAGTTCCGCTTTAATCGCTTCCGCAAATCTTACCAGCACTTCATCGCCGACTGAATGACCGTATGTATCATTTACAGCCTTAAAATTGTCAAGATCCAACAACATAAATGCGGCTTCATATGAATTCTTCTGAGAAATGCTTTTTATAAAATTTTCAATGTAATTTCTGTTATAGAATCCCGTAAGCGCATCCCTGTTGGCATACTTTATCAATCTGTTGGTATTATCCAGAGCAAAAAGTACCTTATCTATCCTTGAACAAAATACCTTTTCGCCCTTATCCTTCACAAGATAATCACTTGCCCCGGTTTCAAGGCAAAATACCTCTACATTTTCATTGTAATCATTTACGGCAACTACAAACGGCGTATCTTTCAGATACTCATTCCCATTTAACAAATTGATACCGGCCGAACACTCTTTTTGCTTGCCGTTTACGCAATACAAAACAACATCAGCTTTCTTGTCATAACTTCCAAGTTCATTAGATGTACATCTGGAAACATCATAATATTTATCAAGGAAGTCATATGTTTGCTCGCAACCGTCCCCACAACCGTTAACAAGCAAAATCTTTCTTTTCTCCATCCTTTTTCCCTCGACAAAATGTCAAAACATATACCCCGGTTACCCCAACCAATATTTTATTTAAGGAACGCCTTTACTGCATCCTGCATATTATCAATATCAACTACCTTATCATGCAAAACTTTGGCATTTCTAATCTCTTCAACAGCCCTTGGTACACTTACCCCCGATACCTCGGACAATTTGTCACATTTAGCGAAATCATCTCCGTCAAAATCCTGTCCGATTGCCTTAAGAACATTACCGACAAATTTGAACGGACTTGCTGTAGATGCAATCACAGTCTTTGTCATATCATTTGTCTCTTTTACATACTGCTCATATACATACGATGCAACACCTGTATGTGTATCGATTACATACCCTGTTTCATCATACAATTTTGCAATTCTTTCAAGAGTCTGCTCCTGTGTTGCATATCCGCCGTAGAAACAATCTAACTTTGACTTCATTGCATCATCAATAGTGTACTTACCTGTTGCGGAAAGATCCTTCATAAATGATGCATTTCTTTTTGCATCCTCTCCGGCAATTACATATATAAGTCTCTCAAGATTACTTGAAATGAGAATATCCATTGATGGTGAATTTGTTAATGAAAAATCTCTGTTTTTATCATATGTTCCTGTTTTAAAGAAATCATATAACACTTTATTTTCATTTGAAGCACAAATGAGTTTGTTAATAGGAAGTCCCATGTTCATTGCAATATAAGCTGCAAGGATATTACCGAAATTGCCGGTAGGAACAACTACATTAATTTTTTCACCGTCTGAAATCTTACCTTCTGCAAGAAGCTTTGCATATGAAAAAACATAGTAAGCAATCTGCGGAACCAAACGACCGATGTTAATTGAATTGGCAGACGAGAACTGGAATCCGCGAGATGCGAGTTCATCCTTAAGTGCTTCATCGGCAAACATCTTCTTTACAGCGGTCTGTGCATCATCAAAATTACCGTTAATTCCCACAACACAAGTATTCTTTCCTGTCTGTGTAACCATCTGGCGTTCCTGAATAAAGCTTACACCGCCCTTTGGATAGAAAACAACAATTCTGGTTCCCGGAACGGAATCAAAACCTGCCAATGCAGCCTTTCCTGTATCTCCGGATGTCGCTGTTAATATAACAATCTCATTTTTTACATTGTTTTTCTTTGCGGCTGTTGTCATCAAATGTGGCAAAATTGACAATGCCATATCTTTAAATGCAATAGTGGAACCATGGAAAAGTTCAATATAGTATGCTCCGTCAGCCTCTGCCAAAGGAACAATCTCTTCGCAGTCAAATTTCGAATCATATGCATTATTAATACACTTTTTAAGTTCCTCTTCCGTAAAATCCGTAAGAAAGAGCTTCATAACTTCATATGCAACTTCGCGGTAATCCATTTTGGATAATTCGCTCAAGCTCTTATCAAAAGTCGGTATTCTCTCCGGGAAAAACAAACCGCCTTCATCACTAAGTCCCTGCAAAATAGCCTGTGAAGCAGTTACCTTCTTGCTGCTGTCACGAGTACTCTTGTACAATATTTCCATAATTCTCCACTCCTTAAAACATATTCTGTCAAGTAAAAAAGATTATATCACTTACTTTTTTATTATTCAATATTTGATAATTTTGCAATTTTCTCCGAAATTTTTAGTTCCGAATAGATATTCGCATATGCCGATGGTGAAATATCCTCAATAAAATTGGTTTTGAATGCTTTATTAATTCCATTGGAATGAAGAACATCTATTGCTTTATTAACAGCAATCGCCGCTTCAATAGCCGTATGATAATGTCCTATCACATAATCTCCCACAACATGAACAACAGCTTTGTAACCGGGTTTACCGCGATATTTCACAAAAGATACACCGTGATACTCATTGAACACTTCAATATTCTCATATCTATAATCCCATTTGTCTCCGTTAATAAAACGATAATCACGCTCTTCAACCGCATGACTCTTTATACCATATCTACTGACAATGGATACTTGCATTCCATAATCCGCAACAAACAAATGTCCGCCTCTTCTCATAATCTTATGAGAAGAATAATAGAACAAATCATCAATCGAGAACTTCAACTCTTCATGTAAACTTAAATAGTATGAAAAATAATTTGCTCTGACATAAATCGGATTTGAAAAATAAATATTATTATCTCGGAAATTAATAATGACCACCCATTTTTCAAAGGATATTAAATTATCCGGCGAATAGTCTTCAAGACGCAAAGTGGGTGTCGAAACAGTAAGCTGTGCGAATCTGTAAACTCTGTGTGCGGTCTCCTCATCGTCAAAGCTTCCTAAAGATATATGTTTACATTTGTAATTGAAAGATGCTCTGTAATACACTTCCCCATTTTTCTTAACAGCACGATATACGCCGGGAAGCGATACCTGTTCACTATTTATCATACATTTAATGATTAAACAATTTCTTGTTTCTTTAAGCGTTCATATTCATCATTTATTGCTTTCACAATTCCTTCATCTCCGCTCATATTATCCGGATGGAATATTTTAAGCAAATCTCTGTATCTTTTTCGCAATGCCAACGGATTGCGAACACCTCTGAAAAACAAAGATGCATCCGTTCCCTCATACGAGCCAAACGCACTCGCAGATGCACTTTGAGAGTTCTTCAAACTCTCAAACTCTTTTTTTTCTCTCTCAAGTCGCTTTCTGTCGAGATCCAACTGCATAAAACCATTCTGCAATATTTGCATCTTCTTATCAAAAAACACCGAATCATCTTTCAGGCGTTTTCTTTCTGAAAGTACTTTCGAATTCAAGCGTTTCATATCTTCATTAAACGCAGTCTTCTCCAGAATGAACTTCTCATATATGCGCTGTTGCTCCGCTTTCTGCTCAAGAACCTTATTATGTTCTTCAAAAAGCCATCTTTTTACTTCCATCAGTTCATCATATGTCGGATTATATGAATCTGCTAAGATATCCTTTACATTTTCCTCGTGCATATAGCCCCTTTCCCCAAATACGACTATTCTATACCTTCATCTCCGAATGCAATATCTTTTGCCACCTCATCTGTAGGCATATCTGCTTTCTTTGCCGTGAATTTATCAATCACATCCGGAACCATATCAACGATTTTGGACAATGTATCCTGATTCTTTACACTCACAAGCTTTGTTGCACCATCCTTAATAACCAAAACGGCGCTTGGACTCATCTTCCCCGTAATACCGCCGCCTGCACCATTCTTGCTATCCTTGCTGCTACCCCCGGCCGCAATACCGAATGACACATCTACAAGCGGTACAATGACCGTGTCTCCTATATGCTTTGCGTCGCCAACCACAGTCTTTGTCGACAAAACACTATCTACATTCTTAAGCAATGTTTCTATTGTATTACTAAAACTACTCATAAAAAACCTCTTTCCTATGATGTCTTTTCATTCTTCAATTCTTTTATTGTATAATAAAAAGCTTTACAATTCTTGTCAAATATTATCCTAAGTGCAAATATCAAAAAGGTTATACCATATATCCTGCCTTTAAGTTTTCCGTAGGCTTTAACCTCCGTACTATCATATTGAGGATACAGGACAATTGATTGCCCGATATACGCCCACAATGCATTATATACAGCTAAAATACGAGCAACATTATATGGATTACTCAATCCATACTCCGCAACAATTTTAATCTTCTTGGGTAAAATCGCCCGAATTAAAATGCCTAATCTCTTCTTGCAAGCATTAAACGCCCTAACAGTCCTTACATCGCACAAAATATCAATATATTCTTTGATTCTTTCAAGCCTCGCTAACAAGCCTCTTTTATTCTTTTGCTCATGCTTGTCATTATCAACGGTATTCTCGGTTCGTATAGAATCCGTTTTGTTATCATTGCCATCATGCAATGCATCTGCATCGGCACCGCTATCGCTATTAATATTCTTTTTGTTCCTATTACTCTTACTATCTTTTTTCTTTTTACCAAATAATCCGTAAATATTTATTCCGAATATGCATATTCGGGGCTTAACATTTCCATCAACAATTTTTATTGTACACGATACAATATGTAAAGCAAATGTCGCCTTAATTGTTGCATTCATCACTTTATCATATTTCCCGCTCGCACTGTATCTGATCGGAACAAACAATACAATCGCCAAAGCGAGCAAGACAAGTGCCGCTGCTCCTCCAAGTATAATTCCAATGATCTGTATTGCCTTCAACAAAATATCCAATATATATAACATTTATTCATCCCAACAATTCAAAAGGTATGATTTCATATCATATGTGCCCGTAACTTCAATAGTATCTTTCATTATCTGCTCAATTATCAGTAGACAATCTGCTTCACTTTTTGCAAATCCCACAATCGTAACATCATAAGAATGCATTATTTTTTGCTTAAACAGCCCATTGTGAAAATATTCAAGCTGATCTGAACCATTTCTCAGAGCTATCACAAAAATATCAATACTTCCGGCACCTCTTCTTATTTTCTTCTTAATTTTATCCGTATCGGAAATTTCCTCGGATACATACAATTTATCAATGTATTTTATCATGGAAATATTTTAATCTACCTTCTCGTATGCGTCAATAATTCTCTTAGCTATCGGCACAGCATAATCGCCGCCTGAGCCAATACTCTCAACAATCACCGTGACAGATATTTGCGGATTATCTGCCGGTACAAATCCGGTAAACCATGCATGTGAGTCTTCTTTCACCGAATTGAATTCGGCAGAACCGGTTTTTCCGGCCGCCGTATAATTATCCGAAAGAAGCTTTGTTCCCGTACCATCGGTTACAACGGCTTTCATAAGTTCTGTCATTTTGTCGGCTTCATCAGCAGTCATAATTTCAGCATATTCTTCATCTTTATATACTATAATATCATTGCCGTGCACATCTGTTATCTTGTCCACTGTTCGCGGTTTCATTACAACGCCGTCGTTTGCTATTGCATTTGTAATCATATTTAACAAAATCGGAGTAATTGATGCCTGCCCCTGTCCGATAGCAATCTGTGCGATATTATAATCTGACACATTTTCATCAACCTCAAGTTTTGGAATGTTATAGTTATAATCAAGAGGCAATTTACTGTTAAACATCAATTCATTAATTGTTTTTCCATATTTATTCTTATCTAAAGACAATCCGATATTTGTAAAAGAGGAATTGCACGATTTTGCAAAAGATTTGACAAAATCCTCAGAACCGTGATTAGAACCGTGAAAACAACTTATATCAATATCATCTTTCTTATATTTACCGTTACATACATATGAATACTCTTTATAATCATTCGGATGTTCTCTTATATATTCCAATGCTGTAACTATTTTGAAAGTTGATCCGGGAGGATACAATCCCTGCATGACTCTGTTCAATAGTACCGAACTTTCATCATCGTTTACATATTTGTCCCAATCAGCGGCAACCGTGTTTGGGTCAAAATCCGGTTTTGATACCATACACAATATTCTGCCGGTTTTTACTTCCGACACAACAATCGCGCCTTTACATACTCCCAGTGCATTGCTTGCTACTTGTTGAAGATTGGTATCAAAGGTTGTATACACACAATTTCCGGGATTTTTCTTTCCTGCAATTTCATTTTCAACCTTTTCATTAAGTGGTATGTCCGAATTAATCAAATAGTAATTTGCACTACTCTCAATTCCTGTTTTTCCTTTTGTCGAATAGCCAACCGCATGCGAATACAACTCATTCATTGGATAACATCGATACTCTTTACCATCCTCATCATACTTTGTGCATGCAATGATTTCCCCCGTACTGTCAAAAATGGTACCTCGTGTGTTTTCGCTTGCAAGTAGTTTTTGTCTGGAATTATAGTTATTGGAAATGAGTTCTTTTTGATTATCCTTTACAAAAATCAAAAGATAAACAATCAGTCCGATAAAAGCCAGCCCAAACATCGATATCGTCACAATACATTCAATTTTTCCGCGTTTTCTTTTTCCAAGCTTACTCATATTCAACAACCCTGCAATTCATCATCACGTATTAAAATTATTACGCTTTGCGCAATATAAAAAAGTACTATGCTTGTAAGCACACTTGTTCCGCCATAACTTATAAACGGTAATGTTACACCCGTCAAAGGAATAAATTTTGTTCCGCCTCCCACAGTTAAGAATACTTGGAAAATGTACATTACGGCGCATCCGATTACGAGCAATCGATAAAATTTCGATATCTTACATATTCCGGCTTTCATCATAATTACAAAAGACGAAAAACAAACAAGTAATACTCCGATTGCAAAAACAACACCCATTTCCTCAGCAATTGCAGAGAATACAAAATCCGTTGCCACAAACGGAATGTCCTTTGGCAAACCTTTCGTCAATCCCATTCCAAAATAACTTCCGCAGCTAATTGCAAACAATGACTGTGATATCTGATATCCTGCAGATTCAATAACCGAAAACGGATCAAGAAACGCCTGAACTCTAACCCTTACATGTGCAAAAAGTTGATAACCCGCAACTGCGCACACGCCTCCTGCAAGTAATCCCATAACAAGGTACACATAGCTTCTGGTAGCAATAAACAGCATAAAAAGATATGCAATAAAGAACACCAATGCGCTTCCCAAGTCTTTGCAAAATACAAGAATCAATACATGGGTAGCCGCCACCAATGTCGTAATAAGCACATCTGTAAACCTTTTTGCTTTTGACAGCATTGCTGCCATTGCAAAAATAAAAATAATTTTTACAATCTCTGATGGTTGAAAAGTAATACCACCAATCGAATATGTTATTTTACTGCCGTATGTTGCTTTTCCCAAAACAAGAACAACAAGCAACATTCCTGCGCCCACGGCAGCATATATCCAGTCAAAATACTGTATATCCGGTATTTTTTTTATAATATACGGTATAAACATACCAATAACTATAGAGACCGTTACAATAAAGAACTGCTTAATCGCTTTATCAAAATCAAGTCTGCTCAAAATAATAAAACCTATGCTCAATAATAATGCCATATTATTAAGCAGTATCTTATCTACACATGGATAAATAAGCGATGATAATGTCATCGTAGCAAACAGAATTATCTGTACAAAGAAACACAAAAACAAATAATCCAATTCCCCTGTCCTTAGCACAACAGTCATATACGAAACAGCTTGAATAAGCAACATATATATTCTCTGTCTGACCACTATGCCATCGCACTCAAGATAGTCTTCTTTTTTTATCTCATATATTATGCATTCCAAAATGTACAAACACATAAGAGCCGTAATTATATATTTTGAAATCTCCGTAAAATAGTACAGCATCAAATTGCTCCCTTTTTGCTATGTCCGACCGTATACTCTTCACTCGGCGGATTTGTCGTTATGCCTTCAACATAATAATCTAAAACCTGCTTACATTGCTTTGGTTTTTCCAACGTAAATGAAATCAAATAATTCCTGTATCCACTGTTCATGTACTGCTCAAGCATCTTATGAATCGAATTGGGAATCGGATTGAATATCTCATTGTAACAATGTGTACAATTAACAAACACCTTCGGTTCTTTCTTATATCTGTCCAAAAGGAAAAATTCGAAATCATACTCACTTCCCGTACATTTTCCTAAAGTCTTTCTGATACAATTGGCCGTAACCATAAGCGGCACATATCCGTATGCCGGAATAATAAGATTCTTATCATCAATATCGTTGAGCTCATGCATAGACAATTCAACTGGTGCTATTGTTTCTCCAATCTCGCTAAGCAGCCTGTGTGATGCACGATTCCAGCCATATAAAGTACTGTCACATACAATTGACTTATTAAAACTACTTTCCTTCAAATAATACAATTCCTCAAGGTTATGAACCAATACTCCGGCAATCAAATCACTGCCGATTACGTAATTTATCGCCTCTTGCATATATGTATTATCTCTTAACCTAACAATTCTGGGTAGTTCAATGTATATCTGTTTATTTTGTATATTAACATCGTTTAAAAAATCAGCATCCTTTTTGCATATCATGTCATAAGGTACATATATTCTTCTGACATCATAATTAAGTGCAAGTTTAAATTGTGCTTCACTTCTAATACTTATGTCATAAATACCCTCGGGAGTATTATCAAAAATCGTTTCCTTTTTTGTATACTCACACAGGCAATCATCTACTGCATTTTCATCAACTTTTCTATGAGCGCTTTTCAGTATCCCATTACTTAGTTGCTCCACTGCCGCACGTCTGAGATTATTCAATTCACCCACCGGTAAAAACACACCGTGAGAAAGATTAATCTTAACCTCATTCGCACAAAAGCCGGTATTTCCAAGTTTGCAAAGTTGCTTTGTAACTCCCGCGACAGTTGCCTCGGCATTTAAACTTGCCTCGCATTTTTCTCCGGTTACAGTCGCACATATATCATCGGCTTTCATAGACAGTCTTGCTATCTCTCCAACTGCAAAATACGCTTCTATATCGACCGGTCTTACAACTTTCTTATTTAAAATATTTTCCCTTACAAAAGTGACAGCTTTGTCATTTTGTGTATTATAAGACGGATCATGTGCCGTAATCATATCGGCACCGTTATGTTTAAAATAGTATCCGCTTCCAACACTGCTTCTAAGATATAGTTGTTTCAACACTTCCATATCGTCATCTGAAACCGCGATATTACCCGTTTCATAGAATTCATCAATATACTTTCTGTATATAGATGTAACTCCTGCTACATATTCACAGCTCTTCATTCGTCCTTCAATTTTAAATGAATCAATACCTGCTTTTATCAATTTATCTATGTGATTTACAATACACAAATCTTTGAGGCTAAGAGGATATTCAATATTCTTCCCAACCTGATTACCATTCTTATCGAAGATATTGTAAGGCAATCTGCAGGGTCCCGCACATCTGCCCCTGTTACCGCTTCTTCCGCCTAAAAATGAACTGTACAAACACTGTCCGGAATAACTGTAACATAATGCTCCATGAATAAAGGTCTCTATCTCAAGACCACTTTTTTTCTTGATTTCTTCAATTTCAGTCAACGACAGCTCTCTGGCCGGAACAATACGCTCAATTCCTCTTTCCTTTAGCCACAAAGCAGACGCTGCATCCGTGACTGTCATTTGAGTACTGGCGTGCAACGGTAATAAAGGGAAAGCTTTTTTCAAATAACCAATTAATCCAATATCCTGGATAATTATTCCATCAAGTCCTGCCTCATAAAGCGGCAAAATGAAATCATATATGGTGCTCCATTCTCTTTCCTTAATCAAGGTATTAAATGTAAGATATATTTTCTTGCCTCGCACATGGGCATAATCCAAGCATTCAATTAATTCTTCTGTTGTAAAATTGGTCGCGCTTGCTCTTGCTCCAAAGCTCTTTCCCGCAAGATACACTGCATCCGCTCCGGCATTAATTGCAGCATAAAAACACTCAATATCACCGGCCGGCGCTAATAATTCCACTTTATTCATCAGACTACCTATCGTATCTATAGCTTTACAATAAAACAAAAGGGAATCTTACGATTCCCTCATAACTATTTCTTTAAATTCTTATTCTCTGCTTCCAACTCGATAATCTTCTTTTCTCTGTCATTAAGATCATCTTTCAGGCTCTTAAGCTTCTTATCAAGATTTTCCATCTTCATCTGATTATTAACAAGTTCATGCTTCAAATCGTACAGTTCTTTTTCTTTAGTCGCCAAATCTTCTTCCATCGCAGATATCTGATTCTTTGCTTTAAAATAATCGTCTGCGATATTTATCTGCATCAGAACATTCTGCATCTCCATATTGGCTCTTCTAAAGCCTTCTACATGACTGTACTCTGCAAGCTTGCTATTAATATACGAAGCTATTCTCTGCAAATACTCTTCACTCTCATATCCGCACAGTGTGAATACTTTTCCTCCGATAATAACTTCGGTATCTGTCTTAATTGCCATTCTTTCCACCCGTTATTGCTTTCTTTCCCCTTCATAAACCCTTTAATAGTATACAAAAAAGGGCGCATGTTTGCAAGCAAAATATGCAACAAGCTTGCTTACATATTAGGTGCATTAAGTCCCAAATGCTTATATCCCTCCGGAGTAACAACTCTACCTTTGGGCGTTCTGTTAATAAATCCATTCATCAACAAAAAGGGTTCATATACATCCTCAATTGTACCGGCATCTTCTCCTGTGGTTGCAGCCAGAGTATCAAGCCCAACCGGTCCGCCGCCGAATTTATTTATAATCGTGTATAGAATATTCAAATCGGTCTTATCCAGTCCGATTGAATCAATCTCCAATAAATCCAATACTTCAGATGCAATTTCCGCACTTATTCTTCCGTCATATCTTACTTGAGCATAATCGCGCACCCTTTTGAGCAATCTTCCCGCTATACGCGGAGTCCCTCTGCTTCTTAATGCCATCTCATATGCACCATCCGTGTCAATTCCAACATTCAATTTATCAGCAGAATTCATTATAATTGTCTTTAATTCATCCGGAGTATAGAATTCGAGCTTATGAATCATTCCAAATCTGTCACGTAACGGTGCTGACAGCATACCGGCTCTGGTAGTCGCTCCTATCAAAGTAAATGACGGTAATTTCAATCTGTATGACCTTGCATCAGGGCCTGCACCGGTAACAATATCAATTGCATGATCTTCCATTGCCGGATACAGCACCTCTTCAACCTGCCGATTAAGTCTGTGAATCTCATCAATAAACAGAATATCCCCATCTCTTAATTTGCTTAAAATCGCAGCAAGTTCACCCGGTTTCTCGATTGCGGGGCCGGATGTTATTTTTATATTTACGCCCATCTCATTTGCCAAAATGCAAGCAAGCGTTGTTTTTCCCAGTCCCGGAGGTCCGTACAGCAACACATGATCCAAACTCTCATGCCTTGCCTTTGCTGCCTCAATAAAGACCTTCAATGAATCTTTAACTTTATCCTGGCCAATATAATCCTTCAAAAATTCCGGACGTAAAATGTTTTCGTTTCTGACATCTTCTTTGTGAATAGATGTATCAATAATTTTTCTTTCCATAAGTAGTATTTTACCACAAATATTACTTATTGTTGATATAGTTCACAAGACCTTCCGAATCTATTATTTTTTGCATAAATTCCGGGAACGGCTGTCCCTTATAGGAAGTATTCTTAGTATGATTGTATATAACGCCCGTATCAAAATTCACTTCAACATCATCACCGTCATCAATTCCCTGAACAGCTTCCGGACATTCTACTATAGGAAGTCCGATATTTATTGAATTGCGATAAAAAATACGCGCAAATGTCTCTGCAATAACACAGCTGATACCACATGCCTTTATTGCAATAGGAGCATGCTCTCGGCTTGAACCGCATCCAAAATTCTTTTGTGCGACCATAATATCGCCTTTATGCATTTTATTAAGGAAATCAGCATCCAAATCTTCCATGCAATGAGTTGCAAGTTCGGCAGGATCCGAACTGTTAAGATATCTTGCCGGAATAATTACATCTGTATCAACATTATCACCATACTTAATTACTGTACCATGTGCACTCTTCATTTTTATACCTCCTCAGGACTTGCAATTTTACCCATAATCGCACTGGCAGCTGCCACAGCCGGGCTTGCAAGATAAATCTCTGATGTAATATGTCCCATTCGTCCGATGAAATTACGATTTGTTGTTGATACGCATCTCTCATTTTCGGCAAGAACGCCCATATAACCTCCAAGGCAAGGTCCGCAAGTCGGAGTACTTACCACTCCGCCGGCCTCAATAAACGTACGAAGCAGTCCTTCTTCCATTGCCTGTAAATAAATATTTTGTGTACCGGGAATGACAATAAGTCTTATTCCCGATGCAACCTTTTTACCTTTCAATATACCGGCTGCGATTCTAAGATCATCCATTCTACCGTTTGTACATGATCCGATTACAACCTGATCAATCTTAACGGCCTGTTCAATCTCATCTATCGTCTTTGTATTCTCCGGCAGATGCGGGAATGCCACAGTCGGCTTAAGTGTAGACAAATCAATCTCTATTACTTCATCGTATTGTGCATCCTCGTCAGCTTCATAAACAACCGGTTCCCTATCAGAATGAGCCTTAATATACTCAAGACACAAATCATCGACAGGGAATATACCATTTTTGCCACCTGCTTCAATAGCCATATTGGCAATAGTAAAACGGTCATCCATTGACAAATACTGTAAACCGTCTCCAACAAATTCCATTGACTTATATAATGCTCCGTCCACACCTATCATTCCGATAATGTGAAGAATAATATCTTTACCGCTTATCCATTTTGCAGGCTTATTCTTAAGAACGAATTTGATGGCCGCCGGTACCTTGAACCAAGCCTTTCCTGTTGCCATGCCTGCAGCCATATCAGTACTTCCGACACCTGTCGAAAATGCACCGACCGCACCGTATGTACATGTATGAGAATCGGCTCCGATTATAACATCACCCGCAACAGTAAGACCTTTTTCGGGCAAAAGTGCATGCTCTATTCCCATCTGTCCGACTTCGAAATAATTTGTAATGTTGTTTCTTATCGCAAATTCTCTTACGCATTTACAATGCTGTGCCGATTTAATATCCTTATTCGGAACAAAATGATCCGGTACAAGAGCAATCTTATTCTTATCAAATACTCCGTCAACCTTCATCTTTTCCATTTCATGTATTGCAACAGGACTAGTAATATCATTACCCAAAACAAGGTCAAGATTAGCTTCTATCAATTGTCCTGCGGAAACGCTTTCAAGTCCTGCATGTGCCGCAAGAATCTTTTGAGTCATTGTCATTCCCATATTTTCTTCCTCCAAATCATAAATACTATAAACAAATTCTATCCTATTTTGCTTAATAACCCAAATACATAATATTTATATTTATTATAACTTACAATTATGTTACAATGTGCATACACAATTACCCTGACAATATATCACATAGGAGAAATTCTATATGCAAAACAATCTTAATCTATATTATATCTTTTACGAAGTTGCCAAAGCTAAAAATATATCAGGTGCTGCCAAAGAGTTGTATATTTCACAGCCCGCCATCAGCAAAGCAATATCAAAGCTTGAAGACAATCTTAATACCACCCTGTTTTCAAGAAACTCACGTGGTGTATCACTTACTACCGAAGGCGAAATGCTGTTTGAACAAATCAAATACGCTTTTCAGGCAATTAAAAACGGTGAAGAAAAAATTAGAATTGCAGGTGAACTCGGAGTCGGACATCTAAGTATCGGAGTAAGTACAACTCTATGTAAGCATTTACTTCTTCCATACCTCAAACAGTTTACCTCAAATTATCCGCATATAAAGGTATCAATTTCGTGCCAATCATCACTTGAAACAATTCATTCACTTGAAAACGGCAACATTGATATCGGAGTAATCGGCTATCCATCCTCTAAAACCGGATTGTGTTATTTGCCTCTTATGCAAATACATGACACATTTGTCAGTAGCGATCGATACCTTAACAACTTCTCTAAAATGCATGAAGTGAGCAAAAAAAGTCTCATTGAAAACGCAACCTTCATGATGCTTGATAAAGAGAACATAACCAGAAAATATGTTGATAATGCACTTAATTCATCAGGCATTGAATTAAGAAATCTAATTGAAGTTACAAATCTGGATTTGCTAATTGATTTTGCCAAAACAGATTTGGGGCTGTGCGCCGTCATTAAAGAATTTGTAAGTGACGAATTAAAGGACGGTACTTTAAAAGAAGTAAAACTAATAAACAAAACAACCGGTCGTGACGTCGGCTTAGCATATAATTCGACAAAACTTAAAGAAAATCCAAGTATTGAATTGTTTATTAATAACTGTCAAAAAGATATTCCCTCAAAGTAGCCTTAATGCTTCGGAAATCAATTCCGAAACATCACTATCTTCCGAAATTTCCAGCATATTCAATGCCTTCATTGCTTCAGTATTACTGTATCCAAGTGCGCAGAGTGCTTCCATGGCCTCCTGCTTTGGCAACGTACTCTCTGCACTTACATTTGCCGCCTTTTGTCCCCCTGCACCAAGTATATCTTCATTGCTAACCTTATCTTTCAAATCAAGTATAATGCGTGCCGCAGTCTTGCTACCGATACCGGGAGTTTTGGACAACAGCTTGGCATCTGCCGCAATAATGGCACATATCAAATCTTCAACAGAAATATTGGACAAAATTGAAATCGCCGCCTTGGGTCCAACACCATTAACTTCTATAAGCAACTTAAAATAATGTAATTTATCTTCTCCGGTAAATCCATACAGTAAAAAAGCATCCTCTCTCACTGCAGTATATGTATATACCTTCAACTCCATATCTATTTCAAGATTTGCAATATCACTTGAAGGCATAATAATGTTATATCCAATATTATTTGTCTCTAAAACAATAGCGTCTTTCTCTATTCTTTTTACTTTTCCAATAAAATATGCATACATACAATTACCAGCTCTTCTTTATTGTTAAAATATTCTTTCCGCCATCTCTGCGATATTCCACGCTATCCATACTCTTCTTTACCATAAATATGCCCAATCCGCCTATCTGTCTGTCATCAGCTTCAAGTGAAACATCCGGGTCGGCTTTAGCTAAAGGATCGAATTCTACACCTTCATCTTCGAATATGACATCAATCATATTATCGTGTAAAATCACACTTACTTCGGCAGGTCCTCCAATATTATCTTCAGCATATGCATAATGTGCAATGTTAACAAATATTTCTTCTACCGCAACTGCCATTTGCATAATAACCTTTGTCGGAGCATTCAACTTCTCAAGTTCGCCTTCAATATATGCAATCACATTATCAAGTTCTTCAACCTTTGCATCAAATCTCATTATTAACTCTCCCTTTCACACATAAATTGTCTGTAGTCTGCCATAGTGTTGATATTGGTATATGCTATCTCATTTGTTATTAAAAAATCTTTCGAATACACGCAATCCATAAGCCTTATTAACTTATAATCGCCGGCGGTAATCATTTCTTCCATTCGTTCAATGCACCCTTTGGAATAAATAGATGCCAACATTTGATATTTTCCATCAGAGTGCTTAGCCGCCAAAATATCTTCACCATTGTAAATATCTATAATTTTCAGGGCTTCATCCGAATTATATAACGGCATATCCGCGGCCGCCACCAACACCGCATCGCACTCAGTCTGTTTTAAAACAGAAAAAATTCCGCCCATTGGTCCTATATCTTTATAGCAGTCTCTTATTACACTATACCCTTTGCATATATCTTCCCGACAATCATTTGAAGAAAGATATTTGTATTCAAATCCTGCAAATTCATCCATCATTCTGTCTAAAAAAGTGACACCCTTGTCGGTAAGTAACAATGTTTTGTTTTGCCCCATTCTGGTAGACTTTCCACCTGCCAAAATCGCTATACCAATTAAATATCCCTTACTGTTTTTCATCATTCTTTATGCACATATTATGCTCCGGATTCCAATCTCTGATGTTTGACTAAATCAGCAAAATAGCCGTCAAGCGCGATTAACTCCGAATAGTTACCTTGTTCGCATATTCTGCCCTCTTTTAGTACAATAATTTTATCACAATTCTTAATTGTTGAAAGTCTATGCGCAATTACAACACGTGTACACTTCATATCATCCATTGCATCGGATATCTTCCTTTGCGTTACATTATCAAGTGCAGATGTTGCTTCATCAAACATTACAATTTTAGGCTTGCCGGCAACTGCTCTGGCAATCATCAACCTCTGTTTCTGACCTCCGCTAATTCCGCCGTTGCCTTCACTAATCATTGTATTCATTCCCATCGGCATCTTATGAATATCTTCATCAATACCTGCAACTTTTGCTGCTTCCCATGCCTCATCCAACGTCAAACTGGGATTGGATATTGCAATATTTGAAAAAATGTCTCCCATAAAAAGAGCGCTGTTTTGCAAAACAATTCCCATCTTTCTTCGTAGCGATCTCATATCAATACTATTCAAATCATAGTTGTCATAGAAAACCGTACCCTTTTGAGGTTTCTCAAATCCAAGCAATATTCTTAACAGCGTTGATTTTCCGCATCCGGTTTCGCCAACAATTGCCACATACTCACCCGCAGCAATTTTTATCGATAAATCATCAATAATATTGGGACTATCTTCATCATATTTGAACGATATATGATTAACTTCAATTTCACCGGACACCCTATTTACAATCTGTTTTTCTTCCGTCATCTCCGGAACCGCATCTAAAAGCGGCTTTACAATATCAAGTACCGGTTTGAACTGTGCCAATGTTCCCGCAATACCTATTAATGACATAAATGCTCCTGCAAGCATTGAATACGACATAGTAAAAGCATAGTAATCCGCTACATTTACGCCGCTAATAATCGTACAATAATACAACACAAGAGTTCCGACTGCTGAAATGGCAAGTGAAAAAACCGAACTGTATTTTACTATTATCGGCGGGTCATAATTTACCTTTGTAATTTGAGTAAACAAATCGGCCCATCTTGCAAAAGCTCGTTTTTGTGCTCCGGCCAGTTTAATCTTCTGAATACCGTTAAGCAAAGCATATGTCATTCCGTTTTCCTTAGATTGGAGCATCATACGCTCTTTGTTGATACGCATACTCGCAAATACGGATATAAGTGTAAAAACAACATTTGCAGCAATAATACATAATGACGGAATCACCAATCCGGGAGCAAATGCAAAAATCTGTCCGATATATGCCAATGAAAAAATCGATGTTAATCCAATACTCAAAACACTGTTGCTTATCATTGAGCAAAGCGAACAAATATAAGAATTATAGGATGCTAACTCGCCCGAGCTAAACTTTCTGTGAAACGAAACCGGTAAAGACAGCAATCTCATCATTGACGCCGCTTCCACCGGCACACTAATCTTTGCCTGAATTCTGTTAAACATCATCATTTTAACTACACCGATCATTTGCAAAGACAACATTGTACATGTCATAAAGATTATCAACGAAGTAATTGACATGTAATTTGCTGTTTGATTTGATAACATTGCAAATAGTGCACGTGAAGCAATCGGAGATAAAAACCCCAATGCTGTTGAAACAAGCATAATAAATCCAAGATACAAGCAATCTGATATATCAAGATTACTAAAAATGTATTTTACCAAATCAATTTTTGTAAGAGCCTTCGTCGGAAACGGTTTGTAAAAACAAATCGCCTCGTCAAGAAACAATTCTTCATTTTTCTTGTCTAAACGAACTGTTTCACCTGTAACATTATCTAAGAATGTATATTTTCCGCCAAAAGACGGTATCAATGCAACTACTGAACCATTATCACTTCTTTTTGCTAAAATCGGTCCCATTGAATTTGAAGAAAATCCCGGCGTAAGCTTGATGGTACGATACATTACTCCGCAAATTCTCATGACATATTCAAGTTTCTCACCATTATCCTCAATATAATCGGGAATCGGAACCGGATTAATATGATAATAACGCAATAACTTGCCAATTACCTTTTGAGAACAAACATCGTCATCCATATACCGAATATAATCAGAGTTGCCTAAAACAGCACTTGCCATTTTGGCCATTGCTTCGGAAAATACCTTATCATCGTATTCATTTTTCTCTCGAATCTGCGAATCAAACCATCCCATAACACAATCCACCTATTCATTACTTACAAGTTCTGTATAAAATCCATTTGCTGTATACAACTCATCATGTGTTCCACGCTCAATTGTCTCACCGTCTTTCAAAACAATAATCTCATCACAATATCTGATTGTAGACAATCTGTGAGCAACAACAATGCAAGTGATTCCTCTATCTTTTATGGCATTAATTACCTCAAATTCTGTTTTGGCATCAAGGGCAGACGTTGCCTCATCCAAAATAATAATTGTAGGATCCTGTGAAAGGACTCGGGCAAGCTCCAATCGCTGTCTCTCACCGCCTGAAAAGTCTTTACCCCCTTCAGCCATCATAGAGTTATATCCGCCCGGTCTTTTGCTTATAGCCTCATGAACCTTAGCATCTCTTGCAGCAAGAATTATTTCAAAATCTTCAATTGATTTATCCCACATTCTAATATTATTTGATATCGTATCTTCAAACAGTGTTATATCCTGATCTACTACTGCTACAGATCCTCTGAATACCGCTTTATTTATTTCATCAATACTCTGTCCGTCAAAATGTATTGTTCCTTCCCACGGACGATATAATCCCGATACAAGCTTTGCAATTGTAGATTTTCCGCTTCCGGAGCTGCCCACCAATGCAACACTTTTTCCTGCAGCTAATTCAAGATTGAAATTCTTGATAATCGGCGGTTCCAACTTTGCATATCCAAAAGAAAGATTCTTGATTGAAATATTACCCTTAAGTTTGCTATATTCCTTTGAATCATCTAGCGGATCCTCATTTTCATAATCAATCGGATATTGCATTACATCTTCTATTCGCTCCATATCCGTACGCAATTCCTGAATTTGTTGTCCGGTCGATATCAACGTAAGTGCCGGTTCCGAAAAACTTACTAAAAAGCCTTGAAAAGCAACAAATGCACCAATTGTATATTCACCGTTCATAATAAGAATCGCGCCCAAATACATAATGATAATATCCGACAGCGCACTGACAATTGTCGGAATCACACCCCATCGGTAATCAATTTTACTGTATTCCACCTGCGCAGCATTGACACCGGCCTGATATCCGGACCATTTGGCAAAAAAACCGTTTTCCGCCCCGCTGGCCTTTATTGTCTCTATCATGTCAATTCCTGATAAAGTTGTGGATGACATTTTCGCACTGTCACGCGCCATCACTCTTGTAGTATTAATACGTTTATTCGATATTATTCTTGATACAAAAAGATTAATAAATATCGATAAACAACCTACCACAGTAAGAAGCGGACTATACTTTACCATAACCGCAAGATAAAAAAACAACATTATTGTCTTTATTCCCAATGGAGCAAAAATGTTAACCATTTGATTGGCAATATCACCATTAGTATTCATTCGCATCTGAATATCACCGGTCATACGTTGGCTGAAGAAATCCATAGGCATATGTAATACTCTCCATAAAAAAGTACTACTGCCTACCGTTGAAATTTTTCCGTTAATTCGCATATTGCAAGCCGCATTAATCCATGCCAGAATAATTTCTATCAGCAATGCACCGCTCAAAATAACCAAAAAGGCTACAGTCCATTTATTGTATGATTGTCCTATAATCCTATCTACAAATACTTTTGATAAAGTTTGTGTAAATATGCCCAAAATCGAAGAAATGCATGTTGCAAGCGCAACAAATACAACTGCTGATTTAACACAGCTTAGGCGTGCCAATGCATACTTAAGCATTGATTTTTTCTTTCCGGATGGACAGAAACTATCAGTTGGCTCAAAGAAAATAGCTATTCCCGTAAAAGCTTCATCGAACTCGTCGAAATGTATTTTTACATCACCTCTGGCCGGGTCATTAATATATGCATAATCACCTTTAAAGCCTTTTAGTACAACAAAATGATTAAAATTCCAATGAATAATACAAGGAAATTGCCCTTGTTTTCTTAAAATTTCCGGTTCAAGTTTGTATGCTTTACTGTCCAATCCATAATTCCTTGCTGCAGCAACTACACTGCTTGCTTTGGAACCGTTTCTTGAAACGCCGCAATCAACTCTGACCTGTTCAAGCGGAATCCATTTATCATAATATGCCAAAATCATAGCAAGACATGCCGCACCGCATTCAAGTGCTTCCATCTGCATAATAACAGGCGTCTTTGCAATTTTATTCTCTACCGGTTGTTTCATATGCATATATTCCTACTTTGTCTCAAATAGTAAATTAACTGGTTTAATAGATTCATAAAGTACGGTCGCATCATACATTCCATCTTGCAGATTATTACACGAACACTTATACTCTGTTACCCAATCACCCTTTTGTGCTTTGACATAATATGTCTTAAATTCATCAAACTTATCATCAATGCACATCGGTACACCTTCGCTTTTAGTGATACTTTGCTCGTTCCCTTCAATTCTAAGTACAGAATCTTCTGTAAGTTTATCTGTTTGCTGATCATTAAGATATACCGTCACTTCATTATTGGACACAAATGCGACAACGTTATCCTTATCCTCAACAGTACCAACTGTGCATACAACAATAAAGCCCATCAATAACACAATAATTGTTCCCAAAACAATCCATATTCCGGGATTTACTACCTTCAAATAGCCATCAAGTTCTTCCGGTGACGAAATTCTATTTAAACTTTTTTGTCTAAAAATTTCATTTGTTTGCGCCATAGTATTTCTCCATTGTCTCAATCAATACATCAGTTTGCTCATTTATTCTTTCTTTGTTTGTAATTCCCGCACCTACAAATTTCGCAATTCTTTCCCTGTTCCATCTGTTTTTGATAATATATGCTCTGCACAAATATCTTAAAGCCGCATTCGTTGACAGAATATCAAGTCCCGTGGATTCTATCATTTCCTTAATCATTTCGAATGCCAAATCACCATTTTCTTCAAGGCAATGACTAATATCCCCAATTGACTCAAATTCCAACAGTTCAAATAATTCAATATATGCTTCGGAATCAATATGTTCCACTTCAATCTGCAATTCACTTGAGATTCTCTTAAGAAAGCGTTGCATATTGGTATTATTATGCATATATTCTTCAAGTGAAATTCTATCTATTAATACATCATTTGCGTCATCGGAATTGATTTTCTCTTTGATGTTATCTGAGTATTTTTTCAAATTATCTCTTAATGACACAAACTGTCCGTCCGCTATTTCCAACAATCCTGCTATTCGGGAAAACTCACGTCTCAGCTCTCTCGGAACACCGAATTCCGATTTATATCCCAAATCATGTTCTATCTCAGCCCAAGTATGTTGCAGTACCGTTCGTATCTGAATCTCAAACTTTCTGCCGACAAGTTGTGAAGAATAACCTTTTCCAATCGGCAATGCGCAAACATAGTGCAATGACAAATAGCCAAATTGAGTTGCGTTGATGGCTTCTCTTTTATCAATTGAGTTGGATTCATCAACATCGAATAATTCCGTAACAATTCTTCCGATAGTATCAACATCGTCTGAGAAATATGTGATTATTCGTATACCGCACAAATCGGTTATATCCTGCAAAGCATCATACTTGCCGCTCTTTTTAATAACCTTGTTTTTTAACGAATCAACGTTTTTTGTTCTATGTGATACTTCCATAACAAAAACTTTGTTCTTTTCTATTTCATCACATATTGCCTCATATACAATCTTCTCAATATCAAGATATATTTCTCTCTCTCTTTTGAATTGATTAATAATCTCTTTATCTTTATTATTCATATCTATACCTATATATCACCATATATCACTATATATCACTATATATCGCTCTCAATGCATTTTGGTAATGCCAACGTACCTGTTCTCGCAACCTCAAGTATGCTAATGCCTTTAAGCATCTTTAAAAACATTGCCGTTCTCTCAGGAGTATCACACACTTGAATTATCATTTGGTTATTGCTCATATCCACGATTTTTGCTCCGCATATATCGCAATTTTCCATAATATCACGTCTATTGCCGCGATTATATTTTACCTTGACAAGCATAAGTTCCAAATTGACACTGTGTATCTCATCAAAGGTTTTTACTTTGATAACATCCAACTTTTTATTTAGCTGTTTTTCAATCTGCTCAAGTGTTCTATTATCTCCCGAGCTTACAACAGTAATGCACGAAACATCACTATTCTCCGTTTCTCCGACAGCCAGGCTGTCAATATTATAGCTTCTTCTTGAGAACAATCCGGCAACCTTCATCAATACACCCGATCTGTTCTCTACAAGCACTGAATAGATTCTTTTCATTACGTCTTAATCTCCTCTATCTTACAATATCCATCGGATCAATAACTGCCTCCATGATATAGCTTTCATCTGATGCTAAAAACTTATCAATTGCATTCTCTATCTCATCTGTTTTCGTTACTCGAATAAACGGGATATCATATGCAGCACTAAGCTTTTCAAGATCCGGATTGCCCTTCAGTTCAACAACCGAATACTGGTCATTGTAAGTAAAATGTTGATATTCACGAACCATTCCCAAATAGCCGTTAGACAATACAACAACCTTAACAGGTATATTATGTTGTTTTGCCGTAGCCAATTCACACATACTCATCTGAAAGGATCCGTCGCCGCACACTGCAACAACTTGTCTTTCACATCTGCCAAGTTTTGCACCAATAGCAGCCGGAATAGAATATCCCATTGTTCCCATGCCGCCTGTTGTCATAAATTTACCGTTTCTGACGCACACATTGTCGCATGACCATATTTGATTCTGTCCGACATCCGCAATGTATATACTTTCATCATCCATTTTTGAACTGAGTGTTTTAATAAATTCTGCAGGATCTACATATTCCGGATTCGGTTTTCTTACTCTTGCCATCTCCTTCTTGTATTCGTTTAATTTATCAATCCATTCACTATAATTTGCTTCCAATTCCATCTCAAGTAAATCAGCAAATATCACCTTTGCATCTCCTACAAGCGGAATCGTCGGACCTGCATTTTTGCCAATTTCAGCTGTATCAATATCAATATGAATAAGCACTTTGTCTTTTGTAATAAGATCAGGCTGACTAACAGCTCTGTCTGCCACTCTTGCTCCGACCATAATTATCAAATCAGCTTCATTCATCGCTCTGTTAGCATACGCTTTTCCGTTATTGCCAACCATTCCAAAACAGAGATTATGATTGGTCGGAACGACTCCGATACCCATCATTGTTGTGACAATGGGAATACTATGTTTTTCGGCAAAATCCAAAAGTTCCTTCTTACCTTTTCCCAAAAGTACTCCACCGCCGGCACAAATTATAGGGCGCTTTGCTTTTGATAATTCACCAATAACTTTCTTTATCTGAATGGCGTTGCCCTTACTGGCAGGCTTATATGTACGCATATTAACGCCCTCCGGATACTTGAAGTTCTTCACTGTTGCCTGTTGAACATCAATCGGAACATCAATTAACACAGGACCTTTTCTTCCTGTTGATGCAACATGAAACGCCTCCTTAAATACTCTGGGTAAATCGGTAACATCCTTAACCAAATATGAGTATTTAACAAAGGATTCGCATGCACCTGTTATATCAGCTTCCTGAAAAACATCACTACCCAAAAGTTCGGAATTAACTTGTCCTGTGATACAAACAAGCGGAATACTGTCTGCAAACGCAGTCGCAATACCCGTAATAAGATTAGTTGCACCCGGGCCGGATGTTACGGCACATACTCCGGGTTTTTCATTATTATTTGCTCTGGCATATCCACTGGCAGCATGCGCACTGCTCTGTTCTGTTCTAACCAAAACGCTTCGGATATTTGACTCATATATACTATTGTAAAAAGGAGCTATTGCAACTCCCGGATATCCAAATATATCCTTTATGCCTTCCGCTTCAAGGCATTTAACCATTATATCTGCACCATTCATAATATATTCTCCTCTTATCCTCTACAGAATATTTAGCAATCTCTTACATGTCTTTACACAATCGGCAGCATCCTTACTGTAACCGTCTGCCCCTATTTCGTCAGCATACTCACTGGTTGTGACCGCTCCTCCGATAACCACTTTTGCATTACAACCGGCTTTCTTGCACTCCTTAATTACTTCGTCCATCTCTTTCATTGTTGTTGTCATCAATGCCGACAATGCAATTATCTGTGCATTCTCTCTTATCGCCGTATCAATTATCACTTTTCTGTCAACATCTTTGCCCAAATCAATTACATTAAAACCATAATTCTTTAGCATCAATGCCACCAAATTCTTGCCAATATCATGAATATCACCTGCAACAGTTGCAATCACTACCGTATGTACTTCATCACTGTTACTGTCAGTTGCAAGAAACGGCTCCAACACTTCAATTGAAGACTTCATTGCTCCGGCTGAATTGATAAGTTGCGGCAAAAAGTATTTGCCCATCTCAAAATAGTCGCCTACTTCATTAATTGCCGTGATCAAAACATTATTAAGCAAATCCTTAGCATCATGTCCTTCATCGAGACATTTTCTTGTAATATCACATATTCTGTTTTTTTGACCTTTTAATACCGCTTCCTTTAATTCGCTTAACGAATCCTTTGCTTGCGTCTGCTCTTTCTTTGCTTCTATATTTTTGAGTGAGACATTTCCGTTACCTGTTGTTAACCCGGCCTCGCTCAATGCATTCATTCTATCAATATATCGAAGTGCCGCATCACTTTTTGCGCGAAGTAAATCACATGACAAAGCTATATTCATTAGCAAATTCTGATTAGGATTGGCGATAGCCATTGTAAGTCCTGCTTCAATTGCCATTGCCAAAAATGCTGCATTGATATTACCTCTTTCCGGTAATCCGAAAGAAATATTCGACAAACCACATGTAGTTGCAAATCCATGTTCTTTACAATATCGTATTGTCTCCAATGTTTCTACAGCAGCATTTGGATTAGCTCCAACGGTAGTTACCAGGCCATCAACAACAATGTCGTTTTTATTAAAGCCAAATGTGACAGCCTTGTCATAAATCTTATTAATTATATCAATCTTCTCTTCGTTGTTCTGTGGCAATCCCGCATCCGATAAAGGTAATAAAATAAATGCTGCACCATATTTAGCGGCAATCGGAAGCAGTTTATCCACCTTTGCCGATTCATAAGATATTGAATTAATAAGTGCTCTTCCGGGATATCTCCTAAGTGCAGCTTCAATTACAGATGTATGACTTGAATCTATACACAACGGAAGATTCGTCACCGTTTGCAATTCATCGCACACTCGCAAAAGAGTTGCCTTTTCATCGATGCCACCCATTCCCAAGTTGACATCCAAAATCTTTGCGCCGTTCGCTTCCTGTTCTTCGGCAAATTCTATTGCCCTATCAATATTACCTTCCCTTAATTCTGCCTGGAATTGCTTCTTTCCTGTTGGATTAATTCTCTCGCCAATAATGACAAAGCTGTCATCCAATGAAAAATCAACCGTCATCCTCTCACTTGATAGGAAGTATCTGTCAACATCCTTGGAAATGGCCGCAGGCGCAAAGCCTTTCTTCACGGTAGCTTTTATATATTCCGGATTCGTTCCGCAACAACCACCTAACAATGTTGCTCCGGCACCGACCAATAATTCCATTTCATTTGCAAAATTATCAGGTGTATTATTATATACTGTCTCTCCGTTAGCATCCAACATAGGAATCCCTGCATTGGGTTTTGCAATAATCGGTATACGTGAATGACCGGCCATAATTGATATAATCTTTGCCATATCTTTGGGGCCTGTCGAACAATTTGCGCCAACAGCAGCCACACCGAGATGTTCCAGCACATTCACAGCCGTTAACGGATCTGTTCCGTACAATGTTCGACCATCCTCATTAAATGACAATGTTACCATTATCGGTAAATCACAAGTCTCCTTTGCGGCAATCACCGCAGCTCTCGCTTCCTGCAAGCTCATCATTGTCTCGATAATCAGCAAATCCGCTCCCGCATCAGCCAATATCTTTATTTGCTCTTTATAAACATCAATTAATTCTTCAAAATCCATATCACCCATTGGTGAAAGCTGTCTTCCGGTCATTGTCACATCACCTGCAACATAGACTTTTCTGTCTTTTACGGAATCTGCGGCAATTTTAGCCAATTCAACAATGCGAGTATTTATCTTACCAATGCTATCAGCCAGTCCATATTCGGCAAGTTTTATTCTGTTTGCCGTAAAAGTCGGAGCATATATAATATCCGATCCTGCCTGCACATATTCTGTCAGCAAATCTGTCAATATATCTTCATTATCGAGAATCCATTGTTCCGGGCACACACCTTGCAGCATACCTTTCTTTTGTAAATTAGATCCCATTGCTCCATCAAGATATACAATTTTATTATTTAATAATTTCTCAAATGCTTCTCTAGTCATTTCTCTTTACCAATATGGCATACTACTCCTATTTTCATCATACTTTTGTTATTATACCACATACTGATTACAAATTGCCAACCAATACAAAATATGATAAATTACGAAATAGAGGACATTGAAAGTAGGAACAAGTATGAAAAAAATAAATATAATATTTACAACTATACTTTGCTTATGCTTTTTCACGGCATGCAGTAATCCCGAATTAGAACAATATAATAACGATATGTCTCTATTTTGTGAAAACATGTCAGGGCTAAAAGAATCAATGGAAGCCATAGATACAAACAGTGACAGCTCAACTGATGAAATGCTTTCACTTTTAAATGATATGGAGGCTGAATTCAAATTCTTATCCGAAATGAATGTTCCTAAAGAATTTGCAAGCAATAAAGAATTGGGATATGAAGCATATGAATATATGAAAGCAGCCGTCCGAATGTATACAGATTACTATTCAGGCTCAGAACTGAATGACAGTATACTCGATGCCGCAAATGAAAACTATTCACGTGCCATGAAGCGCGTAAACTATATCTCCCTGCTACTGCAAGGTGAAATGCCAACAGACGATGATATATCGGTAACAGAAGAAAATGCCTATGATTTTACACCGGTCACTGATAGTGCCGGTGATATAAACAACGAATAATCAATATCAATTATTTCAATTCGAAAATGCTCAAAAAAATAGCCTTAAGGTACAACCTTAAGGCTATTAATTATTCAAAATTACTCAATTGTGAGAATGTCTACAAAACCGGTTATCTCAAAAACTTCCATAATTGAAGAATCAACATTCTTAATAACCATATTTCCCTGCTTGTTCATTGTCTTCTGAGCTGCAAGAAGAACTCTCAATCCGGCTGAAGATACATACTCAAGTCCTGTAAAATCAAAAACAAGCTCTGTGCATCCATCCATCTCAGTCTTAAGCTTTGCCTCGAGTTCCGGTGCTGTAGTAGTATCAAGCCTTCCTGTCAACGCAACAGTTGTAGCATTACCATTCTTATTCACATCAATAGTCATATTAACTACCTCCTACAAAAACTATAGTTATTCTAACATAAAAACTGTCGGTATGCTATATTTATTTTATTTTTTCTAACAATTCAGAATATAAAAAAGCGAGAGCACTAAAATGCTCTCGCCAAATGTAACTAGTTATTAATAAACTTTGATGACTCATCATTCCAGCTGTAGAGTGATCTAACCTCTTCGCCGACTTTCTCTGACGGATGCTCGCTGGCAAGCTTTCTCATTGCCTTAAAGTGTACCTGGCGTCCTGCAGGAGACATATCAAGAAGGAATTCTTTTGCAAATGAACCATCCTGAATATCAGACAATATCTTCTTCATTGTCTTCTTTGTCTCTTCAGTAATAATCTTTGGTCCTGTAATATAATCACCGTATTCTGCAGTATTTGAAATAGAGTATCTCATTCCTGCAAAACCTGACTGATAAATAAGATCAACAATAAGCTTCATCTCATGAATACACTCGAAGTATGCATTACGTGGATCATATCCTGCCTCAACAAGTGTCTCGAAACCGGCCTGCATAAGTGCACAAACACCACCGCAAAGAACTGCCTGCTCACCAAAAAGGTCTGTCTCTGTCTCTGTACGGAATGTTGTCTCAAGAACTCCGGCTCTTGCTCCACCGATAGCAAGTGCATATGCAAGTGCCTTCTCAAGAGCTTTTCCTGAAGCATCCTGATGTACGGCAACAAGACAAGGAACACCCTTACCTGCCTGATACTCAGATCTAACTGTATGACCGGGTCCCTTTGGTGCGATCATTGTAACATCGACATCCTTTGGAGGAGTAATACATCCGAAATGAATATTGAAACCATGTGCAAACATAAGCATATTGCCTGCTTCAAGGTTTGGCTCAATATCCTTCTTATACATATCAGCCTGTAACTCATCATTTATAAGAATCATAATAATATCAGCCTTCTTTGTAGCCTCAGCAGCTGTATAAACCTTGAATCCCTGAGCCTCTGCCTTTGCCCAAGACTTTGATCCTTCATAAAGACCGATAATAACATTACATCCTGATTCTTTCGCGTTAAGGGCATGTGCATGTCCCTGACTACCATAACCGATTACTGCGATTGTTTTACCATCAAGTACTGATAAGTTACAATCCTGTTGATAATAAATCTTATTTGCCATTTTCATGACTCCTTCCTGTGAACTCTCACAATATATTTATTTTATGCTTACATGCGTGTAAACGAAATTGTTTGCCCAGCGCACGCAGGCAAAACAAACTAATTCACTACCGGATAAACAATATCATCCGTTCCTCTTCTAAGTCCGGCTATACCTGTACGTGCAATTTCAAGAATTTCATATCCGTCAATCAATTTAAGGAATGCATTAATCTTGCCTTGATTACCCGTTATTTCAATAATCAATCCATCTTTTGCAACATCTACAACATTTGCTCTAAAAACATCTGTAAGAGAAATGAGTTCCGGTCGGTCTTTTGCCTCCACTCTTACTTTGATTAATGCCAATTCTCTGTAGACACTTACATCAGGCTTAAGCTCTCTGATATCACGCACATCTACAAGCTTTGCAACCTGCTTTTCAATCTGAGCAAGCACTTCATCATCACCTGTAGCAACAATCGTTATTCTCGTAATATTGGGGTCAGCAGTATCACCTGCTGTTATACTTTCAATATTATATCCTCTTCTTGAAAATAAACCGGATATTCTGCTAAGTACACCTGAATTGTTCTCAACAAGCAACTGAAATACTTTTCTTTTCATTAGATATTCCTTCCATTCGTCACATATCTGCAACTCACAAGCCCTATTTTAGCAATATGCATAGTGCTTGTCAACGTATGATAGTATGTGATATTACATATAAGCATAGGTTATATTACAATGACTCGATATATCAAAATATTATCTATCAAAATTAATACTAATACATATTTATCCCTCTGCAATTTGCAAAACCAAATATGTCGATACTATTCTCTTTCAAAATTCCGATTGCTCTATCGGTTACTGCAGATTTGCTGACAATCCTTTTTATTCCCGAATCAACAATTTTATTTGCGACATTTGAATTAATTCTACCCGTAGTACACAAATAGTATTTTGACGGAATATCATTCATATTAACGCAACGCCCTATAGCTTTACATATACTGCAAAATCTGCTTATGTCTTCACCCAAATATATTATTTTACCATCTTTGCACAAAGCTGACGAATGCATATTTGCCGTTTCCTTAAAAGATGTCGAACTATTCAGCAATTCATTCATTACATCACACATTTCTTTAGGTTCAATTTCATCGGAAATATTTGAAAGTATCGGACTTTCCTTGTCAATTATATAAAAAAAGCCGCTTTTCAAATCATCAATATCGTTTGGCGAACATGAGAGTTCTACCGTCTGACCGTCCTTAGATAATTCAACAACTATTTCATTGGCCAAAATATCAGTATCAATATCTACAACATATTTTGCCAAAGCACTATCATAACGAAACTTTTGAACATCGGCTGTACTCGTATTTTTCATATTCTTCTCCATAAAAAAGTGGCATTTCTCACTATAGTATAGCAAGAAATGCCACAAATTCATAACAAATAATTATATCTAAAAATATTAGAACTTACCTGCCTTGGCAGCTTCCTCGATAGATACAGCTGTTGAAACAGTCATACCAACCATTGGGTTGTTACCTGCGCCGATAAGACCCATCATTTCTACGTGAGCCGGAACGGATGAAGAACCTGCAAACTGTGCGTCTGAATGCATACGTCCCATTGTATCTGTCATACCGTAAGAAGCAGGACCTGCAGCCATGTTATCCGGATGAAGTGTACGACCTGTACCACCACCTGAAGCAACTGAGAAGTACTTCTTACCTGCCTCAAGTCTCTCCTTCTTATATGTTCCTGCAACAGGATGCTGGAATCTTGTAGGATTTGTAGAGTTACCTGTAATAGAAACATCTACATTTTCCTTCCACATGATTGCAACGCCTTCACATACATCGTTGGCACCATAACAGTTAACCTTTGCACGTGGAGAATTAGCGTCCTTAGAATAGCACTTACGTGATACTTCCTTTACAGTATTTGTATATGGATCATACTCTGTCTCTACAAATGTGAAACCGTTAATACGAGAAATAATCTGAGCTGCATCCTTTCCAAGACCGTTAAGAATAACTCTGAGAGGAGTCTTACGAACCTTGTTAGCCTTCTCAGCAATACCGATAGCACCCTCAGCAGCAGCAAATGACTCGTGACCTGCAAGGAATGCAAAACACTCTGTCTCTTCCTCAAGAAGCATCTTACCAAGGTTACCATGTCCAAGACCAACCTTACGTGTATCTGCTACGGAACCCGGAATACAGAAAGCCTGAAGTCCTTCACCGATTGCAGCTGCAGCATCAGCAGCCTTACGACAGTTCTTCTTAATTGCAATAGCAGCACCAACTGTGTATGCCCACTTTGCATTTTCAAAGCAGATTGGCTGAATACCTTCGATAAGATGATATACATCAATACCTGCAGCCTCTGTAATTTCTTTACATTCTTCTATAGATGAGATGCCATACTCCTTAAGCTTAGCAAGGATCTGAGCTTCTCTTCTTTCATATGATTCAAATAAAGCCATTGTCTCTCTCCTCCTTATTTAACTTCCTTGTCAGTTCTTGGATCAATAACCTTAACTGCATCCTGTACACGTCCGTACTGACCTGAAGCCTTTTCAAGAGCAGTATTAGCATCGTCACCCTTCTTGATGAAGTCCATCATCTTACCAAAGTTAACATACTTGTAACCGATAATCTCATCATTCTCATCAAGAGCAATACCTGTAATATAACCATCTGTAAGTTCAAGGTATCTAGGTCCCTTTGCAAGAGTACCGTATGTTGTACCTGTCATAGTACGTGTTCCCTTACCAAGGTCCTCAAGACCTGCACCGATTGCAAGACCATCCTCAGAGAATGCAGACTGAGAACGACCATAAACGATCTGAAGGAACAACTCTCTCATTGCTGTGTTAATTGCATCACAAACAAGGTCTGTATTAAGTGCTTCCATAACAGTAAGACCCGGAAGAATCTCAGCTGCCATAGCTGCAGAATGTGTCATACCTGAACATCCGAGTGTCTCAACTAAAGCCTCCTGAATAATACCGTCTTTAACATTCAAAGACAACTTACATGCTCCCTGCTGAGGTGCACACCAGCCAACACCGTGTGTATAACCGGAAATATCCTTAACCTCTTTTGCTTTAACCCACTTAGCTTCTTCAGGGATTGGTGCACAACCATGATGCACACCCTGCTTTACGGGGCACATTTCTTCAACTTCTTTTGAATAAATCATGTGTATAACTCCTTTCGAATAGTTAATTTATTAACCAGTGAGAATTTTCTCACAAAGTCGCCAAAAAATCAATCCTTTAAAATACCAAAATAATCATTAATATCAACACTTATTAACAAGGCCTTACCCTCATTCGTAGCCGGATCAAGCCAAGAGAACAAATTCTTTGCCCAACTTCTTGATGCAAAATTGAAGGATTCGTTACTTGCATTCGCATGTGCATCATTTCTATCCATGTTTTTAAGCGGACATTCCTCACATTCCTGTTGCTTATTACATAATACATCATAGCATCGTAACCCAAGACATGATTCCGATTCCATCTCCATGGCCTTACGATTCTCATATTCGATAATATGCGTATCCGTATCAACAATATAGACACATGCATCCAAATTATCAAAAAGCTCAAGCTTGGCAAGATTTTCTTTGTTATTCTTCTTATCATAGCAATGATAAAAATATATTTGTATCGAGCGCATCTCTTCGTTGTAATGAGCTATCTCATCAGTCGAAAATTCTAACTTCTCACCCGACATATTCTCTAATACCAAATGTGCAGTAACTTTTCCATCGCTCAAAATCGGGAAATAAAGCAATTGGATTATTCCCTGCGCATCCATAAAAGCAGTGACCTCTTCATCCATAGTCTCATCATCCACATTAACAACGGCAAGTGAATGGAAACGTTCCGACAATCTGCATATCATATCCTCTTTAAGAGCTTTTAGAGTCTCACTCTCTTTACCATATTCAAATCCCGAATTGGCATATATAAGTTTTTCTCTCTTTTCATCATCCACGTCCTGCTTTGTATATACATAGCCACGTGAAAAGCCAAGATAGATACAACTTATCTCAAGTATTGATGTTATGGCAGAGAAGAAATCTTTATCTTCATGAAACATCGATGAACACAAATCAAAATAGCTTTTCTTAGCTCCAAAAGTAAAGTAATCGTCAGTACCCGAAGCTATATATTTGTCTTTGTTATATACATAATCATGATATAAAGCTTTCGTTCTTGCAGATTCATATAATCTATAACTGTTCCTACCATTAGCTTTTGCTCTGTACATCGCCTGATATGCCTTGTTTTTCAACTCGGAATATTCGGTACCATGAAACGGATACATTGCAATACCAACAGACGCCGTGAGGTTAAACGAATCTTTTACACATATCCCCGAAATCATTCTAAGTAATTTGTAAGCCAACAGTTCGACATTACTAAGTTCCGCAATGTTTTGATTAAAAACAACGAATTCATCTCCCCTTAGCTTAACAATTACGTCTGTTCCGCGGAATACCTTTTTCATATTCTCACAAACGGTATTTAAAACCTTATCCCCCGTTGTTCTTCCGAACATCTCATTAACTACTACAAAATTGTCAATATTAAATACAAGAATGCTATGAAGAAGTCCTGTATTATCTCCTTCTTCTATCGCACGTTTAATGATGTTCTCTTCTTCATTATCAAGAAATTCGTAGTATTTCATATGCGTACCCCTCCGCCAAACTACTGCTCAGTCTTCTCAACAATCTTCTCTTCATTCTTAAATATGTGATTTGCAGGAATAAATCCCCTTACGCAACTTGTAGGATAAATATTGGTATGTTTTCCAATAACCGTTCCCGGATTAAGTACGGAATTACAACCAACCTCAACAAAATCACCAAGCATTGCTCCGAACTTTTTAAGTCCTGTCTCAATCTGTTCATCCGATGCCTTAACAACCACCAATGTCTTATCACTCTTTACATTTGATGTAATCGATCCTGCACCCATATGTGATTTGTAACCCAACACACTGTCACCGACATAATTATAATGAGGTACCTGAACATTATTAAATAAAATAACATTCTTAAGTTCGGTACTGTTTCCGACAACACAGTTCTTTCCCACAATTGCATTGCCTCTGATAAAAGCACACTGTCTGACTTCTGCTTCTTCATCGATAATACACGGACCGTTGATATACGCCGAATCAAATACCGTAGCGCTCTTGGCTATCCATATATTCTCGCCTCTCTTCTCATATTTGTCAGCCGGAAGACTTTCACCAAGTTTAATAATGAAATCTTTTATCTTTGGTAAAACCTCCCACGGATAGGTCACTCCGTCAAAAATTGCTTTTGCAATCGTCTCATCTAAAGTATACAAATCATCAATCTTCATATTTGCCATTAATTTATTCGTATCACAAATTTTTGATTTTGCGTATAATGTGATACTTCCTCCAGTTTCCAGTCTAGTATATCACAATTCTAAGTCTCACGTATACAAGATGCATTAATAATTCTTCTTAACTTCTTCAAATTTTTTATCAAGAATCGAATTATCTATCCACTGCTTCTTTACATAATTGGTTCGTCTTTCCACAAAATCATTTAATTTACGCAAATACTCATCAGATGAAATTTCGCCATCGGCAACACCTGTCAGACCTTTTTCCCAACTGGCAGTCAATTTGGGATCAAGCAACGGCTTAATTGCTCCGTTGACTATTTCATAAATCAGTTCGCCCAACAATGTCGGTGTAATTATCTGCGTTTTTTTATTCAATGCAAGATATCCGTTATTGATTAGCTTACTTAAAATTTCAGCTCTTGTTGCGGAAGTACCTATTCCGCTACCTTTAATTTGCGCCCTAAGTTCTTCATCTTCAATAAGTTGTCCCGCATTTTCCATTGCCAAAATTATGCTTCCGGAATTATATCTCTTAGGAGGTGACTTCACGCCTTCTTTAACAGAAATCTCAATAAGCTTTACACTTATACCTTTTTTCATTGTCCCGATTAGCTTTTCAAGTTTCTCATCGGCATTTTGCTCCAGTTCATCTTCCGAAGCCATCTCTTTTCCTGCTACACCGTTTTCGGAAACGACACCTTTGTCAGCTGACTGCTTATCGGTAGCAAATGAATAATGCATGACTTTAAGGTAGCCTTCCGATGCTAAAGTCTTATAATTTGAAAAGAAACTCTCTGTGCCGAGTTTGGTCTCAAGCGTAATCTTTTGATATATTGCTGCCGGATAAAAAATCCCAAGAAATCTTCTTACAATGATTTCATAAACTTTCTTTGCATCAACACTCAACGACGCGTAATTGGCTAATCCCTGACCGGTCGGAATAATTGCATAATGATCGGTTATCTTCTTATCATTAACATATTTTGACTTTGCAAGTTTTTTAACTGCATCACCTTCCAATATTTCATTAACAAACGGTTTCATTGCCGCAATATCGCCAATTCCGCGTAAGTTACGCGTGATTTCCTTGGCAACTGCCGTCGACAAAAATCTGGCGTCTGTTCTGGGATAAGTCGTCATCTTCTTTTCATACAATTCCTGTGCAATTTTCAATGTATCTGCCGGACTGATTTTGAAAAGTTTTGAACAATCATTTTGCAATTCCGCAAGATTATATAAAAGCGGTGGATTCTTTGTTACCTTACTTTTTTCAACCTTTTCAATAACTGCCGTATCATATTCGGATAATGATGCAATATGTGCTTTGGCATCAGCCTCATTCAAAAAGCCGCTATCCTTATACAATCTTGTTGTATCTTTATAAGAACTCTCTTCTGTCCTTTTCCATTCACCGATATAAGTTGCACCATCATACCCAAATTGTGCCTGAAGCTTGTAAAACGGTGTCTTCTCAAAGTTGCGTATTTCTCTCTCTCTGTTAACAACCATACCCTGAACACACGTCATAACACGGCCGACCGCTATTACGGATTTGTCCGCGCCTAAAAATGTTTTAAGCGGCCATCCGAATTTGAGAGTAAGCGCTCTGGAAAAATTAATACCCATCAGGTAGTCTTCTTTCGCTCTCAAATAAGCTGCTTCAGACAAATTATCGTAAAACGTCATGTCTTTTGCTTCATTTATACCACGGCGGATTTCATCCTCTGTCTGCGAATCAATCCACACTCTTTTCCATATTGCATTTGGATTACATCCCGCCTCTTGTTTGACCAGACGCTGAATATATTCTCCTTCTCTTCCGGAATCCCCGGCATTGTAAATAACATCAACGTCCTCTCTATGAAACAGTCTTTTTATTATCTCGAACTGCTTACGGACATTATCAATTACTTCATACTTATATTCAGACGGGATAAAAGGAATTGTGTCTAGACTCCACTTTTTGTAAGCTTCATCATATGCATCCGGATAACACATTGTCACAAGATGGCCGACGCACCATGTTATTATATAATTCTGTGACTCAATATATCCGTCATATTGTTTTGTATTTTCACCGATTGCCTTGGCAAATTCTCTTGCCACACTTGGTTTCTCGGTAATTATCAATTTCTTACCCATATATTACCAACTACTAATATTACAACTCATCAAGTGAAATAAGCTTGATATTCTTCTTGCTGCTAACCGCAAAATTAAGTTGTTCGTCAAATCCTCCGGCAGAGAAAAGATATACATAATCCGGCTTAATCTTAGCCTGCTTTGCGCAATAAATAAGCCATTCATAATCATCAAATCTCATCATCGGTTTTTCCCAATTACACAATGCAATAAGAATATGATTATTCGCATCTCTGCAAACAAAATCAATTGTGCCCGCTTTACCAATCCAAGAACCGATTCGCTCATACTTTATCGGCAGATTCGAGAACGAATTCTGCGTATCAAGGTACTCCTTACAAATAAGCGGGAAATATCTTGATGTGTATTCCGTTAAATTAGGCTTAATATGCTCATTGAAAAAAGTAACCGAATCTTTATATTGCAATTCCTCTTTATACGGATACAAAAATCTGTATGAAAAATCCACGAAATTACAACAAATATCATATACGCCCTTTTTCGTGTTGCTTCTTCCCTCTGTATCAACAGAAAAGGCCTTGCACACAAAACCAAGCTCCATAAGATTCTTAATATAAACGCTTATTTTGGCACGAGAAAACTCGGTGTGTGCAAACAAATCATTGAGCTTCTTCATGCCGCCTGCAATCGAACAGAGTATTGTATTGTAAACACTTGTCTCTCGAAGCTCGTCAGCAACAAAATCCTCACCATAAGTAAGCAACGGTGCATTTTCATCCAAAATATTTTTAATAATGTTATCCTTGAGTCCCATCTCTTTGTCAAAATATCTCCAAAGTTTAGGAATTCCGCCAAGTATTGCATATCCGTTAATGCACTCATCATATCTGAAATGATTAAAATATGTTCTAAAATCCGAAAATGTCAGTTCTTTCACCTTGAAAAAGCCTGTTATTCCCCTTGCACGCTGACCTATCTTCTTGACCATACTGTTCTCAACCCATTCAATTGACGAACTGATCAAAATAACAAAATACTTTTTCTCGGAATTAGCCAGGAAATCAAATAATGCATTTGTAAATTCATTGGAATATTTGAGTAAATACTGGAACTCATCAAAAACCAAAATATTCTTGCTTTCCGAATCGACATAATAATCATCTATTGCCGAAAACAAATCCGTAAAAGAAGGATATTTTGGCAAATCGATTTTTCTTTCACCGATATTTGCCCAGTGATACAACTGCTCTCTTTCAAAAAGCTGTTTGCATTCAAAGAAAAGGCTGTCTTCAACATCCTTTAAGAATTCTCTTGTTAACGTAGTCTTTCCAACCCCCTTCAGACCATACATTATCATGACCTGATTGCCGCTACGTCTCTTATACTCATTTAATACATTTATCTCGGAATCTCTGCCGATCAACATTTTGCCGTCTCCTCAATTTCCCCGTTTTAATTTTCTTTATATAGCTTATCTATATCCTCAACAAACATTGGTTTACCGAAAAAGTACCCCTGTATATTTTCACAACCAATATTTTTCAATAAGCTGTATTGGACCTCTTGTTCAACGCCTTCCGCAATTGTATCAAATCCCAATTTCTTACTTAATTCAATAATTGCCTCGGCGATTGTCCTTGTAGGACCATCCGTAACTACCGTATCAACAAATGATTTGTCAATTTTAAGCGTATCAATCGGCAATCTTCTAAGATATGAAAGAGAAGAAAAACCGGTACCGAAATCATCCATAGAAAATCTTATTCCGATATCTCTCAAAACATTCATTTTGCTGACAATATCTTCCATATCATCAATAAATACGGATTCTGTTATCTCAAGTTCAACATTGGTAGGCGGAACTTCATATTTCTTTATCATTGAAATAATGTAATTAACAAAATTCTTTGTCTTAAACTGTATTGCCGAAATATTAATGGAAAGAATAATATCTTTCTGTCCGTATTTTTCAATCCACTTTGAATAATCCGACAAACTCTTTTCAATAATAAATTCACCAAGTTGAAGAATAGCACCGTTTTTCTCAGCTATCGGAATAAACTTACCGGGGCTGATTATATTGCCGTCTTCATCCTTCCAACGAACCAGTGCTTCAATTCCACGAAGTTTCTGTGTGACAGTATCATACTGCGGTTGATAGCACATAAAGAACCTACCGTTCTTAATGGCTTTCTCCATTTTTTGTTCAATCTCAACCTTATCAATAAACTCCTGAATAATCGGCTGATCAAAGTACTGAATCTGATTCTTGCCTCTATGCTTGGCTTTAAACATAACAATCTCTGCAAGATTAATGAGTTCAACAGCTTCAACACTCGCCTCCGGATATTCGGATACTCCAACGCACACAGTAATATTAACTTCTGCTCCGTTTGAGAGTTCAATCGGCTCGCCTAATCTCTGTTTTATTGAATCAAGAATATTATTTACGCTTCTGACTCCACACGGATCATATATTCCTATGCAGAAAATATCACCGTTAAAATGTGAAACAATCACGTTGTCACTTGAATATTCGCGTAACATAGTACCGAATTTTCTGACAACCTCATCTCCGATTAACATTCCCATGCCATCATTGATTCTTCTGAAATCATCAATATCAATAAACAGCACACTAACGACACATTTTTCCTTTTCAGCTTTATCAATCATTTCTTCAAGGCTTCTTACAAAGAAATTACGATTAAGCAAGCCCGTCAGTGTATCATAATATGCCATGAATGACAGTTCATCATGCATCATACGATACTTTGTGATATCTCTGAAACAATATGTCTTCTGTGTGGGATTTTTATCATTGTCATAAATTACGCATGTCTCAAGTTCTACCCAAACATCTTTACCTGCAAGTTTAAATTCAAGAACTTCCTTTTCCTTGCCTCTGCGCTCCAGCATTAAACATTCATATAATTCGGCACAATACCGTTCTTCCACCATATCCATAATCTGGGAAATAGAAACATATTGATCTGATGCAAATCCAAAGAAATGTTCCCAATTGCCTAAGCAATCAGTTTTACGAGACGCAAAATCATAGTATGCAAAGGCATCTCCAGACTTCTCAATGAGAAGTCTGAAAATCCCGTCATCTTTCATCAATCTTGAATTCATTGCATTAAGCAGGCCGATTTGATAATTATTATCGGATGAACTATTCTGCATAACCCCAACCTCACTACGGTTTTTTTAATTACTTCTTTGTAATATATCCTTGTGCCTTTAAAAGCTCGGCACAGAGCACTGCGCCACCTGCAGCACCACGAACAGTATTATGTGAAAGTCCTACGAATTTCCAATCATATACACTGTCTTCTCTAATACGTCCAACGCTTACACCCATACCATTCTCAAAATTAACATCAAGGTTAACCTGAGGTCTGTTGTCCTCTTCAAGATACTGAATAAACTGCTTTGGTGCGCTTGGAAGTTTAAGCTCCTGTGGTACACCGCTGTACTCACGAAGTTTTGCAATCAACTGCTCCTTTGTAGGCTGTTTCTTGAACTTAACAAATACAGCAGCTGTATGTCCGTTAAGAACAGGAACTCTTATACACTGACATGTAATAACAGGGCTTGTTGCAGGCTTAATGACACCATCTTCAATTGTTCCCCAAATTCTAAGAGGCTCTTTCTCACTCTTTTCTTCTTCACCGCCAATGTATGGAATAACGTTTCCAACCATCTCAGGCCAATCCTTAAATGTCTTACCGGCACCGGAAATTGCCTGATATGTTGTTGCAACAACTTCGTATGGCTCAAACTCCTTCCATGCAGTAAGAACAGGGGCATAACTCTGAATAGAGCAATTTGGCTTTACAGCAATAAAACCTCTTGTTGTACCAAGTCTCTTCTTCTGGAACTCGATAACCTTCATATGCTCAGGATTGATTTCCGGAACAACCATAGGAACATCCGGTGTCCATCTGTGAGCTGAATTATTAGAAACAACAGGTGTCTCTGTTTTTGCATATGCTTCCTCAATCGCCTTGATTTCATCCTTTGTCATATCAACGGCAGAGAATACGAAATCAACTTCACTTGCAACCTTCTCAACCTCGTTAACGTTCATTACAACGATTTTCTTAACCGCCTCCGGCATTGGAGTATCCATCTTCCATCTGTCTCCAACAGCCTCTTCATATGTCTTGCCGGCGCTTCTTGGACTTGCCGCAATTGTTGTTACCTCAAACCACGGATGATTCTCAAGTAAAGAAATAAATCTCTGGCCAACCATACCTGTACCGCCAAGGATACCAACTCTCAATTTGTCACTCATTTTTCATTCTCCTCCACATCTTTATTTAAATACTCTCTTTGTATTTCAATAACTTTTTTCATTTGCTCGGGACTGGGTGCCCCTTTTGTCAAACGTTTTTCAACGCAAGTCTTCAACGTAATTGCGTCATATACGTCCACATCAAATAAGTCGCAAATTTCTTTCAATTCTTCAATAGGCAATTGTTCAATGCAACAATCTTTTTCAATGCAATACAACACCAATCTTCCGATAACACCATGTGCATCTCTAAACGGCATACCCTTTTTCACAAGATAATCTGCCGCATCCGTCGCATTTGTAAATCCCATCATTGCCGATTTGGCCATAACATCTTTTCTGAATTTCATTGTGGCAATCATGCCTGTAAAAAGATGAACACAATCTTTTACGGTATCAATCGCGTCAAATGTCACTTCCTTGTCTTCCTGCATATCTTTGTTATATGCAAGAGGAATACCTTTCATAGTAGTAAGCATGCTAACAAGCGCGCCGTACACTCTACCTGTCTTGCCTCTGACCAATTCCGCAATATCCGGATTCTTCTTCTGCGGCATTATACTGCTTCCGGTCGAATATGCATCATCAATCTCAACAAATCTGTATTCATTGGAATTCCAAATTATTATCTCCTCACTGAAACGACTAAGATGCATCATAACAGTGCTAAGTGCCGACAAGAACTCAATAATATAATCTCTATCGGATACAGAGTCCATACTGTTAAGCGTTGCGCCCTCAAAGCCTAACAAGCTTGCCGTATACTCTCTGTCGAGAGAATATGTAGTACCGGCAAAAGCTCCTGATCCGATTGGGCTGTAATTCATACGCTTATATATGTCCGCAAGTCTGCTTCTGTCTCTCTTGAACATCTCAAAATAGGCGCCGAAATGATGTGCAACTGTTGTCGGCTGTGCTTTCTGCATATGTGTAAAGCCCGGCATATATGTCTCGAGATTGTTCTCCATCGTACAAAGAATTGTTTCAAGCAACTTCTTAATTAAACTATCGATAGCAACTATCTCATCTCTGACATACAGTTTCATATCCAATGCCACTTGATCATTACGGCTTCTTCCCGTATGCATCTTTTTGCCGGCATCACCGATTTTCTCAATAAGCTTAGCCTCTACAAAGCTATGAACATCCTCATATTCACTTGTAAATTCTAGTTTTCCGGATTCAACTTCGTTTTTGATGGATGTCAGACCTTTTACAATCGCATCTTTTTCATCCAGGGTGATAATATGCTGTTTCTCAAGCATTACGACATGTGCGACACTTCCGTCAATATCTTGTGCAAACAGTCTATGATCGAACGATAATGATTCGTTAAATGCAAAAACCTCATCATCTGTCTGCTTGGTAAATCTGCCGCCCCAAAGCTGTGCCATATATATACTTCCTTCCATTACATTTTCGATTTGTTTAATCTAAATTATATTAGCACAATAGTCGCTTTAGTGCAATAAAAAATCCGCGAAAAATCGCGGATTTTGTTAACCTTTGTCAGACAAATTATTTGCTGTATTTTTCAATCGATGCTCTAATCAAGGCATCATCATCGAAATAATTTATTTTCATTGCCGCTTTTACCTCATCAAGCGTACTTGCAGCAACTTCTCTTGCAACTTCACTTCCCTTTTTAAGCACATCATATACATACGGAATATCTTTTTGAAGTTCAGCTCTTTTAGCTCTTATCGGCTCAAGCTCAGCCTGTAATACATTATTGAGCAACTTCTTAACCTTAACATCGCCAAGTCCACCCTTTGTATAATGCTCCTTCAGCTCATCAAGATTATTATACTCCGGCAAAAATTCAGCAAAATGCTCATCCCTGCAAAATGCATCCAGATAAGTAAATACAGTATTACCCTCAAGGCTACCCGGATCCTCAATCTTAATATGATTCGGATCGGTAAACATACTCATAACCTTCTTCTTCATCTCATTCGGATCTTCCGATAAATATATGCAATTGCCAAGCGACTTACTCATCTTCGCCTTACCGTCAATACCCGGCAATCTAAGACATGCCTTATTATCCGGCAACAAAATATGCGGTGTAACAAGTGTCTCTCCATAGATATAATTGAATCTCTGAACTATTTCCTGTGTCTGCTCAACCATCGGCATCTGGTCTTCGCCGGCCGGAACTGTTGTAGCCTTAAAAGCTGTAATGTCCGAAGCCTGGCTTATAGGATATGTATAAAATCCAACCGGAATACTACCGCCGAATCCACGCATTTGCAATTCGGATTTGATTGTAGGATTACGTTCAAGTCTTGCCGTCGTAACAAGATTTGCATAGTAGAACGTAAGCTCGGTAAGCTCAGGTATCATACTCTGAATGAAAATGGTTGATTTGGTCGGATCCAATCCCGCAGACATATAATCAAGAGCTACCTCAACAATGTTCTCCCTTATTTTGTCAGGGTTGTCCGCATTATCGGTAAGCGCCTGTGCATCTGCAATCATTATATATATCTTGTCATATTCACCACTATTTTGTAATTCAACTCTTCGCCTGAGTGATCCTACATAATGACCTACATGTAATCTTCCTGTCGGTCTGTCACCGGTAAGTATAATCTTTGCCATATTTCTCTCCCAATATTGAAAATATAAAAATAGCGTATCCTTGCAGAAACGCTATTCGGATATGAATATAATATTCATAACATAAGCCGACAGTGGGACTCGAACCCATGACCCCTTCATTACGAGTGAAGTGCTCTACCAACTGAGCTATGTCGGCAAAAATGCGTGTCGCATGACACGCACTTTTGTATTATAGATGAATTAAATCAAAAAAACAAGTTATTTTGTCGTCTTTGCTTTTAACTCTTTCGCCTTTTCTCTGGCTTCCTTTTCCAATTTTTCCTTAAATCTTGCAACTTTGTCCTCAGCAAACTTTAGCAGTTCTTCTTCCGTATACGGAGTATATGTATAATAGCTAACCGACATTGGTGTCAGTTTTAGAGTAAGGCTGTTTGCTCTCGAATCGTAGTTTTCCTCTTTGGTCTCCTTTGCTCTTGTTGTTACCGAAGAATTGCCACCGTACTTCTTATCATCCGAAGTAAATATCATCTTATATTTTCCTTCATACGGTATGCCGAATTTGTAATTCGGATATTCATTATTTGAAAAATTACATACAACAAAAACAGAATGATTCAGATATTCATCCTTCCTCATAAAGCTCACAACACCGTCGCCCCTGTCAACCGCATTAATCCATTCAAATCCATATGGATTGCAATCAAGGCTATACAATGCGCTCTGGGCTTTATATATCTCATTAAGTCGCGTTATTTCTTTTTCATCATCCTGATTCATATATATAAGTTTCTTACCCGGATGAGCATACATGTATGCAAGTGTTGCACGTTTTACAGCTGCCTTCTTATCATCATCTACCGGAATATAATCCCAATATGTACCGTCACCGTCGGCCTTAAGATAATCGCATTCCAAAGCTGCTACAACATCTTCGTAAGAAATTGTAAGCATATAATTTTCGCTGTATGCATATGCCATATTGTCAGTAAGCTTATGTATATTCTTTAATCCGCCGTCATGCTTCATAAAATCAATATAGTCTTCCGAATATCCATTATTCCAAATATAATCAAATCCCAGTCCGTCATTGTCAAGTCGTTCGGTTACGTTCGGGTATGCTCCCACTTCTTTTGTAGTCATAATTGCGTATGGATATCTCATATGCACAATACTGTTTAAATGCTTAATAAATTCAATTGCTTCGAGATTTTCATGTCCTCCATACATATTGGCAGTCCATTCACCGTCATATTTACCGTAATCCAAGTAAATAATCGATGACAAACCATCAATATGAAGGCCATCCATATGAAACTCTTCCATCCAAAACATTCCTGCCGATAAAAGATAATCATCAACTTCAGGTCGTCCGTAATTGTAATTATATCCATCACATAACGGATTATATCTTCTCTTGTCATCAAGATGACCATAAAGATATGTTCCGTCAAATTTTTGAAGCCCTTCTTCTTTAAGAACAAATCCGCAAGGATTCCATTTTAGAACCACACAGATTCCGTGTTCATGTGCAGTACTTACCAAATCGCACATATTTTCTCTATCCATTTTTTCCGGCAACATATATACGCTGTCAGCATTATAATCTGCCAAAATGGCCAAATATCCTTTTTTCTCAATTTCGGTAACAAACTGATTTATCTTATCCTTATTTGACAGGCCACCATCTTTAATGAGTTTATCAATATTGAACTCATACACAGAAAGCGGTGACTTAATTCTGTCAAACATACTTCTGCGCTCAATATATTCCGCGTCATTCCATGAATACTCAAAATTCTTTGTTACAACGCTTACATCCGACTCGTTTTTTACAGAATACGGATCAAGTTTTGAATATACTCTTCCGCCTTTGATGCTAAGTTCATACTTGTATTTTGCACCTTCCGAAAGTCCCGGGATAAAAAGCGAAAATGTACCTGTTTCTTCGTCCTTAATCATCGGATGACTCTTTCCGTTCCAATTATTGAAATCACCGATTACAGATACTCTGATGGCATTTGGTGCCCACACTCTGAACATTACGCCTTTTGTCTTTTTCTTGGTAACCATATGAGCTCCGAAAAAACGGTATGCATCGTACATCGTTCCGTCAGTAAAACGATTCTTGTCAAAATCATCAATTTGGTCGGCAAAATCATACGGGTCCACAACTTTATGCTTTATACCGTTAATGTCGGTAACCATATAATAATACGATCCCTTAACCTTACCAAGAATCGCTATCGCATAAAAGCCTTCCTCATCTGCCATTTCCATAATATATTCTTTGTCGTCATTCTCAAGAACAAGTTTTACTTCTTTGGCATCAGGCATAAATGTTTGAAAAAGCGTATAGTTTGACACATTATGACGTCCCAAAATCGTCTGTGGTCTGCCCTCTTCTCCATATACTATCGCCTCAATTTCCGGCCAATTCATCATTTTGTACAGTTTATCTTTCATCAATGTCTCCTCCCAATCAACATTCTGTCTCATCTAATATCGTGTAAAAACAAACCGCTTCTAAGCTTTGGTTCAAACCAAGTTGATTTCGGTGGCATCAATCTTCCCGCATCAGCCACAGCAAACAATTCTTTTATATCCGTCGGATACATTGAAAATGCCACTTTGCAATCTTCATGACATCTTCGTTCAAGTTCTGACAATCCTCTTATTCCGCCGACAAAGTCAATCCTATTGTTATTCTTCGGATCATCAATATCAAGCATCCCACCAAGCACATACTTTTGTAAAAGCGAAACATCAAGTCCATCAACAGGATCATCGTTTAACCATTCTGTCTTAAGTTTCAAAACATACCAGTTATCTTCAAGATACATACCAAATTCGCCCTTACAAGTCGGGCTGACACTTGTGTCAGAATGACATATATCAAAATACTGTTCCAACTCTTCCAAAAATTCATCAGCTGAATATCCGTTCAAATCCCTAACAACTCGGTTATAATCCAAAATCTTCAACTGACTTTCCGGAAACAAAACACTCAAAAAGAAATCCGATTCTTTCTCAATTCCGTCAGTATGAAGCTTTGCGCCGACTTTACAGGCAGAAGCACATCTATGATGACCATCGGCAATATAAATTGCATTCATTCCCTCAAATGCATCCGTAATTGCACGAATGTCATCAGCATCCTCAACCAACCATACAATATGTTCGATGCCGTCATCGCTCTTAAAATCATAATACGGTGTCATTTTGCAAACTTTTTCAATAATACTGTTTATTGTATCATCATCTCTGAACGCGAGAAAAATCGGTCCTGTTTGCATCCGTGTTTTCTCAATATGTCTTATTCTGTCAGCTTCCTTTGCCGCCAACGTATTTTCATGTTTTTTTATAATATTGTTCTCATAATCCGCTACGGAAGCAACCGCAACAATACCCGTCTGTGCCCGACCGTTCATAATCTCCCGGTACAAATAATACTTAGGCGTATCCTGCTTTACATAGTATCCTGTTGCTATCCATTCTTGTAACAATGAATCTGCCTTTTCATACACACATTCATCATATGTATCAACATCATCAGAAAAATTTGTCTCTGCTCTGTCAATCCGCAAAAATGTGTACGGTTTCCCCTCGACAACTGCTTTCGCTTCTTTCCGATTGTATACATCATATGGAAGTGCAGCCATATCTTTTTCCATTCCCTGTGCCGGCATATATGCTTCAAATGGTCTGATTTTCGCCATATTAATCTCCGTCTTCTATATTTTCTAAGTATTCTAATTATAATATATAATTTGATATTATTCTATGGCGATATAGCATTTTTGAAGAAATCTCACACCTTCAAATGAACATATCGCAACTCTCAAAACAAAAAAGCCGTGATACCTATGTACCACGGCTTTCAAACTAATTACATTATTTTACAACTCTTACTTTAATAACTCCGTCAATAGCTTCAAGTGTTTCAACAAGTTTTTCATTTACAGCTGTCTCAACATCAAGCATTGTATATGCATATTCGCCCTTTGATTTATTAATCATATCGGAGATATTAATTCCGTTATCACCAAATACAGATGTGAATTTTGCAATCATATTTGCCTGATTCTTATGGAATATTGCTACACGGCCGGCTGATTCACACACGCCCATATTACAATTCGGATAATTAACCGAATTAATAATATTACCGTTCTCAAGGTAATTCTTCATCTCGCTGACTGCCATTATTGCACAATTGTCTTCAGATTCTTCAGTAGACGCTCCAAGATGAGGAGTTACAATACAGCCTTCCTTACCTGCAGTTGTTGCATTTGGGAAATCAGATACATATTTTCTAATCTTACCTGATTTGATTCCTTCAAGAATTGCATTCTCATCGCACAGAAGATCACGTGCAAAGTTGAGGATAATTACTCCGTCCTTCATCTTTGAGATAGCTTCTGCATTAATTGTATTCTTTGTACTGTCCATAAGCGGAACATGAATAGTAATATAATCGCAATTTGCAAAAATGTCATCAATATTGATTACATGCTTAATGTCACGACTGAGGCTCCAAGCAGCATCAACAGATATATACGGATCATAGCCGTATACTTCCATACCAAAATGCTTTGCAGTATTAGCCACACGAACACCGATTGCACCTAAACCTATAATACCAAGCTTCTTGCCCATAAGCTCCGTACCGGCATAATTCTTCTTCTGCTTCTCGGCAACTTTTGCAATATTGTCATCATCCGATGACTCCTTTACCCACTCAATACCGCCGACAACGTCTCTTGCTGCAAGTAGCATTCCTGCAAAAACGAGTTCTTTTACACCGTTAGCATTTGCACCCGGTGTATTGAAAACAACAATGCCCTTATCGGCACATTTATCAAGCGGAATATTATTAACTCCCGCTCCGGCTCTTGCAACACAAAGAAGATTCTCAGGAAGATCCATATCATGCATTGCTGCAGAACGAACAAGGATTCCCTCTGCTTCAGCAATATCTTCTGTCTTCACATATTGGTTATTGAACTTATCAAGTCCTACCTGTGCGATAGGATTAAGGCAATGATACTTAAACATTTTCTACTCCTCACAATTACGCATTTTCTTTTTCAAACTTCTTCATAAACTCTACAAGCTTCTCTACGCCTTCAATTGGCATAGCATTATAAATACTTGCTCTCATACCGCCAACAGTTCTGTGTCCTTTAAGATTCTCAAAACCGGCAGCCTTAGCTTCGGCAACAAACTTTGCATCAAGATTTTCATCACCTGTAACAAAAGGAACATTCATAAGTGAACGATCTTTTTTCTCTACTGTTCCCTTAAACAATTTGCTCTCATCAAGGAAATCATAAAGAATCTTTGCCTTCTTCTCATTGATCTCCTTCATCTTCTCAAGTCCGCCCATCTTCTTGAGCCACTTAAATACTTTACCGCAAATGTAGATTGTATAACATGGTGGTGTATTGTAAAGTGAATCATTATCTGCCTGTGTCTTCCACTTAAGCATTGTAGGTGTTCCTTCAAGCACATCATCTGTTATAAGGTCATCTCTGATGATTGCAATAACACAACCGGCAGGTCCTACATTCTTCTGTACTCCACCATAAATAACTGCATATTTTGATACATCAACAGGCTCAGATAAGAAACATGATGAAACATCTGCAACAAGATCCTTACCCTTTGTATTAGGAAGTTCCTTATACTTTGTACCGTAAATTGTATTATTCTCGCAAATATAAACATAATCCATATCATCAGTAATCGGAAGGTCTGAACAATCCGGGATATATGAAAATGTCTTATCGGCACTTGATGCAAGCTCAACTGCATCACCATATATCTTTGCTTCCTGATATGCTTTCTTTGCCCACTGACCTGTAACAATATATCCGGCCTTCTTGTTCTTCATCATATTCATAGGTACTTCCGCAAAGAACTGTGAGGCACCACCCTGAAGGAACAATACCTTATAATTGTCCGGGATATTCATAAGATCACGAAGATCCTGCTCTGCCTCTTTGATGATATTATCATAAACCTTGGATCTATGGCTCATCTCCATTACCGACATTCCGGATCCCTTATAATCCATCATTTCTTCTGCAGCTTCTTTTAATACTTCTTCAGGTAAAACTGCGGGACCTGCGGAAAAGTTATACACTCTTGCCATTTCTCCAATTCCTCCTCGTTAAAATAATATATTGCCAGCATTTTACTGCACGCGATACTAATTGTAACTTCTATTACTCAATAAATCAATAAGAAGTTGTGTAATTCAAACGGTTAACTTACCGTTATATGTGACTCTTCATACGAATAAACAACAACAGGTGTTCCCTCTTCAACCATTTCATACAATCTGCTAACCTGCTGTGTCGGTGTATTAATACAGCCATGTGAACCACCACCGTCATAAAGTTCACCGCCAAACTCATCTCTCCAACTGGCATCATGTATACCGATATGTTTGTATATCGCCATCCAGTATTTCACAAAGCTTCGATAAGTAGGGCCGACAAGCGTTCTGTTCTTTTGCTTGTAATACACATAGCTCACCATCTGTGGTGTATCGCTTCTCCCTTTTTTTCCTGTAACAACATCCGTATCCAATACAAGTTCACCATCTTTATAATAATACAAATGCTGCTCATCCAAGCTCACTTCAATATACGTATCGCCTACATTGTACTCACCGTTATAGCTCTCATTATGTAACACTGCAGGTTCTATAACAATATCGCTTTTACCGTTTGTAAGTTCCCGGTACAATTCAGCAGCTGTCTTCTTAATATCATATTCAATACCGAATGTACCCTCATCAAGATATACATATCTTCCGTCATGAGTTTTAAATGTATGATTATGATATGTATTGATATTCTCAAAAATGTGTGTGACTCCGTCTAAAACCGATTCTTTTGTAAAACCAATTTCACCATTATCCAAAAGCGCGGGAATCGCATCATCACTACATACAAGTAAGCCACATTTATCGCTTGGAGAAAGTACATACTCCGAGTCAATCAAAGTAAACGCTATATTGTTCTCAGCAAAGGAAGATATCTCTGTATATCTGTCCATCAGGCTTTTATCTTCATCCGAATAATTCGGTACCTGATAGCAATCCTGTATTGTAATTCTGATATTACCGTCAGTTAATTCCTCGAATATTTGATTAAAAACTTTGTCACCGTCAATTATACTTTTCTTGCCGTCATACAAAATGACATCTGTGTCATCAATTCTGATTTCAACATTATGCAAATTATCATCAGCTTCAAGATTTATGTTTTGAACAACATCCGCCAATTTATCAACATCATATACTCCTCCCGGATTCATAATGCCGTTTGACTTTGCAGTAATCAGATTATATCCCCATAAATACGGATTTTGTTCATCCAAGAAACTTTTCACTGCAGGTGCATAATCAAATCTGAATTCGATTGTTTCCTGATCAATACTATACAGTTTATCATCGACAATAACAGATATTTTTTCGTTGTCACTATCAACTTTAGCATTAAGTGCGTCAACAACCTCTTCAACAGTTTTACCGGTACAATATATACCATTGATATATGTTCCGTATGCAAAACCGTTTCTGTAATATGCTGCAAGTGAGAAATATATGCAAAGCATAACAAAGAGAACTATTGCCGCCACCATTGCCAATACTTTTAATGTTTTTCTCATTACTGTTTGTTATCAAGATCCTTCTTATCAAACACTTCCGAAATAGGTGCTCCGGCAGGTACCATAGGGAATACGCTGTCATCCTTTTCAATCATTACGTTGATTAAAACAGGCGCCTTCATTTCTATCGCTTTTCTTATTGCAGGCTCAACCTCTTCCTGTTTTGTAACAAGAATCGCCTCGCAGCCAAGTCCCTGTGCAACCTTACAGAAATCAACATTATCTTCAAGAATTGTCTGCGAATATCTCTTACCGTAAAATAATGTCTGCCACTGTCTTACCATTCCAAGAACGCGATTATTAATAACCACCTGCACTATCGGAATATTATATCTGCTTGCAGTAGCAAGCTCATTCATATTCATTCTAAAGCAACCGTCGCCGGCAATATTAATGCACACTTTATCCGGATTACCAACCTGAGCACCAATACATGCCCCCAGTCCATAACCCATTGTGCCGAGTCCGCCGCTTGAAAGAAATGTTCTCGGCTTAGAATATTTATAATATTGTGCCGCCCACATCTGATGCTGACCTACATCTGTTGTAATAATTGCCTGTCCGTTTGTTACTTTGTCAATAGTCTCTATAACATATGGACAAGTCAGTTTCTTTCTGTCGTAATCTAACGGATATGTATTCTTCAAATCCATAATATGAGCCATCCATTCCGGATGAGACTGTGGCTCAAGCTTACTTAATACATCTCTTAACGAATCTTTAAGGTTACCGATAACTGACACATGTGTCTTAATATTTTTATCTATCTCGGCAGCGTCAATATCAAAATGAACAATTTTTGCATTCTTACAGAATTTCTTTGCATTTCCGATAACACGATCCGAGAAACGTGCTCCAAGAGCAATGAGCAAATCACACTCTGTTACGCCAAGGTCGCTGGCCTTTGTACCATGCATACCAATCATACCTGTATATCTGTCATCGCGTCCGTCATATGCACCTTTTCCCATTAATGTATCACATACAGGTGCATCCAGAAGTCTGGCCAAATCAGCCACTTCTTTAGATGCATCGGCACTGATTGCACCACCGCCTACATAAATAAACGGTTTCTTCGATGCCTGCATGAGTTCTATTGTTTTATCGATATCCTTAACGGTATATTCATTGTCATATGTAACTTCTTTTAATTCTGCAGGCTTGTACTCACAGGAATTTGCCGTTACATCCTTCGTAATATCAACAATTACCGGTCCGGGTCTGCCGCTTTTTGCAATATAAAATGCTCTTCTTATTGTCTTTGCAAGCTGTTTAACGTCTTTAACAATAAAGCCATGCTTTGTAACAGGCATTGTTACGCCGACAATATCAACCTCTTGAAAGGAATCTTTTCCGAGAGCCGGTAGCGTTACATTGGCAGTAATTGCCACCATTGGAATGCTATCCATATATGCTGTCGCTATTCCCGTCACAAGATTTGTAGCACCCGGGCCCGATGTTGCCATACACACACCGACTTTTCCCGTAGAGCGAGCATAACCGTCGGCAGCATGACTCGCGCCCTGCTCATGACTTGTTAATACATGGTTAATCTCCGGATGTTTATATAATGCATCATAAATATTCAGAATTGTTCCTCCCGGATATCCGAATACAGTATCAACACCCTGTTCCTTGAGACATTCTACTACTATTTCCGAACCTGTAAGTTGCATAATAATCCTCATTTCCAAGCAGTTCCCTGCTCATTTAGCTATATCTATCTTGGTAATTCCAAAACTGCGCCTCTATTACCGCTGGTAACCATTGCTGTATATCTCTTCAAATAACCTGTATTGATTTTCGGCTCTCTTGGTGTCCAATTTGCTTTTCTCTTAGCAATTTCCTCATCAGACACTCTCATATCGATTTTGCAATTCGGAATATCAATGTCAATAATATCTCCCTCTTGTACAAAAGCAATAGGTCCACCTACTGCAGCTTCCGGAGAAACATGACCTATCGAAGCGCCACGGCTTGCACCTGAGAAACGACCGTCAGTAATAAGAGCAACACTACTGCCGAGTCCCATACCTGCAATTGCCGATGTCGGATTGAGCATTTCTCTCATTCCCGGACCACCCTTAGGGCCTTCATATCTTATTACAACAACATCGCCTGCAACAATTTTTCCGCCCTTAATCGCTTCGATTGCATCTTCTTCGCAATCAAATACTCTTGCCGGACCGGAATGTACAAGCATCTCATCACATACCGCACTTCTTTTTACTACACATGTATCAGGTGCAATATTTCCCGACAATACAGCCATACCGCCGACTTTGCTATACGGATTGTCTAACGGTCTGATAACATTCTTGTCAAGAATCTCACAACCTTCTATATTTTCACCGACTGTCTTACCTGTAGCTGTAATAAGTTCGGTATTCAAAAGTCCGATCTTGTTCAATTCGTTCATTACGGCATATACACCGCCCGCCTCATTAAGGTCTTCCATATATGTAGGACCTGCCGGTGCAAGATGGCACAAGTTAGGAGTCTTAGCCGAAAGCTCATTGCACACTCTTATATCAATATCTATTCCGCACTCATGAGCAATTGCCGGAATATGAAGCATTGTATTTGTTGAACAACCAAGAGCCATATCTACAGTCAAAGCATTAATAAATGCCTCTTTTGTCAAAATATCTCTTGGGCGAATATTCTTCTTATAAAGTTCCATAACTTTCATACCTGCATGTTTTGCAAGTCTTATTCTCTCAGAATATACCGCAGGGATTGTACCGTTGCCCTTAAGTCCCATGCCGATTGCCTCAGTAAGGCAGTTCATTGAATTGGCAGTATACATACCCGAACAAGAGCCACATGTAGGACAACCCTTACACTCATATTCGGTAAGTTTTTCCTCTGTGATTTTTCCTGCTGCTTCAGCTCCAACTGCTTCAAAAATGGATGATAATGATGTCTTATGTCCATCAACATGACCTGCAAGCATCGGACCGCCGGAAACAAAAACAGTCGGAACATTTACTCTGGCTGCAGCCATCAATAATCCCGGAACATTCTTATCACAATTAGGTATACATACCATAGCATCAAATCTATGTGCTTCCATCATGCATTCCGTTGAATCGGCAATAAGATCTCTTGTTACAAGAGAGTACTTCATACCGACATGTCCCATTGCGATACCATCACAAACAGCAATTGCCGGAAACATAACAGGAGTACCTCCTGCCATTGCTATTCCAAGTTTAACAGCCTCAGTTATCTTATCAAGGTTCATATGACCCGGAACGATTTCATTATATGAACTAACCACAGCAACCAATGGTTTATCAAGTTCTTCTTTTGTATAACCCAAAGCATTATATAATGATCTGCCGGGTGCCTGTTGTTTACCGCATTTTGCTTCATCACTTCTCATAACATCTATCCTCCATTATTATAATTACACCATTAGTAATAATCTTATCACAAAAGCTCTATTTATCCTATATTCTGTCTGTCACCAAATCTCCCATTTCGCTGCAAGAGACTTTCTTCATTCCATCAGACATAATATCCACCGTTCTGTAGCCTTCATCCAACACCTTTCCTATTGCATTCTCTATAGCTTGCGCTTCTTCATGCAAATCAAAGCTGTATTTTAACATCATTGCCGCAGATAAAATGGTAGCTAACGGATTGGCAACATTAAGTCCCGCAATATCGGGAGCCGAACCGTGGCTTGGCTCATACAAACCAAACTTACTATCGTTCATACTTGCCGATGCCAACATTCCGATTGATCCTGTTACCATACTCGCTTCATCGGAAAGAATATCACCAAACATATTCTCTGTTAGTATTACATCAAATTGTGCAGGATCTTTGACAAGCTGCATTGCACAATTATCAACAAGCATATGCTCATATGTAACTTCCGGATAATCTTTTGCAACTTCCTCAACTACTTTTCTCCAAAGTCTTGATGAATCCAACACATTGGCTTTATCTACACTTGTTACCTTCTTACGTCTGACATTTGCTATTTCAAATCCCTTTATAGCAATTCTTCTTATCTCCGATTCGGTATATGTAAGTGTATCGATAGCCTTCTTTTCACCATTTTCTTCAATTGTCTTTCTCTCGCCGAAATACAATCCGCCCGTAAGCTCTCTCATAATAAGCATATCAAAACCGGCTTCACTGATTTCTTCCTTAAGCGGACATGCACCGCTAAGCTGCGGATACAAAACTGCAGGTCTTAAATTAGCAAAAAGATTAAGACTCTTTCTTAATTTGAGTAATCCGGCCTCCGGTCTAAGTGACGGATCCAATTTGTACCATGGGCTTGTAGCAGTATTTCCGCCGATGCTTCCCATAAGCACGGCATCGGATTTCTTACATATATCTATTGTTTCATCTGTAAGTGGCACACCATTTGCATCAATCGACGCACCTCCCATGAGTACATCATTGTAATTTATCTCATGTCCATATTTTGTTGCAATCTTATTCAGTACCTTCTTCGCTTCCGTAACAATCTCAGGTCCGATTCCATCGCCGTTAATACATGCAATATTCAAATTCATATTTCTTCCTCCACGAATAATAAAAAAGGCGTAAGCCTTAACTTACGCCCTCAATTCTATCATATTCCACATTATTGATAAAATATATAACAATTATGTTTTTTATAACCGGGGGTTATGCCTCAGCTTTCTCAACCTGGCTGATTGCCGCTTTTGTCATAGGAATACGGCAGTTCTTATTGTTTCCAAACTCAACTATAACAGTATCATCCTGAATATCAATAACTGTTCCGTAAAAACCGCTTGTAGTAAGAACATAATCGCCTATTGCAAGTGCAGACAACATAGCTGCCGCTTTCTTTTGCTCCTTCTTTTGAGGACGAATCATCAAAAAATACATAATTGCCGCAAAAACAACAATATATAAAATAAGCACTAATCCTGAATTATTCTGTAATGTCTCCATAAAATACAATCTCCTTAAATCAATTTTTTACCACGAGTATTATAATACACAAAAAACTATAACTAATCAAGAGGATTCGCCATTGACGACAGCATTGCTTTTTTGTATTCAGCAAATCGTCCCTCATCAAGCGCATTCCTTATTTCTTCCATCATATTATTGTAAAAATAAAGATTGTGTAACACACACAGTCGCATTCCAAGCATTTCGCCCGCCACAAGAAGATGTCTTACATATGCACGTGAGAAATTGCGACAAGTCGGGCAATCACATCCCTCCTCTATCGGGCGCATATCTGTAGCAAATCTTGCATTTTTAATATTAATTTTACCGTGTTTTGTATATAGATGGCCATGTCTTCCGTTACGCGACGGATAAACGCAATCAAAAAAGTCCACACCGCGTTCAACGCCCTCCAAAATATTTGCAGGTGTTCCGACTCCCATAAGATAAGTTGGCTTATCCTTTGGTAAAAACGGGACAACTTCCTCAAGCACATGGTACATTTCTTCATGGCTTTCTCCGACCGCAAGTCCGCCAATGGCATAGCCGTCGAGATTCATATCGCTTATTACCTTTGCATGTTCAATACGAATATCATCATATACCGCACCCTGATTAATTCCGAAAAGCAACTGATTCGGATTAACAGTATCACTTAATTGATTCAATCTCGCCATCTCATTTTTACATCTTTCAAGCCATCTTGTTGTTCTGTCTACTGATGGTTGAACATAGCTTCTTTCGGCTTTTGCAGGTGGACACTCGTCAAATGCCATCGCAATTGTAGACCCCAAATGAGATTGTATCTGCATGCTTTCCTCAGGTCCCATGAAAATTATTCGCCCATCTACATGACTATGAAATGTAACGCCCTCTTCCTTAATTTTCCGAAGGCCTGCAAGTGAAAAAACCTGAAACCCGCCTGAGTCGGTAAGTATAGGTTTGTTCCAATTCATAAACTTATGAAGTCCACCCATTTTATGTATAAGCTCATCACCCGGACGTACATGCAGATGATATGTATTTGACAATTCCACCTGACATTTTATATCACACAAGTCCGGTGCCGAAACAGCACCTTTTATCGCAGCAACCGTTCCGACATTCATAAACACCGGAGTTTGTATTGTTCCGTGAACGGTTTCATACTGAGCTCTCTTTGCTCTTCCTTCGGTTTTCAGTATTTTATATTCAGCCATTTTTTCCTTCCAAATCAATACTACAAATTCTATTGGTACACCATAATGCCATTATACAAAAGCATCATTACTTTTGCACAAATTAAAAAGACAACTATGGGTATAATAACTATCCATAGTTGTCAGTGTCAATCGTTATTTACAAGCTTCCGATAAATTCCTCAAGGCAAATGCCCTCATCATGAATAATTGTTGCCGCTTCAACACCAACATATCTGTAATGCCACGGCTCATATATTATTCCGGTTATCTCTTCCTTGTTCTGCGGATAACGAAGGATAAATCCATATTTGTATGAATTATCCATCAGCCACTTTCCTGCAGCAGTCTCTCCAAAGCCGTCATTTAACTGACTGTAACTGTCGCAAACAATATCAAGTGCAATTCCTATCTGATGCTCGCTTGCCCCCGGCACTGTTACAACCGCGGAAGCTTCCTTATACGCATCTATATATGAATATCCGGAATTCATATAATTCTTCATCTTACGATCAAACAAATATTCCTGTCTGGAAATATCTCTAAAAGGTGAACAAACAACAAGATTAATGCCATCATTCGCAGCCGCCGTAAACATATCTGTAAGCGGTGTCAGGATTCTCTCATCGCATTTCATATTACCCTTAATTGTTCCAAGCGTAAAAGAATAACTGTCAGATATTGGATGCTCCTTGTTAATAAGAATGAGATTCCAATCATTCTTATCAAACAGATTGGCATTTTCACTTTCTATAGCCTCAAGTTCACCTATGTCATCATCTGCCGAATCTTCTCTTCCGGCAATCAAATCATCCAAAGATGCCATATCCTCTTCGGCTTCCGGTTCTGTCTCAATATATTCCGCAGAATCCATCTCGCTTTCAACAGGAATTGACTCCGCATATTCAACAATTGACTCCGGTACAGAATATGATATCGGAGCAAAACTTGTTGTTGTGCAAAAAATCACGCCCGTTCCAACTACGGATACCGTTCTCCACACCGGTATCTTAATCATCTGCCACACCTTGCGGGATATTATTATAACCGCAAGATATAACGCCGCCGCATTTAGGCCACTCTTGCCCTTTGCAGCCAAGCGCTTTGCTTTATTCATTTGCTCAACACTTACATATGCATTCATTGCACGCCCATATTAGGCATATCCCCCAATTGCCTAACCCTCATAATATAAAT
>JAGHVF010000020.1 GCA_018064425.1 Candidatus Colinaster equi | reverse complement strand
CTAACGTTACTACGCATTACTATAACTCGCCTAACTATATGGAGTTCATTATCTCATGGATTATAAACGTGCCGAAAGGCACCAACTTATTTAGCGCTTACTTTTTATATCAAGTGCAACAAAATTGTGAGGATGATTTGAAAGAATATATCGCGCAATTAATTTAGTGGAAATTAATTGTTTTGATAATTCGGGCTGAGGGATATATATGTATGGAGAGCATTGGATAAATATTGATGGCTTAAATGAATGGGATGTGTCAATAGAAAAGGTTGTTGGAGGATTTATTTGGCTTGGATTTTCAAGAGATAATCCAGAAAGAATGCTATGTATATCATCAGACAAAGCAACTATTTTTGATTGTCAAAAAGGCACAATAACAACAGTAGAATGTGACTATGATGAAGGTGAGTTAATAGCAATAGTTAATGGCTTAAATGAGGAAATATCGATAGCTGGCCAATATGGCGGTTCATTACCAAGTGAATCTGGATATGGGGAAAAAGTGACCTCTGTATCTAAAGATGTATTTGAGTATGGAATGAACCTAGTTCGAGAAAGTGTATCATTTTGGACAAATAAAGGTACTGAACAACTAATATATGATGGATATAAACCGTATATATATGGATTTTCTTATGATGGAAACTATTTTGTTTTTGCTGACGATGCAGGTATTACTGTGTTGAAGAGAAATACAAGCAATGAATAAAAGAATTTTGAGAATACGGGCTATGTAAATTCTTATTTCGGAATTAAACAAATCTTGCTAATTTATCTCTCAACCGCACGAATAAAGAAGTATTTATTTCTCCATTTCACTATAATCATTATATTGAAACGGAGGAATGATAATGAATATCGAATACTTAAAAGAACACAAAACAAAAACACTGCTTTCCTTTGCAATTCCGAGCATTATCGCCATGTTGCTTCAAACTGTGATCACGGTGACAGACGGATTCTTCACTGGGAACTATGTGGGCGAAAGTGCTTTGGCGGCAATTAATTTGGGATTGCCGGTGCTTTATTTCTATTTAGGGGTAGGCCTCTGCATAGGCGTCGGCGGCTCAGTCATTTGCGGCAAGCTTTTAGGGGCGGGTGACCGGAAAAAGGCCTGCGAGGTATTCTCGCAAACGCATATCACGGCATTGACCGTGAGCATAGTGGCATCTTTATTATTTGCAATCCTGTTCACTCCACTCCTTAAAGTGCTTCATGCTGATGGTGAACTGTGCGGATATTTTACTGAGTATTACAGAATTATGCTGTTCGCTTACCCACTTATGATTATAAGCACGATTCTCGGTATGTTTGTTCGCGCTGACGGGAAACCGCAGTTTTGTATGATCGTGAGTGTCATCGGCTGTGTACTCAATGCCGTTTTTGATTACATCATGGTGGTAAAGCTCAAAATTGGTATCCGGGGCAGCGCTATTGCCACTTTGATTGTTCAAATTGTATCGGTAGTGCTTCAATTCACATATTTTTTCGGCAAAGACAGAAACATCAGGTTTTGCAAATTTAAATTCGACAAGAATGTAAACCGCGAAACGATATTTAACGGCTCTTCTGAATTCATCGGAGAAATGGCAAGCGCGATATCGATGTTTGCTTTCAACTATGTGCTGATGAAATATGTGGGAACGGAAGGCGTTGTAGCGTTTACCGTTCTCGGCTTTGCAGTTTACGGATACAGTATGATTGCCATCGGTTTCGGACAAGGTCTGACAACTCCGGTGAGCATCTTATGGGGCGCGGAAGAAAAGAGAACGACGGTAGAACTGCGAAAGATCACAAACAAGATTCTGTTTTGTATCGGCTTTGTCTTTGCCGTGTGTTTCCTTGTTTTCAGCAGAAAATATGCTGGAATGTTCGGCTGCAGCAACGAAGTTGTTGATATGATTTCGACCGGCTTCAGATTCTTTACTGTGACGTTTTTGATTATGGGATATGATGTTATCAATTCCATGTACTTCACAGGATGCGGAGATGCGAAAAGTTCGGCGATTATTTCATCTCTTCGCGGAATCGTATTTCTGTTGATCTTTGCCTTCATTTTCCCGGCGCTATGGGGCATGAACGGCGTGTGGCTTGTGACACCGACAACGGAAACCCTAACGGCAATCATCTCCTTTATGCTTATCAGAAAGCAAGGCACAGCAATTCGGAAAGGATGATCGAATATGGAAGAAAAAGAAAGCATTGTCATCCAAAATGAAGTGATCAACAAGGCTATTACCTATATCTTTGAGCATATTGACGAGGACATTACCGTAGATGATGTAGCAAAGCACTGCGCTTACTCGAAATACCATCTGATGCGGATGTTCAAGGAAGATACAGAAGAAGCGCTTTATCAGTTTATAAAGCGTATCCGTATCGAGCGGAGTGCCCTCCGGCTGAAGATGGATAAAGAGACAAGCATCACGGAGATCGGAGCGGATTACGGTTACTCATCTTCTAATTTTTCAACAGCCTTCAAAAAACATATGAATCAGTCTCCCGCAGACTTCAGAAAGAACAGCGAGAGAATTGCCGAGAGCAGTGCCTTCTTTCATGGAGAGTCACTGGATTCAGCTGCAGAAAACGAAGAACTGATAAGCATTGAGCACCTGAATGACATTCTGGTCGTATATGAACGCAGAAAAGGCAATTATCATAATTTGAACTATGAGTGGTGTGAGTTTATCAAACGGTACGAGTATCTGGTCGCGGAGGATACTCTGTATCTGGACTGCACCATTGACGACCCGTCAATTACGGATGAGAACGGGTGTATGTATGAGCTGTGCCAGACGGTACAGCCTGACCATCCAGCGCTTAATAGTCATCCGGAACTGCTTCTTAACAGATTTGAAGGCGGGAAATACGGAGTATATCATTTTAAGGGTTATCCACGTTATCTGTTTATGGTATATCAGGAGATTTTTTGTCGGTGGCTTGCTAAAACGGGAAACCGTCTTGAGAGAAATAAACCGATATTCGATATTTACAGAAAAGTCGAGGCGGACGGATATTTGGAGATGGACATCTGTTTTCCTCTGTGCGAATATTAGCGCAAGTTTCTCAAATTCATACATGACGATAACCTTTACTACAAATACTACGAAACGGTTTACATCCTTTTCCATACCGGAACACGAAAGATACCGATTACCGATGATGTTGCACAGATGTTTAAAAACATCATAGACGAAAGACCCAAGTTTTCCATGAAAGAAAAGGCCGTAGATGGGTACAGAGGTTTCTTGTTCTTGGATGAAGAAGGAATGCCCCTTGTAGCCATGCACTGGGAACACAGATTTAAGAGTATGCTTGGAAGATATAACGTTGTTTATTCATATTTTTTTCAAATGTAGTATAATAAAGGTGACATACAGATGTCATGTTTTGCAATGTATTATATAAGTGGAAGTGAAAAGCATGAAGATAGAGAGAATGATAGGGATCTTATCCCTGCTACTTCAAAAAGAAAAGATTACAACGCCTGAATTGGCAGAACGTTTCGAAGTGTCCAAAAGGACGATCCTCAGAGATATTGATGACCTTTGCAAGGCCGGAATTCCAATATGTACGATGCCTGGAATCGGCGGTGGTATTCAGATTATGGACGGTTATCGTATGGACCGAACTGTCCTTACATCAAAGGATATGAAGATGATCCTGGCAGGGCTTAGAAGCCTTGATAGTGTCAGTGGAAGCAGTTATTACAGTCTGCTCATGGAAAAGATCAAAGCGGGTTCCTCTGATTTCATCAATGGCAGCGATACGATTCTGATCGATCTCTCCTCTCCACATAAGGCTCCTATATCAGAAAAGGTTACGCTTGTACAGACAGCAATCGATTTGAAGCGGGCGATTCGGTTTGATTATTATTCACCGAAAGCAGAATCCACTCGGATACTCGATCCGTATTATCTGCTCTTCAAGTGGAGCAGCTGGTATGTGTGGGGTTATTGCAGAACAAAACAGGATTTTCGGATGTTCAAGCTGAATCGTATGGATGGGCTGAAACTAACTGAAGAACAAATCCATGATCGAGAGATACCGTTTCCGGAATTCGAGATAAAGACCTTCTTTCCTTCAAATGTTCATCTGAAGGCAGTATTTGAACCCTCTATGAGATGGCAGCTGATTGAAAACTATGGGCCATCATCATTTTTAATTCAAGAGGATGGTTCCCTTTTGTTTGAAGTGGACGAAGATGAGGAAGGACTTGTTGCTTGGATTCTGTCATGTGGAAATAAAGTTACGGTGCTGGAACCACAGTCTATGCGTGAGCGTCTTTTTGCAGTTACTTCCGAACTATCGAAAAAATATCGGGACTAAGAAAGGATAAATTTATGCAGAACAAAGCACTCGTTGTCATTGATATCCAGAATGATATCACTAAGAATTATCGTGAAATCGTTGATACCCTTAATAATGCCATTAACTGGGCTATTAGTCAGGAAATGCATGTGGTGTACATTTGCCAAAACAACATCACTCCCTCTGCAAAGAATTTTCTTCCGGGAACAAGAGGTGCTGAAATTGTTCCGGAACTTCAGGTTGTGAGTGATAATATTTTTATTAAGACCAAAACAAATGCTCTTACCAGTGAAGCATTCTGCGAATATATTGCAGAAAATGGTATTACAGAGTTTGTAGTAACCGGTGCGGATGCAACCGCCTGTGTGAAGTCCACCTGCTTCAATATGACAAAATCCGGATATGTAGTAACGGTTCTCTCTGACTGTGTGACCAGCTACGATAAGAAAAAGATTCCTGCAATGCTGGAGTATTATGAAAGCAAGAAATGCAAAGTGCTCACTCTGGATCAGGTAGTGAATTCAAGTCTCTAGAGATAAGTTTCAGTCTAAGCGCTCAGCTGATGGGAAAGAAATTGTAATTTTATCGATTAATCAAAAATAAAGCCTCTGTGTGGCGTTATCACGTAACCGTTTGGGGAATAATCCAAATCCGGTTCGTAATAATCGCACACAGGGGCTTTATATTTTGCTATAATCGAAGAGGTTAAGGAAAAACAAAATGCACCCAGATGCCAGGAGAAAATGATGATTCGAGTGCCTTATATCTGCCACGGCAAGGTACTAACAAAGTAGTCGCGAACCTTGATTTTGCTGCATTTCTCTAATAAGAGGTGTTGGATTTACAACTCATTTACAACTTTTGCAGAGGCGGTTTTTGAGGCCTCAAAGAAAATGAGAAAGGATTTCAAAATAGCATGATAAAAGTACTGTTCGTTTGCTGGGGCAAGCGATTTCAGTAGAATGAGAAGCCTTGAAAATAAAGCATTCTGAAGATATATCAAGCGGATTTACACCCCGTTTACACCTTTTAAGGTGAACTACCCGATGAATGATGAGAGCACTCTGTGATAAGCAGAGTGCTTTTTCTCATAATAAACTTCCAACAGTAACCAAACACTATTCAGTAATGGTTCAATCAATTTAGGCTTAATCAAATATGAAATTTACAGCAAACATGAAAATGGGATTAAAAACACAAAAAGCGTTTATAGGGGTTGAAAAATAGAGATAATGTGATAATATTATGGTGTAATAACGCGCAATACGTTGATATGAAAGGAGAAAGAAATGAGGCTGTTAAGAATTGAAGCAGATGGAATTTTTCTTTTTAGTGGGAAGATTGTTATTGATTTCAACGCAGAGCAGAGGGTTTATCCCGATAATGCTGCTATGCTTTATAATCCATTTGGGAGTACATATACGAATAATGTTTTATCATTTGTGGGAGTTAATGCCTCTGGTAAAACAACTTCATTAAAACTCATCTCTTTTGTAATGAGCTTGCTTAATGCAGAGGCAATTAATAATATTCCGACAAAAGTGGTATTGGAGAGATCTAATAGAGTCAATTTGAGAGTATACTTCTATGATGAAAAAAAAGGCGTTTGCTTGTTGAAAACTATTATAGGTGTAACTAAGGAGGATGGAGCACCAGATAGATACGTAATTCTTGAAGAAAAACTGTATATTCGCAGGGCAACTTCTGTTACATCTAAGGCAAATTTGTTTGTTTTCGGAGATGAAAATATTTATAAAACAAGAGATATTTCCGAGGAACAATTCATGTTCCTTAAAGATGACGTAAGTATAGTAATAGCACTTGGAAAGACAGGAAATGTGTTCTTCAGAGACCTGACTGAATGGACGGATTTTAACGTGTTAAATTCTTTTGGCAATTTCCCAATTGAGTTAATACAATTCCTTGACCCTAGCATAGAGTATATTCGTTTTAACCCAAATGAGACTGAATTGATTGTAAAGTTTAAAAAAGATGATATGCCGATTTCTATGCGTGGGATACAGAATATTAGCCATTATTTATCATCGGGTACTATAAAAGGATTGAATGTGTTTATGCATGCCTGGATGGTTCTGATAAAGGGTGGATATTTTATTATTGATGAAATTGAGAATCATTTTAATAAAGAGATTGTTGCGACATTGATTAGATTCTTTATGGATAAGCGTGTAAATCAAAATGGCGCCACATTGATATATTCGACACATTATGTTGAATTATTAGATGAATTGGATAGAAATGATGGAATATATGTAATTAGGAATAATGGCGGAATAACGATTCAGAAATTACATCATATATTGACGCGTAATGATATTAAAAAGAGCGATGCTTTTCAAAGTGGAATGCTAGAAGGAACAACTCCGTCATATGCAGCATCAATGAGACTAAAAAAGGTATTGTCAACAGGAACTATAGTGGAGGATAACGAATGATAGAATTATCTCCGATAGTTGCTTGTATATGCGAGGGTGGTGCTGAAACTGCAATAATTGATATGCTTGTTGATGCAGATAGACTCGTTTTTTCTCGTGAAAGAATGCTAAATGAAGAGGTAATCCGCTGCCGCAATGGCAAAGAATTTGAACAGCGGTATTTGAGAAAAGGATTTGAAAGCAAGATAACAATACTTCGAGTTTTGGACTCGCACTCAGAAGGATTTCGGCTGAGTACAGCGTATGAACATAAGGTAGATGTTATTAAGGTTGTTACGTCTCCGGAGATTGAAATGTTACTGATACTTGCGGAGGGAAAATACAATGAATACATGAAAAAAACCAGTGTTATGTCGCCAAGTAGTTTCTGCAAGCAGGTATTAAAGTTGAAGGGCAATATAAAGTCTCAGGCGTACATAAGAAGCTATTTTGCTGATATCGATATGTTGATTAGTACAATTCGAGAGTATAAGAGAGTACGCTCTTTGAAGCGTGGAGAGGTGTATTTGGCAGATTTATTGAAGTAGGAATGGCTGGGTAATGAAATGAAGTTCATATCTAACTGTAGATATGTCAAGAAGACATGCATTTTAGGTGGTCATTCTGTCCATTAAATACAGGAAAAGTGTTTATTGTTGGAGGAAACGGTTTGAAGATTAAGTCATTGAAAATAAAAAATTTCAGGGGATACAAGGGAGAAACTATTGTTGGGTTTGATAACTTAACAGCATTTGTTGGGAAAAATGATGTAGGTAAATCTTCAATCCTTGAGGCGCTGGATATTTTCTTTAATGAAGGTAAGGGAGTTGTAAAAATTGATAAGACGGATGTTAATATTTTTGCAGCAAGGGAAGATGACCAAGAAACGATTATATCGGTGGTGTTTTCAGAATTGCCAGATGAAATCATTATAGATTCGTCTGTTGAAACATCATTAGCAAGGGAGTATATGCTAAATGCGGATGGGGATTTGGAGATAATAAAAAAATATAAAAATGGAGGAGCACAAAAGGTTTATATAAAGGCTTTGCATCCTACAAATCCGGGATGTAGTGATTTATTACTTAAGAAAAACTCCGATTTAAAGAAAATTATCCAAGACAATAATATTACTTGTGATAACCAAACAGTAAATTCTATTGTTAGATCCGCAATCTGGGAGCATTTTTCAGATGATCTATCGTTGGATGAGATTGAAATAGACGTTACCAAGGAAGATGCTAAAAAGATTTGGGATAAGATAGCAACATATTTACCGGTATACTCTTTATTCCAATCAGATAGGAAAAATAGTGATGATGATAATGAAGTACAAGATCCGTTAAAAGAGGCTGTAAAACAGATTCTGAAGGATGATAGGCTTCAAGCTTCATTGGAAGAGATAGCCAATGAGGTTCATCAAAAGCTACAGGATGTTGCTACCAGAACTTTGAATAAGTTACAGGAGATGGATCCGTCTGTTGCAAGTAGCTTAAATCCAGTAATTCCTTCGGCTCAGTCTTTAAAATGGCAAGACGTATTTAAGGGAGTTTCAATTTCTGGAGATGAAGATATTCCAATAAACAAGCGCGGAAGTGGTGTAAAACGACTTATATTACTTAATTTTTTTAGAGGTGAAGTAGAACGTAGATTTGAGGAAGGAGATAACAAGGGCGTTATATATGCAATAGAAGAACCCGAAACATCGCAGCACGGTGATAATCAGATTAAGCTTATAGAAGCTATAAAGTCTCTGGCAAGTACGGACAATGTTCAGGTGATTATCACAACCCACAGTAGCGTGATGGTAAAGCAGTTAGAATATTTGAATCTACGAGTTATAATTGATGAAGAATTTGGTAAAGCGGTACATGGAGTTGAGGAAGGACAATTAAGATACCCCTCTCTAAATGAAGTTAATTATTTGGCATTTGGAGATGTGACAGAAGAGTATCACGATGAACTGTACGCATATATAGAATATCAGGGCTGGCGAAATGAGTATATGCAAGGAAAACCTACAAGACTATATCATCGTCAGTTATCTAACGGTAGTGTTCGAGATGAGCAGAAAACTTTAACAGAGTATATCCGACATCAAATACATCATCCAGAGAATCACTTAAATACGAGATATACAAAAGCTGAATTAAGGCAATCAATTATGGATATGAGATCATTTATATCTGACATTAGCCAAAATGCTGAAGTGATAGAACCAGATAATTAGAGGAGCGTAACATGCATTCGACTAGAAAACCCCGAAAAGATAAAAAATGTTACTTAATTCGTTGCGATAGCATGTTTTTGGGAGTTTTCAAATATGATAGGACAACATAGAGGGCTATCCGACTAAAGCGACATGAATATTTCCTGTACTCTCAAACGTACTCTCAAAAGGGTACAGGAAATAATTTATCCAAAACAAGACACAATGTTGTCTTGTTTGCTGCGTTAGGATATACAAGAAAGGGTGAGCATATGAAGATTGACAGGTTGATTGGAATATTATCAATACTGTTGCAGAAAGAAATGGTAACAGCCCCTGAGCTTGCTGAATATTTTGAGGTGTCCAGAAGGACAATAGGCAGGGATATAGATGCTCTTTGCAAAGCAGGAATACCGATTCGCACTATGCAGGGAGCTGGAGGGGGTATCTCCATTATGGATGGATACCGTATGGACAGGACTATTTTGACATCCCGGGACATGCAGGTGATTCTTGCAGGGCTTCGGAGTCTAGATAGTGTAAGCGGAAGCCGGTATTACGGTCAGCTGATGGAAAAGATCCAGGCTGGATCCTCTGAGTTCATCACTGGCAGGGATTCCATTCTTATCAATCTGTCATCGTGGTATCGTGATTCGCTTGCTCCAAAGATAGAGACCATACAGGATGCAATCGGAGACAGACATTTGGTTAAGTTTCGGTATTATGCACCATCAGGTGAAACTGAGAGAACTGTTGAACCATATTACTTAGTGTTTCGATGGTCGAGTTGGTATCTGTGGGGATGGTGCTTGAAAAGAAAGGATTACAGGCTGTTCAAGCTGAACCGCATGGATCAAGTCTGTAGAATAGACAAGACATTTGTATGCAGAGAGGCTTCAATGCCTGATCTTTCTAATGAGAAAATCTTTCCTGGTGGGATCAAAGTGAAGGCTTTGTTTGAAGCGGACCAAAAGTGGCGGTTGGTGGAAGAATTCGGAACATCATGTTTTACAGAGAATGATGATGGCAGACTTCTATTTACAGCGGATTATACGGATATGGAGAATCTGATTACCTGGATTATGACATTCGGAGATAAGGCAGAGGTGCTTGAACCTGGGGAAGTCCGTGAGAAGGTAAGAGCTACGATTGAAGCTATGCGGAAGAATTACAGCAGGAGGAAATAACGGTATGAAATATCCTTGGATTGAAGAGTATCTGATGAAAAAAACAGGAGTGATTAAAGATTTGCAGAAGGATTGGAACTGGATTCGATTTCAAATCGGAGGAAAGATGTTTGCCGCAATTTGTCTGGATGATAACGACAAACCTTATTACATTACTCTGAAATTGGAACCGCTGGAGGGTGATTTCTGGAGGAAACAATATGAAGATATAATTCCCGGCTATTATATGAACAAACAGCATTGGAACTCAGTTAAAACGGATGGAAATGTGCCGGATGAAATCCTAATGGATCTGCTTGAAAAGGCATACAGGATTGTGCTTGGGAGCCTCAGCAAGAAAAAGCAAAAGGAGATTTTGGGAGATGAGTGATCTTAACGAAATGATCAGTTGTTGCGGCTCAGACTGCAGTACATGTTATTGCTATGGAGAAATGTGTAAGGGTTGCAATGCTGTATGTGGCAAGGTATTTCATGCACCGGACGAAAAAGAGTGTCCCATATATTATTGCAGTCGAATTCAGAATGGTTTTCATTCTTGCGGAGAGTGTGATAAGTTACCGTGTGCATTGATATTGGGAACTCGGGACCCGAAGATGTCAGAAGAAGAGTTTACGAAGAATGTGGATGAAAGAGTAAGACGACTTAGGGGGTAAGATATGGCATTTGACTACAAGAAGGAATACAAAGAGATTTATATGCCAAAGTCGGAGCCGACAATTGTTATGGTTCCAAAGATGAATTATATTGCGATTCGTGGCAAAGGCAATCCAAACGATGAAAATGGTGAATATAAAGCTGCAATAGGACTGTTATATGGGATAGCTTTTACTATCAAGATGAGCAAGAAAGGCGACCATCAGATAGATGGATACTTCGATTATGTGGTTCCACCGTTGGAGGGCTTTTGGTGGATGGACGGTAAGGACGGTATTGATTATACACACAAGGAAGATTTTCGCTGGATTTCTGTGATACGCCTTCCGGATTTTGTGAGCGAATATGATTTCAATTGGGCAGTAAATGAGGCGACAAAAAAGAAAAAACTAGATTTTTCTAAGGTTGAGTTCCTGACTATTGAAGAGGGCTTATGTGTCCAGTGTATGCATCTCGGTTCTTATGATGACGAGCCTGCTACAGTTGATGCTATGCACAAGTTCACGGAAGAACAGGGGTATGAGCTTGATATTACAGATAAGCGTCTACATCACGAGATTTATTTGAGTGATGCAAGAAAAGTAGTTCCGGAGAAAATGAAGACAGTAATTAGGCATCCTATTAGAAGAAAAGGCACTTGACAAAGCCGAACACATATTCTATATTATTGGTGTGTTTCTTATACCCCAAAATCGGTAAACAGACAGTTTTATAAATGTATGACAAAGCTCAGACTCCTTGTAGTTTGGGCTTTTTTGTTGCTGTTTAAAATTTGTGTAAGCAGGATCATGGGTAAAATGCAAAAATGTGTCTACACAATATACCGATTTTTCGTTGTGATATTTCACAAAAATGTTTGTGCAGTATCAACAAATATTCAAAAGAAAGGATGTGATTCAAAATGATGGAGATTCTATTTGCCATATCTAGATGTGGATAACTTACTCTCGTGTGTCCAAATCATACCATAGTAGTCTTAAAAGGACATGCGGGAAGTATGAAAATCATACCTCAGGAAATGTCTTATGAAAATGTACAGAAATGTCAAAAGGACAAAGTAATAAGACTGAGAGAAATAAAACTGACTTTAGTAATACTAATCGTATCCTATCCGTAGTGTGTCAAAACTACACTACGGTGGATTGGATGGGATAAGGTACAAATACCGAATATCACTCCTCATGTATGCCGACATACCTATTGCAGCAATCAGGCGAAAGGCGGAATGAATCCTAAAACTCTTCAATACCTTATGGGGCATTCAGACATAGGGGTAACGATGAATGTGTACACCCACCTTGGTCTTGAAGATGCCGAAGAAGAACTGCGAAAGATGGAAGATTTCAGAAAAGCACAGGAGGCCATCGAGAAAAAGGAAGAGAAACCGATAACACAGAAGGTGTTTAAGGTTATATAAATACAGAAACGGGATTAGGCACTCCAGAAAAGGAGTGCTTTTTCTTTTTTTGATACAGTCTGCGCTTTGAGTACTAAATATTGGACACATAAAGTGTTAAAATTAAAATATAAGAATAAAGGAGGAATATATGATGAGTTCAATCGTAAAACAAAATGTTCACGTTATAGACGCGGATACAAGATCATTGATATCAACACGATATAAGAGGATAACAAAAGCTGTTAATAGTGTGTTTTGGAATATTTCGAGTGACACGGCTCATAGCTTTTATGTTGGGTCATATGGTAGAGGGACAGCAATAAAGACAAGTGATTTAGACGTTCTTATTGAACTGCCGGAAGATGAATATGATCGTTTTTCAAATGGCAGTGGAAATGGTCAGTCCAGGCTTCTTCAAGCTGTAAAGGATGCTATCTTAGAAACTTATCCAACAACAATTGTGAAAGGCGATGGTCAAGTGGTTGTAGTTAAATTTTCGGATGATATGAAGTTTGAAATATTACCGGCATTTAAAAATGCATCCGTTTTTGGATGGGATGGAACATATAAATATCCTAATACACATATGGGTGGAAACTGGTTGAGTACAAATCCTAAAGCAGAGCAAGACGCCATGAAGGGAATAAATGAAAAAAGCAATGGACTGTTATATGATACCTGCAAACACATTAGATATATAAGAGACACTAATTATTCAAGCTATGAATTATCGGGTATTCTCATAGATACTTTTGTATCGTTAAACATTGGAGGTTGGCATTTTAGAAGAGAAAATGAGCAACACACAGCAGGAAATGAAACGTATGAAGAAATGCTGTATCGTAAGTATAACGAAATGTCACTTAATGGTATTATAAAGCCAACACTTCGTGCACCTGGAAGTAATTCTACTATTGATTCGAATAAAGGGTGGGATACTTTGGGTAAAGTTTTAAGACACATGGTTTAATTATGTAAGGAGATATTATGGAAAAGCAAAAAATATTATTAGATGTTGTTCGCCAAAATTATGCAAGTGTGGTATGGACTCACAAAACACATGAGAAACAGGCAGAAATATATGCCAAGGAGTATAAATGCTTAGAGACAATTAATATTATCGTGGCCGCACTTACATCTTGCGGTATAATTACAATCTGTTTTTACACGAATATTATCGCCCAGGTACTAACGGCAGTAGCATCGTTTATAACATTGGGAATTACAGCATATTTTAAAAGTTTTGATTTAAGAACATTGGAAGTACGGAATAAAGCTGCAGCAAATCAGTTCATAGGAATACGAAATGAATTATTAAATGTGATAGCCAATATAAAATATGAAAAAAACGAATTAGATGAGAATAAGGCAATTTATGAAGGCATAATGGAAAGGCTCAATAAATTGTATGTAGATGCTCCGGCAACAACACAAAAAGCTTGTGATATGGCATCTGAATCGCTCAAAGTAAAAAAAGATTATACATTCACAGACGAAGAAATAGATATGTTTTTGCCAAAGTCTTTAAGGAATAAGTGAGAAAAATAGTTTGCTTAGTTTCACGGTAGTCGAAAGGCTACCGTGTATTTTATTCTATCTTTTAGGTTGGTATTCATGATAAACTGATTGTGCATAAGTAGTCATAGTAGTCATTTTTCGACTACTAACTACCATTTTGACTACGATTTGGTCACCACACTTTGCTATAATTCGCTATATATTGCCATTTTGCCTTATCTTCACTGTGACCTGGAAATGCTGAAAATAGTGGCGAAAACACGGCATTTTTCGGTAAAATTTAGGAGAAAATTCAATGATAAAAGTTTTGTTTGTCTGCTGGGGCAACATATGCCGCAGCCCGATGTGTGAATATATGATGAAGGATTTGGTTGCAAAAAGGGGACTTTCGCAGGAGTTCCATATTGAATCTGCGGCTACATCAACAGAGGAGATAGGCAATGGAGTGTATCCGCCGGCAGTCAGACGTTTAGCTCAAAGCGGAATAAGATGTGACGGACATCGTGCGCGTCAATTGGTTAGAGCGGATTACGATAAATATGATTACATTATCGGAATGGAAGAGCTTAATATGAAATATATGTTAAGAATGTTAGGCGATGATGTGGATCACAAAATGTTTAACCTTCTTGATTTTACGGAACATCCAAGAGCGATTGCGGATCCTTGGTATACAGGCGATTTTGATAAGACTTTTGACGATATAACAGAGGGATTAGATGCATTTATGAGATATTTGGGATATTAGTGGTATAATCGAGTGAATATGTGTTATAGCAAAGGTTATATAGCAATTTGAAAAAAATATTGATATAATGTCAGACGAAAATGCCGGATACGGAGGAAATGATGAAAATCAGATTAAAATGGACAAATAGAATTATTGCAATGTTCTTGGCAATTGTTATGGTTGCAACATTTTTGCCAAATGTAAACGGGGCAAATGCTGTTTATGCGAGTGAAATTGCAGACAGTGAAAATGATGATATGATGGCGGTACAATCCCGTCCCGGTTATGATGTAGTACATTTCAAAGTGCAGGATGAAAATGGAAATGAAATTCCGGAATGCACAGATGATGTAATACAAATCACCACCGGCCAGGGTGTATCTGTGGAAAGGATAGTGGACGGCTACGAATTTAGTGAAACGGATGTCGACAATGTAGAATTCACGGTTGCCATAAAAGATGAGTATCAGGGAATCTATGAACTTATCAGTGCCGGCAACAATGCGGCTGAAGAAGGTATATGTACGATAACGGAAGTTCAGGATGAGCAGATTATACCGGTTGTTGTAAAGGCTTGTGCATATGAAATTTCCGCACAAGTAAATATTGGTGGTGTTTCATACGGATTAACAGACGAAAAAGGAAGAAGTATTGAAGAGGGAAAAACTGTCTGCTATGGAGAGAATTTCACATTCAAACTTAAGAGCAATGCAGGTTTCTATAACAATTCAATAGATGTTACTGTAGCCGAAAAAGGCGGAGAAAAGCAGTATCAACTTATGCCTAACAAGAAAAATGTATATACGATAGAAGGCGAGAAAATCCGCGGTAGTATTGTGATTTCTCAGGAAATCGAGCCTATGTACGGCGATGTCAGATATACCGGGGGCTTCTTTTGCGGCGACTGGGCAGTACCCCTTGATGTAAGTAATGTTTACCTTGTATCAGTCCCTCAAAAAACAGGTGAGGAACCGCAAAAATACAGTGAACTTTCCGTGCCGCAAGGAACATACAAACTGGAGCTTAAGGATGATTTTGCTAAAAAATACAAACTGACCAATCCTGAAAAGACCTATAAGGTTGTAAAAAACAAGACAACGGATATAGATGCTACTATTGAACCTAATGATGAGTTGCATCGTTTTGATGTGTATTTTGAAAGTGAGTTGAAAATAGTTAATGTTTCAATTACAGGTAATACAACGTATGCAGAGATAAATGATGATGCAGAGCTTGCTTATAAGAAATTCTTAGCCGGCGATGATTACAAGAAACTTTCTGTATATGGTGATTCGGGATATGAATATCTTAATATCGCTATAGATGAAGCTTTCAAAGAAAAATATGAGATAAAGTCTGTAAAGTATAAAGGGACAGATACAGATGTAGAAGTATATTCTGAGGGAGTCTATGCACTGAATTATGACACGGAATATCCCACAACTCCGGAAATATGTGTTGTTGTTGGGGCAATTAAGTCGGCTGTCGTAGGTGAGTTTAATGTCGGAATAGACGGTGTTGCTCAAAAATATATTGGGATAGACAGTGTTAAGACATCTAAGGAAAAAGATGCCGAGGAGTTAACATTAAATGATAAAGGAAAGTATGAGATTCCTGAGGGAACAGAGCATATCTATATCAGTGTTAAATCAAATGATTGTGAAAAAGTTCCGATTGGAAGTATTGCATATAAGATTAACGGTGTAGATTCTCAAGTATTCGTAATAGATTATGATGATGAGAACGGTATACTATGTATGGCTGTGGACACAACTTCTTTGGCAGGAAAAGAGATTGAGTTCTATGTCAGAACTAACGCATTTATTGTATTTGATGATAATGTGATGGAACCTGAATTTGATGGACATAGTATCAATTTACTGCATGTGGATGATGCTTCGTATCGTACGGCAACTGCTATTTTGAACAGATTTGGAGTTGAGAGACCTAAGGATACATTATATATTTATGATTTTGCCGATTCAAAGAAATTGAATGTCGGAGAGAGCATTGATGTTTGCATACGTGGTAGAGAAAAGACGGATAGTGGCATTGATGGATATAAGAACGATTATATCGGAAAAGATAATATAACATACTATTATCAGATATTTGGGAATAAGACGAGCAAAAAGAACAAAATAGCCAATCCGGAAGAATTTTGTATTACTCTTGATCAGACAAATTCAGTTATTGTGTTTACCTATGAAATCAAGCCAACAGACAGAATATTTGTCAGTGATGGAGAAGGTGAATATACAGAGAACTTTGATTCGGTTGTTAATCTTGATTGTGGCAATAAAGTAAAGATTGCGAGTACCGGTATGTCTTCAAATCTTTCACAGTTAAATGTAAAGGATCCATCGACGGCAACTTGGAAAATCAGTTCTCTAAATAAGGCTAAATCAGACGACCTGTTGAAGGTTGTTAAAGATGATGCGGTTTATCTTGACGTGAATGAGGATACAATTAAAGCAATTGGCTATAAGCAGTTTGCAATTGAGCGTACCGAAAATAAGCAGAAAACTACTTGGAATTTCGTTATTAACAATGAGAAACCGATGGTTACAGTAAAGAATCTTGATAATAAGACAATATATGCCGGTCAGGAAAAAACATATGCATATGAGGTAAAAGGAAGTAATCATCCTCTTACGAAAGATAATGTAAAGATATACAAGGCAAATGGCGATCCGGCCGATAAAATCAATATAAAGGATGTTTCGGACAAAAATATTACAATTGAAGCATTGGCTGTAGATGCTTCTACCGATAAAGCTACATATTATGTGGATATTGTTAATGCTAATGGTGAATCACTTCTTAAAGCCGGAAAGAAACTTAAGCTAAATGTGGCTGTATTAGACAGTAAGTTTAAAGCCCAAAATATTGAATATGTGCGTTCGGATGAGGACAATATTTACTTTAAGGTAAAGGGTCTTACTGCAGAGACGGAGAACTTGTATACAAGTATAAGCATCACAGCGGATGCTATAGTTGCCGAAGGCGAGACATTAAATTCGCTTTATAAAGAGCATCCGGAAGTATGTGAACCATTTAAGAATAATACTGTTATTAAAGTTCCGGTGAAAAACAGTACAACAGATGATAAGACAACTACTCAAAATTATCGCTTTACTTTTAACCTTATGCAGAAAAAATCAGGCGGAAGCGAAACGTACAAATCTTCGGAAGTTAAGCTTGGAACCGCTTATGCGAATCGTGCTCTTTACTACGAGACCAATCTGAAGATAAAGGCACTTTCCGCATCAAAGAATGTATATACCGGACAGAGAGATATTCAGATTGCAACTCCGGTTTTCAGTAAAGAGAGTTCAAGCAATAAGGTTATATATCTTAAGGATAATAAAGGACAGATCGAGACCAATAATTACGGAGATATTGAAGGTAATGCATATGATCCTGAATCCGGTAATCTGGTAATTAATCTTCCGGCTGAAGTAACACCCGGTAAGCATATTCTTACATTTGAAGCATATGCACCAAGCGGATATATTAAATCATCTGTTTCAATGATAATTAACGTTAAGATTGGAATAGAGTCTATAGCATTAACTGTGCCTTCTTCTACATATTATATTGGCAATAAAGATATAACTATCAGCCCTAAGCTGCATTACTATAACGAAACACATAGACCAATGTATGATGCGACTATAAAACCGACTACGTGTAAGGCTACATATAGGATTGATGCAAAAAATAAAGAGCTTTTATCATATATTACGATTAATCCTTCAAACGGTAAGGTGAAGATAAGTAAAAACCTTTCTAAAGTTTTTGACAGAATTAAATCAAACGGTGATAGTTTTTGTATTTTTGCAACCGCTGCAGATTATCCCGGAACTGAAGTTTACAAACCCATAGGGTATGTAGACAGAGAGATTAAATACACCATTACTCTCACAAAAGATGGGGTTAGTGATTATCTTAAAAACAATAATGAGATAAGAGCGTACATTACCACACCATATTATAATGAAAAAAATGAGTACTGGGAAAAAGAAGAACGTAGGGATATCGCCATTATTGATAAGAAAAATAAGACAAAAACAGAGTTTACTGTTAGTGAAGCCAAAGGTCTTTCGTTTAAAGCATATCGGTCAGCTTCCGATAAGGATGACGATAAATTTGCCAATAATCGTCATGTGTATGATGTAACCTGGAAGGTATCCGGACCGATATCAAAAGAGGATTATCAGATATTTGATAACGGCCTTCTTAAGTTTAATTATGCAAAGCCCGGTACATATACTGTTACTGCCGTTGCTACAGACGGTTCGGGAAACGGATCGGCAAGCAGAACTTTTGTGGTAAAAAAGGATAGCTGTAAGCTTGGACTGTATGAAAATTCATCTGATAGTGTAACACAATCGGAGGATATAAACGATTGGTTTGTTTATCAAGCGGAGGATTATGCCATCATTCCGGTTAATGATGAGGAAACAGGGCCGCTTTTCGAAATAAACGAGTATGAACGATTCTATGATAAAATGGAACATAATTATCAAGTGAAAATATCCGGCGGTGTAATAACAAGAAACGAAAGAGGACTTTTTAGCTATAAACCGACAGAAGAATATACTACAATCACGCTTATAAACAAAAATAAGGGAAGTGATGGTAAGAGAGTTCAACAAGATAAGGTATATAAGATACATAATTTGTGCTTCGCAAATACGAATTCCGATTTTGATAAGGTAAAGATAACTACTGCAAAAACTATGGCTAATACGTATTATGAAGGTAAAGAGCCGACTAAGGTGAGATTTGAAATAACAAAACTTCCGAGCATTGTAGTAGATAAAGGTGAAGGGCATACCGGTTATTATTTATCACTCACTAAGAATTATAAAGAGAAAAGTAAAGATCCGAATCCTGAATTTATGGAAATGTTTGAAGAAATGTATTGCTCGGAGATTATGACCGAGAACGGAAAATACTATGCGGAATATACCCAGCGTGAACCTTCAACATGGGGAACAACTGATTTGGTAGCGGGAACTTATAAGCTTGATGGCTATATTGGATACGGACAAATGGATGATGATAATCTGGGTGTACTAAATAAAAAGCCAATCGCAACTACTCTTACAATACTACCTAACAATTTGAAAGCCACATGGGTAGGTGGTAAGACTACGAAGATAAAAATGGATGGTAACGTAACCGGTAAACAGGTACAACTTGTCGCTGCTGAAGCTGATACGGATTACTTCAAGAGGAGTAAGAATAAGAATGTGGCAGAGGTTAGGATTACAGACATCGAATATGATATAGATACACTAAATATCTTCAAGGAAAGCCTTGTTTCCGATGAAAAGTTGTTTACCGCTTCTTCAGAAAACGGAAATATTGTATTTACGTACAAGGCCGAGAATTTTGATGCCCTTAAGGAAGCCGTAATTGATGCGGCAAGAGGAACAACAGTTGCTAAAGGTTCTTTAACACAAAAGGCAGCAGCAAAAATGACGGCAAAACCGAATAAGAGCGGCGTTTATGATATGAATAAGGTAAATCCTGTAATCAAAGGCCGTTTTACATATGAAATTGTTGGCACGGATGCTGTAGGATATGAGCGTGTTTCAAATCTTACACAGAACTTTGAGATTACACTTACCAATCCGAAATGATTACGGAGGACGGTATGCAGACAGATATTTACAATATTATTGTAATACTGATATTGGTTGCGGCAATTGCCGGTGCAATAGCGAAGATAGCAATTGATCGAAAAAAGGGTAAGACCTGCGGTGATTGCGCGACCTGTGATAAATGTTCGGTTTGCAAAAAACATAAAAGCACCTAAATGGTATTCATTTTGTGAGCAAATCAACCGACATATATGTTGTATAGTGTGTATTATGTTGGTACAATATATATATGTGATGTATAATAGTTTGGTTGAGAATACGGCGTAATGCCTGCAAAGATATATTGAAAGGATGTATTAAAATGACACAGTCAAGAACACATACATGCAACGAACTTCGTATGGAGCATGTAGGTCAGAAAGTAACATTGGTAGGTTTTTATGACAATATGCGTAAAGTCAGCAAGAACCTTGGTTTTCTGATTCTTCGTGATTTCTATGGAACAACTCAGGTAGTTGTTGAGACAGAAGAAATGATGGAGAAATTGAATGGAGTAAATAACGAGTCGACTTTATCTGTAACAGGTACTGTCAGAGAACGTTCAAGTAAGAATGCAACGCTTGCGACAGGTGATATTGAAGTTGTACCGGAGGAAATAGTTGTACTTGGAAAATGTAGATATAATGAACTTCCTTTCGAAATAAACAGATCAAAAGAGGCAGATGAAGCAACAAGACTTAAGTACAGATATCTTGACCTTCGTAATCCGGCGGTTAAAGAAAAGATTGTACTTAGAAGTAAAATAGTAGCAGAACTCAGAGCTGCTATGATTAATCATGATTTCTTAGAAATTACAACACCGATTCTTACATGTAGTTCACCTGAGGGCGCAAGAGATTATCTTGTTCCTTCAAGACTTCATCCGGGTAAATTCTACGCTTTGCCACAGGCACCGCAGCAGTTTAAGCAGTTGCTTATGACATCCGGATTTGACAGATATTTCCAGGTGGCACCATGTTTTAGAGATGAGGATGCCAGAGCGGACAGATCTCCGGGCGAGTTCTATCAGCTTGATATGGAGATGGCATTTGCATCACAGGAAGATGTTTTTGCTGTTATTGAAGATGTTCTTCCTCCGATTTTTGCAAAATACGGAACTTATAAGACTGCAAGCAAAGCTCCTTTTACACGTATATCTTATAGAGATGCTATGGAGACATACGGTTCGGATAAGCCGGATCTTCGTATTGATCTTACACTTAAAGATGTTACCGCGACTTTTGCAGGATGCGGATTTGGTCCGTTTGATGCAGAGGGTAATAGCATTGAGGCTGTAAAAGTAACCAATTTTGCGGCAACACGTAAGGTAATCGACAAGATAATGGCTGATGTCGAAGTGGCGACAGCTAATAAGGCTTGTTGGTTCAAGTTGGATGAGAACGGTGAACTTGTCGGAGGAATTTCTAAGTTCCTTCAGGAGCGTAAGGATGCAGTAATTGAAGCACTTGATTTGAAACCGGGCGATTTTGTAGGTTTGGCAGCAGGTAAGAAACTTGATGCACTTAAGACAGCAGGCGTGCTTAGAAAACTTCTTGGCGCAAACGCTGAAGGACATATGAACAAAGAGTGTTATGAGTTCTGTTGGATAGTTGACTTCCCTATGTATGAGATAGGTGAAGAAAGCGGAGAGTTGGAATTTTGCCATAATCCATTCTCAATGCCGCAGGGCGGTATGGATGCACTTAAGAACGAGAATCCGCTTGATATACTTGCATATCAGTATGATCTTGTTGTTAACGGTGTTGAACTTTCATCCGGCGCGGTACGTAATCACGATCCGGAGATTATGGTTGAGGCATTTAAGCTTGTCGGACTTGGCGAAGAAGATGTTAAAGCCAAATTCCCGGCTATGTATAACGCCTTTTGTTATGGTGCACCGCCACATGCGGGTATTGCACCGGGTGTTGACCGTATGGTAATGCTCATTGCGGGAGAAGAGAGTATCAGAGAGATTATTCCGTTCCCTATGAATAAGACAGCACAGGATGTTATGATGGGTGCTCCATCCGGCGTTGACGAGAAGCAACTTAAGGATGTACACATTTGCATTGAGATGCCTGAGAATGAGTAAGATGATTGGAATTAGCGATACAATTTGTAAGATTCTATATTGAAAGTGAATGCGTGGCGTAATTTGAACGTCGCGCATTTAGTGTGTAATGAAGGTTGGAGAGGATATGAGATTAAGAAGAGCTTTAGCAATGGTTTTGGCAGTCACAATGATTGCAGGTAATTATTCCGGCGCATATGCCATGGAACAGACTTATGACAGCAATGCCATGTCAACCGTTGACGATGTTGAACTGAATACGGAAAGTGAAGATGAAAGCTATTCACAGCAGGAGACATCATCTGTTATCGAGACTGTTACTTCGGAAACTGAGACCGAGACTGAGATTGATGAAACAGTAACTGAAAGCGAAGAAGTACAAACAGAGACAGCAACCTCTTCTGAAACCGAGACAGAGACTATAACGGAGTCGCTCGAGGATATGATTCCCGTAGCAGTCCCTAGCGGACGTATGAATGTATATGTTGGTGATGATGATGGTCTTTCCGGTCTTATTACATATGATTCATTTGCAGATGTAGCAACATATATCGATGTTATTAACAATACATCGATGTCTTATGTTGTAACAATTGACGGAGATATAGATGCTCAGAATCTTGTTTTTCCTAAAAATGCAAAAGAAGTGACTTATGAGGGAATGAGTGGTAGTGTCGCTGCACCGGTCACAATATCATTTTCCAATAATGTTTCTTTAGGTACAAATATCACTTTGAAAGATATTACATTGAACGGTGAGAACAGTGCTTTGGCTTTAAATGGCAAGAGTCTTACCATAATCAAAGAGAGATCTTTGGATAATGAGAACAAGCTTTTATCCGTAACAGGAAAGAACGGAGATCTCATTTTTAAGTCAGATTGCGGTGAAACGTTGAATGTAAACGTCGGAGGTAATATTAACGGCCTTGGTAAGCTTTCTATGACCGATACCTCTATAAAGTGTGCAGGTAACATCGCGGTTAGGGATATTGTGTCCGATAGTGAGAATAATAGCATTGAGTACAATGCCGAAGGAACATTTACTATCACCGGTACGGTAAATGCAGAAAACGATTCGGAAAACAGAAAAAAAATCTATGCTAGAGAAGATGTAGGAGATACTTATGTATATTCTACGGAAAAGGCGTTTGAAGGTGATATTTCGCACGGAAAGATCAGTGAATTCGCAATTAATATAAAGAGACAGAGCGCAGGTGATATTAAAAAGACAGATATTGTTGTTGCTACGGGAGCTAAAGTTGATCCTGCAACAATGTATGTAACATTTGATGATTCGGGCTATTTTATGCCGCTTAAAAAAGTAGCAACAACTCTTGTTACTTATGATCCAAAGAATGTAGATGACGCGTGTGTCGTTTTGTATTGTGTAAAGAATAATAAAGCGGAAAAAATAGGAATGTTTAACAGCCTTAATGCTGCGTTCGTAGAGATAAATAATCGCGGAGATAGCGAAGGCGAGTATGAGATTGATATTTGGACATATCTTGACGAACGTCTTGAGCCTTTGGATATCAATGTCGGATCAAAAGATGTGCTATTCCCAACCAAGGCAAAGAGTCTGAAAATAACCGGAATATCCGGCTTAGATGCGGATGGAACAGCGGGTGATACCATCACTATTGCCAAGAATATAAAAATTGGCTGTAATACGATATTTAAAGATATTAAATTTGCCGCTACATCAGGTGAGATTGCTGTTTCGCTCCAGAATTATGAATTAACACTGGATAATGTTTCGTTAAATGAGAACACATCCTGGGGTAAGGTTACAGGCAAGAGCACAAATGCGGAATCGGAATTGTATCTTAAGAGCGGTAAATATTTGTTCCCTAAGGATATAAGTGTATCCTTTCTTGAATTAGGTGAAGAGGTTGAGGCAAAGTGTTTTGGAAAGAACACTTTCGGATATATTTTGTCAGATGGTACTTCTGATGCGCCATTAAAGTATCCAAAGCTTGGTTTAGCTGCAACAGTAACAAAAGATAAGAATGGGAAGATATCAAAAGCAGTTCCCCAATCAACACTTGTGGAAGATTTGTATTCGGATGATTTTGACAATGCATTCTTAAATGTTGAGCTGTATGACGCAAGCGGTAAACCTATTGCGGCTACAAGTGATGATGACATCGCTGTCGGATTTGTTCCGTTTATTAATGCAAAGAACGCCAATATGGCCGGAAACATTAATGCTAACAGAATAGTAGGATATGTTGGAACGGTTAACAGACCGTTAACAAAGAGGTCCGGTCAGATTGGATTGTCTACAGATGAGAATTTCTGTGTATATCTTATCTATGATGACTTTTATGAAAACTCTGAAAAGGTTATATCCGAATTTACCAACATTCAGGATGCTATAGCAGAGATTAATGCACTTGCATACAAAAGAGATTATACAATCAAATTGTTGAATAATGTTTCTTCCGATAAGGGAGGAATGGAAGAGGTTGTAGCTGCGCCAATTACAATGCCCAAAGCTGCATATGTGAAATCTCTTACTATCGAGGGCGTTGAGGACGGAACAGGTGACCTTGAAGAAAATAACAGCAATATTAATACACCTAATAATGTAACTGTTTACACAACAGCAGGTATAACATTCACTTGTGACACAGTTGTCAGAAATGTCAATTTTGTAATAACGGATAAGAATAAGAATCAACCGGTTGCTACCAAGCAATATGCCGTAAATACTTTTGCAATTTCCGCCGGTACACTTACACTTGATGATGTAACGTGTAACACAGCGGTTGTTTTGGATGGAAAGAAAAAGGCAAATATCAGATTCGAGGGTGATTTTGAAGCAAGACCTACACAGACTGCAGAAAACAATGTTGATGTATCTCCTGTAGATAATAGTGATGATTTTATTGAAGTAAGTATTAACGGTTCAATACAGAATTTCGTAGAGTTATCTATTGAAGATATTGACAGCGGAGAAATAGGCGAGCGTTCAAGACTGGAAGTTATTGCATATGAGAATAAGTCGGCAAATAATTTCGCAGCCCCTGTATTCAATGTAACAACTCTCAAGGCTGCATATACTGACATCTATGTGGCGGAGAGTAAGACGGCAATTGCCAATGGAAAAGGAAAATATGCCGCAAATTCCACAATCAGTTATTTGGATCTTGAAGATTCCAACTTAACGGTTAACGGTAATCTTAATGCAACCAATGTTGCTTTGACCGGAAACACAACCAATATTTATGTTGATAAAATATTTAATATTAAGGGTACTTTGTACAAGAATTCAGCAAATGTATTACTTTTTACAAGAGTAACGGACGATAAATCCGGTGCAATTCCATACCTTAATATTTCGGGGTATGTACAGAATAATCTACCTGAGAATAATACATCCGGTAAACATAGTGACTTAATAAAGGTAAAAGTCGGCTACCCTATTGGAACAAGACAGAATGATGAATACATTTTGGGCGTTAAGGATAACAGCTATAAGGATGGTAAAGATTATACCCATACTACTACAGTACTTACCGCAAAAAATGCAGTTGCATCGCTTTTCTGCGTAGATGAGAGTAATACAAAAATTGTATATTCAGACGGAAGAGTCGGTGCACCTCGTGCAATTATTGTCAATGAAGATCTTGATAGCATGTATAGTAACCCTACTAATTGGTACTATATGCAGAAGGTTAGCAATGCGATAAGATACAATGCTGTTAATAAGCTTGCAGTAGTTGTAACGGCAAGTGAAAGCGAAGTTACCAAAGATAAATTAAAGGCAATAGGCAGAGAGAATGTCATCGGATATTTCCCAACAATTGCCGATGCCGTAAAAGCAATAAACAGCAGTGAACAGAATACATTTACAGTTACTTTGCTGCATGATACACCTGTTGAAAAGTTAACATTATCAAAGAAGAAAGTATTCTTCAATTCATACGAATACGGAGAGGTTAGCACTAGAAAATTGAATTATAATTCGGCCATAACGTTAGCGGGAGATGTTGTATTCCATAACGTTGATTTGTGTGCCTCAAAAGCTAATCTCGCAATTAATACCGGTGTATATAATGTTGAATTTGTTGACTGTAAGGCTACAGGAAAAGCAATCGGTGCAGTAACGGGTAAGAACAAAGATAACGGCAAGGTTGTCATGAGTTCGAGAGAATTGAAGGTTGGCGGTATCAGTAAAATCAGTGAGTTGCAAATTGCCGATACAACCGAGGTAAACGGTGCCGTAGATGTAAAATGTGTAACCGGAACAGATTCTGATAACGTAAAAACATTAAGATGTACACAGACAAATAAGAAACTGACTGCAAATGAAATCAAGGGTGCCGGATCAGAAATAAATAAGAGACTTACGATAGAGTGGTGCGTCGGGCTGGTTAACATAACAGGAACAGGCGTTCAAAATTATGCATTGGAGAATGCACAGATAAATCTCCAATTACCGGCGAAAAAGACTGTTAGCAATTATGAGCTTGTTAGTAAGAACGGAGTTGTTGCAATCTCAGGCAAAGAATTGATAAAGGTAAAAGGAAAGATTGATTTAAGCTCAGTTGGGATAAATGCTGGAGGTTACAGTGTTTATTATCCGTTGAAAGCTGCCGGAGCAATTTTTAACGGAAACAAGTTACAGTCAGAGAACAATAACTCTGTCAATTTGAAGGTATACGATGATATTGCAGTTGGCCCAATATATGAGATGCGCTATCTGGATATGGGTCAGGCATCAACCGAAATAGAAACATTAAAGATGAGCAATGCATATTATGTAATTGATATGGGTGAGGCGACTAGTAAAGACCCTGTTGTTACAGACAGTGCAAAATACAGTGCAATCAAATTGCCAAATGCAAAGAAGAGCAGATTATACAGTAAGCTGTATATCAAAGGAAGAAGTGACGGAAAAACCAAAGTCGCTTCAAACGGAAATGTGACAGCATACGGCGATGTTGAATTTGACAATATTAATATGGAGGGTATTACAGCAAGGGGTGTAAAGACTGCGATGAATATTACTTCCGCAGCTTCAGCCAAGTCGTCAGATGCTAAGATTACTCTTGTAAACAGTACTGCATTGTGTGGAAAAGCAAATATACCTAACCTTGTAATGAATTCATCATCTGAAATGTCAACCTGGAATACTACAACATTGGGTTCGTTGGCATTAAACGGTGATTCTCATTGGATAGCAATCGCAGCCGCAAATGTTAAGACGATTGAATCTGAGCAAAAGGAAAACAAGGGTTGCTATATTGCTTCATACGAAGTGAATAATAAGAGCTTAAAGAAGAATGTACCGACAATAACAGTAACAGGAGATGTAACAACTCCTGTTGTTGTGAAGCTTGTTAATAAGGCAAAGACAACTGATTATACATATGGAATTAACACATCTGCATCAGATTACAGAGATAAGCCATTGATTCTTGGTAAGAAGGCTAATGCTGCCAATGTGTGTGCTGCACCTCTTTCAAAATTTGATAACGGAAAAATTGTTTTAAAAGACAATTACTCATCATATAAAGATGTCAGCGGATATGTATATAATGGCGATCTTGACGAGATGTCTGTGATGATAACTCAGGGAGATATGAGCAGCGGAGGAATATCGAAGTACTATGCCAAGACATTGTATGATGCTTTCAGGTCTATTGATAATGCTGCAAATACAAATGCAGTATATGTTGTTACTATACGAGATAATGCAGAAGGAGTACTTACTGAGATAAACGGTAAGACATACAGAGCATTTTACACAGGAGCAGACCCAAGTAAAATATCATCACTTGCACTGCCTACTAAAGCTTCGCAAATTATGATTATGGCGGAATCTATAGATGAACCGGAAACGCCTAAGCCGGTTGTTGTTTATTCGGGAAAATTGAATATTAAGACGAGAATAAATTTTGGAAATATTTCTTTCACCGAGGCAAAAGTTAAGAATGATGAGATTGAGTATATGAGTTCAATTACTCCAGTGTCTTCAATGTCATCAATAATATCTTTCAAGGAAGGGTTTGATACTTGTGCAGGAAAAGACAGTGCAGGTATGGACATTATTAAGGTTAACGGATTTACAGCCAAGAAGGGAATTGTAGCGCTTGCTGATAATATGTGTTTGACAAGTGAAAATGGACCGATTGATATATATGGTATGCAGTTCTATGGCGATATAAAAATTGATTGTAACAAACCAATCACGATTGGCGAAGTAGGAATTATCAGTCCTAATTTGGGTAGCAAGCTGGATATTGCATACAGAACAACGGCGAAGGAATTTGCAAAGTCTGTTACACAGTTAAATTACAACGGATTAGTAACATATGATAAATATGCGACTATTAACTTTATGCCATATATTTGGGATGAAGAAACAGAAGACTATATACAGCCGACAAAGTCGCAAATAGAAGAACTGTATTGCTGCGATGATGCTGATAATCTTCCTGTATATAAGAAAATAGCAAATGTCAGAGGTAATATGGGAAGTTCTCTTGCAATTACAGGAAAAGACGGTGAGTATTCATTGCCGGACGGATATGATTTCTTTGTAATAGATAAGGGATTATATATTTGCAAGGCAACTCCTGTGGTAGAGGTAAAAACAGCTACGTCCACTACCCAATATAATAGTTTTGAACAGGCTGTAAAGGCAATAGATGCGAACAATGATGCTCAGGCGGATTATACAATCAGGCTTTTAGGCAATATTGGCGAGAATTCACCTTCAAAATCGCTTGCTTTACCAAAGAAGGCTCATACAATAATAATTGAATCAGGTCGTTTGGATGGTAAGAAAGCGTCGCTGTTTACAGAAACTACTAAGATATCAACGGGATGTGATCTTGTACTCGATAATGTAAGCATTCAATCTGTTAAAAAAGTAGATGATGAATATGTCGCAGTAAACGGAACCATTCAGACATCAGGTAAAAATCTTGCTATAAAAGGAATGATAACATCCATATATTATGATCAAGATGGTGGAGCAAAACCAGGTTCGACATATGGTGTTGTTGGAAACGGTAAGGGAGTGTTTAGGATGTCCGTTGACAATAACTCAAATGTTCATGATTACATTAATTCTGTTAAGAATGTTAAGACCTATACGTGTGGGGTGACCGGGGATATAGGCGGTAAGACAATAATATTTAAAAATGCTGAAGGCGTATCGGGAGTCGGTGAGCTGAATTTGCCGTTCGGCACAATTCTTAATCTGGGAGACTCGAATCTTACGGTTAAGAATCTTAATACAAATGCTAACCAGGCAGACGCAATTAATGCCATGACATATGTGGAAGCTGCAAATATATCTGTTAGCGACACGGCAAGGCTTGGAAAAACGACACTGATGGCGGGTACTGCCGATGCTGTATCACGTAAAGCAAACGGAAAAATCAGTTTGAATAAACTTGTTCTTACAGGCAATAGCAATATCTCCGAAAAGGATAATCTTACAGTCAATTTGTTAGGCAAGCAGAATGCAAAGGGTGTATCGCAGGTTGAAATAAAGAATAGATTGTCATTTGAACATTTGGATGCTTTACAAGCTAATGCATCTAATTACACAAAAGAAATAGTAAAGGTCGGATTGTATTATAACAATGTCAGAACCAATCCGGGAAGCGGTATGGCTCGACTCTATGAAGGAATGCAGCTTATAAAGGCTCCATATATATCAGCTGCCTTGTTTGCACCGTTTTACGCGACTACCAATAAGTATGGTGAGATTAATAGTGTGAATATGGGCAGGCGAGTAGTCAAAAAAGCTTATGCATATGATGAAGATACTAAGAAGTGGGTTGATACCGGAAAAACGTTTGAACCGTTTGGATTTGTTAAAAACGGGGATTATGTGACATATAAAAAACTGCGTGGAATAGTTGATGGCGGTTATGACGTTGATGTCAGTCAGTATGAGGCTGAACTTGTCATCGGAACAGATAATGTAGATGATTTGTCATCAGAAGAATTTGTTCATGAATATTGTATTACTTATGAAGATGCTGTTGCCAGAATTGAAAAGTATAATGACAAGACTCAGAAATATGTAATCGTATTGACACAAGATGCTGATATAGCGACAACAAATTCAAAGGGCGCATATGTTGTGCCTCCTATGCCGTCAAAAGCATCTTCAGTAACGATATATAACGGTATGATTACATGCAAACCTAATATTACATTGAAGTGTAATACTAAGTTTAAAAATGTGTTTATTATGCCGAACAATCTTACCAAAGTAAGTATTGAAGTTGGAAATTTTGAATTCACGGTATCGGGAAGAACAAATTTTGACACATACTTTGATTATCTGAATAAGATAACAAGTAAAACAAAGAAGGGTACTCTTATTGTTGATACTCCTATGTATCTTAGCGGAATTACAGGACTTAAAGATATTGTGATTACATCAGGCAACGAACTTATTGCAGAAGGCAATGTCAGTGCTGTCAATCTTAATCTGATAAGTGAAGGCGACGGCGGAGTATTATTTGAACACAGAGGTAATGCTACGTTTGATCAGATTGTATTGTCAGGAAAGACTACGTGTCTGAAGAGAAAGAATATCGCCAATAAACTTACGGTTAACAAGGCAGTTGTATTTGGAGACGGAACATCGACTGATGAAAGACTAAGAGTACTATTGCCGGATAAGTCGCCGGTAGGAACACTTATTTTGACAAGCAAGAAGGCATCAACAATTGCAAATAACAGGATAGATGTTGCTATGATTGCAAATGAAGGTGTAGTTTATGACACATGTGTCAATGGCAATAATATTACGTTGAGTAAGGTGAGATAGTCTATGAGAAGAATAAAAAGAATTCTATCGATAATCTTAATATTTTGTATGGTATTGGCACCGGTTGTATCCGATATGGGCGGTGTAATGGCTGCAGAAACAAATGGTGCTGTCAATGTATCGCTTAATACCGAAGAGACCGATGAGTCAGAGACCGAATCGGTAACAGAGTCAGATACTGAGGATGAATCGTTAACCGATGAATCTGCAACAGATGAGACGTTGACAGAAGAGACTACTACTGAAGAATTAACCACCGAGGAGACAACTACCGAGGAAACAACACAGGCAGAAGATATACCGCTTCTTTCGAAAAATGCGAAATTTGCGACCGGAGCAGATGCTAAAGTAGCCCATAATAAGCTTTTTAAGATTGCATCTGAGGCACTTACAAAGATATGTGAGAGCAAGGATATTTATGCATTAATATATTTGACTGACAGTTATGATGTAAAGAGTGCACCTTCCGATGATGCAGATACGGTAGCAAGTCTTGAATCAGCTCATACAGTCAGAATTATCGGAATGGATGCAGACCTTGAGAGCGTTACCGAGGATGATTATCTAAATAAAAACTACCCTGAGATTTGGTATAAAATCGTATTCTACGATGGTGATGAAGAGAAAACAGGTTATGCAAAGCGCCATTTCCTGGCCTATTCGGATGAATTGCTTATCGGCTGGGAAGAAGAGTATGCTGTTTTGTTTTTCAGAAACGGCAGCGAAATGGATAATGTATGCGGTGATGAAGATATACGAGAATTTCCTAGTGAATATCAAACATATCTTAAGAGCATGAGAGATTCTCATCCTGATTGGAAATTTGTTGCTATGAAAACGAATGTTTCGTTGAATGATGCGGTAGAAAACGAATACGGCGATAAGAGTTGGATTTCTGCAAGTAGTAAATATGCTGAAAGAGGCACACAGTCTGGTTGGGCAATAGCTTCAAAGGAAGGTATTAAATACTATATGGATCCACTGAATTGGCTGGATGATGAACATATTTTTATGTTTGAACAGTTAACATTTAATGATTCATACCATAGCGAATCAGCAGTTGCATCAATGTTAAATTCAACGTTTATGTCTGGCAAAATTCCGGGAGATACCAGAACATATGCTTATGCATTTTACAATATTGGAAAAGAAAAGCGCTTAAGTCCTGCTCATTTAGCATCAAGGGTTTTACAAGAACAAGGAAAAGGAACTAGCCCATTGATTTCAGGAGATGGATATGGTGGAAAATACCCACAATATAGAGGGTATTACAATTATTTCAATATAGGAGCATCCGGTAGTTCTAACGATGAAGTAATACGAAATGGTTTAAAGAAAGCTTATGATAATGGTTGGAATACAAGATATGCTTCACTTGAAGGCGGGGCAAGTTCTATTGGAACTGGATATGTCTTAAAAGGGCAAGATACAATATATCTTGAAAAATTCAATGTGAATCCTGAGGCGGTAAACGCAATGTATTCACATCAGTATATGCAAAATATACAAGCACCATCAACAGAGGCACTTTCTGTTAGAAAGATATATAATGGTGCAGGTGCGTTGAATTCACGATTTGTTTTCAAAATCCCTGTTTATGTGGGTAATACATATAATCTTAATATGACTTCGGCAACCTTGAAGAAGGGAAGCTCGGCAACTTTGGTATTGTACAAAAACGGTAGTCCGATGAAGCTTAACAGCAGTGGTGTTACGGTTAAGCTTAATCATTCTAATCAAAAGTATGCCGATCATGCTGTAACAAAGGTTGTTGAAAAGACAGGTTCGATAACCGCAATTACATCAGGAAAGACAGAAATAGTTGTATCGGTAGTTGATTCGGATACAAAGAAAACAATCACTTTAAAATGTAATGTTACTGTTCTTAGCCCAATAATAAAGGCTGTTTCGGATGTTGATGAGAAAAATGAGATAAAATTATATACGAAGAATACTCCTTCTGCTACGTCAAAGAAAGTTGGAGATATAAAATATCAGAATACTCAGAAAATAAATATTAATTATATTACGTCAAATGATGAGAAGGAAGGAAGTTACCCATATGATACAACCGATTCATATGAGGTAGTATGGTCAATAAAGGATAAAAATGTAGCAACATTTACTCATAAGGAGTATAACTCATCAGCACGAACCGGAACGACTGCGGTTATTACCGCTAAAGAGGGCGGTTGGACTACGATAACCGCAACAGCTAAGGTTAAAGCCAGCAAGTTTGCAGCGGCCAGGGAGTATAAGAAAGAGTATAAGATATATGTTTGTAAACCTCTTGAAAGTGTAGCTATATCACCGACAAACGTGTCGTTAAAGACAGGTGAGAAAGAGAAAATCAGGATAAATTACGATCCGATAGATACTACCGACTCCTTGACCTTGTCATGGGAGAGCGATGATGACAGTGTAGCAGTAGTTGAGAATGATTTTGTTATTGCAAAGGGTGAAGGTACATGTGTATTAACAGCGATGGTAGGACCGCTGTACAGAGATAGTGCATGTAAGACATATGAGTATTTTGTATGTAAATGTAATGTAACTGTTTCCAATTACACGGCACAATTTTTGGAGCCTGACGGCACCAAGTATACATCCGGCAATATAGTATACGGAAGCAGACTGGGTGATATCGAATTTGAGAAGGACCCTTGGACAAAAGCCGATAAAGCAAGCGGCGAGAAATTTATCGGTTGGTATACTGAGAAAGATGGCAAGGGAGACAGAGTTACTAAGGATTACATACCGAGTGGTGATGTAAAAGCATACGCATATTATAAAGCTGTGGCTGCCGATGCATTATACGTTCAACCAATGGGATCATATGGATATACCGGTAGAAGAATATATCCGGATGTTAAGGTATTCTGTGGTGACGAAGAACTGGTACGTGGTGTAGATTATACATTATCATATATGAATAATATTAATGCGGCAGACAGATTGGATGATGATGCGCCTACTGTATTTGTTAAGGGAAAAGGCACAAAATATTCAGGTATGGATACGCAGGCTACATTCACAATATCGCCAAAAGATTTGTCGGATGCGGATATAGTGACCGAAGATTATATTGTAAAATATAACGGAAAAGAGCATAAGATTGTGCCTGTTGTTAAATGGGGAGATGTTGTGCTTAAGAATAGACGCGATTATGTTTATTCATATCCTGATTCGGATTATATTGAACAAGGAACATATCAGATATTGATTGAAGCGGCTGATAATAGTAACTATGTGGGTGAGACATGTGCATATATCTATATATCAAAGAATACATTTGTAGATGATTTGTCGATTTCGTATGGTAACAGTTCAACAGGCTTTAACAGTAACCATAAAGAGACATATACAGGAAAGCCGATCATTTTATCAAAGATAAATGTAGCGGATGGTAGTAAAAAACTTGTATACGGAACAGAGGTTGTAGATAAGGCAATCTATGATGTCTACAAATTACAACCGGAAGTATATGGTGATAAACTCGATAAAATATGTGTAGTATATCAATATATGAATAATACAGAGATTGGAACGGCAGATATTGTTCTCACAGGTGTTAACAGATATATTGGTACAATCACAATGCATTTTAAGATTGCAGGAACATCAATGTCGCAGGTAGCGGTAAGTGGAATTAAGTCCAATTGCACATATACCGGTACTAACATTAGACAAACAAATTACAAACTTACCTACAATAAGACGACGCTTAAGGAAGGTAAGGATTATACTGTAGCATATTCCGATAATGTCAAAGTTGGTGTTGCCAAGATTACATTTATCGGAAAAGGAAAGTATAGCGGATATACAACACGTAACTTTATCATTTTGCCGGATTTGAGTGGTGGAATGGGCTCAATGGGCAGCGTAGGTGACAGTGAATCCAATGAGGTTTCTGACACTGGTGTCACAAATGCAAAGACATCAACTGTAAAGGATGTGACAACGACTGCATCAAAGAAAGAAACGCAAATTACGGATGTTCACGACGAAAAGAATGAGAAACCATCCGAGAATGGTGATTCAAAAGAAGCAAACAATAATGAAGTGCAAGCTACACAGTATTACAATGTGACGGGACGCGAAGTGACCGGAGCTACACTTGTTGCAGTAGAAGATTTGAAGTAGTATTGTATTACAAATAATCAAGGAGCTATCAATATGAAAAAGATTATTGTGACCGGCTGTAACGGACAGTTGGGAAGAGAGATTAACAGATTCTATAAGGACAACGCAGACATAGAACTTATCAACACCGATGTGGATGAGCTAGATATAACGGATGTTGAAGCGATTGTTGCTTTTTGCAAAAAAAACGAACCGTATGCCATTGTTAATTGCGCTGCATATACGGCTGTAGATGCCTGTGAGACCAATAAAGATATTGCTTTTAAGGTTAATACTCTTGGTCCGCGTAATCTTGCAATTGCTGCAAAAGAGACAAATGCTAAGCTTGTTCATATTTCAACGGATTATGTTTTTGACGGAACAAATGAAGGCGTGTATGTTGAGAGTGATGCAACCAATCCACAGTCTGTATATGGTATTACCAAAGCACAGGCTGAAGATATGGTTAAGCAGTTTACGGATAAATATTTCATTATGCGTACCGCATGGTTGTATGGTGATGGTAAGAACTTCGTTAAGACAATGCTTAAATTATCAGAGACACATGATACTGTTACGGTAGTCGGTGATCAATTCGGTACACCTACATCTACGGTTGAGTTGGTTAAAGCAATTGACAGTTTGATTTTTACGCATAATTACGGTACATATCATGCAACTTGCGAAGGAAGCTGTTGTTGGGCTGATTTTGCCGAAGAGATATTTAAGCTTGCCGACGTGAATACAAAGGTTGTGAGAACAACAACCGAAGAATATGCAGCTCCGGCTCCGAGACCACTTCATTCAGTACTTGACAATTATATGTTGAGAATGGTCGGTGCATATACATTTGCAGATTGGCACGATGCTATTAAAGTATATATGAAAGAACTTGGATATTAAGATATGTTTGACGTAAGCGACAGCCGTTGACACGACTGTCGTTTTCTTGATGAAGGTTTGTATGAGAAAAACGATTAATGAAAATAAGAAATTCATATTGTTAATGTTTGTGCTGATATGCGTAATAATGGCTGTTGCTGTTTTCTTTGGAAATAAAAAGCAGGGCTATCATTATGATGAGAATTATTCTTATTACTCATCTAATGTAACAGATGGTTTAACACCTACCGATAACGAATGGAAAGACACAGATACAATTAGGCAGGAATTCTATGTGACAAGCGGACGCGCGTTTGACTATAAGATGGTTAAAACCATGCAAACCTATGATGTTCATCCGCCGTTCTATTATTATGTATTACATACGGTATGTTCATTGACGAGCGGCAGATTTTCCAAATGGCAGGGATTGGCAGTCAATTTGTTTTTCCTATTGGGAACATTGATTCTTTTAGCACAGATAGCGTTTGTTTTCTCAAAAGGAAACAAGTTATCGGTCTTTTTTACAATAGCATTGTTCGGATTGTCACCGGCAATAATAAGCGGTGTTACATTCATCAGAATGTATATGATGTTAACTTTTATATGCATGTGGTCGTTCTATATTCACATTAAGAGATTTAACGGTGCAACCCTGGGCATATGGAATTTCTATATTCCTGTATTTATCAGTACATATATTGGTTTTATGACACACTACTATTATGTTGTATTTCTTTTCTTTATGGCAGCATATATGTGTATTTATCTGTTTGTGTCGCGCAATACGCGTAAGCAGTCGTTTATCTACGCCGGATGTGTATGCATGGGGCTTATACTGGGAGTGGTGACATATCCATCATGTCTTTCGCATATTTTCAGAGGCTATCGAGGAACAGAGGCTATCGGCGCATTTGCAGATATGGGAAATATAAAAGAGAGAGCGGGACTGTTTGTCGGACTTTTGGATGAATATGTGCTGTGCAAATCATTTTATGTGTTATTGCTTGTATTTGTACTGCTGTTGATTGCCGTGTACTATAAGGGAAAGAAGTCCGGCAAAAAATGGAATAACGCTTACGCATTTGCAGTTGTGACAGCAATAGGGTATTTCGGCGTGGTGCTAAAGACTGCATTACAAAATGCGGAAGAAGCTGTGCGCTACGAGATGCCGATTTACGGAATAATAATACTGTTATTTGTAGTCCTGATCGGCAGAATGGCAGAGATATTAGCTCCTGAAAAGATGCAAAAATTCTATAATATTGTTTTATGTATGATATGGTTTGCTGTAGTAATACTACAGTGTGATGGTCTGTGCGGTAATAAGGTGTTGTTTTTATATGAGACAGATAAGGATTCGTATGAGTGGGCAGCGTCAAGACATGACAGCACCGTCGTATACATATATGACTATCCATCGTATTGGAAAATATGGGATGATGCGCATGAATTAATGGAATATGATAGGATATTCTTTATAGACATGAACAATTCGGATGAGATTAATGACACAAGTGTCATAGCTGATAAACCGTTATATATTTACTCTGTACGATCCGAAGAAGCGGATAAAATGCTTGATAAAATTATTGATACTAATCCCAATGTGACGGAAGCCACAAAAGTGAGAGAACTCAAATTTGCCGATGTTTATGAAGTGAAATAATAACAGAGGTAGTTATGGAAAATAAGCCAAAGACACGACAATTGAATATTGCGATGCTCGGACATAAAAGAATTCCGTCGAGAGAAGGCGGAATAGAAATAGTTGTTGAAGAGTTGGCGACTCGTATGGTAGAAAAGGGCCATAATGTTACATGTTACAATCGCGGCGGCCATCATGTAAGTGGTGCTACATTTGATAAGAAGAGCGTGCATGAATATAAGGGAGTGCGAATAAAAAAAGCTCTGACGATAGATGTTAAGGGCATTGCAGCGGTAACGTCTTCTGTGTTCGGCGCAGTGGCATGTGCATTTAGCAGATATGATGTTGTACATTTTCATGCGGAAGGACCGTGCATACTGTGTGGCTTGCCTCATCTTTTGGGCAAACGAGTAATTGTTACTATACACGGGCTTGATCATAAACGTGCAAAATGGGGCAGATTCGCATCTTGGTACATTATGCAGGGGGAAAGAGCAGCGGTAAAGTATGCAGATGAGATAATTGTTCTTAGCAAGAGTGCACAGGACTATTTTATGTCAACCTATGGACGTGAGACGATACTGATTCCGAACGGCGTTAATAAACCTGTGAATGTCAATGCACAAATGATTGAGGAGAAATGGAATCTGAAAAAGGATTCATATATTCTTTATCTTGGAAGAATTGTTCCGGAAAAGGGTATTCACTATCTGATTGACGCATATAAACAAATTGATACGGATAAGAAGCTGGTTATTGCCGGCGGAGCTTCCGATACAAGTGAGTATGCGGATGAGTTACAGAAGAACTCAGACAAGGTGATTTTTACAGGATTTGTAGAAGGACGACTTCTTGAAGAATTGTATAGTAACGCATATTTGTATTGTCTGCCAAGCGATTTGGAGGGCATGCCGCTTAGCCTTTTGGAAGCAATGAGCTATGGAAATGCATGTTTGGTATCCGACATTCCCGAATGTACAAGTGTGGTATCCGATAAGGCAATGGTATTTTGCCATAGCAATATTTCCGATTTGGCGGACAAGCTTGCAAAAGCATGTAATGATGCGGCGCTTGTGGCCAAATACAAATCTGAGGCAAGCGAATATATTTGCAACAGATACAATTGGGACGATGTTACTGACAAAACATTGGAATTATATGTAGAATAAAAAGAGACTCAAAAAAGTACCGACCTTCAAGTGCTAGATTTCCTAACTTTTGGAGGTCGGTATATTAATTGAGTCTTTTGTTATTTTGCTGTTTTAATGAGCAGCTTTATATTCGTTGCAATCCATTCCGGCAATTGCCTTGAGATCTGAATTCATCATCATTGATACAAGACCCTTGAAGTCTGTATCTCTCTTCCAACCGAGAGTCTTCTCTGCCTTGGTGCAGTCACCCCAAAGGAATTCAACCTCTGCAGGTCTGTAGAACTCAGGATTAACATCTACGAGAACGCGACCTGTTGCACAATCGATACCCTTCTCGTTAACGCCTTCGCCTTCCCAGCGAATATTGATGCCACACTCTGCAAAAGCGGCTTCAACAAACTCACGAACTGTGTGAGTCTCGTTAGTTGCAAGTACAAAATCATCAGGTTTATCCTGCTGAAGAATAAGCCACATACCTTTGACATAGTCACCTGCAAATCCCCAGTCACGCTTAGCATTCATATTACCAAGTGAAAGCTTCTCCTGCTTACCGGCAAGAATATTTGCAATGGCAAGTGTAATCTTACGTGTAACGAAGTTCTCTCCACGTCTTGGTGATTCATGATTAAACAAGATACCGTTACATGCAAACATATTATATGATTCACGATAATTTACTGTAATCCAATATGAGTAAAGCTTTGCTGCACCGTATGGACTTTTTGGATAGAAAGGAGTCTTCTCACTCTGAGGAGCTGTCTCCGGAATTCCACCAAACAATTCGGATGTAGATGCCTGATAATATCTGCATGAGCTTCCGCCAAACATTCTGATTGCTTCAAGCAATTTGAGTGTAGAAACACCTGTTGCTTCTGCTGTATACTCAGGAACTTCAAATGAGATACCTACATGAGACTGTGCTGCGAGATTGTATACCTCGGTCGGTTTAATCTCTGAAACAAGTCTTGCAAGACCTGATGAATCTGTTGTATCTGCATAATGCAGGAAGAATTTAACATTGTAATATGAGCTTGCAATTAAATGGTCGATTCTCTCTGTATTCTGAACGCTGTGTCTTCTGATAAGACCGTGAACTTCATATCCTTTTTCCAAAAGAAACTCTGCCAAGTATGAACCGTCCTGGCCGGTTACACCTGTGATTAATGCTATATTATTCATAAAACCTCCAAAATGTATTGCTATCTACAATGAACATAAGTAGTATACACAGATTTTGCCTTTTTTTCAAGAAAACATCGCTATATGAAAAAAGGAAGTCAGTTCGATGAGTTTCGCATGCCAAGAAGCTAGGATTGGAGATGTGACTTTATATATAATTGGGACGATAGCTCGTACAATTTGCCTCGCAATAAATGCAAAAATCATGCCATGGCATATTGGAAAATGATGCAGCGTGGGTCATGATACTTACAAAGGTATTCACTACCATCGATAAGGAGGTAAGTATTATGAGAAGTATTACTACATTGTGTATTCAATATGCACACCGCTTTTATGGATTTAAAGGCGAGGCACAGTATCTTCACGGTCATACCGGAACATTTACAATAGAAGTTGAAGATACAATTAATCAAGGCGTAAATATGGTATTTCCGTGCAATGAAATTAAAAAGGTTGCTTGGGAGATATTACAGAATTTTGATCATGCCCTTATTCTTCGTGAGGATGATCCGCTGCTACCGGCTATTATTGAGGTTTATGAAAAGCAAGGAATTAAAAACGGTCATCCGCAAAACACTATGAAGGGAGAAGCCTTTAATACAGAACTCGCCAGAGCATATCCCGAATGCCGTCTGGTTGTAACCAAAGAAACCATGACCGTAGAGGGAATGATTAAGATGGCATATGAATTGCTAAAAGACAAGTTAAACATAGCTAAAATCACTTTTACAAGCGGAGCAAATGCCGCTTCGCAGGAATATGAAGTAACAACCACAAAAGACAGATGTCCTCTTTGCGGAATAGCACTTGATGACAACGGAGTATGTCCAAAATGCGGATATAGGAAGTAATTATGTAGCTTACTTTAACACCACCGTCTCAGTATTTTCAGATGAACTGCTCCAAATTGTTTATATAAGCTTTTGCAGAGAAATCAGAAGCTCTCTTAGCTGCTTTATCAATATATTTTTGTCTTAGTTCATCATCCGATAATAGATTGATTATTGCATCTGCCATCAGTCTTTCGGATTCATCCAATAAGATATGTCCGTCTTTTTCAATCACATATGACATATCCTTAATGCTGTCGATCGGTGGTGTTAATATGCCGTTATCCGCATAAAATGCACCATTCGATGTATCAACTTCTGCCATCTTATAATGCAGAATTTCAGCCGGTCCGGTTGGACAATTAACAGATACAATGGGCACAGATAGTGCCAATGCCTCTACCAAAACATTGGGCAATCCTTCACTTACCGATGTCATCAGAAATATGTCTGCACGTGCAAGATAAGGAAACGGATTCAATCTGTTTCCTGTAAAAATAACATTTTTCTCAATATCAAGATTCCCTGCCAGTGTCTTATACTCTTCAAAATTACCCGAACCCAGTATTGCAAGCTTCGTGTTCGGAAATATCTCATGGACAGCTCTAAATATCTTGAGCATATGCCAATAGCCTTTAACATCATCTTCTCGGCCCATGGTTAACATAATTCTCTGCTCGCTATCCGAGAAGACATCACTAACATCAACATTCTTATCGCGTGACGCATCTTGTATAGCGTCAATATCACAAGGATTCCACAAAGTCTTCACTTGCGTCAATCCATATCTGTCATGCACATATTCCGTCATAGCTTTTGCACAGCAGAATATCACATCCGCACATCTTCCCATTGCTCTCATGTACGGTACATTTTTGAGTTCCTCAAATGAATGGCAAGCCATCAATTTGCGTACTCTCGATGTAATAATACATGCCGCCTTATTGGCAGTTGTTCCAAAGCTGTACACTACATCAATTCTTCTATCGTTTATCAAGCGATTAAGTGACTTACGCCTTTTCAATATATTAATAACCTTACCCATCGGTCCCGGAACTGCCGGAAGATTAAGATTAACAACATCAAGACCTTCTATATCATATGCCACATCATCCATATTGAAGGTTGCGATGGTAACATGGCACTCCCCATCAAGAAGTCTCGCCGTCGACACACATATTCTTTGAAAACCGCCCTGTTTAAGAGTCGGTGATATTAATAAAATATTCATTACTTTCCTTTTCCATTAACAAATTATCCAGGCTATACGTTTGTAACAATTCATAGCAAATCCATTCTATCATATTTTGTTCATTGTTGCTTATTTTCCGCGCTTGTCATTGCTCTTTTGGGCTTTCCGATGACAAGATTTCGACATATAGAATGTCCCAAGACTGCTCTATATGTTATAATGTGCCTATGATTCAGGTACTTTTAAGTTTTCTAATTATTTTTGTAACTTCATATTCGACAGGTTCCCTGATAAAGAGATGCTTTGAAAAAATAATGAGATTTGATTGCGACATGAGAATGACGGTTGTGTCATTAATTGGAGTTGCCGCTATTAATGTATGGGCTGAGATATTCAGTCTGTTTTCAGGGGTAAAAGCGATTGCGTTTGCACCGGTTGCACTAATAACCGTAATAGGGATAGCACTTTGCGGCAAATCGATGATAGAAAAGATACGACAAAGCTTTTCCTGCGTTGGGTTGATAATAGCTTATGCGCTTATTATATTGCTAATGGCTTACGGTACATCCGGAGGATATATGCATTATGATACCAATCTGTATCATGCGCAGGCTATCAGATGGATTGAAGAGTATGGTGTCGTGCCGGGACTTGCCAATCTGCAGCTGCGATTCGGATATAACAGCGCGGAATTTGCACTGAATGCATTGTATGGAATGAAATGGCTGTTTGGACAGAGCTTGCATACAGCCGCCGGCTATTTTGCAATGTGCTCATGCATGCTGCTTACCGATTTGCGCTTTTGTTTTCATAGGGATGAGACGGGACGTATATCATTTGGAGCATCGATGGCTGATTATGTGAGAGTCGGATTGTTTTTCTATCTGTGTACGATTTTTGGAGAGATGACCTCTCCGGCATCCGACTATTTCGCACAGCTGCTTATTTTTGACATTGTTATTCTGTGGCTTGAGAATGACAGGAAAGAGAGAAATACTGATTGTTATGCGGCATTGTGTTTGCTCATCGTATATGCAATAACAATAAAACTTAGCATCGGTTTACTTGTGCTTTTGGCTATAAAGCCTGCCGTGCGACTGATCAAATCAAAAGAATGGAAGAAAATATGGGGCTATCTGATATCCGGCTTTGTGATAGCACTTCCGTATTTTGTTCGTAATCATATTATATCGGGATGGTTGTTATATCCGTCGACGATTCTTTCACTCGGTCATCCGGACTGGCAGGTGCCGAAGGGTACGGCACAATATGACGCCCGTGAAATAGGTATGTGGGGAAGAGGAATAACGGATGCATCAAGGTGGAAGGATGTTACATCTACCAACTGGATATCAGATTGGTTTCTTGCATTGGGGCGTGTGGACAGACTGCTTGTCGTTGGCGGGCTGTGTATGCTCATGGTAGGAGTAATCCTGATTGTATATCAGATTGCGACGACCTTTATAATGAAAAGGAGAACTGCAACTGACATTAGTGTCAGTTTGAAAGACTTCGATGCAACCTGTGATTTTGCGATGATATTTGGTGTGATTGCCGTTGGCACAATATTCTGGTGGCAAAGTGCACCGCTTGTCAGATATGGGTATGCATATCTTATTATTCTACCGTTGCTGACGCTTGGATATATTATTGAGAAGCTGCCACGCCTGATTAGGACGGCTGTATTTGTTGTTATAGCGACGATAACTTGTGTGATTAAGTGCAAGGCGGTGGTATTAAATATTGCCTCAGGTGCCAATATTGCGTATTTTGTCAAGCAAATGGATTATATAGATGGCGATGCGTTCACATATGAAGTAGATGGTGCTACAATATACGTGGCAAATGACTCGGGTCAGATAGGGTATTACAAATTCCCGGCGACCCCGGAGCAATATAATGATTTTGCCTTACGAGGTAATGATATTAGTGACGGCTTCGTTACTATACAATAGAGAGGAGTTAATATGGCTAATTTAACACAGAATGATAAGATTTATGTTGCAGGTCACAGAGGACTTGTCGGAAGCGCAATTGTGCGTTCACTTAAAAGAAGCGGTTATACAAATATAATCGGACGTACACATAAGGAGCTTGATCTTACGAATCAGGCAGACGTAAGAGAATTTTTTGAAAAAGAAAGACCTGACGTTGTTGTACTTGCTGCAGCTAAGGTTGGAGGTATTAATGCCAATCAGAGTACACCCGCAGAGTTCGCATACGAGAATATGCAGATTCAGTGTAATGTAATCAAGTGTTGTCATGATTATAAGGTTAAGAAGCTTCTTTTCCTTGGAAGTACATGTATATATCCTAAGATGGCACCTCAACCGATTCCTGAGAGTGCATTGCTTACCGGTCCGTTGGAAGTAACCAATGAAGCGTATGCTATTGCAAAAATATCCGGCCTTGAGATGTGCAAATTCTATAAGATGCAGTACGGTGATGATTTTATCAGCTGTATGCCAACCAATTTGTACGGACCGTATGACAATTATGAGCTTAGCGGAAGCCATGTAATGCCTGCAATGATTAGAAAGTTCCATGAGGCAAAGGTGAATAATGCACCGACAGTTGAATTGTGGGGAACAGGTACACCATTAAGAGAGTTCCTGTATTCGGATGATATGGCAGATGCATGTGTATATTTGCTTGAGCATTATGACGGTCTCGAGCATGTCAATATCGGAACGGGTAAAGAAGTAACGATTAAGCAATTGGCTGAGACTGTTAAGAAGACAGTAGGATATGAAGGCGAAATAGTATGGAATAAGGATATGCCGGATGGTACTCCTCGTAAACTTACCAATGTTGATAAGCTGCATTCTATCGGCTGGACTCACAAGGTAGAGCTTGAAGAGGGTGTTAAACTTGCATATGACTGGTTTAGAGAGAACATTGATTCGGCAAGAATGTAAAATCGGGAGATGTTTTGTATGAAAACTTACGGCGTAATTATGGCAGGCGGTGGCGGAACAAGATTTTGGCCGCTTAGCAGAAAGAGCAGACCTAAGCAGTTTCTTAATTTGTCCGGTAAAGACACTATGGTTATGGATACTGCAAACAGGTTGTCATCTATCGTAGATAAAGATGATATCATGGTGGTCACCAGTATGGCGCATCGTGATATGACGATTCAACTTACAAAAGGAACACTTAAGGCCGACCATATTCTGGGCGAGCCGGCTGCACGTAATACCGCTGCATGTATTGGATATGCCGCAATGGAGATTGTGCGCAAATACGAAGACGGCATTATGGTCATTGTTCCCAGTGATCATTTTGTTAAAAATGAAGTCGAATATACATCTGTAATGAAGGATGCCGTTACACTGGCAGAGCAGACGAATGCGCTTGTTACAGTAGGAATCAAACCGGTTTTTCCGTGCACGGGATATGGCTATATAAAGAATACGGATATGAAATATGACATTGATGTCATACATACACCGCGTAAGGTGGTGGAATTTGTTGAGAAGCCTGACCTTGAGACAGCGGAAGGATATTTGGAGTCCGGCGAATATGCATGGAACAGTGGTATGTTTGTATGGAAAGCAAGTACGATTTTGCAATACTTTGAGCGTTTGTTGCCGGATATTTATGAATATCTTGTAAAAATCGGTGATGCAATGGGTAAATCAAACGAGGCTGATGTAATAAATGAATTGTACCCACAGATACCAAAGATTAGTATTGACTACGGTATTATGGAGAGAGCGGATAATGTTCTGATGCTGGAAGGCGATTTTGGATGGAATGATGTCGGTAGTTTTGATGCGCTTGAGCAGGTGTACGGAACCGATGAATGGGGCAATGTTAGAATGGCCGATGCATGCACTATTGATACGAAAGACTGTATCTTATACGGGGCATGTTCGGACAAATTGATTGCTACGCTTGGGGTAAAGAATCTTGTCATTGCTCAAACGGACGATGTGGTATTGGTGTGCGACAAATCAAAGGCGCAGGAAGTCAAGCAATTCATTGATGCTATGGATGGTACACCATATTCGAAATTCTTATAGGTATGTGAACGTGTGAACAACCGACAAAGTGGACAAAACTCTTCAAAATGTGCTAAAATATACGAGATTATGCGTATGCAGATACTAGAGGTAGTCCAATGAACATAGTTGGAATTATTGCTATTTTTGTGCTGCCATATATGGCAGGATATATATTAAGGACAATAACAAATAGGAAAGAGACCGGTCAGATTGAGACATATCTGATAGGTTTCTTTTTTGTGTTTTTGCTCCAGGGCTTAGTTTTTCTGATATGCAGTAAATTAGGATACGGTTTCCAGGATACCTGCTACGCTTATTTGGATATGTCCGTAGGACTTGTTGTGGTTTTTGCAATTGCTTTGTGTCTGAATATTATCAGACATATTCTGTTATCAAAAGGACTGGTTGCACATAGTGCATTGCTTGGCGAAGGCGAGACAGAGAATACTTACAAAAGAAAACCGAGTAAGCAGGAAATAATGCTGTGTATAACGACCGTACTGGTGGGTATTGCTATTGTGGCGCGTGTGTGGACACTGATACCGTATCTTAGAAGCGATATAATGATTGAAACGGTACGTACAACGTTAGCGACCGGTACAATTAATGAGTATAATCCGATTACCAGTCAGCCGTACACACTTGGATTGATTCCGATGCGTAAGCTTATATCGTTGCCTACTTACTATTCATACTATTGCGAGATATTTGGTGTAGATGAAGTGCTATTGCTCTTTTTTGTATTGACAGTGCAGACAATCCTCTGTACGTATTTTGCCTGCGTGAGAGTTGTTGCTCCCATTTTTCATAATAGACGTGAGACAATTTTGTTTTCTATCTTTTTGGGCGGATTGATTCTTAGCGGAGACTATTTTAGCGGTGCAATAGGTGAAAAGCTGTTGTGGTACGGATATGCGGGAGATGCCATTGTGGCTGCGGTCGCATTACCGTATGTATTGTCCGTAATGATTGGCTGGTACAGGGAAGCATCGGGCATTGTTGCAACACGAAAAGGATACAAAATAGTAAATGTACTGAAGATATTATTGTGCTTATGCAGCTCTGTATTTCTTACGGGAATCGCAACAGGAGCTTTGCTTATCCTGATTGCAACTGCTATAGCTTCTGTATGCTTACTGTTACGTTTAAGAGGAGGTGAGCACAATGGCTAATGTTGCTGCTACAATGTACACCTTCTTTCAAAACAGTAAATTGGAAGGCAGTTACTTTTTGATTTTTGCAATCAGTATATTTGTTTTATATTCGTTAAATAAGGAAAAAAACAGATATTTTATATGGTATCCGATTATTGTGCTCGTGCTTGTTTTGGCCAATCCTTTGACGGTATGGGCACTATCGAAGGTATTTCCTGTATTGCAAAGTTATGAGCCGTTAACGGTATTGGTACCTATACTTGTATATATTCCGTATGCAATTGCTGAACTCATAACCGGTTTGAAGGGTTATAAAGAGCGACATATTGTTGCTGTTGTTCTGTTTTTGTTTATTGCAATTTGCGGTAATCTTTTCGGCGTATTCGGCGGCGATACAATGACAGAAGCCAATTCCTATGACGATGAAAAAATGACTGTAGTGTCATATGCCGGTGAGAATGCAAACAGTTGTGTACTTGCAGATGAATCAATTATTCCTTTTATTTCGGCGTACGGAGAAAATGTTCCGCTTTTATACGGACAGAATCTGTGGACACCGGGTATGGACTTGGGAATTATGGATGAATATGATGATGATATCATTAATTTGTGTTATATGATGCGTGAACCTGCATCGAATGAAGCACAGATATTTGCTGAGGCTTATGAATATGCATGTGATGTTGTTATTGTAAAGAAGTTTGAGGGCGCGTCCATAACAGAGGGTGCGTATAAAATTGATAAGCAGACTGATAATTATTATATATATAAGCTTGGCAAATAAAAAAGGAGAAGGAAATGTTACTTAGTGTAATTGTACCGTGTTATAACGAAGAAGAAAATGTTCCGTATTTCTATGAAGAATTGATGAAAAACGAACCGTTTTTTACAGAGAAATCATTGGATGTGGAAGTAATATATGTTGATGACGGATCAAAGGACGCGACTGTCAGTGAAGTGAAGAAACTTCATGAAAAGGATAACAGAGTAAGGCTTGTTTCTTTCTCGCGCAATTTCGGTAAGGAATCGGCAATATATGCAGGATTTCAGAAAGCAAAGGGTGATTATGTTGTGATGATGGATGCGGATTTGCAAGATCCGCCGTCGCTTCTTCCTACGATGTGGTCATATATCGAGGAAGGCTATGATTCGGTTGCGACCAGAAGAGTTAATCGAAAAGGAGAACCTCCGATTCGAAGCTTTTTTGCCAGAATGTTCTACAAACTTATGAATAAGATTAGCAAAACTGATATCGTGGACGGTGCGAGAGACTACAGACTGATGTCCAGAAGAGTTGTGGATGCAATTCTTTCTATGGGTGAGTATAACAGATTCAGCAAGGGAATCTTCGGTTGGGTAGGATACGAGACCAAATGGGTAGAATTTGAGAATGTTGAGAGAGCAAAGGGAGAGACTAAGTGGAGCTTTTGGAGCTTATTTATGTATTCCTTGGAAGGAATTGTTGCTTTCTCAACAGCACCGCTTGCAATTGCTTCGTTTATGGGTATATTCTTTTGCGTTTTAGCAGGAATATTGATTCTTTTTGTAATAATCAGGTCATTTTTCTGGGATGATCCGACTACCGGATGGCAGTCAATGATATGTATTATTTCGCTTATCAGCGGTGTTCAATTGCTTTGTATTGGTATTATAGGTCAGTATTTGGCCAAGACATATCTTGAGGTAAAAAACAGACCTATATATTTGATTAAAGATGAACTGTGATAGGAAGCGTATTATATGATTAGTATTGTTACACCTGCATATAATGCAATTGAATATATTGATGATACCATTAATATGGTGCTTCGTCAGACGTATACCGACTGGGAATGGATTATTGTTGAGGATGGTAGTACCGATGGCACAAGACAATTGCTTCAGCGACTTGAGTCATCAGGTGAATTGGATGCAAGAATTCATCCTGTTTATCTTGATGATAACAAGGATAGAGCGGCAGGTGCCAGAAACAGGGGAATAGATGAAGCAAAGGGTGAATATATAGCATTTCTTGATGTGGATGATGTATGGATGCCCGATAAGCTTAAGAAACAATATGACTATATGCAACAGGAGGATGTAGCTTTTTCCTTTACCGGATATGAATTCGGTGATGAGAATGCTATTCCGACAGGACGTGTAGTACATGTCCCAAAGACGCTTACATATAAGCAGGCTTTATCAAGAACCGTTATATTTACCACTACGGTGATGTTTGATATGAAAAAACTTGATAAAGATATGATACATATGCCATGTGTAGGGAGTGAAGATACCGCAACGTGGTGGAAAATATTGCGTAGCGGAGTGCAGGCGTATGGTATAGACGAAGTGTTGGCTATATACAGAAGACCGAGTACGTCATTATCAAGCAATAAGATGCTTGCCATAAAAAGGATTTGGAATTTGTACAGAAATGTAGAAGGACTCGGTATACTTAAAAGCAGCTTCTATTTTTGCGGATGGGCGTACAGAGCCACTGTCAGAAGATTGTAGAAGATGGCAGAATATAGATTAATGAGGTTATTATGGGTGCAAAAGAGACATTAAAAAGAACACTTATATTGTTGTGGAGTTTGCTGGGAGTGGCTATTCTGACGGCAATGTATGCATATACATGGGTAGAGGTATATCATGGCAGACTGGTATGGCATGTTAAGCTCTATTTCAAAGGACATTTACTTATGGTATTTGTCTATTTGGTGTTGCTGTTTTTCTTTACAAGCACATTCGGTGGTTTGAAGATAGGATATTTGAAACCTGTAGATGTATTTATTTCACAGGTATTTTCAATTGTAATTGTTGATATAGTAAGTTATTTACAAATATCACTGATGGAAATAAGATTGGTCAAGGGCGATCCGTTATTTACCATGTCTCTTATTCAGATTGCTTTTGCGGCAATATGGACATTCCTGGGTAATCGTATGTATAGGTGGTTTTTCCCACCAAGAAAGTTGTTACTTGTATATGGCGATCATCCTATTGATGATATTCAGGCAAAATTTGCAACCAGAAAAGATAAGTATAAGATTACAAAGCTCATGTATATGGGCGAAGATAGAGAGACTTTGTATAATCAGATGCAGAGTAAGGAATATGACGGAGTGGTACTCTGGGATGTTCCGGCAACTGTCAGAAATACATTGCTTAAGTTCTTATATGCAAGAAATATACGTGTATATATGATGCCAAAGATTTCGGATGTAATAATTAAGGGCTCTGACCCGTTGCATCTCTTTGATACTCCGATTTTCTTAACACGAGAGTATAATCTTAAGGTTGAGCAGAGATTTGCAAAAAGATGTATTGATATTATCTGCTCGCTTATACTTGCGGTGATTACATCTCCGATAATGTTGATTACCGCTATATTAATCAAGTTGTATGACGGCGGTCCTGTTTTGTATAAGCAGGTTAGATGTACAATCGGCGCAAAGGAATTCAAGATTCTCAAGTTCCGTTCAATGAAAGTGGATGCTGAAAAAGACGGTGTTGCACGATTGGCAAGTAAGAACGATTCGCGTATTACACCGATTGGTCACTTTATTCGAGCAGTGAGAATTGATGAATTGCCTCAGTTGTTCAATATTCTGAAGGGTGATATGTCATTTATCGGTCCCAGACCGGAGCGCCCGGAGATAATTGCACAATATATCGAGGACATGCCTGAGTTCGCATTCAGAATGAGAGTTAAGGCCGGTTTGGCAGGATATGCGCAAGTGTACGGAAAATACAATACAACACCGTATGATAAATTGAAATTGGATCTTAGTTATATTGAGAATTACAGTGTATGGTTGGATATTAAATTAATGATGTTAACGCTAAAGATATTATTTAGTCCTGAGGCAACCGAGGGCGTTGATGCCAATCAGGTTACAGCAAGCAAAAAGTAGGAAGAGGTAATTATGTTAACTAACAGTGCAATACATTCAATCGATTTGAAAAGACTGTTTGGGCAGTTTGTTAAGAGAATATGGATTGTTGCAGTAATAACTGCAATAGGTGCGATATTGGGTGGCGGAATATATTTTACGTATAGTCACATTGTTGGTGATACCTGCTACAGAATCAGTAATGATTACAGCATAGATTACAATCTTGAAGAATTCATTAACAGCGTTGACTATTACAATGCATATACTTGGGATGGAATACTTAGAGATGATCCTATCACCGATTATGCTCTTACGCTTACTGACGGTATTACAAAGCAGCAGATACTCGACAGTGTGTCCGGTCAGATGTTGGGTGATTACAGAATTCTGACAGTGAATGTGGAGAATGAAGATCCGCAGGTGGTTAGAAAAATATCGGATGCTTACAAAGAAGCACTTGTACATTTTGCACAGGTGACGGATATGTTGGATTCGATTGATATATGGACTGATGCTGATGTGGTTGTTTATGATAAATATGACAGAGATGTCAATGCGGCGTTACTCGGTGCCATTATCGGATTGGTGATTAGCGTATTTGGTGTACTCATTGTAATGTGCCTTGACGATGCCATATATACGGAGAGAGAATGGTACGCACGTTATGAGAGAATTCCTTTCTTGGGCGTGATGGGTACCGAGGAGGCTAATACCAATATCTCACATATACTTGGTAATATAGAAGACTATTATATTATTGAGGCATCAAAACTGGCATTTTCCGTAGCAGGCTTTGACAGTATGCGACAGAAAAAAGGTGTGATTATTATTTTCGAAAAAGGAAAAGAACCTGTAGAGAACATTGATAAGATTGTGTTCACAATGTCAAAACAAGACATAAAGATTGCGGCAGCAGCATTTGGAAAAGTGGAGAAGATGTAATGAGATTACAGACATTAGTGTCAGGTGTACAACTGAATACAGCCGGTGTGGCTGAGAAGATGAATCTTCAATCTGACGCAATTGTCATTAACCAATGTGATTGCAATGATTATTCGGAATATGAATATAACGGTCATACAATCAAGTGCTATTCTTTTGCGGAACGTGGCGTGGGACTGAGCAGAAATAATGCATTGCTTCGAGCAGATGCTGATATCATACTGTTTTCCGATGAAGATATAGTCTATGAGGACGGATATGCCGATAGCATCATCAAAGCATTTGAGGATAGACCAAATGCGGATATGTTGCTTTTTAATGTAGACGTGCAGGCGGATAGAGCCACATATTATACTCAGGCTGAGACAAAAATTCACAGATTGAATTGCGGAAGATATCCCGCATATAGTTTTGCATGTAAAACAAAAGCAATTCATGACAGAAATATTACCTACAGTTTGCTTTTTGGCGGTGGTGCAAAATACAGTAACGGTGAAGACAGTCTTTTTATTCAGGATTGTGTTAAAGGCGGTATGAAGATATGGGCACTTCCCATACATATTGGAAAAGAGGTACCGCGTCCAAGTACATGGTTTGAAGGATATACGGATAAATTCTTCTATGACAGGGGAGTTCTGTATCATTATATGTATGGCAGTATGGCATACATTTTAGCTTTGCGTTTTTTGTTCAAAAACAAGAATACAATGCTTAAGGAACGTTCATTTTCGGATGCGTATAGATTAATGAAAAAAGGAATTTGTATTAAATGATTTTGTATATGTTGGTGGCAGCAATCACCATAGGTGTGGCTTGCCTTGTCAGAAAAACTGCATATATAGGACATGCTGATAGGCAGAGGGTACTCAATACATTGTGTATCGCTGCCATTTTCACTATATTGACTTTGCTGGCTGCACTACGTATCGAAGTGGGCAATGATTACGGTACGTATGTGGTAACGTGTCATGAGATTTTTCAGGGCGGATATGTGGTAACGGAACCCGGATATAATCTGGTAGTGCGCATATTGTATACGTTATCTGGATCTGAGAATTACTTGTTGATGTTCGGAGTGTTTGGTGCGGCAATTGTGTTGATTTTCCTTAAATGTATGTATGATGGCAGTGATTGCTTTGCGCTTAGCTTTTTGCTGTTTATGTTGCTTGGCATATATTTCAGGTCATTTAATACAGTCAGATATTATTTTGCTTTAGCCCTTGCTCTTTACGCCGCAAGATTTTTAGTGGACATTAAGGAAGATACAATACAGAAAATAATTAAGTTTGTTCTGGTTATTGCCATAGCGGCAACATTTCACAAGAGTGTGCTTGTTGTTATTCCGTTGTATTTGATTGCACGTATTCCGTGGAATAAATGGATGTACATTGCCGTTGCTTTAGGCGGGGCAGGTATATATGTATTCAGAGATAAAGTGATGGAGCTTGCACTGTTGCTCTATCCGTCATACAAGGATACGATATATGTGGATCAAATACATTCATTCACCGAGAACGCACCTATGATTGCAAGAATTATAATGGTGATAGTTCTGTGTGCTTGCTGCTATAAATCGGCAATTGTATCACGAGCCGATAACAGGATGTATTTGAATATGAGTATTATGGCACTGGTATTGTATGTGTCATGCTATTGGATGCCGCTGGTGACCAGATTCGGATACTATCTTATTACGCCACAGATATTGTTGGTACCTAATGTCATTTTTTCAATAAACAGTGCTGATAAAAGGCGAAAGCTTATAGCGCTTACCGTTTTGGTGGCATTGGTTATTTTTGCATATTTTCTTAAAACCGCATCTGCGGAAGGAATACGAGTTTTACCATATAAAAGCTGGTTGTTTTACGATCACCGCTGGCTTAATCAGACTGATACATTTTGAGGAAAAATATGAAAATAAAGTTTGTTATTATTGTGGTCTGTCTCAATTCCGGAGACAAACTGAAAGAAACATTGAACAGTATATATGAGCAAACTTATCCGTTTACGAGAGTAATAATAAAAGACGGTGGTTCGACTGATGATTCGCTAAAGTCGCTTAAGCGTGACGGATATTTTGATATTGATGGCAGGACAGACAGAACTACTATCATTGGTTGTAAGGATACGGGAATATATGATGCAATGAATCAGGCCGTGCACACTGCCAATGATTTGTATGGGCAGGAGGAATGTACATATGTACAGTTCCTTAATTGCGGCGATGTTTTTCATGATAAGGATGTACTGCAAAAAGTAGCTGAGCTGATTGACGGAAAGCAACTTGCATCCGGAATATATTATGGTAATCAATATAATCTGTTAACAAAAACGACAGTGATGTCATGTCCGAAGCTTAATGAATTTGCACTGTATCGTAACGTGCCTTGTCATCAAGTATGTTTTTATGACATTGGATTGTTTGCCGACAGAGCATATATTACGACGTATCGAGTGAGAGCCGATTATGAACATTTTCTGTATTGCTGTTATAAGCGTAATGCAAATGTGCATTATATGGATGTAGTGGTATGCGATTATGAAGGTGGTGGTTTTTCGGAGACGGCGGAGAACAGAAAGAAGTCTGCAGCCGAGCACAGAGATATAACCGGTAAATATATGGGAAGTAAGGCTACATATTATAGGTGGATAATGCTGCTAAGCGGTGCTAAGCTAAGAACTATGATAGCTGAAAACCCCAAATTGTCGGGTGTATATAATAAGTTAAAGTCGAGTGTTTATCGTTTGAAACGATAGATATCCGTCTTATGAGGAGGATATTATGAATAAAGAGAAACTTAAACCGAAGCTGTTTAGTGTAATGAAAGGTTACACGAAAAAACAGCTTATTACTGATGTCATATCGGGAGTGATTGTGGCGATTATAGCGTTGCCGTTATCTATTGCTCTTGCACTTGCATCAGGTGTGGGTCCGGAAGAAGGTATTTATACTGCGATTGTAGCCGGATTCATTATTTCCTTTTTGGGAGGCAGCCGTGTACAGATTGCGGGACCGACAGCAGCATTTGCTACAATAGTAGCAGGAATTGTGGCACGTAACGGTATGGACGGTTTGATTGTTGCAACAATTATTGCCGGTATTTTACTGATTGTTATGGGATTTTGCAGACTGGGAAGTCTGATTAAATTTATTCCGTACACTATTACCACAGGTTTTACGGCAGGTATTGCGGTAACTATTGTTATAGGTCAGTTAAAAGACTTTTTCGGTGTGACATATTTGGACGGCGCAAAGCCTATTGATTCGATGGCAAAGATTAAAGCACTTGTCACGAATTTCGAGACTGTAAATGTAAATGCACTTATTGTCGGTGTTATCTCATTGGCTATTTTGATTATATGGCCACATATTTGTGAGAAGATACCGGGCTCTTTGATTGCCGTAATTGTTGGTGTGCTTATTGTGAAATTCCTTCCGATAAAGTGTAATACTATCGGAGATTTGTACACAATCAAGGCAGGGTTGCCTATGCCGACAATACCGCATATTACATTTGATGTGATTACTTCGGAATTGTCGGATGGTGTGACGATAGCTATATTGGCGGCGATTGAATCATTGCTGTCATGTGTAGTTGCCGATAGTATGATTGCATCTAAGCATCGTTCTAATATGGAACTTATTGCACAGGGTGCCGGCAATATCGGTTCAGCACTTTTTGGCGGAATTCCGGCTACCGGTGCTATTGCAAGAACTGCAGCTAATATCAAGAACGGTGGTCGTACACCTATAGCGGGAATGGTTCATTCCGTAGTGTTAATATTGGTACTTGTTGTATTGATGCCATATGCAGCGCTTATTCCTATGCCGACGATTGCAGCCATTCTATTTATTGTTGCATATAATATGTGCGGTTATAAGACATTTGCTCATTTGTGTAAGACAGCGCCTAAGAGTGATTCTGCGGTACTTATTGCGACCTTCATTCTTACTGTTGTATTTGATCTTGTTGTTGCTATCGAGATTGGTATGATTGCAGCTTGCGTACTCTTCATGAAACGAATGAGTGATGAGTCTGAGATAAAGGGCTGGAAGTATTTCGATGATGAAGACGATCCTGACAGAATTGAGATTAGAGAAGTACCAAAGCAGGTACGTGTATATGAAATATGCGGACCGATGTTCTTCGGTGCATCTGACAGAATCGCAGAGATTACAACGAAGGATTATACGAAAGCATTGGTTATCCGTATGCGTGGTGTTCCGGCACTTGATGCTACGGCAATGCATTCACTTGAAGTGTTATATGAAAAATGTGTGAAAAAAGGTGTAACTTTGATTTTTTCACATGTTAATGAACAGCCTTACAAAACAATGCAAAAGAGTGACTTTATACAAAAAGTCGGTGAAGAAAATTTCTGTGCTCATATTGATGATGCACTTAATCGAGCTTCCAAAGTAATTGAGATGTAATATCGTAAAACAGAGGATAGTTATGAAGGTATTGTGGTTATGCCTGTTTTTACCAAAACAGGTTGCGGATAAAATGAATATGGAGGGTAGTGTAAAGGAAGGTTGGATAACCGGTGCACTTAATCGGATGATGCAGGGGGATAACGATGTGTCACTTGCAATAGCCTATCCTGTAGCAGACAGAGAGAGTGAACAGCGCACTGATGTTATGTTAACTGAGACAATGCAAGTGCCCGTATATTCATTTTACGAAGATATTAAAAAACCTGAAGATTATTGTTTGTCCATGTCTGCAAGATTTTTGGAGATAATAGAGGATTATAAGCCTGATGTGGTGCATGTGTTCGGCACCGAATATCCACATACTCTTGCTATGGCCAGAACCGTTAAATCTATGTCTTTAGACAAGGGTGAGGCACCGAGGTTGCTAATCGGCTTGCAGGGCATAATACACAAATGCGGTGAAGTCTACACGGCTGATGTTCCAAGCGAAATAACGCATGCTTATACATTTAGGGATATTTTGAAAAAGGATAATATTGCGGCTGCAAGAGCAAAGTTCTTAGAGCGCGGCGAATATGAAAAAGAAGCATTGACTCTTGCCGATAATGTTACGGGAAGAACATCATTTGACATGAGTGTCAGTAAGAAGTTCAATCCAAACGTCAGATATTTTCATATGAATGAGACTTTGAGAGAAGAATTCTATTCCGGCACATGGGATCTTAATGAGTGTAACCGACATACAATATTTGTAAGTCAGGGTGATTATCCGCTTAAGGGATTACATACGGTGTTGGAGGCAATGCCCGGAATACTTGACAGATATCCGGATGCCCGCATATTTGTAGCAGGTAATAATGTTGCAAAGCGTGATACTTTAAAGAGCAAAATAAAGTTAAGCACATATGGTAAGTATCTAAACAGCATTATGGATACATATCATTTGCATGATAAAGTAACTTTTCTGGGCAGACTTGATGTTACGCAGATGAAGGAACAATACCTTATGTGCCATACATATGTATGTGCTTCTTCGATAGAGAATTCTCCCAATTCAATGGGTGAGGCAATGCTTTTGGGAGTACCGGTGGTTGCAACCAGGACAGGTGGTATACCGGATATGATTAATGATGAGGAAGAGGGCTTACTATTCGAAGTAGGTAACACATCGGGGCTTGCAGATGATATATGTTCTATATGGGACGATGATGCGAAAGCACTTAGCTTAAGTGCGGCTGCATTAAACAGAGCATGTTTCACACATGATGCGGATAGAAACTATAACAGATTAATGGAAATATACGGTGAATTATGCAAATAACATTTGTATCAAATTTTATTAATCATCATCAGATACCGTTTTGCGATGCAATGTATGCGATTGACGATTCATTCAGATTTATTGCCACGGAAGAGATGTCCGACGAGCGTAAACAAATGGGATGGTCATCGGATACAGCGTGCCCATACGTTGTCTATGCATATGAGAATCCTACAAAAGCGCAGGAATTGATTGATAATTGCGATGTGTTGATTGTTGGATGGATTCGTGATGAGTCAATTGTAAGAAGCAGACTGCGTAGTGGCAAACCGGCAATTAGAATAAGCGAGCGAATATATCGTGAAGGTCAGTGGAGATTTGTTTCGCCCAAAGGCCTTATCGCCAAATATAAATCACATACTTCTTTGCGTAAGCTACCGGTATACTTATTGTGTAACGGAGCATATGTTGCTTCCGATTATTTGTTAATTGGTGCATATAAGAATAAAATGTACAAATTCGGATATTTTCCCGCAACGAGGCGGTACGAGAACGTGGCCGGGTTGTGGGAGAAGAAGGAAAAGCTTAATCAGGTAGAGATATATGCAAGTGAAGAACTTCCGATAGAGCCTCCGACACTTACCGATAAAGATATACAGATTGTGTGGGCCGGACGTTTTATTCCGCTCAAGCATCCCGAGTATATGGTAAGACTGGCGGCTGATATGTGCTATCTGGGATATAGATTTCATATCCATATGATAGGCGGTGGTCAAATGGAAGAGGAACTAAAACAATCTGCCGAATATGAGATGATTGAAGACTATATTACGTTTCATGGTTATGCGTCGGCGAACGAGGTTAGGGATATAATGGAAAAATGTCACATCCACATTTTTACCAGCAATTTCCTTGAAGGATGGGGCGCAGTAATCAACGAAGGCATGAATGCGGGACTGGTACCGATTGCCAATGATGAAACGGGAGCCGCGCCTTTTCTGATAAAAGACGGAGAGAACGGACTGCTGTATCATAAGGGTGAATATGATGATATGAAAGCCAAGGTGGTGACTCTGTTTGAGAATCCGCAGCTTATTGAAAAATACGGACGTGCAGCTTATGACACCATTGTCACAAATTGGAATGCGGAGATTGCGGCGCATCGAGTAATGGACATGTGCAATCAGATTACCAATGGTCATATCTGCCCGCCAAGCGAGGGACCGTTGTCGGTAGCTGAATTGATAAAACCTGACTTTTGGGCAAGTGGTCGCTTAGGCGAATAGAGAATAAGACAAGGATAACATTATGTTAGTATCGATTATTATTCCAATCTATAATATTGAGCGTGAATATTTGGTTCGTTGCGTCGAGAGTGTATGTAATCAGGATTATGATGAATTGGAAATATTACTGGTTGATGACGGTTCAAACGATGGCACCGGTAATGTATGTGATGAGCTTGCGACTACCGATAAACGTATTCGTGTGTTCCATAAGGAAAACGGAGGGTCATCAAGTGCGCGTAACTTAGGACTGAGTAAAGCAAAGGGAGAATATATAGGATTCGTAGACAGTGATGACTATATTGACAGCGACTATGTCAGTCTTATGATGCAGGCAATACGCGAGAATAATCTTGTGATGGCGCAGATATCACGAGACGAGATAGATGCACTTGGCAATAAGTTACCCGACGTGTGTGTTCCTCCAACCGAAGAATTAATGATTAGCGGACGAAAGCAGATAGAAGAACTATTGATGCACAGAGGAGATTGCAGCTTTTGTACCAGGTTGACCAAGGCAGAGCTGTTTGAGGGCAGGTCATTTCCGGAAGGTCGATTGAATGAAGATTTCTTTTTGCTGATGCAAATGCTGTTGGGGATTGATGATAAGGGCAATAAGATTGGTAAGCAGGTAGACAGTTATGTGATTTTGCCTAAGCAGGCATATCATGTTTTTTACAGAATCGGTAGTAACAGCAGACGTAAAGATAAAGAAGATTTCAGCCGTGTATTTATCGACATAGTGGATAATGCCGACTGGGTAGAAGAGGCAGTGGCCGAATATTTGCCTGATATGGCAGAGTATGCAAAAAGATTTGCACTGTATCAAAGACTTGATTATCTGTTACATATTCCAATTTCACAGATGAATGACTCCAATGAGTTCTATGTGAATGTATGTAGATATATTAAGGATAACAGAGAAAGCATCAAACATAACGGATTATTAACAAAGAAAAACAGATTGTATCTGACATTGATGTCATATAATCCGAGAACAATAAGAAAGATTCACAGAGTATGGTTAAGAATAAAACAAGTGAGATAAACAGAACACGTAAATTGAATATTGCATATGCGTGTTTGGCCGGTGTATTGACACTGGCCATATATCTTGTTGTACTTTGTGCATGTCACGTTACACCGTTTGGCAATGAGACTTTTTTGATGTATGACATGAAGCGCCAGTACATTGATTACTACGCTTATATGAAAAGCATATGGAACGGCGAAAATAATTTGGTCTATTCGTTTTCGACAGCGTTGGGATCTGCAATGTGCGGATTTGATATCTATTACATTTCCAGCCCGTTTTTACTGTTGCTGCTTCCGTTTCCCAATGAGTTATTGCCTATGGGTGTTAGTCTGGTGATAGGCATTAAACTGGCTGTATCGGCAATGATTATGTATGCGTTTTTATTATCAAGATATCGTGGCAGGAATAGTCACATTCGTTATCTTGTTACAGATATTTGCGCAATATCATGGGCAATGTCAGGCTTTTTGTTTGCACACAGCATGAACATGATGTGGATAGATGTGGTGATGCTACTCCCGATTATTATATGGGCACTTGAGCATATGCTGAAGAAATGCGCGTGTGATGATAAGAAGTATCATTTTTGTTCAATGCTGCCATATACATTTGTGTTGGCATATATGCTTATATGTAATTACTATATTACGTACGGTGTGTTGATATTTGTAGGACTATGGACAATAAAATGCCTTTGGGCATCACATGATAAGCATCCGATCAGACAGATTCTCAGAGTTATGGCGGCGACAATTGTGTCGGTTATGTTGGACGCATTCGTACTCATACCTACCGCAATAGAATTGGCTAACAGCCCTAAGGATATTACGAAACTCGGATTGGAATTGACAGGCAAAAATCTTATTATTCGAGATGTTTTATCAAAGCTGCCTACAATGTCATATGATTATATTGAGGCGAGATTCGGACTGCCGCAAGTATATTGCGGTGTGCTGATGCTGTTCTTGGCATTACTGTATTTCTTTGTAAGACGTATACCTGCAAGAGAGAAAATCGGCAGGGGTGTAATTGCTGCATTTTTGCTTGCATCCTTTTGCATAGATGGACTTAATCTCTTTTGGCATGCGGGAATGGAGCCGTCAGGACATCCTTACAGACAGGCATATATGTGGGTGTTCTTAATGATATTGTGCTCGTACGATACCATCATTGATTATCTTGACAGTGCTGACACAACAGATAATGGATTCAAATACTATCCATATATTTCACTTGCGTGTGTGACAGTAATAATCGGTGTGATTTTTTATGAGGTATTGAGATTAAGATATGACCATATAAGTACTTATACTATAGCGGTTAATTGGGGATTGTTGGCTGTATATGCATTGATTATTGTAAGCCTTATAGCGGTTCGAAAATGCGGACAACCCATCAAACGATTGGAGATTGCGTTACTTGCGGTGACTGCGACCGTACTGGTAGGTGAATTATGTGCCAATGCCGGATATACATATATATATCAGTCGATGAATAACGAAGATATGTCGGATTATCGTGCTAAGGTTGTAACCACAGAGTCGACAGTGAAAAAGGTGACAAATGAGGATACATCATTTTACCGCATGGAGAATCTTAATCCGCGACAGCAAAATGATGCCATGCAATTTGGGTATAACGGTGTAACTCATTACAGTTCGGCCGGAATGATATATGTCAGATATTTCTTGCAGAGATTAGGCTTTAATGATGATGAATTATATACTCATTACGGCTATGACAATACCGCTACGGCGGACAGTCTTTTAGGTATACGTTATATTCTTAGCGATGGTGTGCACGATGTACATGAGGGATATGAGAAGTGTGTTGACGGTGAGGTATCTGCATATCGTAACCCGTGGGCATTACCGATTGCACTTGGAGTTAACGGATATGATCTTAACAAAATATCATCGACAGATAAAAAAGCCGACAGTAATATGACACATGTGCCGGATATGTCTCCGTTTGATTTGCAGGAAGATATTTATTCGAGATTGTGTAATAAGGATGTATCTCTTTTTACAAAGGCAAGTGTTACAACGAAGGATATTTCTTCCAATGACAAAATGGCTGCGGAATATTATATCAATACCATGGCGGAAGGAAACCTGTATATGTATGTTGATAATATACTGGGATATAATCAAAGCCTTGCCATATATGTTAACGATGAATTGCTTACGTCGTATGGTAATGCTTCATGCCTTAAAGTATTGAATCTCGGTACCTACGATAAGGGTGATAGTATAAAGGTAACAATTGACTCTGACGATCCGAACGCAATACTGGGAGATGTGGTATTTGTGACAGAAGATATAAACGCTTTGCAGGCTGCATATAATATGATTGTCGAAAACGGAGCAGATATTTGTAAGTTATCTTCATCGCATCTGAGCATAACCGGTAAAAAAACAGACGGGGTATTTTTGACAATTCCTTATGAAGAAGGATGGCATATACGTGTTAACGGTAGAATAACAGAGCCTGTAGCTGTTTATGATTCAATGATGTATATTCCCTACACCGAAGATGCGGATGAATACAACATTGATATGATATTTATTCCGGTAGGAATGATTGCAGGCAGTTTCATTACGATAGTTGCAATTATTTTGGTGATATTGGCGGTAGCATATACATGGGTGAGAAAACAAAGAAGAGTATCAGAATATTAATCATCATAGCGGCCATAACAGGCATAATGGTGATGGGAGTAGCAGACAGCAGAGGACTTTCGAAGACTGAGTATATGTATGCTACTGTAGGTGACGAGAGAATCAATGCGTTTTGGTCAGATGGAAAAGTGTACTTTTTTATGCCTTCATATGCAGACGATAATATAACACGTATGTCACCCAATGCAAAAAATGTGCAGTATACTGTGATGCACTCGGCAAATCTTCCGACAGTATATATTGATACAAAGTCAGGTAAGCTCGATGATATTCTTGCCGATAAGGAATATTCCGAAAGAGCGAAGATACGAGTATATGATGAGGACGGTAACAGAGTATATTCCGGCGGCATCAAGAAATTTGGCGGCAGAGGCAATTACAGTTGGATGAATTGGGAAAAGAAACCATATAGAATTGTTCTTAAAGAAGAGGTGTCTCTACTTGGACTCGGAACAGGAACAGGATATGCGCTATATGCCAATGCCAGTGATGCAACACTTGTCCGGAATGATATAGCTTTTAATATGGAACAGAAAGCGGGCGTACCGTATTCATATCCCGGAAGGTTTTGCGATCTGTATGTGAACGGTGATTACGCAGGCAATTATTATCTGAAGGCAACCATTGATGTCGGTAGCGAAAGAGTAAATATAACCGATATGGAAGCGTCAATGGATGAACTGTATGACCATGCCAATTATGAATCATACAAGACATATGAGACGGAAAAGATGAAAGGATGGAATCTTGATACCAATCCTGATGACATTACCGGCGGATATATTATTGAACGTGAATATGCGCAGAGATATGATACAGAGTATGCAACAAACGAGAGCTGTTTTATAACAGATATGGATGAACATTTTATTGTTTCATCTCCAAGATATTGCTCCAAGGAACAGATTGAGTATTTGGCGGAGTATATGAACGAAGTCGAGGAAGTTATCAATTCGGCTGATATGCATGAACAGTATGGTATGCAGGTGTACGATGACTATATTGATGAGCGTTCCTTTGCTGCCAAGTATCTTGTCAACGTGATTACAAAAAATTATGATGCCGGAGTGTCAAGCGAATATTTCTATAAAGACAGTGACGGCATTGATGACAGACTTTATGCCGGTCCCGGTTGGGATTATGATATGAGCCTTGGAAATTATCTGGATTGGATGGAATATCATGACGAGCCACCGATAGGACTTGCCAGAAAGCCTGAAGTATCGGATGCAAGTGAGTGGTATACGATATTATATGAAGTACCGAAGCAGCGCATCATAATTGAAGAAAAATATAAGAAGATGCACGATTATATAGATTCTTTGATTACTTGCGGAATAGATGAATATCGTGTATTGTTGCAAGACAGTGCGGCAATGGATGCCATACGGTGGAAGGAAATGTATAAAGAGAACGGTTACACTGCGGGTGATGAGGAAGAATACGCAAAACTGGCTGATTTTCTTCATATTCGATGTAATTATTTAGATGAGATATGGAATATAGAGTAGAGCAGAAATATCTGATTAACGATGCACAAATTGAATATTTGAAGAGGCGATTGGCAGGGTGCGTTTCTGAAGATAAGCATGCTGTTAACGGAACATATCTTGTAAGAAGCGTATATTTTGATGATATGTATGATACCTGTCTGAATGATAATATTAGCGGAGTTGACAATCGTGAGAAATTTCGTATAAGGACATACAATAATGACACAAGCGTCATACGTTTGGAACTAAAGATTAAGAAAAAAGGATATACAAAAAAACGACAGACACGTATCGGCGGTGAAGAGTTGTCATATCTGTTGTCAAAGAATATATATGCTCTCAGAGATAAATGTAATTGGTGTGCTTTGATTCCCGGAGAATTTCTGACGGAACATGGCGAGATATATACGGAGGAAGATGTTTTTTTGCGTAAGAAGTTGTATGCGGCTATGTTAAACAGACGTATGCAACCCGTGAACATGATAGAATATGAGCGAACGGCATATGTCGGCGATATCGGTAACGTAAGAATAACATTTGACAGATGTATAGGCGGAACTTATGAGTATGATTCGTTTACGGATAAGGTCGCAGCAGTAAGTCCTCTGCTACCGACAGGTCAGCACATTTTGGAAGTGAAATATGACGAGGTGTTGCCGGATGTTATCAGACAGAGTATTGATGCAGGAGCTTTTACAAGAACGGCATTTTCCAAATATAGTTTTCATAGAATAAATGATTCGCAGAATATGGCGCGATATTGAAGGAGAGAGACATGAATTTTACAGATGCAATCAAAAAGTCGGTGTTGGAAGGATTTGCAGGCAATGATATTCCGACCAGTCAGGTGCTTACGGTGTTGTGCGTTACTTTTCTTATCGGCATATATATTTATGTGATATATAAGCTTGTGAATAAGACATCAATGTATGACAGAAGCTATCATGTGGCTATGTCGTTACTGTCGGTTATTACGGCAGGAATAATTTTGGCGATGCAGAGCAGCATTGTTATATCGCTTGGTATGGTTGGTGCACTTTCGATTGTTCGATTCAGAACGGCAATAAAGGATACAATGGATCTGCTCTTTTTGTTCTGGAGCATAGGTGAAGGAATTATTTGCGGAGCGGGACTTTTCAAAATAGCGATTATTGTAGCACTGATGGTTACAGTCGGTGTGTTTGTATTGCAATATTTTCCGGGAGTTAAGAAGCCGTATTTGCTTATTGTCAATTGCGACGGCACCGATGCGGAAGATGATGTTATGGAGAGCCTTAAGAAATACTGTAAGGGCGTTAAAGTAAAATCGCGTAATATGAAGAACAATTCAACTGATTATATGATGGAAGTATATACGGTTAAGGAGAAGGAATTGTTATCAGCATTGGATAAGCTGGAAAAAGTGACAAGCGTGTCATTGCTCACCAACGAAGGTGAAATAAGATTTTGAGGATAAATTATGAGAAAACAGATGATTGATTACCATGCAGACGATTATGGACTGTCTGTTACCAATTCAAGGATAATGATTGACTGCATCAAAAATAAAAGGTTGGACAGTATTAGTATTATCCCCACAATGGATTGTTATGAAGAATGCAAAAAGATGCTGCTTAGCGAGTGGGATTCCTTTGACAGCAAACCGTTAATAACAGTGCATATCGATTTGATTGACGGTAATGCACTTTCGGGCGAAGAGCATGTACTTATAAAGGATGATAACGGATATAATATTTCATCCTGGGGCGGATTGTTTATTGCTTCCTGTATTCCCGGTAAAAAAAGAGACAGGCTAAAGAAGGAACTGCGCGAAGAGATTCTTGCACAGATGGAGGCAGTGTACGTTGGACTGCCGGATGAATGTGAACTTAGATTGGATAGTCATATGCATACACATATGATTCCTGTTGTTAGGGATGCTATGTTCGAAGCTGTTGACAGCTTTTCGGAAAAGTATAATGTTAAGCCTGCATTTGTGAGAGTTGCCAGGGAGCCGATTACCCCTTTTTTAAGTAAGCCGAAGTTGTATTTGACTTATTCTCCCATTAATTTTGTCAAGAATGTGATATTGAATATATTGTCACCCGGCATGGAGCGTCGACTTCGTGAACGAGGCATAGATTATGGTTTGTTATGGGGACTTATTATGAGTGGGCACATGGACTTGGATAGGTGTACGGTGTTGTTGGATGATATGACAAAGTATGCAAATAAGCGTGGTAGAAGTATGGAAATACTGTATCATCCCGGACGCATCTTAACTGATGAGGTGACGAAGGCACATTGTAAAGAAGATGTAACGGATTTTTATGTTTCCGAGAACAGGGATGTGGAATTGGAAGCGGTCAATAAGTTAGAAAGATAAAAAAGAAAGTAGGAATTTGTATTCCTACTTTCTTTTTTACCTTCATGATACTTAATATATGTCAATTGTGATCTCTTACGATATAGCGAGGTCTGTTTTTCAGCTCTTCGTACATCTTGGAAATATATAATGCAATAATACCAAGACTTGTCATAATAGCACCTGTTGCAAGAACGATGAGAATAACTAACGATGGGTAACCACCGATTGCATTACCGTGTGCATAGCTGATTACGGCATCAATGCCAAGTCCTATGCCTAACATGATAATGATGATACCCAAATAGGCAATAATATGCAAAGGGGCATAAGTGAATGACGTAAGATTGCGCACCGCATATTTGATTAATGACAGGCTCGACCATTTACTCTCACCGCCAACACGTTCATGTACTTCGTATTCGACATAAGTACTTTTGAATCCGACCCAGTAGCTTAGGGCTCTGAAAAAAGTGTCCTTCTCTGTTAGCGTATTAAGCGTATCCACAACACGTCTGTCCATCAACTTAAAATCAGATGAATTATTCATATCAAATCCAATCATACTGCTGATCAGTTTATAGAACAATCCTGCAAAAAAACCGTGAGTTGCACTTTCTTTTCCTCTTGTTGATTTCATACCCTCGACAATATCATAGCCTTCTTCCCATTTCATAGCCATGTCTTTTATTGTCTCGACCGGATGTTGCAAATCTGCGTCGATAACGACAACCGCGTCGCCTGTTGCCTGCTTCAGACCACAGAATACGGCTGCTTCTTTGCCGAAGTTGCGGGAAAAGGATGTGTACCTTACGTGTTCGTCGCGTTTGGCAAGCTGCATAGCCAATTCACATGTCTTATCCTTGGAACCGTCATCAATAAAGATATATTCCGGTTCATAGTCGCCCATCTGATTCCAAAATGCGCATATTGCATTGTAGAATGATTCAATTGTTTCTTCCTCGTTATAACAAGGTACTACTACAGATATCTTTTTCATAAGATAGATAATATCACAAACTCTCCTTTTTTGCGATATCAAAATGTGGGTAGAGTGCAGAAACTACACTTACCGCTAAAAACATGTCAATGACATACTTTTTTAACCATAAAGGACACTTGTACAGTGTAACAATCCCTGCAGGAGTCAATCCGGCACTTGTACTTGATGCGAACGGTCACGGAGGTCCGCTTTTTGTAGGACAAATATTGGGAACATCAAGACTTATTAAGTAAAATGGTGTATAGTTGTTATATAAAATTTGCTATAACAAAGTAAGGTTTTGCGAGTGAATCTTAATTAGCCCACAAGTACAAAATGTGCTTGTGGGCATTTTTTTCTTTAACTTCGGATAATATGCTGAAGAGGTATTGCAAAAGGATATCCTATTCAGAAAATGAAATATAGCAGTTGATATAATTAAAATGATGTGATATATTCATTCTTACGAACGTTCGGTTGGCGGATAGGAATATTAGGAGGAAAGTATGGAAAAATTGACACGTCGAATATCTGCAATATTGCTTGCGTGCGCAATCTTTGGTGCAGAAGTAATCTGTTACGGAACCGATTCATATGCTGCTTCGGGAAGTATGATAAGCGATTATTTGCTTGATGAAACAGAAACTACAACAGATGAAACGTTGATTGAAGAGACAGAATCTCAATCTGAAACTGTAGTAGAAGAATGTAGTGATGAAAGCTTGGAAGAGCTTACTGTGGAAACAGATGAGATGCAGACACTTTCATCGGATGAGAATGAAACATTTACTGAGACAGAAACAAATCCCATTGAGATGGAATTTGATTATGAACTTACGCCTGTGCAGCTTCAGGAAAAGTCTGAAATGTCTGATACAGTCAAATCAGTGGCGGATGGAGTTGAAGGAACAGACTACGTTGCTGATGAAGTAATATATTTGGCAGAGGATGCCAATGATGCGGAAACTGTGGCATCAATGCTTGGAGGAACACTTCAAAGCTACGAATACGAAGTGGCAGTAATCGATTTGCCGACAGACTTAAGTGTTTGTGAGGCCGTGGAACTCTCGGCTGATATGGATGTCAATCTTCCTGCCGTATATCCAAACGGTATCAGACACTTTGATACGGTTGTGGAGGATGATTCATATAACGACGATATTCTTGATATTGTACAGTATACAGAACCGGACAATGATTTCTTGGGAACAAAGCTTGACAGCTTTAATGAATATCGCGACGGAACAAAGGTTGATCCGTATTTGATATCAGGAAGTAAGTATTATCAATATTATCACGCGGTTTTAGGCACAGAATATGCGTGGAAGCATGGATACAGAGGACAGGGAGTTAACGTAGCTGTAATCGACTCCGGAATCGATTCAAAGAATTCAGATGAATTGGGTGGAGCTTTACAAAGCAGAAAGACTTTTGTTACCGGTTCTACAAATGTAGATGACCAGGTCGGACACGGAACTCATGTTGCGGGAATAATCGCCGCAAGAGAAAACGGCATACAGGGTACGGGAATTGCACCGAAGGCCAATCTTTACGGACTCAAAATCGGAGCGGAAAGGATTGAGGACACTTATATTATCGGTGCTTTGAACTGGGCTGCAAAAAATGACATTGATGTCATAAATATGTCGCTGGGTGGAAATGTAAAAACGAATGTTTTTGACGAGGCTCTTGAGAAATTGTATCAAAAGGGTGTCGTGGTGGTATCATCGGCAGGAAATGACGGCGGATATCAGTATACATATCCTTCATGCTGCAAGCATGTAATATGTGTTGCATCAACAACTGTCAAAAATGAACCGAGTGATTTTACCAATAAAAGTGACATGGTTGACGTGAGTGCACCGGGAAGTGATATTTGGTCAACATCGAATACTTCAACTGATTATGTTATGAAGAGCGGAACATCCATGGCATGTCCTGTTGTAACAGGTGAAGTTGCAGTTATGTTGTCTTCGGGAAAATACGATCAATACACAGGATCTGCAAAGGTTGATGCAATCGAGAAGGATTTGAAGAAATCAGCAATTAAAGTCGGAGCGGGAATGGGTGCCGGAATACCGTATCTCCCAAAAGCTCTTTCAATCGATACAGATAGCATGACGCCGACTGCGCCTGATATTTCGTATGTAACGAATTATGATGGAAATATGGACCCTGTGTCGATGGATATTACTATTACATCGTCAATAATTACACATCTTGTATATACAAGAGATGGTTCGAAGCCTTCATATTCCAACGGAAATCTGAAAGGAGAAGAGGCACCACAAACCGGGGATGGACCCGATAATGCAGTAACTTTCACGATTCCGATTAAAATGGATACAACACAAACATACAAGATATCTGCATTGTGCTATAACGACTGCGGTTTGGCCAGCAAAGTAAAAACACTGGCAATTAGTGTAAAACCGTATGTCAGAGAGATTAAGATAAGCGGCGGTGATACAATTGCCCAGGGAAAGAGTTTGCAGTTAACTACAGATGTAGTTCCGTCGTATGCCGGCAATAAGAAGTTATCGTGGAAGGTAACAAATGAAAGCGGCAAAGAAATGAAGGCTGAAACGGATGGTATCAGTGTTTCGGCAACGGGAAAAGTTACGACTTTAAAGAATAAATCAGTAACGGTAAAACCCGGCGATTACTATGTCGTTGCAACAGCTGTCGACAGAAAGCGAATTACAAACAAATACAAAATACATGTAATAGCTGATGTGATTATAAAATCGGCAAAATTCAGTACAAAGACGATAACGGAATATAGAGCCGGAGCAAACGGCACATTGAATATAGCTGATTATCTGACCGCACAGAAGACCGATGGTACTGCGGCGGATGCAAATGATTTTATTTTTACAAGCAGCAACGGAAAAGTGGCGTCGGTAAGCAATGTAACGGATGAAAAGGGAAAAGTGGTCTTGTATGCACCGGGAAGTGCAGTAATAACAGCAACCGCCAATGACGGAAGCGGCAAAAAGGCGTCAGTTACAGTTGTATGTAAACAGGCAGTGACCGGCATAGATATCAATCTAAAATCATATGCCGAGAATAATTCAACAATATATGTTGCAACAGGAAACAAATTGAATTTTGGAACAACCGTTTCTCCGAGCAATGCTTCAAATAAGAAAGTGAAGTGGGAAGTAGGGCGAGTTGTTGACGGAAAATTCACACCGCTTGATGTAACCGATAAGTCGATTACAGTATCTACATCGGGCGCGGTGACTGTCAAAAAGACTGCTGACACAGGTGAATACGCTGTTCGCGCCTTGGCTACAGATGTCCCTAATACTACTGTTAATGCCGTAAAGAAATTCATGGTTACCGACAAAAAAATCAAAGCAATCAAAACATCAACTAAGTCGATATCCATGTTTTACAGAAGCAATTATTCTTATGACATCAAATCATTTAAAGTAACAGTAGATGGGTTGGATAGTTTATATACCGGATGCATGCGTGTTACCAGTTCCAATACTGATATTGTAAAGATTAGTGGAATAGAGAATATTAACGGTGAAAATGCTATTAATGTTTATATTCAAGCAGTAGGAAATAAAATAGGCAAAGCCAATATTGTAGTTTCAGCGGCTGACGGCAGCGGAAAGAAGGCATCTGTTGCAGTAAATGTCAAACAAGATGTAACGAAAATTGAGGTAACGGGAAAAAGCACGACGTTGATGCGCGGAAAGAAAATGTCGTTAAAAGCCACAGCTTTACCATCAAATGCGGTCAAGAAGAAAATAAAATGGTCACTATGGCAGGGTAACCCGGAATATGAAATAGATTATAAAGCGTGCGGTATTTCCATATCTTCTTCCGGTGTAATTACAGCAAAGGCAAACGCTGTTCCGGGAGAGTATTATGCATTTGCTGAATTAGAGGATAACATGTGGGTATATGACTTCTTTGATTTTACCGTTACAAGCGGTGGAATAACGTCTATCAAACCGGATACAAAGAATCTTACATTGTATAGAGTGAAGGGAATAAACAACTCACCTACAACGGGTGAAATAAAGCTTGCGATTGCCGGTACGGAGGGATATAACTGCGCTGCATGCTCCGTTTCGCAGACAGGTACAAATGTGGTCAGTATACCCGCATATACCTATGATATGAGCAATGGTATTCTGACTATAGATGTAAGTGCAACGGGAAAAGCAACCGGCAAATCGGTAATTACGGTTGCATCAAATGATGGAAGCGGCAAAAAGGCACAAATTACGGTTAATGTTGTCAACCCACCTTCGTCTCTTAAGATTACTTCGCCAAACAATTTCGATTGTATGGCACCGGGAAGTTCGAAGAAAATGACTGCTGTTGTCGGTAAGGAATATGGAAAGTTGGCCAATTCAAAAGTCAAGTGGTCTGTGTCGGTAGATAGTGATTACAGCGAATTGGCGAAAGAATTTGCGAAATACATTACTATTTCATCTAACGGAACATTGAAGGCCGATAAGAAATTGTTTAGAAAGACGATTGCAATTCCGGTGACGGTAAAGGCTGTTATGGCGGATGGATCCGGATTGTCCGATACCTATAAAATGACAGTAGTGTGTTATCCAATATCAAAATTCGTTTACCAACAGAACGGATACTTGTATGAGAAAAACAGTTACAATGCGACTGTTTCGTTGAAGGATTATCAAAGTGGCAAAAGCGGTGTTGGATATGTACCAATTATGCCCATAACTCTTGACGGAAGACGTATTGACCTAAGCCTTTTTGAGTTTGCGATATCTGTTGAAAATCCTCAGATAGCGGGGGCTGCTTATTCAGATTCGAATTATGATTCGTCATTTGTAGTTGATGCATATATGATTCCGAAAAAAGTCGGAAGCACAAAAGTGTATTTTACCGATAAAATAACCGGTAAGAAGTTTACGGTTAATCTGAAGGTTACAAAATAATACGTAATTACGTGAATGTTTTCGTACACGTGGAGGTAGATTGGGCTGACCGATGATGCCGGCAATTTAATATGTGCATAAATTTAACGTCATACATAATCATTATGATTGTGTATGACGTTTTTGGGTAACTTGAATGAGATATTCTTGATATGCCAAATATTGGGAACATCAAGACATATTAAGTAAAATGGTGTATAATTGTTATATAAAATTTGCTATTTGGAATAGTTGGGTAGGAGGATATTATAGGTATGGTTAATAACAAGAATGGATTGGTGCGTACCAATGAGAATTGCGTCGGATGTAATAAGTGCATCAGCGTATGTAGCTGTATGGGGGCAACTGTAGCGGAAGAGACGCCTGACGGTCGTAATATTATATCTGTAGACGGCGATAAGTGTATCGCCTGTGGAGCTTGCTTTGATGCATGTGAGCATAATGCGAGAGAGTTCTACGATGATACGGAAGCGTTTTTTGAGGATTTGAAAAAGGGTGAGAAAATATCAATACTTATCGCACCTGCATTTTTGGCTAATTATCCTTCGGAATATGCGTCTGTTTTGGGAGGATTAAAGCAGCTTGGCGTCAATAGAATGATTAGTATTTCTTTTGGAGCCGATATTACTACATGGGCTTATCTTAATTACATTAGTAAATACAATTTTATGGGAGGAATTTCTCAACCGTGTCCTGCTGTTGTAGGTTATATTGAGAAGTATGTACCGGAGGTATTGCCGAAGCTTTTCCCTGTACAGAGTCCTATGATGTGTGGTGCGATTTATGCCAACAAATATATGGGTGTAAAAGAAAAGATGGCATTTATCAGTCCTTGTATTGCTAAGAAGAATGAGATGACATCGGTTCGAGGTAAGGGACTTATTCAATATAATGTAACATTTGATCATTTGATGAAATATGTCAGAGATCATCATATCAGTGGACCGTCCGCAAAGGATGAGATCGAGTATGGTCTTGGTTCTATATATCCTACTCCCGGCGGCCTTAAGGAGAATGTATATTGGTTCTTGGGAGAAGATGCTTTCATTCGCCAGGTAGAAGGTGAGAAGCACATGTATCATTATCTTGATACCAATAAAGATAAGATATCCAAATGTCAATTGCCGTACGTGTTTATTGATGCGCTTAATTGTAGCTCGGGTTGTTTGTACGGAACAGCTTGCGAAGAGACAAAGGTCGACACAGATGATGCTATTATTCAGATGATGAAGATTAAGCAGGCAAGCAAGAATAACTCGGCACACAGTACATGGTCAAGAAAGCTTAAGCCGGAAAAGAGACTTGAACACTTAAATAAACAGTTTAAGGGACTTAATCTTGAGGACTTTGTATGTACATATACGGATCGTTCCAAGACTTGTGCATGGGAGGAACCGACTACTGCAGAGCTGAACAGGATATTTGAATCTATGAATAAGACAACACCGGCTTCACAGCGTATCAATTGTTCATGTTGCGGATATTCAACATGTAAGGAGATGGCGGTTGCAATACATAACGGTTTCAATCATAGAGATAATTGTATTCATTATGTGAAGAGCCAGGTTGAGGAGCAGAATAGAGTTGCAAGACAACTTAGCAGTGAAGTAGAAGAAGAGAAGAATGCGGTTGTTGCAAAACAGAATGCCATTATAGATACAATCAATCAGATTAACGGTGATTTCGAAGTAGTAAACAACGCTATTGAAGAATTGGCCGGTAATAATAATAATAATACTTCCGAGTGCAATGATATTGCAGCAAAGATGAACGAAATAAGTAATTTTTGTGCAGAACTGAATGATTCGATGGCAAAAATCAATGATGCAATTAATGAGCTTACGCAGAACAATGTTGAAGTTGTTAACATTGCATCGCAGACTAACCTGTTGGCACTGAATGCGTCAATTGAAGCAGCACGTGCCGGTGAGGCAGGCAAAGGCTTCGCGGTTGTGGCTGATGAGATTAATAAATTGGCGACAAATTCGAAAGAGACCGCCTCAAAGAGTAGTGAGACACAGGATATCATCAATAAGCTGGTTTCTAAGCTTTTGGAGGATTCGGATATTCTCCTAAAGACGGTAAGCACTGTTAATACAAGGACCGAGAATCTTGCATCGGTGGCAGACAAGATTGAATTGTCTACCGAGCGAATTAGAGAATCGGCAGATTCGATTAAGATTAATTTGGAAAATCTTGTAAACAAATAATTGAAATGATAAAATGATATTCACGGTTGTTAAGCACCGTGAATATCATTTTTTTTGTTATGGCGACGAGGAAAATACATTGAGATTGCTCAAATGAATTTGACGACCGCTAATCAGCTGACAGAGCTCGCAAAACGTGTTTTGTCGCTGCATTTCCATGAGGTTATACGGAGGTAGGGATGAAGAGGAATAAAAGATTATGGGCCGCAATATGTGCGTGTGTGTTATTATGCGTTGATATTTGCGGAAACGGTGGCACTGTGTATGCAGCGCAAAATGACATAATTAGCATACAAAGTGAGACTGAGAGTGAGACAGAGTCTTACAATGAAGAGACAGAGACGTCGGTAGCAGAGACAGAATCTGAGTCGGAAGAAGTGTTGGAGGTTGAGACAACAACCGATACTGTCGAGGAGACAACAACCGATGTAATGAGCGAAGAAACTACTGTAGCAGAGACCGAGACAGCAACCGAGTCTATGGACAGTGTATGGGGAGAGTCGTTTAATTATCAATTGTCTTTAACCCAGTTGCAGGAAAAGGATGAACTGGCAGATTCACTCGATATGCTAAACGGCGTTAAGGAAGATGTAGATTATGTAAAAGATGAAGTAATCTACATGTCTGATAGTATGGAAGATGCCAAGGCTGTTGCCGATGAACTTCAAGGTGAACTTTTATGCTTTAGCAATGGAGTTGCCGAAATCGAATTGCCTGAAGGCCATGATGTTAAGGAAGTATTGGAGCTTGCGGCAAATACGAATGTAAAACTTCCTGCGGTATATCCTAACGGTATCAGACAATTGGATAATATTGATGCAGGTGCCCAAGATGATGATTTGATAGATGTTGTTCAATATGTTGAGAATGACTTGTTTTCTTTAAAGACGGACCAGTTTAATGAGATGTTAGATGGGACACCGGTTGATCCGTATATGATATCCGGTAATTCACATTATCAATATCAGCATGCTGTAGTAGGTTCCGAATATGCCTGGAAGCAAGGTTACATGGGACAAGACGTAAAGGTGGCTGTAATTGATACCGGCGCAAATCAGACAGCAGATCTTGAGATTGCTGTGGGAAAGAATGGCGAACCCAGCGGGGTAGAAGAAGGCAATTATGAAGATATAGTCGGTCATGGTACTCATGTTGCCGGTATAATCGGTGCAAAACTGGATGGATATTATGGTGCAGGAATAGCTCCCGAAGCTGACATTGAGGCAATTCGTGTAAACGATTCGAAGAAAAATCTTGATGATGCTGCCATAATTCGAGCGCTAAATGTGGCAGGAGAAGATGAATGTGATGTGGTGAATATGTCACTTGGCGGTCCGCTCGACAATCCTGCACTACAGGAAGCTATTGATGAATTATATAATAACGGTATAGTAGTAGTGGCATCATCCGGAAATGACGGTGGATATAATTACAGCTATCCTGCTTGTAATAATCATGTTATCAGTGTTGCTTCTACGAATTCAAGCAATGAACCGAGCAGTTTTACAAGTAAATGTGACAAAGTAGATGTCTGTGGACCGGGAACAGATATATGGGCAAATGGTTATGGTAATGACGGGGAATATGTTTGCAAGAGCGGAACTTCCATGGCTTGTCCGGTTGTAGTCGGTGAAGTGGCTGTTATCCTTTCTTCAGGTCGGTTTGATGAATATGAAGGTGGAAAAAAAGTTGACCAAATAGAAAGTACATTGAAAAAATCCGCTATCAAAGTTGGTGGCGGAATGGGCGCAGGTATTCCATATCTACCGAAGGCATTGGGTATAGATACCGATGCTGTTACACCGAATGCACCTGCTATTACATATACTACCAATTATGATGAAGATGGTGAGCCGGCTTCTTTGGATGTTACTATTACTTCATCTTTGATTACACATATTGTATATACTCAGGATGGAACAAAGCCATCATATTCAGGCGGCGTAGTAAAAGGAATACAGGATGATGGATGCTCTGTGACAATAAATTGCCCGCTTGATAGGGATAAAGTTGAGACACGTAAGATATCGGCACTTTGTTATACGGATGCCGGAATGGTTAGTAAGGTTAAGACCTTAGCTATTACTGTAAAACCGTATGTAAGAGCCATTATTTTATCAGGTAATAATACTGTAGAGGTAGGTAAAAGCATACAGTTGTCTGCTGAAGTGTTACCTTCATTTGCTTCCAATAAGAAGTTGTCATGGAAGATTGTGGATGCGCAGGGAACTGAGATGACTGCAAAGAAGGATGGTATCAGTGTATCATCCTCAGGCAAAGTAACTACTGTAAAAAGTAAGAGTGTGATTGCAAAGACCGGTACATATACCGTAACTGCAACAGCGATTGATAGAAATAAAATATTCGGCACATACACAATAAACGTATATGATAAGAATCCTGTGACCGGTGTTGAGATAACCGGAGCAAGTGAAGCTTTGATGGCCGGTAAATCTCTTAGCCTGAAGGCAACTGTAACGCCAAATAACGCAACCAATAAGAAAGTGGTATGGTTTGTGGGAAAAGAGAACACCGTAACCGGATGTTTGGAACCGGCGGAAGGTATTAGTATATCATCAAGCGGTGTGGTAACCACAAAGGCAGGTATAGCATCGGATGTGTACTGTGCGACTGCAACAGCAGCTGATGGTTCGGGGAAAAGTGATACATATTACTTCGTAGTAGATGCAGGAATAACTTCTATTACGCCGATTGAGAAGAATATGGTAATGGAAGTGCGTGACGAAGTGGCTTCCGGTCGGATATATTTAAAAGTTGTCGGTGAAAATATTGGGGCACTAAAGGTTACGCAGACGGGTGCTAATATTGCAAAAGTAGATTGTGATAGTAGACATTGGATAGTAGACGAAGATGATGATCTTGTACAGATTCCTGTTACTGCTACCGGAGCAAAATTAGGCAAAGCTGTAGTGACGATAGCTTCAACTGACGGAAGCAACAAGAAAGCAACAGTGAACATTACTGTTAAACAGATGGTCAATAGTGTTTCCATAGAAGGTTCACCAAGTGTTATTGCCGGCAAATCAATAACATTAAAAGCCAATGTTTTGCCGTCAAATGCTACAAATAAGAAGGTCTTATGGAATTTAATGTATTTTGACGGAGAAAATGATGCTGAACCGGGACCGGGAATAAGTATATCATCAAGCGGTGTGGTTAAGACTAAGGCTAATGTGCAGACCGGAACATATCGTGCAATTGCAACAGCTCTTGATGGTACGTGCATGAATGACGTACATGAATTTAAAGTAACAAACGGTGGAATATCTTCCATTACTCCGGCTACCAAGAATGTGGAGTTGCGATTAACGGGTGAGCCTACAGTAAGCGGTGACTGTGATGTTACTATTGAAGGAACGGGAGACTACAGTTCCGGTGCGGTAAAAATTACACAGACAAATGATAAAATTGTAGGTATTGATGGTTTTGTGTTCTCGGATGATAAGCATGCTACTATTAAGTTGAAAGGCAGGAAGCCGGGTAAAGCAACAATAACATTAGCTGCAATAGATGGTAGTAACAAGAAAGCAACAATAAATGTGACCGTTAAGCAAATGGTTCAAGATATAACCGTGACAGGTTCGGGCTACTATGTGGTTGCCGGCAAAAAGCTTACCCTAAAGGCAGCTGTATCGCCGTCAAATGCTACAAATAAGAAAGTACTTTGGACTGTTAAAGATACGAGCGGCAATATGATGAATGCGAAAGACAACGGAATCAGCATATCATCAAGCGGTGTAGTGACCACAACGACAAATGCAGCCCCGGGACAGTATGTTGCGGTTGCAACAGCGCAGGACGGTACACTGGTAGAAGGCACTCCCACTGTAGCTAAGGAATATATGTTTGAGGTAAGAAAAGGCGGAATAACGTCTTTAACATCTGATGTAAAAAATGTGACAATATATAGAACTCACGGAATATTACCGGAAATACCGACAGTAGCTGATTTCTATGTGACTATTGATGGTAAGACAGGTTTTTCATCTAATGCGATAAGTGTCACACAGACAGGAACCAATATTGCCACAATAGATTGTAACAAGGAAGAGGATAGTAATGTATTGAAAGTTACCGTCGAAGCAACCGGTAATGCCACGGGTAAAGTAGTGGTGACAGTGGCATCCAATGACGGAACCGGAAAGAAGACACAGGTTACTGTCAACGTTGTCAATCCTCCGTCTTCACTTAAAATTACCCCTCCGGATGATTATTATATTATGACCCCGGGCAGTTCAAAGAAAATGAAGGCGGTTATCGGTAAAGAATATGGTAAGCTGTCAAGTACCAAAGTGGATTGGTCGATTGATAGAATTTTGAGTACGGATGGCAAGTCATACGACAAGCATGTTACTATTTCATCAAACGGTACATTGAAGGTTGATAAGTCTATGCTGCATAAAGCAATGCTTCGGATTACCGTTAGGGCTGCGATGGCTGGTTTGGACGACATAAGTGATACATATGAAATGTTAGTAGTGCCAAATCCGATGACCACTTTCGGAATAGTGGAAGAAAAAAACGGAAAGCAGATTTACCAACCTGTAAATAGTCAGTCGTATACTGTGCGGTTACGAGATTATTCGGATGATGATTATGATAGTATATTTGTTCTTCCGGCTTATATTGAATATGGACGACAGGCACATAGTGCAAATAGTGATGTACGGCCATCGATAGACAAGCCGAGTATTGTGTCGGCAAAGGCTGAACCGTGTGAAGATGACACAGGATATATTCAATTGTGCTACAAGCCGCTTAAGACCGGTAATGCTAAGATTTCTTATGTCGACAAGATTACAGGTAAGAAGTTTACAGTCAATCTAAAAATTGTAAAATAAGCAGAGATTATGTTTTTGCTTGATTGAGTGGGTATACCCCTTTCATCGGATTTGTCCGATGAAAGGGGTTTTTGGTAATATATCTATCTGTTATGGAAAAAGAGGTTAATTATGGTATAATGAGTGCGATTAATCCCGTAATGGAATACAGCTTTGATATGATACTACGCATAACGCAGAAAGAGCAGAGTGATAAATATGGCTAAGAATAATCTACATGGATCGATAATAATAACATACAGATGCAATGCACATTGTAATATGTGTGATTGTTTCAAAGACCCGACTATGCCGGAAGAAGAGATAGATCTGGCAACGCTTGAGAAGCTACCGGAGATGGCATTTACCAATATTACCGGCGGAGAGACTTTCATACGTAAGGATATAGGAGATATTGTTGAGCTTTTGTATAAAAAGACTCCGCGTATTGTAATTTCAACCAATGGATATTTTACTGACAGAATAATTGAATTGTGCGAGCGTTTCCCCAAGATTGGTATTCGTATTTCAATAGAGGGACTTGAAGAGACAAATAATGCAATAAGAGGCTTGCCTGACGGATTCAATCGAGGATACGGCACTTTGCAGAAATTGGTTGAGATGGGCCATGAAGATGTTGGATTCGGTATGACCGTGCAGGATATGAATTGTAAGGATTTGGTGCCGTTGTATCATTTGGCCAATGACCTTAATATGGAATTTGCTACGGCAACACTTCATAACAGCTTCTATTTTCGCAAGACAGACAATAAGATTGATGATAAATATATGGTGTCACAAGCTTTTGAAGAGCTTATTAATGAACTTTTAAGCAGCAAGAGCCCTAAGAAATGGGGAAGAGCGTATTTTAATCATGGCTTGATTAATTATATCTATGGCAATCCAAGACTATTGCCGTGTGAGATGGGTACTAACGGATTCTTTTTGGATCCGTACGGTAATGTTTTGCCTTGTAACGGTAGTACGGAAAAAATGTCTATGGGTAATCTGCATGAACAGACCTGGGATGAGATATGGACAGGAGAACAGGCTAAGAAAGTACGTGAGCAGGTATGCCATTGTGACAAGAACTGCTGGATGATTGGTTCGGTATCGCCTGCCATGAAGCAACGAATCTGGATTCCCGGCTGGTGGGTTGTTAAGCATAAGCTCTTTATGGGCAACAAATATTCTCTATCTGAGAATAAGTTTATTACAAAGCCTACAGAGTAGTGCGTAACAAAGGAATACAATAGTATGAAAGAGTCGACGTATTTTGCTGATTTTAGAAAAGCACTTGGCGATATCGGATTGAAAAAGAATGACATTGTATATGTCAGTTCCGATGTTACCGGTGTTGTTCTGACGGCTATGAAAGAGCTGGGATTTAAGGGACGCGATGATAGAGAACGTTTCCTAAATACTTTGATTGATGTGTTACAGGAGGTTGTCGGACCGGAAGGTACGCTTCTTTTTCCTGTATATAATTGGGATTTTTGCAAAGGTGTTGCGTTTGATATAAAGACTACCCAGGGACAAGTGGGTTCTCTTAACAATTACATTTTGAATACGAGAAATGACTTTGCAAGGACAAAACATCCCTTGTACTCCCTTATGGTGTGGGGCAAGGATGCTGATAGACTTGTAAATATGGATAATCAGGATTCGTGGGGAAGTAATTCGCCGTTTGCTTATCTTCATCATAACGGTGGAAAAGAATTGTGCCTTAATGTGAACGCGACACAGGGGATGACTTTCAAACATTATGTGGAACAATCACTTAATGTCCCATATAGATATCAGAAATTTTTTATGGGTGAATATACAGATATTGACGGATGCAGAGAGACAAGAGTGTATTCTATGTATGTGCGTAGACTGGAAGTAACACTAACTCCGTCGCAGACAACTGACTTTTTTGTAAGAAAAGGTTGCTGTAATCGTACAACATTTCGCGGCATGGATATGGCTGTTATTGATTTGCCCGGTGCATATGATGCGCTAAGTGATGATTTGTTGCATAACGGCGGACACAATGTATATGAATTTGAGAATTATTCTATTGACTGGGATGCTGCAAGGGATGACGCGTATCAGATGGGATTCCTTAAGAATCGTGACAGAATGGAATAGATTAGTAAGGTAACGTGTGCATGATTAACAATGTATTAGACTATTTGGAAAAAAATGAACAAAGATGTCCTGAGAAAACAGCTTTAGCTGACACATGTGTCAGTATAACGTATGCTCAGTATGCAGATTATGCGCGTAGAATAGGTACAGGTATTGCGCGTGCAATTAAGCAGACCAATATGCCTGTTGCAGTATTGATTGATCGTAATGTTCGCTCGATATATACATTTTTAGGCGTTGTATATAGTGGCAATTTTTATGTGCCGATTGATGCTACAATGCCGATTGAACGAGTACAGTTGATATTGGATACATTGCAACCGATGGCGATATTGGATGCAAGAGATGTGTGTGACGGCAGTTTTGGAGCAGTGTCGGTAGATGAGTATCTGGATGTTAGCCCGGATCGATTACTCCTATCGAAGATTCGTGACAATATGATAGATATTGATCCGCTTTATACTATTTTCACATCCGGCTCGACAGGAGTACCTAAGGGTGTTACGGTAGCGCATCGAAGTGTAATTGATTTGTTGGAAGCATTTGAAGAGGCATTCAATTTTACTGAATCAACAGTATGGGGTAATCAGGCTCCGTTTGATTTTGACGTATCGGTTAAGGATATATATAATGCGTTGTATGTAGGCGGAACTGTACAGATAATTCCCAAGAAACTGTTTATGTCTCCGGTGATGCTGCTTGAATATATTGATGAGCATAATATTGATACGCTTATTTGGGCTGTGTCGGCTCTTAGAATTGTATCTGATTTTAAAGCATTGGATAAATACATACCAAAATGTCTTAATAATGTAATGTTTTCCGGTGAGGTGATGCCGGTTAAATCGCTCAATTATTGGATGGAAAACATTGAGAATGTCAGATATGTCAATTTATACGGACCTACAGAGATAACCTGCAATTGTACATACTATGTCATTGACAGACATTTTAGTCCGGAAGAGAAGATACCGGCAGGTAAACCGTTTAAGAACACGCGAGTATATCTGCGCGACGAGTCGGGGCATATTATCAGACCGGAGAATGCGGATGTTATCGGAGAAATAGCGGTCAGCGGAACGTGTGTGGCTTGCGGCTATTATAATAATGAGCAGAAAACAAGTGAGGCTTTTGTAAAAGATATAGGCGTGAGTGCATATCCGGGTATCATGTATGCAACCGGGGATTTGGGATATTATGACAATGACGGCAATATTGTCTTTGCATCGAGAAAGGATTCCCAGATTAAGCATATGGGACATAGAATTGAGCTTGGTGAAATAGAGACAGCACTTAATGCTATAGAGGATGTTACTGTAGCCTGTTGCGTTTTTGATGAGGAAAAAGGGAAAATAGTATGTTTCTATCAGGCACAACAAGAGTGTAAGAAGCAGATCGTGGATGGATTGGGTAAAAAATTACCCAAATATATGTGGCCGAACATTTATGTACATTATGAGCAATTGCCTTTTAATAAAAACGGTAAGATAGACAGAGTGAAACTAAAAAAGGATTATATTGAGAATAGGTAGGTGGGAATTATGGAAGAGTTATTACAATTGTTAAGTGAAATAAGACCGGATGTGGATTTCGAAGCAGAAGATGAACTTATGGATGCAGATGTACTTGATTCTTTTGACGTGATAACAATAGTCAGTGAGATTCAGGATAAGTACAATATAGAGATTGATGTTGCAGATATTGTACCGGACAATTTCAATTCGGCTGAACTTATATGGAAGCTGATTGAAAGATGCATGTAATTCAATGTTGAATGCCGTATTTGAGCCTTATAAAGGGCAAATGTACGAGCCTTGTGAGGGCAAAATGTTTGAACCCTGTAAAGGGCAAACAGATTGATATGAATAGCACAGTGTGCTATAATAGGGCGTTGAAGTGAAAAGTGGCTATGCCATAAGGAGATAATAATGTTAAACAACAAGACAATTTTGATTACGGGCGGAACCGGTTCGTTCGGTAAGTGCTTTACCAAATATGTTCTGACTCACTATAATCCGAAGAAGATTATCATTTATTCACGTGATGAATTTAAGCAGTTTATTATGCAGAATGAGATGAAGGAATATGCTGATAAGCTTAGATTTTTCATCGGTGATGTCAGAGATAAAGAGAGACTCACAAGAGCTTTTGAAGGTGTTGATTATGTAGTGCATGCAGCAGCTCTAAAGCAGGTACCGGCTTGTGAATATAATCCCAATGAGGCGATTAAGACAAATATTCATGGTGCTATGAATGTAATAGATGCAGCACTTGATTCGGGTTCGGTTCGTAAGGTTGTTGCATTGTCTACAGATAAAGCGGTTAACCCTGTCAATCTTTACGGTGGAACAAAGCTTGTTTCGGATAAATTGTTTATAGCTGCCAATGCATATGCAGGTGAGAAAGATATCAATTTTTCAATTGTAAGATACGGTAATGTTGCGGGAAGCCGAGGAAGTGTTATTCCGTTTTTTAATAATATTATTAAGAATGGCGGCAATGAGCTACCAATAACAGATTATAGAATGACAAGATTCTGGATTAGCTTGGAGCAGGGTGTTGAGCTCGTGATTAAGGCTCTTGCCGATGCAAACGGCGGTGAGACTTTTATAAGCAAGATTCCGTCATTTAAGATAACTGATTTGGCACAGGCTATGTTGCCGGGTTGCAAGATGCCGGAGGTAGGTATCCGTGAAGGCGAGAAGCTTCATGAGATAATGGTAACAACCGAGGATTCCATGACTACATATGAATATGATAAGCATTTCATTGTATATCCTCAGATGGTATGGAACGGACGTCAGCAGCCATTGCCGGGTGGTAAGAAGGTAGAAGATGGCTTCTGTTATACATCAGGTAATAATACTGAGTGGTTGAGTGTTGACGAGATAAAAGAATTACTTGGAACAATTGAACTTGAGAAATAGTTTTTTCGATTGTATATCGAGACTACCAAATAAGACAGATTTTGTGAATCCACTGGCTACCGTTTTCGGTGGTTAGTGGATTTTGTTGTATGAGAATATAAGTGGGAAAAATGATGAAAGAAAAAATATTTAAACCTTATAAGGTGATAATTGCTCTTGCATTGCTTGCACAGATACTGGTGTTTGCCGTATTTGGAGAGAACAGTTATTTACAGGTACAGGATGATTTGGATCTTTTTGTACCTCATTTCCAAATGCTGAAAAACAATCATGCGTTTTTTGCACATGGTGTAACTGTGCCGATGATAGGTGGATTGTCACGTGACCTGTTTGGATCGGAATTCTCTTTGTACAACATAATGTTCGCATTTTTGCCGTCATACGTTGCGTATATGATTGGATATTTCTTAAAGATTTTTATAGGTATGTTCTCTATGATGCTTCTGGCAAAAGAAGTATATGGTGAAAGATATGAGAGATATAAGCCTATTGTTGCAATTGTTTCCACCGCATATGGTATGATACCGGTTTTTCCAACGTACGGAATTGCTTTTACTTCTGTACCGTTTATTATATGGTTGATTATCAAATTGTACAAAACCGACACGTTTGTCACATTGCATAAGAGCAAGAAGCCGATATACAGAAGAATACTTTTGTATATTGCTGTATTTTGTTATCCGATTTTGTCGTACTTCTCATATCATGGATTTTTTATTCTGTGTTATATGTGCCTTGCAGTGATAATCTTATGGATTAAAGACAAGCGTTTTCCAATGTCAACTTTTGTAAGTGTGTGTGTATTGGCGTTGGGATATGTAACATTCGAATATCGATTGTTTGGTGCGATGCTCTTTGATGATACTGTCACAATAAGAAGTACAATGGTACATGCGGATGTGTCATTTGGTGAGGCAATGAGGCTTGCATATACCGAGTTTCTTAATGCTTCCTTCCATTGTGAAGATTCACACACATATATTATTCTGCCTGTAGTATTGATTGGTGTGCTTGTTATCAATATTCGCCATATTATTAAAGGTGAAGGTAAGAAATGTTTTAGAGAACCTGTTAATCTGTGCGTGCTTGTTATTATCTTTAATTGTCTTGTGTGCGGTATGTATTCATTCAAACCTTTTAGAGATTTGCTGGAGACGCTTGTATCAAAATTGACAGGATTTGATTTTTCCAGAACATCATTCTTTAATCCTGTGCTGTGGTATATGGCATTGGCATGCGTGTGTATATATATTTATGACAATCTTGTCGGAAAATGGAAGGGACTGCCGTGTCTGATTGCAACTTTTGCCTTGGCTGTCGTAATGCTCGTACCGCAGATGTATAACAACTTCTATATCAACTGTTACAACCAGGCATATAAGTTGATTAAACACAAAGATACATCAACTTTGAATTACAGAGAATTCTATTCGGAAGATTTTTTTGATGAAATAAAGACCGATATGGAATATTCCGAAGAATGGGTTGCGGCATATGGATTGCATCCGGGTGTGTTGGTATATAACGGATTTGCAACGTTGGATGGATATTTGGGTATGTATTCCCAGGAATACAAGGATAAATGGACCGAAGTAGAGGCACCGGCTTTTGAGGGTTCACCATATTTCAAAATGTATTTTGAGGAATGGGGAGCGCGTGTGTGTCTGTATTCGGGTTCCGATGAGAACACATACGATTCGCTTAGGATTATGGACCCTTCGGATAAGCGACTTATGGCAAATACGGATTTGCTTAAGGAAATGGATTGTAAGTACATTCTGTCAAGAGTGAAATTTGACAATGAGGATGAAGCGGGAGTGGAACTTACACATACCTATACTGATGAGAATGGCCCATATACAATATATGTGTATTCTTTGAAATAGGCAGTAGGATAGTGGTGGTAGATAATCCTTTTGCCTCAACATATGAAAAATATGGTAAAATTGCGTTAATGAGACATATGAGATATAAGTGATAGGTTTGACGTATTTTGGTGCTGTAAAATTATGAAACGTGGCATAGATAACAAATAAGATACAGATAGAAAAAAGAAACGGAGCAGAGAAATGAATAAACCGGCAATAGAGGGCGGAACCCCGATAAGAGATAAGAAAATATATTATGGTCATCAATATTTGGATGAAGCAGATTATAATGCGGTACTGGATGTACTTAAGTCTGATTATTTGACATGTGGTCCGAAGATTGAGGAATTGGAAGCTAAGTTGTGTAAGATAACGGGCGCAAAGCACGCGGTAGTATGCAGTAATGGTACGGCTGCATTACATATTGCAGCGATGGCGGCAGGAGTTAAGCCGGGAGATGAAGTGATTACAACTCCTATTACTTTTGCAGCGAGTGCCAATTGTGCGTTGTATTGTGGTGCGATTCCCGTCTTTGCAGATATTAATCCTAAGACTTACAATATCGATCCGGATTCGGTTGAAGCACATATTACTGATAAAACAAAGGCAATAGTGGCAGTTGATTATACCGGTCAGGCAGTTGAATTGGACAGACTGCGTGAGATTGCACATAAGCACAATTTGATTCTTATCGAAGACGGAGCACATAGTATAGGTACTTTATACAAAGGACAATCTGTTGGCTCAATTGCCGATATGACGACTTTTTCATTTCATCCGGTGAAGACTGTTACGGCAGCAGAGGGTGGAGCGGTAATGACTAATGACGATGCGTTATATGAGCGTCTGGCACTGTTTCGTTCACATGGTATTACCAGAAACACCAATCTTATGAAGAATGAATCCGATGGACCGTGGTATTACGAACAGGTTGAACTGGGATACAATTACAGAATGACTGATGTACAGGCGGGATTGCTTATCAGCCAGCTTGATAAATTGCAGATGTTTAAGGAAAGACGTAAGCAATTGGTAGACAGATATAATGCTGCATTTGCAAATGTCGACGGAATCATCATACAAGAGGAAATTCCGGAAAGTGATACTTGCAGACACCTTTATATTCTCAGACTGAATACAAAGGTATTGAATGTTAACAGACGTCAGTTTTTTGATGCGATGGGTGCTGAAGGAATATGTTGTAACGTACATTATATACCTGTATATTATTTCCCTCATTATGAGTCACTCGGATATAAGAGAGGCTTGTGCCCTAATGCGGAAAGTCTGTATGAAGAAATGTTGTCATTGCCGCTCTATTACGGAATGACAGATGCAGACCAGGAAGATGTGATTAATGCGGTGAAGAAACTTGTTGAGTATTACCATAAATGACACACATGTCATTTGCTATATGTGGACAATGGTATGCAACGCGGTAATGTTAATGTGACAGATGAGTTGATGTTAGCCATAAACGGAGAATGGAGCAAAATGCAAGAATTGAAGACACCTTACTATATGATTAATGAGGCCAATCTGGTATATGATATAGAATTGCTCAGACGTTCGCTTGAGAAAAGCTGGGGCAATTATGTAATGGGATATTCGGTGAAGACCAATTCATTGCCATGGCTGCTTACCTATCTAAAGAAGCATGGTTTTTTTGCGGAAGTAGTATCCGAACAGGAGTATGAATTATCCGAAATACTTGGCTATAAAGATAACAGAATAATATATAACGGTCCGATTAAAGACAAATCGGTTTTTGCCAAAGTATTGGAAAACGGCGGATACGTCAATCTGGATTCAAGCTATGAACCCGAATGGCTTGAGGAATTGTGTAAGAATAATCCGGGTAACACATATAAAGTCGGTTTGCGTGTAAATGCGGATATGTCTGCAATGTGTCCTGATGAGGAACTTTTAGAAGAAGATGGCGGAAGATTCGGATATTGTTATGAAAACGGCGATTTGGAACAGGTGATTGATAGAATAAAAGCGATTCCGAATGCGAAGATTGCGGGATTGCATCTTCATACATCCACCAAATCACGCAGACCTGCAGTTTTTGCGGCTCTGGCAGCGTTGGCTGTTAAGGTGGCAAAAGAGTACAGCTTATCGCTTGAATATGTTGATATGGGTGGCGGATATTTCGGCGGACGTTCCGATATGCCGTCATATGCTGACTATATGCCGGCAATTTGTGATGAACTTAGGAAATTCTTTTATCCGGAAAAGACGAAGCTTATTGTTGAACCGGGTGTGTCACTTATTTCGAGAGCTATATCTTTTGAGACAAGTGTAATTGATGTGAAAGATATCAGAGATATTAGATACGTGGTAACTGACGGAAGTCGTGTTAATCTGAATCCGCAGGTGACAAGACATTCTTACCCGCACCATATTGAATATGCGAAGGAAACTGTAAGGCAGGATATGATTCCGATTCAGTGGGTGTGCGGTGCAACCTGTATGGAATACGATAGGCTGTTTCCGATTGAAAATGATGTTGAACTGAAAGCAGGCGACAGAATAATATATGACACAGCCGGCGGTTATACGATGTGTCTTAGTCCGTTGTTTATTCATTATTTTCCGGCGGTATATGTTGAGCGTAGGGACGGAACATTATTTACGGCGCGTAAAGAATGGACCAATAATGAGTTTTTGAGTAGGAATTATTATGAACAAGACAATTAGGATAGGAAAAAAGGAAATAAGCGAAAACAGTCCATGTATGATTGTTGCGGAAGTCTCGGCCAATCATAACGGCGATTATAACAGGGCGGTAGAAATAATACATGCGGCAGCGGAAGCGGGAGCAGACGCTGTTAAATTGCAGACATATACGGCTGACACAATTACGGTGGATTGCGATGATCCGTGCTTTCAATTGACGCAGGGAACGATTTGGGATGGTACCACATTATACAAATTGTATCAGGAAGCATATACACCGTGGGAATGGCAACCGCGACTTAAAGAAGAGGCAATGAAACTCGGACTTGAGTGCTTTTCTTCTCCGTTTGATTTTACCAGCGTTGACTTCTTGGAGCAAATGGATGTTCCGGCTTACAAAGTAGCCAGCTATGAGATAAATGATATTCCGTTAATCAGAAAGATTGCAAGACTGCATAAGCCTATTATTTTTGCTACAGGTATTGCATACGAAGAAGATATTGAGCGCGCTCTCAATGTATGTAAAGAAGAGGGCAACGAAGATGTTATTCTTTTAAAATGTGTGAGTGCTTATCCGACGCCGTATGACCAGGTCAATCTGCGTGTAATGAATACATTGGCTGAAAAATATGATTGTCTTGTTGGATTGTCGGATCATACTATGGGAACTGTCGTGTCGACAGGCTCGATAGCGCTTGGCGGAAAGATGATAGAGAAACATCTTACGTTAAAGAGAGCGGATGGTGGAGCGGATTCGTCATTTTCCATGGAACCTGAAGAATTTGCAGCTATGGTACGTGATGTTCGCATTATGGAGCAGGCGTTAGGCAGTGCCGAATATAGACTGACGCAGACACAGATTGTTGAGCATGAGGGCTCAAGATCGCTTTTTGCCGTAAAGGATATAGCGGCAGGTGAATTGCTTACTCCGGAAAACGTCAGGTCTATTCGACCGGGTAACGGATTGCATACGATGTATTATGAAGAAATTCTCGGTAAAAGAGCCAAGAAGGATATGAAGCTTGGAACACCGCTTGCCTGGGAATTGATAGAATAGTTTTTATGGAGAGCTTGTGATGATAGGAATCAGAGCGGATGCCAACAATGTAATAGCTACGGGACATGTGATGCGATGCATAACAATTGCAAATGCTTTGCGCAAATTGGGAGAAGATGTAATCTTTATTACGTCAGATCATGGCGCAGATGCATTGCTTGCCGGAGAGTCTTTTGAACATATTGTGCTGAATATTGATTGGAATACTCCTGATGCCGAATCTGACAGACAGCGAGAAATCATACGTAAATATGACATTTGTGTCATGTTAATCGACAGCTATCTTGTGAACTGTGAGTATATCGAGGAAATCAGTAAAGAGTGCAAGGTGGCATATATTGATGATTTGCATGAGCACATATATCCGGTTGATTTGCTGATTAATTACAATGGGTATTGTGATAATTGGAATTATGTCGCTGATTATAAAAATGTATTCGGACATGACAAAATCAATACAACAAAACTTCTGTTAGGTCCGATGTATGCTCCTCTCAGAGAGCAGTTTCTTGAACACAATCCGCGTGGTGGCAACGGCAGACAGATATTGCTGGCTGCGGGAGGCGGTGACATCTGCAGATTGATGTACGGAGTATTGAAAAATATTGCGAATCTGCAAGATGAATTGCTTGATACGTGTGACTGGCATGTGGTAATCGGCAGATATATTGAGAATGAAGGCGAATTGCTTGAACTTGCCGAGAGTATGCCTAATGTTACGGTTCATAAGAATGTATCAAATATGGCTGAATTGATGAGTGAATGCGATATTGCCATATCGGCAGCGGGAACAATGCTTACAGAGTGTGCTGTTATGCGATTGGCCACAATATATGCGGTTACGGCTGATAATCAAAGGTATGATGCCGATTACTGGTGTCGAAACGGCGCCATGATATACGCCGGCGATGTTACGGCTGACCGCGACAAGACGCTTGGCGTGATTGTAAGTGAATTGCGGTCGCTTGTTTTTGAAAAAAAACGTAGAGAAGATTGTGCTAAGAAGCTTGCCACAATAACTGACGGTAAGGGCGCACAAAGGATTGCGCAGGCACTTGCGTCGTTATAGGGCGGGATTGCAGTAATGTCATCGAGAAAACGAGAAAACAAAGATCGATGAATGTGATAGACAGAGTGGTGTGATGAAAAAAAGACTTGCAATAATCGGAGCGAGTGAAGAAGCTCTACATACAATTGAATGTGCACATAAGATGGGAATAGAAGTGGTTGCTATCGATGGCAACGCGGCGGCAGCAGGACTTAAGACGGCTGATATTCCGATTGTGACGGATATATCGGATGAGCAGGCGACTCTAAACGTGCTTAATGAACTTGGGTGTAACTGGATACAGACGGTGCCGATAGGAAGATATTTGACAACAATCGGCGCATGTAATGATGCTTTGGGACTTAAAGGAATATGTCGTGGTGCAGCTGTTAATTGTACGGACAAATACACTTTTCATAAGTGCTTGCAGTCGGACAGGTTGCGTGATTGCGTGATGTATCTTGTTAAAGACGGCAAGATAGTGCGTGATGAGAACCCGGGAAATAATCAAGATACAAAGTATGCATTTCCTATGATTTTGAAGCCACGATACGGTTCGGGAAGTCGCGGCATATATGTTGTAAATAACGAGGGCGAGCTTATATCGGCACTAAACGAAGTGACGGATGAAGAGTATGTGCTCGAACAGTGTATTGATGGTGAAGAATATGGTGTGGACGGTGCTGTGATAGATGGCAGATTCCATCTTGTACTGTTGCGACATAAGGAGAATACACCTCTCCCGATGCGTCAGGCAGTTGCATATTATTCTGTTGATATGAATGATGCATTTCGCGCGCAGGTTAATGAATATATGACAAAAGTGGTTGTGGCAATGGGACTTGATGATTGTTTGATGCATGCTGATATTTTGAGATCGGCAAACGGCCCTTTCGTTATAGAGGCATCCGGCAGACCGTCGGGACATAATCTGCACAATCTTTTTACGCCGTTGGCTACCGATATTGATGTGGCTACAGAATATATGAAGTATCAGATGGGTGATGCATATAGTTTTACACCTGCTGTTACGCGCAATATTATGATTAGGTATTTTGACTATACGGGAAAGGTCGCAAAAGTGCCAACCAAGGATGATATAAGTAAGATACTTGGTGACAGACTTGTTCGTTGGGTATGTAATATTGCTCCCGGTGATGTTTTGGAACCTGCGGGAAACGGCCATGCTCTTATGGGACGCGGATACTATATTGTGAGCGAACCTACGGATGAAGATTCGCAAAGTGTGTTGCAGGCTTTTGAACTGATATAGAAAACTGCAACAATAAAACAAAAAGCATAACTAATTAGTGTTTACCCGATATGGCGCGACGCAAATTACGATAAGCCCATAGGAGCTTGTAATATATATAGAATCGTAGAGGAGAAGCACAAGCCATATTAATGAGCTTCTTTTCCTCGGCGCCAACGCGGTTGATATAATATTCGTTCTCCCTGAAATCGGGGAAAAACGTAAGCATTTCTTTTGTAATATCGCGCACAAATTTTGGATTTGTGGGACGAACACATGGCATATATGTAAATAATGTGTTCACGTAGAACAGCTGCGTAAATGAAAATTCAAGCTCCGGCTTGAATTCGTCATAGTATCCATGTCTTTTTGCTTCCTCTACTATCATTCGTCCGGCTGCCATGCGGTCCAAACAACGCGTTACCGAGAAGGTGTGCACAGTTGATGAATTATGTTGATAGTAGTAGTAAAGCGGCTTGGCGATGTATTCATAATGCTGAGCCATTATCAAATACGAATTGCCGACTGCATTATCTTCATAGAATATATCTTCCGGGAAAAACAGACTGTTCTTAATGATTCGCTCGCGCTTGTAAATCTTGGTGCACAGACTTCCACCGTCTATTATCATACTGCGTTTTTGGGTAGCACCCAATACACCTGTCTGCTCAGGCCTGCTATTGGCAACCTGATGTCCCGGTGTGAAAGTGTGCTCGCTTACTTCGCAGTAGTCACATCCGACCATATCAGCGCCGGTGCGATTGGCAACCTCCAACATCTGTTCATAATAATCCGGAACAATCCAGTCATCAGCATCGATAAAAGATATCCATTCTCCCTTTGCTGCATGCAAAGCGATGTTCTTGGCACCACCCTGGTGGTGGTTGACTTCGCTGTGTATAGCATGGAATTTGTCGGGATACTTTTCTTCGTACTGACGCAAGATATCCATTGAATTGTCTGTTGAACAATCGTCGACTGCGATAATCTCATAATCATCAATAGTCTGGTTAATCAGTGAATCCAAACAAAATGACAATTTGCCATCTGAAGCCATATTAAATACGGGAACAATTATACTTACTTTCATGCTTGCATTATCGCATATCTATAAATTGCATTCAAGTGTGTGAATGTGGTAAAATATAGAAGATTATGGACTATAGAAAGTGGGATACTATGCGAAATATTGCAATAATCACAGCAAGAGGCGGAAGCAAGCGCATTCCGGGAAAAAACAAAAAGGATTTTTGTGGCAAACCGATAATATGTTATTCTATCGAAGCTGCTTTGAAATCAGGCATTTTTGATGAAGTAATGGTGTCTACGGATGATGATACGATAGCCCGGATTGCAAAAGAAGCAGGGGCAAGTGTGCCGTTTATGCGAAGTGCGGCTACAGCCGATGATCATACGACAACGGACGAAGTGCTTGCAGAGGTACTCGCTGAATATAAAAAGCTCGGCAAAGAGTTTGATACGATGGTGTGTTTGTATCCGACCGCTCCGTTTATAACAGCCGAAAGACTAAAGGAAGCATATGAGAAGCTCAAATCAAGCGGTGCAGCGCAACTTATGCCGGTTGTTCCGTTTTCGTTTCCGCCACAGAGAGGTGTTATCTCAAAAGATGGACGCGTATCTTACAGAGAGCCGCAATACAGATTGACACGTAGCCAGGATTTGGAGCCGATATATCACGACTGCGGTCAATTCTATTTTTATGATGTTGAGAAATTTGTCGATCCTAAGATAAACCAGGATGATGATATGACATATATTGTGCTTGATGAAATGGAAGTGCAGGATATCGATAATGAGACAGACTGGAGACTTGCAGAGCTTAAGTACCGTCTGCTAAATGAAATCGGAGGAAGCTGTAAGGCATAACAATATGATTAAGATATTAAAAAGACTGAACCTGTTGCTTGATAAGAAGCAAAAGAGAAAAATGATACTCATTGTATTTCTTATGCTAATCGGAGGAATACTTGAATCACTCAGTATCTCTGTAGCCATTCCGGTGCTGCAGGTGGTTATTGATCCGGTAAAATGTTTGGAAAATAAGTATTTCAGATATGTATATGATGCACTTGGCATGACAGATACCAAACAACTTGCGGTGCTCTTTATGGCTGCACTTATCTTGGCATTTGTGCTTAAGAATCTGTTCCTGTTCATACAGACCAAGGTACAGCTACGATTTGTATATACGAATCAGTTTGCAACATCTCGTAAGATGATGATTAATTTTATGAAGCGTCCGTATGAATACTATCTGAATGCCGACACAAGCGTCATACAGCGTAATATTACATCTGATGTAAATAATATGTATGCACTTATACTTACTATATTGCAGCTGACCAGTGAGATTGTTGTGTTTGCATGTCTTGTTGCGGTGCTTGTTGTGGTTGATGCTGCAATGATTATTACTATAACAGTATTATTGCTTATTTTGCTTATAGTCATTAAGAAGATTATTCAGCCGATTATGCATAAAGCAGGTCAGGATAATCAAGATTACTATTCGGGGCTGTATAAGATTATTGACGAGTCTGTAATAGGTATTAAAGAAATAAAGGTAGCCAATAAAGAGAGCCATTTTATAAACGAGTATGCCGAGTGCGGTGCAGGGTATGTTAATGCGGTACAGAAGTACAGCATGTACAATTCCACTCCGCGACTTCTTATAGAGACAATCTGTATAGCCGGCCTTGTGCTGTATATGATTGTTGTAATATTGGGAGGTGCTACGGTTGAGCAACTGCTTCCGCAGATTGCCGTATTCGGATTGGCGGCAATGAGACTTATGCCCAGTGCCAACAGAATCAACAATTATACAACATCAATAAGCTATTTGGAGCCGTTTTTGTGGAACATAAGCGATCATCTGCAGGATGATATACATGACAACAGTGTCGTTTATGATGAGAAGGCTTACAGGGGTCATGTGCAGGTAGAAAAACTTCCTGTTACCAAAGAGATTAAGCTTACAGATATTGTGTACAAATATCCCAATACAGATAAGTATATCTTTGATAATGCGAATATGGATATTCCGGTCGGAAGTGCTGTCGGTGTGGTAGGTGCTTCAGGCGCAGGTAAAACGACAATTATTGATGTGTTGCTTGGCCTGTTACATCTTGAGAACGGCAAGATAACAGCTGACGGTGTTGATATTATGAGCAATTATCCGGGATGGCTTAAGAATATCGGATATATTCCGCAGACAATATTTATGACTGATTCTACAATACGACGCAATGTTGCGTTCGGATATGCAGATGATGAGATAGATGATAACAGAGTCTGGGCTGTCTTAAAGGAAGCTGCACTTGATGAATTTGTAAAGAGTCTGCCGGAAGGATTGGATACCGAAATAGGTGAACGAGGTATCAGAATATCCGGTGGTCAGCGACAGAGAATAGGTATTGCCAGAGCATTGTATGAAGATCCGGAGGTGCTTGTACTGGATGAGGCAACATCTGCACTGGATGGCGAGACAGAAGCTGCCATTATGGATTCAATTAATGTATTGGCAGGCAGAAAGACATTGATTATTATTGCCCACAGACTTCAGACGATAGAGAAGTGCGATATGGTATATCGTGTTGAGAACGGCAAAATATCAAAAGAAAGATAAGGGAAAGCGAGCGGATACGCATCATTATGAAAAAGTTATTTGCATTGTATAAGAAGTTTCAGGAAATAATTGATTATTTGTTTTGGGGAGTAGCAGCATTTGTACTCAGTATGATTTTGTTCTGGGTATTTGTTAATAAGCTTGGCTGGATAGAATGGATTGCCAATATCATTGACTGGATTATAGTTGTTATTTTTGCATTCTTTACAAATAAGTTTTTTGTTTTCCGCAGTAAATCAAGTTCGCTTATTGATTTTTGCAAGGAATTCATCAGTTTTACGGTGGCAAGACTTGCAACACTCGGTCTTGAAGAAGTGATAATTATTGTCGGATGTAATATATTCGGCTTCAATTCGCAGTCATATCATCTTTCATTTATTGATGATGGTACGATTGTGAAGTTGTTTGCACAGGTGCTGGTAATTATTACCAACTATGTACTCAGCAAGCTCATAGTATTTCGTAAACCGAAAAATAAGTAAATAGACCGTGAGACCAATAAAGGAATGTTTATGAAAGCCAGACAGACGAAATTTGAAATCTTAAGAATATTGGCTATGATGATGATTATCGCCATGCATTATATGACAAAGGGGATGTCTATTCCCAAACTGTCTGAAGACATGGGGATAGTTAATCACTTGTGGTGGTTGCTGTATGCGGCATGTAATGTGGCAGTAAATGTGTATGTACTTATCAGCGGCTATTTTATGATAGATGCCAAATGGAATATCGGTAAGGTGATACGTCTGGTGGCAGAAGTATTGTTCTATTCGTGGATTGTTCCGCTTTGTCTTGGAGCAGTCGGGGTGGTTAACTTAGGTTCACTTGATTTTACCAATATACTGACAATATTACTGCCAATAGAAGAAGAACATTATTGGTTTGCAACATCGTATGTGATGTTATATCTGCTCTCACCGATACTTGTTGCTGCTGTTAAGAATCTGGAGAAAAAACAGTTGCAAACGGTAATAGTAGCGCTGCTTATAATGTTTGGCGGATTAAAATCCATCAATCCTTATCTTATTCCGTGGGACAAATACGGATATGATATTTTGTGGTTTATCTGCTTGTTCTTAGTGGCAGGATATATCAGAGTATATGGAATCGGTATATATTCGAATAAGAAAAAATCGCTTGTTATGTATATTGCCGGCGTCCTTGTTACATGGGGAATTTGTGCGTTGTGTGCCGTGATAGTACGTGCAACGAATAATCTTGAATACTATATGGATATGACTTATGCGTACAATTATGTGACCGTATTGTGGGCTGCCGTGAGCTTGTTTTATGTGTTCATTCATATTCCGGAGAGAGAATACAGATGCGGTAAGATAATTAACAGAATTGCAGCCTGTACTTTTGGAGTGTATTTGTTACATGAAAATGTGATGATAAGAGGCTGTTGGCAGACATGGCTCGGTATCGAGAATGCTAACGGACAATGGTGGCAGATAATACATATGATTCTTTGCGTAATAGTTGTTTTTGCCATCGGTGTATTGGTTGACCTGGTAAGGAATGGAATATTCACAGCTTTTATTATGCTGTTTGGAAAGGGTAAAAATGATAGATAAAGAGAACATCGGACAGGATATGTACAATCTTGCGGGACGCTTGTTTCCGATATGCAGAAGTCTGTCCGGCAAGGGAGTACGCCAAACTCTCGATATTTTGAAAGAATATGTAGAGGAAGCCGGTATATCAATGCAGATACATAATGTACCTACGGGTACACAGGTATTTGACTGGACGGTTCCTAAGGAATGGGTGATTAACGAAGCATATATCGAAGATGAGAACGGCAATCACATAATTGATTTTAAGGAGAATAATCTGCATGTGATGGGATATTCGACTCCTGTTGATGAATGGGTTGAGCTGGATGAATTGCTTGAGCATATTGAGACTCTGGAGGAGCAACCCGATTTGATTCCTTATGTGACATCATATTATCGTGAGAGATATGCGTTCTGTATGTCTGAGAATATGAAGCGTTCACTTAAGCCCGGCAAGTATCATATGTATATTGATTCCGAATTGATAGACGGTAATCTGACTTATGGTGAGATTCTTATTCCGGGAGAAAGCCAGAAAGAGGTATTTATCTCCACATATATTTGTCATCCGTCGATGGCTAATAATGAATGTTCGGGACCGGCCCTTTCGGTTAACCTTGCAAGATATATTATGAGTCTTGAGAAGAGACATTATTCATACAGATTTATATATATTCCCGAGACAATCGGTTCCATAACGTATATTTCTTCACATCTTGATTATATGAGGAGCCACATTGTTGCAGGTTTCAATATTTCATGTGTGGGCGATGACGGTGATTATTCGGTAGTGCAGTCCAGATATGGTGATACTTTGGCGGATAAGGTGATTCTGAATCTGCTTAAGTATAGAGAGAATGCCAAGGTGTATTCATATCTTGAGAGAGGTTCGGATGAGAGACAGTATTGTTCTCCGGGAGTAGACCTTCCGTTTGTATGTTTCTGCAGAACGTTATTTGATCAGTATCCGGAATATCATACATCAGCCGATAATATGGATTTTGTGTCACCGGCCGGCTTTGAAGGAGCATATGATGTGATGACTGACGCTATTAATGCGTTGGAGCATAATGCATATTATCAGGTACAGGTATTATGTGAGCCTCAGCTTGGAAAACGCGGATTATATCCGACAGTCAGCAGAAAAGATGCCTGGGATGCAATTTTGGTAACGCGCGATTTTCTGTCATACGCGGACGGACGCAATGATCTTATTGATATTGCCAATATTGCACATGTACCGGTAACAGAGATGATTGGTATTGCAAAGAAATTTACTGAACATAAATTAGTGGTTGGGGAGTGGAGAGACTAGTGCTCTTCGAAAAAAATATGAAAGACAGAATATATGTATGCCATACATATTATCATGTGTATATTGCAGTAGTTAAGGAACTGAATCTTGAGCCAAAGCAGAGAGGAAATGCGACGCTTATTTTGAGTACTATGGCTAACGATTTTGAATCGCTTGATTTGCGTGCGAGGGAATCGGGACTGTTTGAAGATGTGCTTTTCTTTGATGAACAAGTAGACAGCTCAAGCAAACGTGTTATGAAGTACCATTCCGACAGAGGAAATATTATTCTGAATCTGCTGCAGAGGATTGTTTATACAAGGTTGTTGGGTAAGCTTCAGGAACCGCATGTTCCGGTTGATTTTACACAGTACAAAGATATATATGTATTTAACGACTCGGATCCTATCGGCTATTATTTGAATTATAAGAAGATATATTACCATGCACTTGAAGATGGTCTGGATACTCTTGTATACAGTGATTCCGCAAGATGGTCCAACAGAGGACATTTTGAATTGAAGTGCATGATGGCAAAAAAAGGATTGATATTTATTGAGAACGGCTATTCCAAATATTGCCTTGATATGGAAATCAATGATGACAGCAGATTGAAATATAAGTCATTACATTATGTGTGCGTGAACAGGCAGCAGCTTATTGATAATGTTTCAAAAGAAGACAAACTCGTACTGTTGGGCGTCTTTATGGAAGATGTGTCCGGATTGCTCAATCAGATGCAGGAAGCAGGTAAGAATAAGCCGGCAATACTTATTTTGACTGAGCCGTTATGTGAGCTCGATGTGCGCAAACAGATATTTGAGGATATTATTGCAGAGTACGGACAAGGCGCAACTGTATATATGAAGCCGCATCCGAGAGATATATTGGATTATGAAAAAGAATTTCCGCAGGCAATTGTACTTAAGGGACGATTCCCTATGGAAGTGATGAATGATATACCGGGGATTGAGGTAGATAAAGTAATATCTGTATTTACTGTTGTGGATAGCATACATTTTGCTAAAGAGAAAATATTCTTAAGCGATGATTTTATGGATAAATACGAAGCGCCTGAGTTGCATAGGCAGAATGAATTAATCTGACACAGATGTCATATTGATATATTTGATATGCTGAAGCACTATTCGTGCGCTGACAAATGCACTTGCATTATAAGAGGAAAACATGTACGACAAGATATCGGTAACAGTTAAAACATTATATAAGAGAATATCATGGCCGCTTGAGCAGGTTCTTTTTCCGCTAGTACTTTTGCTGTGGCCGCTTGTAAAAGTGTGTGTTGGTGCCGATGTGTCGGATTCGACATATAGTTTGGGTAATTATATGTATCCTGATAAATTGCAGGGTATGTGGTTGGTATCTACTTATTTATCTAATGGTATTGGTTCGATACTTGTTAGATTGCCGGGGGGTAATACTCTGGTTGGTGCCAACATATATATGGGACTTGTTGTTTCTGCAATTGCACTTATTTGTTATTACGCGTTAAAGAAAGATTTTTCCGCACCAATACTTTTTGCCGGAGAATATGCGGCAATAGCTTTTTGTTGGATACCGACAGGCATTTTGTACAATTATATGTCATACCTTATGTTTACGCTCGGTGCGGTTTTGCTGTATATGGCAATAAGAGATGAACGGGATTATTTGTATGCATTGGCAGGAATTGTACTCGGACTTAATGTATTTGTACGTATTCCGAATGTTACGCAGGCATTACTTATTGTAACTGTGTGGGCGACTGCCGTTTGGAAAATCAGATATACTTCAAAAGATACAAAGGCGGGGGCAGCTGCACTTCAATCTACCGGATATTGCATATTGGGCTATGTCGTCGGTGTTCTTGTTCCGTTTTGTCTTGTTGTTGCGAGATTTGGAATTGATGGATTTGCGGATAGGATTACGGAGATGTTCGCTATATCCGGAACGGATGATACTTACACTACGTTTTCGATGATTACATCTGTTGTGTCAGCGTATGTGCGCAGTTTTAAATGGATTGCAATTATTGCTGCGGTCATCTTTATGGGTACGCTTATGTTCGCGGCATTTAACAAAGAAGGTATACTCAAATGGATTAAGAGAGGAGTATATATTCTTGTGGTAGGCGTGATGCTGCGATTTTTCTGGGGCAGAGGAATGTTTACCTTCAAATATTACGAGGATTACACTGCCATGTTTGAGTGGGGTATGATAATACTTCTGCTTGCATGGATATGTGCGATAACGGTACTTGCCAGACGTGATTACAATATTTTGGTAAAAACGTTGGCGACTATTGTATTGGTTGTACTTATCGTTACACCTCTTGGAAGTAACAACTTTACATGCCAGAATTTGAACAATATGTTCCTTGTGATGCCGTTTGTATTATATGTAACAGGCGGTTGGTTACACAGGGGCGCGCATAAGATGAGAATGAACGGTTTGTTATATGGCTGCAATTTTCCATGGATGAGTATGTTGCTAATTGTATTCACCGTGACATATATTCAGATAACCGGTTTTCATACACAGTTCGTATTCAGAGACGGAATGGATGGTACATTAAGAGATGTTAAAGTAAGTGGCGTGCCGTCTTTGGAAGGAATATATACTACTGCAGATAATGCCGCATCAATTGAGGGATTGTATGCAGCGATTCCTGCGGATGTAACAAGTGCAGTATTTTGGGGAGATTGTCCCGGATTGTCATACATATTAAGAATGAGCCCTGCTATATCAAGTACGTGGCCGGATTTGGATTCGTATCCGACGGACGAATTTGATGAACAGTTACTGAAACTAGGCATGAGCGATGAATATGACAACAGTGTCATAATAATCCGCAAGCTGCCGGAACCGTCGGGAATAAACGGTGCTGTAAAGCAGGATATTTTGCAGGATTATATTGTATGTAATCACATGTCACAAATATTTGAAAATGATGAGTACATTGTATATAGACCTAATGCAGAAAAATAAGGAATCGAGGAACAGGGAGTGATAAATTTTAACGTACCGCCGTATACAGGCAATGAGATGAAGTACATTATGCAGGCTGTGGAAGCACAGAAAATCTGCGGTGACGGACAGTTTACAAAGAAGTGTAATGAATGGATTGAGAAAAAGACGAGTTGCAATAAGGCACTGCTTACCACATCGTGTACTCACGCAACCGAGCTTGCCGCCTTGCTTGCGGATATCAAGCCCGGAGATGAGGTGATTATGCCTTCATATACGTTTGTGTCTACAGCGGATGCTTTTGTATTGCGTGGAGCGGTACCGGTATTTGTTGATATCAGACCGGATACCATGAATATTGATGAGAATAAGATTGAAGATGCAATTACAGATAAAACGCGTGCAATTGTACCTGTGCATTATGCAGGAGTCGGTTGCGAGATGGATGTAATAATGGATATTGCAAAGCGACATAATCTGTTGGTTATTGAAGATGCCGCTCAGGGAGTAATGTCTACTTACAAAGGGAAGGCACTTGGAGCAATTGCGGATTTCGGATGTTTTTCTTTTCATGAGACCAAGAATTTCTCAATGGGAGAAGGTGGCGCGTTACTTATGAGAGATGATAAGTATGTAGAGGCTGCAGAAATATTCAGAGAAAAAGGAACTGACAGAAGTAAGTTTTTCCGTGGTCAGGTTGATAAATACAGATGGGTGGATTACGGTTCTTCATATCTGCCGAGTGATATGAATGCAGCATATCTGTGGGCACAGTTGGAGCTTGCTGATGAGATAACAGCTGACAGAATGAAGAGCTATAACAGATATAGAGATGCATTTAAAGAGTTGGCAGCGAAAGAACAGTTGGAATTGCCATATGTACCGGATTACTGCGAGCATAATGCGCATATGTTCTATATTAAGACGGCGAATCTTGCAGAGAGAACTGAGCTTATATCATATCTGAAGGAACAGGGAGTACTGGCAGTATTTCATTATGTGCCGCTTCATACAGCTCCGGCAGGTATTAAGTATGCCAGATTCAACGGAACAGACGAATATACAACAAAAGAATCCGACAGACTTGTCAGATTACCATTGTATTACAATCTGTCGGATAGTGATGCGGAATATATAATAGATAAAGTAAAGCAGTTCTATAAGAATAGATAGGGATAGTGCGTTGAAAAACGAAAAACGGATAAACTTAATAATATCCACAGCGTCGACAATAATCTTGTGGGCGCTTGTTGCTTTGTGCTTTGATTTTTTCTATGAGCTAAATGATGACATACTTATTAAGGATATTGTAGCAGGAATATATACAGGAATTCCCGAAGCTCATAATAATCAGATGATGTATCCGATTAGCCTTCTTCTTAGTATGATATATAAAGTGTTCCCAAAGATTGCATGGTTTGGCTTATTCGAAATAGCGGGATTTATGGTGTGTTTTTATATGATAACATACCGAATGATAGCCGTAATGAGAAAAGCATATTCAAAGGTAATACTCGCAGTTGTACTGATATTAATCTGGATGGGATTGTATGCGTGGGAGCTTAGTATTATGCAGTACACGGTTCTTGCGGGAACAATGTGCGCTGCAGCATGTGTATGGCTATATCTGAATGAACCGACATATGATGTTAAGGCGATGCTTTGTAAAAACATCCCGGCAATAGTATTAGTCCTTATAGCTTTTAACATTCGTAGCGAAATGTGCCTATTAATGGTTCCGTATATGGGGATTGCAGCAATAGGCAGAATGATAGATGAAGAACGTGTGGCAGGTGAAGGAATGCATATCAATGTCAAAAAGGTATGCGCCAAATATGCGTCAATATGTGCTGTGTTAGCAATAGGAGTGTTGATTACATATATTGCTGATATTGCTGCATATTCGTCTGACGAATGGAAAAACTATCGAGAAGTATTTGATGCAAGAACAGATGTGTATGACTTTACCGGAATACCTCCTTATGACGAGAATGTGTCATTCTATGAAAGTATAGATGTTGATATTAATAAGTATAATCTGTTATGCAATTATAATTATGCTTTGGATGATTCGATTGATGCCGATACTTTGAATGCAATCGCAATGTATGTACATTCGGGTAATGCAAGCAAGGCTATGGGCGCACCCAAGAGCATTAAGACAATCGTGTCGCAATATGTAAAGGATTTTGTAAAATTGCGAATGGAAGATGCTGATATCAGTTCGCCTTTTGCGGATGATATCAATCAACTGATGCCGTTTAATATCGTGATTATGTTATTGTACGTATCGCTTATCCTTATTGCGATAGTGATGAAAAACAAATGGCTTGCTATAAAGGTAATAAGTGCTGCAATAGTGCGAAGCGTTCCGTGGATATATGTGTATATGAAGGGCAGACTTGTAACCAGAATTACACATCCTATGTTGATGTGTGAAGTGATGTTACTGTTAGCGATACTTATATATGAATGCGTGAAAGGTACAAAAGTGTATCTGTATTTAACGCTTGCGCTGTTAATGGGAATTTCGATTATCAATATTTCCGGTCAATATACGAATATATGTATGAAACAGGAGATACGTGATAATAAAAATGTTCTTGCAAGACAGTTGAGTGAATATGTATCGTCAAATGACGGATATTTTTATGTGGATGTTTATTCTACGGTAAGTATGACCGAGAGAGTGTTTGATGCGACTCTTGATAAGAGCAGGTGGCAGCTTGCCGGAGGATGGATGGCATGCAGTCCTCTTGATAGTGAAAAGAGGCATTTAGCCGATGTCAATGAGGATATGAGGCAATTCAATTTCATCAGTGAAGAAGAGAATATAGCGTGGCTTACAGAGTGGTATAAGAGTAAGTATGGAAAGGACGCTATAGTAGATATATGTGATGTCATAGAAGGAACAAATAATGAGCATCTATATGTCTACAGAATCGGAGAAGACAATGGAACAGCTACGACTTGAGGGAAGTCATATTTATTTAAGATCAATTACATATGAGGATACACCGCTCATTGTAAAGTGGCGTGCACAGGACAATGTGAAAAGGTATTTTATATACAGAGGTGAATTAACCACAGAGGTACATACCAATTGGATGAAAACTCAGGTGGAGGCAGGACATGTTGTACAGTTCATTGTGTGTATGAAAGAAAATGACAGACCTGTCGGAAGTGTGTATCTGAGAGATATAGACAAAGATGAGATGAAGGCTGAATACGGCGTATTCTTAGGTGAGGAAGACATCAGAGGACATGGTGTCGGAAGCGAAGCCTTACAGATGGTTCTTGATTATGCTTACAATGTAATGAGGCTTAAGTTGGTATATGCAAGAGCTTTATCCGATAATGCTGCATCTATTGGACACTTTATCAGTTGCGGTTTTGTCAGAGAGAAATACTTGGAAAAGAATGTATTGTTGGACGGAGAATATCGTGATGTTGTGATACTGGCCAAAAGGCGTGATGATTGCAAAATGTAGTCATAGATATTACAGGAGAGAAGACATGAAGAAAATCAGTTTTTGTATTCCGTGTTACAGAAGTGAACATACTATTGCGGGTGTGGTAGAAGAAATAAAGAATACGATGACAGCACTTAGTGATACGTATTCGTATGAGATAGTTCTGGTAAATGATTGTTCGCCGGATGATACGTACGGAACGATAACGGAGCTTTCACATACCAATGATAATGTAATGGGTATAAATCTTGCCAGAAATTTTGGTCAGCATGCTGCAATTATGGCAGGTCTGCATTATGTAAGCGGTGATATTATAGTATGCCTGGATGATGACGGACAGACTCCCGCATGCGAAGTGGGCAAGCTGCTTAACGAAATTGATAATGGCTATGATGTGGTATATGCCAGATATCCGTCAAAAAAGCATTCACTTTTCAGAAACTTCGGTAGTGCGGTGAATGAACTTATGACGCGTGTGCTTATAGGCAAACCAAAGGAATTGTATGTGGGCAGCTATTTTGCCGCACGTAGATTTGTGATAGATGAAATGATCAAATATGACAGAAGTTATCCGTATTTGATGGGATTGGTGTTAAGAACTACCAAGAGAATTACAAATGTGGATGTCAATCACAGAATGAGAGAAGAAGGACAGTCCGGATATACATTGTCAAAGCTTCTTAATCTATGGATGAACGGATTTACGGCATTTAGTGTAACACCTTTGCGCATATCAACATATTGCGGATGCGTATGTGCATTCGTTGGATTCGTGTATGGCATATATACCATTGTCAAACATTTTGTTGATGGCAGAGCACCTATGGGATATGCTTCAATGATGGCTGCCATGCTTTTTATCGGCGGCGTGATAATGTTGATGCTTGGCTTGGTAGGCGAATATGTAGGACGTATGTATATGGGCATTAATAATGCACCGCAGTATATTATCAGAGAGACAACACAGGATGAAAAGTGAGCTTAATACAGTTCAAAACAGAATACTTGCAATAATTTTATCCTTTGCGGGAGCAATAGGTGTACAGGGAATAATGGCTTTCCCTTCAGGCGAGAATATCAGATATGCTAACAGTATGATGTCTGTGTTTGTATTTGTAGCCGGCAGTTACATGTTATGCAAATTGGTGCCTGTCTTTGTAAAGCAGGGGAAAAGAGAATGCATATGGGCGGTAGTATTTAGCTTTTGCTTATCGGGCGCATTGCATTATGGCGCCAGACTGGAAGCGGTTGACAGTATCAGAATTGCAGATATGGATATGTGGATTCACATATTGGCATTGACACTTTTCCTGGCACCGGTAATTGCATATTTATGGGATACGTTACCGGGCTTTTTGATGTCCGTACTTTCAACAAAAAGCGAGAACAGAGATGATAAAAAGTTTGCATTTTACAGAATTTGGATTCTCATTTTTGTACTGTGGATACCGACTTTTTTAGCATTGTACCCGGGAGCTTTTGTATATGATGCAAGAGAGGAATATGTTGAAGTAATATCCAGGGCTTTTACAACACATCACCCGCTTGTACATGTGCTTGCCCTTGGCGGAACTATTCATGCGGCTGAATATGTAGGATTGGATGCCAATGTCGGAATAGCTGTATACGTTGTTATACAGATGCTTATTCTGTCGGCCATTTTGGCATATGCGGTAAGGAAATTGTATTTGTACGGAATGAATCATAAATATTGCTTTGCGATGACGTTGGTTTTCGGATTGTTTCCGATTTTTCCGATGTATGCCGTGTGCACAGCCAAGGATACGCTTTTTACCGGTTTCTTTTTGCTTGTTATAATATGCCTTATCGATTTTGTAAAAATACGAAAAATAAATAATGGATTGTTTGTTGCAGGCAGCGTATGTATGATGCTTTTGCGCAACAACGGAATCTATGCATATCTTGTTTCAATACCGTTAATTGTAATGCTTCTATGGAAGAAGCGTGATAAGAGATTAATGCGATTGGTAGTTCTGATGGTGCTGTCAATTGTACTTGCTTTCGGTGGCAATACTGTATTGAAGCTGGCTACGGGGGCTTCGGATAATGAACATCAGGAGATGTTAACTGTGCCGATACAGCAGCTTGCGCGTGTATATACTTATTCAAAAGAGACATTTTCACAGGATGAGTTGAATACATTGTATGAGATTATTCCACAGGAGAATTTGGAAACATATTCACTGAGAGTATCTGATATAGTGAAGAGCGGATTTGATAATATGGCATATGAGAAGAATCCTGCCAAGTATAGGAAACTCTGGGCAGATATAGGTATGCGTAAACCTATCATATATTTTACCGCGTGGTTGGGAACTTCGTACGGATATTGGTATCCGGATGCACTTAATAATGTGTATAAGGGTAATCAAATGTATACATTCCAATATGATAAAAGTTCGTATTTTGGATTTGAGACAGAACCACCGGGACACAGAGACAGTAAGTTTGGGTTGTTGGAAAGATTCTACGAACATTTGAGCTTGGATTTGTATCAGCAAAGAATTCCTGTTGTAAGTATGTTGTTTGCACCGGGATTCGTTTTCTGGGTATATGCATTGGTATTATTCGGAAATATGATGCGAGGCAGAATGTGGAAAGAATATGACGGATATGTCATGTCGGTACCGCTTATTCCGGTCGGAATGCTTTGGTTGACGGTACTGCTCGGACCCACAACACTTGTGCGCTATGTACTTATTTTATGGATGATAATACCCTTATTACCGATTTTGTTAATGAATGAAAGCAGGAATACGGATGTATAACAAGATTGTAAAAAGATTATTTGATATAGTTATTTCCGGTGTGGCATTAATAATATTGTCACCGATATATCTGATTCTTGCAGTGCTTGTAAGAACCAAACTGGGTAGCCCCGTGATTTTTCATCAGGAGAGACCGGGACTAAACGGACAGATATTTACATTGTGCAAATTTCGTACAATGACAGATGAAAGAGACGCTGAAGGTAATCTGCTTCCGGATGCGGTAAGGCTTACCAAATTCGGCAAATTACTGCGTACTACAAGTCTTGATGAACTTCCCGAATTGTGGAATATATTTAAAGGTGATATGAGTTTAATCGGACCGAGACCATTGTTAGTCAGTTATTTGCCCTACTATACAAAGCAGGAACAACTGCGACACAGTGTTCGTCCCGGATTGACCGGACTTGCTCAGGTGTCGGGACGTAATATGATTGCCTGGGATGACAGAATAGCAAAAGATGTCGAGTATGTTAAAAATATCAGCTTTTTGATGGATATAAAAGTAGTATTGCTTACTGTAAAAACGGTATTGCATCATTCGGGAGTGGAAGTTGATACCGCACGTGTTGAGAGCAATTTTGCCAAGGAGAGACAGGAGCGACTTGATACTATCGGTAAGCTCAAAGAAGAGCCGCAAAGAACGATAGCTTTCTATATAGGCAGTTTGGCAGTTGGCGGCGCAGAGAGGGTTGCCACCAATCTGGCTGTGTATTTTGAATCCATTGGCTACAAAGTGTATATGGTAACCAAGCTGAAGGCCGATACAGAGTACGAGCTAAAGGATTCCATTACAAGAATTATTGCTGATATTACAAAGGATGAAGAGACCGGCAGCAGAATAGGCAATCTCAGAGCACGAATTAACAAATTAAAGAGTATCTGGGTTGAGATAGAGCCGGATATGATTATTTCATTTATTGGCAAGAACAATCTGATGGCGATAGCGAGTGCCCGACAATTGCATATACCGGTAGTTGTGAGTGTACGTAGCGATCCGAATCGCGAGATGGCCGGAAGATTGAATCACATGCTGTATAAGTATATGTTTGGCAAAGCTGCAGGTATAGTATTGCAGACAAATGAGGCATGTGAATTCTTCCCACAAAGATTGCAAGAGAAAATTACTGTTTTGCCTAACAGCATTAATCCTGCATTTATTGATTGTATCAATGAATATAATTCCGATTGTAATTGCAGGCAACATGATATTATTGCTGTTGGTCGAATTGATGATAATAAGAACGAAAAGATGCTAATCGATGCTTTTGCAAAGATTGCAAATAAGTATCCCGATTGGAAGGTCAGACTGTACGGAGGCGGTGATCATCCCGAGATCCTTGAGGAATATTCTGATAATCTCGGATTGAAGGGGCGTGTGATTTTTCACGGAAAAGTGGATGATGTACCAAAGAGAATGCAGGAGGCCTCTATCTTTGTGTTGCCGTCAAAAATCGAAGGCATGCCGAATGCCTTGATTGAGGCGATGACTCTTTCAATGGCATGTATCAGTACGGATTGTCCGTGCGGAGGCCCTAAAGATCTTATAAAGGACGGATGGAACGGATATCTGATAAAAGTTGATGATACGAATGCACTTGCGAAGCGTCTTGAGCAATTGATTAACGATGAGAATTTACGTAAGACATTGGGCGAGAATGCATCGAAGATAATAGACAGATTACATCCGAATATTGTCAACAAAATGTGGGCAGATTATGTTGAGAACACAATTGAGACAATGTAGGGAGTAACCGTTCGTATTAACGAATAATGTAATAAGAAGTAGGAAGATGAAATGAAGAAGGTACTTGAATATCTAAAAAAGACAAACAGATGGGAAATAGCATATAGTATTCTTTTGGCACTTATGTTAGTACTTGACAGACATGTCATTAATATGGATGCTTCAACATCGACTTTGGCAACAACAAGCATCTCGACGGTATCAATAATTGATTTGCCGTTGCTTGTTATATTAGCCGTAGTAGCATATCTTTTGGTACAGCTTATCAAGTATCTGATAGTAAAAGTAACACCTCTTATATATGATAAGCCGAGAACAAACAACACTTGGTGGATTGGTGTTATTTTATTTGTGTTTATTGCGATCTGTTGGATTCCGTATATTATGAGCTATTGGCCGGGCGGAATATACAATGACACGCTTGATTCAATACATATTGCTTTGCATAAGGAGCCTATGAACAATCAGAATACTGTTTTGTATGCTTTGCTATGGCGTTTGGCATTTGCGGTAGGTAATATATTCGGCCAGGGAGAATACGGCGGACTGAAAGTGTTTACAGCTATGTCTATGATATGCCTTGCAGCATTGTTTGCATCGTTTATCGCTTGGTTATATAAAAGAGGCGTGCGTCTTTTTATGGTGTGTCTTATGACTTTGGCAGTAGCCATAATACCGATATTCCCATATTACGGTATCAGCCTGTGGAAGGATACAACGTTTGGAATAGTTATGTTTTTATACAGTTGGATGTTGTATTCGATGATTAATCCGATAGGTGAAAAGACAGATACGGATAAAATGAAGATTAACATACATATGCTGATTCGTTTTATTATTCTGTCATTGCTTGTGGCATTCTTACGTAATAATGGTGTATATGTAATTGTATTTGTGAGCATATGCATATTGATATTCTTACGTAATAACAAAGATTTATTCAAGAAAATGTTACTGACATGCGTGTCGGTTATATTGGTAACTGTTGTAATACAAGGTCCGGTATTTTCCACCTTGGGATATAATACAACAGGAATGGTGGAATGTATGGGTATTCCGCTTCAGCAGACAGGATATATTCTGGCAACGGAAGGCAACATAAGCATAGAGGATGAAGAAGTGCTGCAGTCAATAATGGATATAGAGACGTGGAAGTATCTGTATAATCCTATTGTTGCGGACAGTATCAAGTTTTCGGAATTCTTTGACAGAGAGTATTATAATAGCCATGTAGGTGATTTCCTGAAGACGTATGTACATATATGTATTAAGAATCCCGTAAAAGCGGTCAAAGGGTATCTTTTGGCGACATTAGGATTCTGGGATGCGACGGAAAGCTCGTCCAGTGCCTATATATGCAAAGACCATACAGCACAATCGGAATACTTTATGAGTGATTATGTTGATTATTATTTTGACAAATCGTGGGATAGTGTTGTTTCACCGAGACATTACATTAGTGCCGGACTTATTGCATGGATAATGTTGGGCGCATTAATGATAATTATGGGTAAGGATAAGCGCAAAGCTATTGCTGTTTTACCGGGCTTTGCTTTGTGGCTGACTATAATGATAGCTGTACCGCTTGCATTTTCGTTTAGATATATATTCCCGGTATTTATATGTATACCGTTATATCTGATGAGTGTGTCAGGTGTATTAAACAAGAAAACCGGTTAAATAAAAACTTGTTAACAAAAAAGAACTAGAAAGAGGTAGTAGATATGGGTTTTAAAAATCTAAAATTTCCTGAAGGAAGTACATTCCTTGTAACCGGAGGTGCCGGTTTTATAGGCTCTAACCTGTGTGAGGCAATTCTTGATTTGGGATACAATGTCAGATGCTTGGATGATTTGTCCACAGGTAAACAGGAGAATGTTAATCTTCTGGCAGACAGAGCGGGTTACTCTTTTATAAAGGGTGATATTAAGGATTTGGATACATGTATGAAGGCAACGGAAGGTGTTGACTACGTGCTTAATGAGGCTGCATGGGGCAGCGTTCCGAGAAGTATCGAGATGCCTTTGTTCTACTGTCAGAATAATATTGCCGGTACACTTAATATGATGGAAGCTTCAAGACAAAACGGTGTTAAGAAATTTGTATATGCTTCCAGTTCATCTGTATACGGCGATCATCCGGTATTGCCGAAGGTTGAAGGACAAGAAGGCAATCTCCTTAGCCCATATGCACTTACAAAAAGAGTGGATGAGGAGTATGCAAAGCTTTACACGAAGTTGTATGGGCTTGATACATACGGCCTTAGATATTTTAATGTATTCGGTCGTCGTCAGGATCCAAACGGTGCATATGCTGCAGTTATTCCCAAATTCATTAAGCAGTTATTGGATGGAGAGACTCCTACAATTAACGGCGACGGTAAGCAATCGAGAGACTTTACGTATGTAGACAATGTTATAGAAGCCAATCTTAAAGCTTGCCTTGCACCAAGTGAGGCGGCAGGTAATGCATTTAATGTAGCTTATGGCGGAAGAGAATATCTTATAGATATATATTACGATTTGTGTAAAGCACTTGATATTACAAGAGAGCCTAATTTCGGTCCTGACAGAGCCGGTGATATCAAACATTCCAATGCAGATATTTCCAAGGCAAAGAAGATGCTTGGATATGATCCTGATTATGATTTTGCCAAGGGAATTGCACTTGCAATCGAATGGTATAAAGAGAATCTGTAATTGGAAAATGACTGATATAGGCGAGTCATATCGGAAGTGAAAACAATGAGAAAAATATTGATTTTATCCAATTCATCCAGCGGACTTTATGAATTCAGAAGTGAACTAATAGATGATTTTCTCGAAGATTCCAAGGTGTACATTTCATTGCCGGATGAAGAGGTTCATACAAAACTGTTGCAGGAAAAAGGTTGTGAGATAATACATACGCCCTTTGAAAGAAGGGGAATGAATCCTGTTAAGGATATAAAGCTTATGAGTAAGTATATGCGATTGCTTGCGCAGATTAAGCCTGATGTAGTGTGTACTTATACAATCAAACCGAATATATACGGCGGTCTGGCCTGCAGAATTAAGGGCATACCGTATATGACCAATATTACGGGATTGGGAACTGCACTGCAAAATGATGGATTGTTAAGCAAAATCCTTATCTGTATGTATAAGGCCGCACTGAAGAAGGCAAAGTGTGTTTTCTTTCAAAATGAGTATAATCTTGAATTTATGTGCAAGCGTGGTGTTGTAAAAGGTAAGACTGTTCTATTACCGGGATCGGGTGTTAATCTGATGCATCATATATACAAAGATTATCCGAGTGAAGATGAAGGTATACGAATATTGTCGGTACTTCGTATCATGAAAGATAAAGGTATTGAAGAATTGATTGAAGCAGCCGATCGTTTTGGCTCATCACAGGTGAAGTTTGTACTTGCCGGTAAGTATGAAGAAGAAAGTAAAGCTATATATGAACCACAGATAGAACGTCTTGTGTCGGAAGGCAAGATGGAGTATTTGGGATATGTAAATGAGATGAGACCTGTATATGCATCATCGCATATTATATTGCATCCATCGTATCATGAAGGACTTTCCAATGTTTGTTTGGAAGCGGCAGCGTGCGGCAGACCTGTACTTACAACGAATGTGCCCGGATGTGCGGAAACAGTTGTCGATGGTGAATCGGGTATTCTTTTTGAAGCTGCAAGCAAGGATGCAATAGTAGCAGCTCTGGACATTATGTTAACTCACAAGAACAAGGAAGACCGTTCTTTGATGGGAAAAAATGGTAGGAAACACGTTGAGGATAACTTCAGCAGACAGATTGTTATTGATAAATACCGAAAGGAATTATGTTAACTATGAATATCTTAATTCTCAGCGCGGGAACAAGAGATAAAGTTGTGCAGTATTTTAAGAAAACAGTAGGCGATCAGGGTACGATTGTCGCTACAGATTGCAGTAATCTTGCACCTGCGGTATATGAGGCAGATAAGTTTCGCATGGTAACGCGAATTAATGAGCCGGGATATATGGACAGAGTATTGGAAATATGTAAGGAAGAGCAAATTGATGGTATTTTTTCCCTGATAGATCCGGAACTTAGTATGCTTGCAAGCAGAGCGGATGATTTTATCGCAATCGGTACGACTCCGATTGTTTCACCATATGAGCTTGTTGAGACATGTTTTAACAAATATGAGATGGCAAAGATGTTTCGTGAGTATGGACTGTCGACTGCCAAAGTGTATATGTCTGTTGATGAATTCTATGCTGCAAAAAATAGGGGCGAAATAGATTATCCCGTATTTGTTAAGCCGGTGTGCGGCAGCGCAAGCCTGCATATCAATAAGGTGGCAAGTGACGAGGAGTTGGAAGGACTGTTCCATATGTATAATGATCTGATGATTCAGGAATATATGGATGGTGACGAATATGGAGCTGACGTGTATATCGATATGATAAGCGGCAAGTGTACTTCCGTATTTCTTAAGAAGAAAATAAAAATGCGTGCCGGTGAGACGGACAAATCAGTATCGGTTAAGGATATCGGATTGTTTAATCGTATTGTGACATTCGTGGAAAGTGCCGGATTTAGAGGTATGATTGATATTGATATTTTCAAAATAGGCGACGAATACTATTTTTCCGAAGTCAATCCAAGATTCGGAGGAGGGTATCCTCATGCATACGAGTGTGGCGTAGATATGCCAATGCAGGTGGTTAATAATCTAAACGGAATAACCAATGAAGTGCGCATCGGAGATTACAAAGACGGCATATGTATGATGAAATACAATGAAATTATGATAAGAGAACTGCGTCAAGAAGATATAGTGATGTAGGTTGGATTACCCGGATAAGAGAGAAAAAGATGAAGGTTTTGATTGTTAACAAATTCTTATACCCTAACGGCGGTTCTGAGACGTATATATTTAAGCTGGGAGAGCAGCTTGAGAAAATGGGTCACACAGTACAGTACTTCGGTATGGAGCACGAAGGAAGAATTGTGGGCAATGATGTAGATGCATATACGTCCAATATGGATTTTCATGGTAGCAAGTTAAGTAAAATAACATATCCTTTCAAAATTATATACAGCTTTGAAGCACGTCGAAAGATTCGTATGGTGCTTGACAGCATGCATCCGGATGTAGTGCATCTTAATAATATCAATTTTCAAATAACTCCAAGTATTATATATGAGATACGTGCATGGCAGAAGCGTAATGCGCATAATGTGAAGATTGTATTTACCGCACATGATTATCAATGGATATGTCCCAATCATATGATGTGTAAGCCGACAGGCGAAATATGTGAAGCCTGCATTCGCGGTGAATATGTTAATTGTGTAAAGAATAATTGTATTCATGGATCAAAGTTACGTTCACTGCTTGGAATGCTTGAAGGCTATTACTATAAATGGAGAAAGACATATAGAATGGTGGATGTCATTATTGCACCAAGTCAGTTCCTGTTTGATAAATTCAGCGTTAATGAGCAATTGAAAGATAAACTTGTTATGATGCACAATTTTTTGGATGCTATCCCGCAGAGCAATGATTCTGTTAATGAAGTGACAGGACCGTATGCATTGTATTTTGGAAGATATGCAAAAGAGAAAGGCATTGAGACACTGCTTGAGTGTGCTAAGAGAACACCGAATATTAAATATGTCTTTGCGGGAAACGGTCCGCTTGAGGATATGGTTAATGCAGTTCCTAATGTTATCAACATGGGATTTTGCAACGGTGAAAAGATGCGAAGATTAATAAATGACGCGCGTGTCAGTATTTATCCGAGCGAATGGTATGAGAATTGCCCTTTCTCGGTGATGGAATCTCAAATGTACAAAACACCGGTGATAGGAAGTAATATTGGCGGTATTCCCGAATTGGTCGAGGGCGGCATGTTATTTGAGCCGGGTAATGCGGATGCATTGACTGCGGCAGTGCAGGCACTTATGACTGATGATAGGATATTGGCACAATGTGAAGCAGGCTGTAACGCGGTTCATTTTGATACAGCAAAAGAGTATGCAGAGAAACTATTAAAGATATACGGTAAATGTGATGAGTGAAGATATCAAAGTTAGCATTGTTGTGCCGATATATAATGTTGAAAAATATTTGGACAGATGCGTTAAAAGTATTTTAAATCAGACATATAAGAATATTGAAATAATACTTGTAGATGACGGCTCTGCGGACGAATCCGGTGCTATTGCCGATAGATATGCGGATACAGATGACAGAATCAGAGTAATACATAAAGCAAACGGCGGCTTATCCGATGCAAGAAATGCAGGAATTGATATTTGTGGCGGTGAGTATATTTGTTTTGTGGATTCGGATGATGCCATAGACAGCAGATATGTATCGTGTATGTTGGAAGCATGTCAGAAAAACGATGCGGATATTGCTATATGCAGATTTGAGAATGTTGAAGCGGATTATATAGTGCATGAAGGCAATATAACTGTTGCAGAAGAGGTAATGACTTCGATTGAGGCATTGCAAAGTATATACAGTGCCAATAATGTTAATACGGTAGTGGCCTGGAATAAGTTGTATAGTGCAAAGCTGTGGAAGGATGTGCGATATCCTAAGGGAAGAATTCACGAAGACGAAGCAACTACGTATAAGCTTTTACATAAGGCTAAGAAGGTGGTAAGTCTGGATACGGTTCTTTACTATTACTATCGCAATGCATCGGGAATAACCGGAAGCACTTTTTCACATAAAAGACTCGACATTTTGTGGGCAATAGAGCAAAGGATGGAGTATTTTAGGAATAATGGCCTGATGGATTTGTATAAAAAGGATTCTTACAAGTATCTGTGCAAGTTACTTACCTGCTATTATCAGGTAAAACATATGTCGGGTGATAACAAGCAACTGACAGATGAGATGATGTGCAAATATAAAAAGAAATTGCAGGAGTGTCTTGATCCTTCTTTTGCCTGGAGTACAAAGAGGAAGCTGGCTATGAGAATATTCTCATATTTTCCTATGATGTATGCGGTTATTACGGGAAAAAGATAGATTATTAAGAGAATCTTAATATTTTTATAATGGAATACTTATTAAGAAACTGATATTATGCATAAAAGTGATGTCAGAAAGTATATGGAAATATTTGATATATGATATGGAGGAGACGTTATGAAGAAAGGGAAAATGCCTGAAGCAGTTGTAAGGCTGATGTGTTTTTTACTCGGTATTTTACTTACTGTTGCAGCTGTACTGATTAAGGACAGAGTGATTGCAGGAATGACTGAAGAAATAGCGGAGAGCATTGAGACTGTGGCTACTGCGGAAGAGACAACAATACCTGTCGAGACAGCTACGGTTGATTATGAATCTGTTGCGGAAGAGAAATATGAGAAGATGCAGGCAGATGCCGAAGCAAGTAAGCCTGAAGAGGAACAAAAGAAGAATGAAAAGGATGAATTCATTATTGACGGTAAGACCTCTAAGCTGAATTGGAATATGGATTATCCGCCGCTTGATATAGAAGGAACTCTTGCGGAGAATGAAGCAGAAGAGTCATCATATGATTATACAATGTCCGTAAATGCATTCGATCGTAAGGTGATTGAGAATAGTAAGATTGATTTTTCGGATGTTAAGATAACAATAATGGGTGACAGTATTACCGAAGGAAGCAATCTGTCCGACGAAGAAAAGCCAATCTACAATTATCCGAAGATTTTGCAGGAGATACTTGGATGTAAAGAAGTTGTGAATCTTGGAATAGGTGGTTCGGTTGTCAGCAGCTGTGCATCAAGTTTTGCTATGGTTGACAGATGGGATGATATTCCGGAAGACAGTGATATTGTAATTATCTTTGGCGGAACCAATGACTGTCTGTACATGAACAAGTGGGATTTCGGTGAGCTTGAATACGATAAGCGAATGAAGAATGACACATTCTGCGGAGATCTTGATGAAATGTGCTCTGCAATGAAGTGGAAATTCCATGACAACATGACTGACAGATATGTGAAACTTATATATGTCAATCCAATGTCTACTATTCTTAACGATGGTGTATACGCTACAGATCCGGGCAATATGGTAGCGCAGGTATCTTTTGCCGAAGCCATTAATGAAATAGTACCTGATTATGATTTTGCTGTAATTGACCTGTATAACAGCAATTTCCTTAATTCACATGATGAGCAGATTAATCATCAGTTCACACCGGATGGAGTACATCCGAACACAGACGGATACAGAATACTTGCAGAACATCTGGCAAGTGAGATTATCCAGAGAATTAAGACAGAGTAATTGATAAGGAAATACAGTCCTCTGAGCAGATATGAAGATGTCGGCTCAGAGGACTTTTCTTTTGGCTTAAAATGTGCAGCTAAAGTTTTTTTGTGCTATAATATGATGATTATGTAAATTTGGGATAGTTTGCTTATTACGTATGAATAGTTTTTATTGTGTTTATGGATTAATTGTATTAACGGCGTGTGTTGCGGCAGTTGCAGACAAATATTTGTTTAAGAAAAATGCAAATATTGCAGGTGCGGTGGCAGGATATTTTGCGGCATTTTATTATGTGGTTACGGCTGCAAGAACTTTGCTTAGCGGAGGAAGTACTTACCTTAGCTATTCCTTTTACCAAAAAGGGGTAAGTGCATATGCCAAAGTAGGGATACTGATTGTAGTCACATATGTGGCGTATTGCCTGCTTCGTCGTTTTGTGGAAAAGTTTGTTCGATACATAATCGGAAGTTTTGCGTCACTTATGTTACTTGTGACGGTATTGCTCGGTTATCCCAAGATGACTGCGGTAGTTATTATTGGGATTGTATCGGTAGTAATCGGATTGATTATTTTGGCGACTGATAAGACGTGCTTTATTAAATGGTTTGCCGAGGGCAATGCAGACAGGAAGACCAAAGTTAAAACTATCGGTAGCAGAATGCTATTGTTCATACTGCTTTTTGTTTTAGAAGGTCCTACCGAATTGTATGCATATAATAAAGGTGATTTTGTATATTCATACATGTCGGTTGCAACTTGCATAATTCCGGCTGCAATTTTGATGGCAGCCGTGTCCGTCACTGTACTTTCTTTTTATGTGAGCGGCCGAATGTTTGATTATGTTGCTTCAGCATGCTTTGTATATTCGGTACTCAGTTTTATACAGGGTATGTTCCTTAACGGAAAGATGAGTACAATTAACGGAGCAGGTCAGTCGTGGAGTACGTTTACGATAGTAATCAACGCTTGTATATGGGTTGTGCTTGCGATTACGTTACTTTTGATTGAATACAAATTGAAAAAGGGCAGACATATTATGAATATGGCAGCAATATATCTGTCAGCTGTTCAGGTAATAACTCTTGTAACGGTATTATTAACAACCGGAGTAACAAGTAAGGATGAGCGTGCGCTTGTAAAAGACGATATGTTTACTTTGTCAGGCAATAAAGATGTGGTTGTTTTGCTTCTTGATGCATATGATACACAGATGATAGATGAAGTGACAAAAGAATCGTCGGATTATCTTAGCCCGCTTAAGGATTTTACATATTACAACAATATGTCAACAAGATATGACTATACCGATGGCCAGTTGCCTTTATATATGACCGGTAATGATGTAGCCATAGACGGTGACGTGGATGAATATATTAGCAAAGCATATGAGAATGCACATTTTCTGGAAGATATAAAGAATGCCGGATATGATATACGAATCTTAACCGACAGATTGTATCTGCAACCAAGTAAAGACGGCGTGGTAGATAATTTTACGTTGGATTATATGTGTAAGCTTGATGTTGATAAGGCGGTCTCGCAGTTATCTGATTGCATCAGATATAAGGACATGCCGTTCATTTTTAAGCCGCACTATCATTATGAGGCATATTCGTTAACCAATATTATTGCAGATACGGATGTGTATGTGATGGGACTTGATTATTCTTTTGAGGATGAATTGCTGCAATCAGGTATTAAGCTTGATGGTATAAACGGTGACAGTGCTTTCCGGTTCTATCATCTTTACGGTGCGCATTCACCTTATTACCTGACAGAAGAGGCGACACTTGATTACAACTCGACTCCTATGGCACAGTGGAAGGGCACGTTAAAGATAGCATTTGATTATCTCGATGCATTGAAGCAGGCAGGTACATATGATGACACGACTGTCATAATTATGGCAGATCATGGATTTAATGATGCACAGCGCGAAGCGGCCTCCGAATACGGATATGAATTTACAAAAAACAGTAATCCGATATTCATGGTTAAAAGAGCGGGCGAGTCAAATAACGAATTGCAGATATGTGATAAGCCTTTGAAGGACACAGATATCTGTGGCACGATTATGAAGTGCATTGATGAGAAAAATGCGTCTTTCGGAAAAGCTGTATGGGAATAATATTACATCAATATATGATGTTGTAAAAAAGAGGTAACAAATCGGAATGAGTATTAAAGTAAGTGAGAAGAACAGAAAGAGAATATTCTATATAATCTTAGCGGTAGCTTATGTGGCTTTTTTGGTATTTAACATATTGACTCCGTATATGTCGGATGATTTGTATTATAAACCGGGACAACCGAAGCCGATAGCACAGCTTATTGCCGAGGAATATGAGAATTATATGCTGTGGAACGGAAGAACTGTTTTGCAGTTTATTATGCGTTGCTTTTTGGCATTGCCCAAATGGGTATTTAATGTGGTAAACAGTGCCGTATATACAGCTTTTACGTTGCTTGTATATGTTAATGTCAAAGAAAAGAAAAAATATGATGTGGTTTTGTTTGCATTAATTAATCTTTTCACCTGGATTTGGGGCGTATCATTCGATGAGACATTTTTGTGGCTTAGCGGTTCCTGCAATTATTTGTGGGGCATGGTAATAATGCTTGGCTTTGTAACGCTGTTTCGCAGATTACTTGCTGCCGATTATGATACATTTTCATCTAAAAAAAGAGTATGGATTGCCGTAGGAATGGGATTATACGGTATTATATCCGGCTGGTGTAATGAGAATACATCAGGAGGTATATTTTTACTTATCGTGGGATTCTCTATGCTTGCTAAGAGAGAAGAAAATATCGTAACTGCCGGCGAGAAAAAGGCAAAATTCAAACCTTGGCAATATACGTCGGCTATTGGTGTTCTTATGGGAATCACAATGATGGTATTGTCGCCGGGTAATGATTTGCGTAATATTTTGCGTAACGATGAAGAAGCACATACCGGAGCAATGGCTTATTTTGCCAGATTCTTAAAGCTTAATGCACAGGTTGAGCATTCGTATGGTGTTGTATTTGTGATTATTGTTTTATTGACAATATATCTTTTACTTAGGGGAACACAGCTTAAGAAATTCAATGAAGTTGCGGTATTGGTAGGAAGTGCAATAATTACATCGTATGTCCTTATAATAATAGCAACTCCTATGGAGAGAGCCCATTTCGGCGCATGGACATTTTTACTGATTGCATGTATGCAGTTAATAACATACATTCCAAGAGATGATGTATATCTGCAGACGGCAAAATACGCTGCGATTATTGTTCTTACATGTTATATGTTCTTTGATTATTGTGAAGGCGGCGCTGATTTGATGCGTATAGAGCGAGAGCTTAATGAGCGTCAGGAATATGTAGACAAACAGGTAGCTAATGGTAATCTTGATCTTACTTTGCCTATGGTACGTAAGGAATTTGAGACAAGATATTCGTTCTTCTTTGATAATGATATTTCCGATGTAGATGCGGAAGCATTCGGAAATAAGATATATATTCATTATTATGATTTGGACAGCCTTAAGGTAGTCAGCCGTGAGGACTGGACCGAATATTAAACGGGAGCAATTATGAAAAAGGTAGTTAATTACAAATTATTCTACAGAAGAACATGCTTAATAATATATGATATTGCAAGTGTGCTGGTGGCAAGTTTCTTAGCTATAGCGATGCGTTATGAATTTGAATTTGAAGCTATACCGGATTATTTCTTAGAGACAATTATCAGATTCCTGCCATTTAACGTGGTACTTACGATATTTCTGTTCTATGTATTTAAACTGTATAACAGTCTGTGGGCTTTTGCGGGTGAGAATGAGCTGCAGAATCTGATTGTGGCATGTATATGCGGTACTGCTGTGGACGGTATCGGACTTTTCCTTGTAAAGGTTGAGAAGCGTCCTGTACCGAACAGCTACTATTTTATGTATGGATTCATATTAATCACTCTCATTTTTGCCAGTAGATTCTCATATAGATTCTTACGTAGTAAGAAGCATAAGCTGCAGAATAAGAAAAATGCTACGACTGTTATGATAATAGGCGCAGGTGATGCGGGTAATTCTATTATTAAAGAGATTGCAACAAGCAACTATTCTACAATGACGGTTGCATGTATTATTGACGATGACAAGAGCAAATGGGGAAGCTATGTACAGGGCATTAAAGTAGAAGGCGGACGTGACAAGATATTGGAATGTGTGGATACACATGGTATTGATGAGATATTTGTGGCTATTCCTTCTGCATCGAGACAGACTATCAGAGAGATACTCGAGATATGTAAGGAGACGGAATGTAAGCTCCGTTCACTGCCGGGTATATATCAATTGGTAAACGGTGAAGTCAGCGTCAGCAAATTGAGAGATGTTGAAGTTGAGGATTTGCTCGGACGTGATCCCATACAGGTAGATATTGATTCCATATTGGGATACGTCAGCGGTAAGGTGGTATTGGTAACAGGCGGCGGTGGCTCTATTGGTAGTGAGTTGTGTCGTCAGATAGCCGCTCACAAACCTAAACAACTGTTGATTCTGGATATATATGAGAACAATGCATATGAGATACAGCAGGAACTTTTGAGAAAATATCCCGAGCTTAATCTTGTGGTGCTTATTGCATCTGTTCGTAATACCAATCGAATGAATAATATATTCGAAACATACAGACCTGATATTGTATATCATGCGGCAGCGCACAAGCATGTACCGCTTATGGAGACCAGTCCGAATGAAGCCATTAAAAACAACGTATTCGGTACCTGGAAGACGGCACAGGCGGCAGCAGCCTTCGGTGTGCGCAAATTTGTGATGATATCTACGGATAAAGCTGTTAACCCGACAAACATAATGGGTGCAAGCAAGCGTATCTGTGAAATGATTGTACAGACATTTAACAGACATTATGAGACGGAATTCGTTGCAGTACGATTCGGTAATGTGCTTGGAAGTAACGGAAGTGTTATTCCGCTTTTCAAAAAGCAGATTGCACAGGGCGGACCTGTTACGGTAACTCATCCGGATATTATCAGGTATTTTATGACAATACCCGAAGCAGTATCTCTTGTATTGCAGGCAGGAGCTTATGCAAAAGGCGGAGAGATATTTGTTCTGGATATGGGAGAGCCGGTAAAAATATTGGATCTTGCCAAGAACCTTATCAGATTGTCCGGATATAAGGTAGATGAGGATATCAAGATAGAATTTACAGGACTCAGGCCGGGTGAGAAGTTGTATGAAGAGCTTCTTATGGATGAGGAAGGATTGCAGGATACTGCAAACAAGATGATTCATATCGGTAAGCCGATTGAAATAGACGAGATGAAATTCTTTGCACAGCTTAAGACTCTCAAAGAAGAGAGCCGCAATGAATGCAACGATGTCAGACCGCTTATCAAGGAAATAGTACCGACGTATCATATGAATAG
>JAGHVF010000066.1 GCA_018064425.1 Candidatus Colinaster equi | reverse complement strand
TATTCATATTAAATAAAGGAGAGTAAGTATGCCTAAATTTACATTTGTCGGAGGGGTGCATCCGTATGATGGTAAAGACTTAAGTAAAGATTTACCGATTAAAGATGTATTCCCAAAAGGTGAGCTTGTGTATCCGTTGTCACAACATATCGGCGCACCGGCCAAAGCTATTGTTGCAAAGGGGGATTATGTACTTAGAGGACAGATGATTGCAGAGGCGGACGGATTTGTATCCAGCCCAATCTACTCAACTGTTTCGGGCACTGTTACAGCAATAGAACCAAGAAGGATTGTGACCGGAGATATGGTCATGAGCATTGTTATTGAAAGCGATGATAAGTTTGATGAAGTAGACTATGTAAAAGCAGACGTTGCCGATCTTTCAAAAAGTGAAATTGTTGAACGAATCAAGGTTGGCGGCGTAGTTGGAATGGGCGGAGCAGGTTTCCCGACACATGTTAAGCTGAGCCCTAAAGAGCCTGACAAGATAGAATATGTTATTGCCAATTGCGCAGAGTGCGAACCTTATCTTACAAGTGATTATCGCAGAATGATGGAAGAGCCGGAGAAGCTGGTTGAAGGCTTGAAGATAATTTTGAAATTATTTGATAATGCAAAAGGTATTCTTGCGGTAGAAGATAACAAACCGGACTGTATTGCAAAATTGAAAGCTTTAACAAAGGATGATAATCGTATAATTGTCAAAGAGTTAAAGACAAAATATCCACAGGGATCTGAGCGACATCTGATATATGCAACAACGAAGAGAGCAATCAATTCCTCAATGCTCCCGGCCGATGCCGGTTGCGTTGTTGATAATGTAGATACCATTGTTGCGATATATCATGCGGTTGTTGAAGGACGCCCTTTGATGGAGCGTATTGTAACGGTAACGGGTGATGCTATTAAAAAACCTCAGAATTTTAGAGTCTGCATCGGCATGAATTATGCGGAGCTTATTGATGAAGCCGGCGGATTTAAAGTTGAACCCGAAAAAGTGGTTTCAGGTGGTCCGATGATGGGATTTGCGTTGTTTAATTATGACGTACCGACTACCAAAACAGCATCGGCTCTTTTGTGCCTGAGCAAGGATGAGGTTTCGAGAAATGAGCCTTCTGCATGCATTAACTGTGGAATGTGTCTTGAAGTGTGTCCGGGAAGAGTGGCACCAAAGCAATTGGCTGTGCTTGCCGAAAAAGGAGACTTGGAAGGATTTGAGGCTGCGAATGGCTTGGAATGTTGCGAATGTGGCTGCTGCAGTTATATTTGCCCGGCGAAGAGACCACTTACACAGAGCATCAAATCCGGACGAAAGATGGTGCTTGCAAATAAGAAAAAGGCAGGAGGAGCTAAAAAATGAGTGATATGATGAAAGTTTCATCCAATCCACATATCAGATCAAAAGTAAGCACAAGCAAAATTATGTTGTGCGTTTGCCTGGCGCTTCTTCCGGCAACTGCGTTTGGTGTGTGGAACTTTGGTATATATGCATTGCTTCAGGTTGTTGTAACTGTAGCAACATGCGTTGCGACAGAAGCAGTGTATGAAGTGTTAATGAAGAAGAAGGTTACAATAAGTGATTTATCGGCTGTAGTAACAGGATTGTTGTTGGCATTGAATTTGCCGCCGAAGGCACCGATTTGGATTGGAATAATCGGTGGTGTTTTTGCGATTTTGATTGTAAAAATGGCATTTGGCGGATTGGGACAGAATTTTATGAATCCGGCTCTTGCGGCAAGATGCTTTTTGCTTATTTCTTTCCCGGCTATTATGACTAATTTCGATTGCGATACATATACCGGCGCTACACCGCTTGCACTTCTTAAGAATGGTGAGAATGTTAATGTTACCAATATGATAATCGGTAATACAGGCGGTACAATTGGCGAGACATCTATGATAGCTATTGTTATCGGAGCGTGTATCCTTCTTTTGATCGGAGTGATTGATTTGAAAGTTCCGGGTACATATATTGTTACATTTGTTATTTTCATTGGTATTTTCGGCGGACATGGATTTAACCCGTATTATATTGCCGCACAGTTGGCCGGCGGTGGTCTTATGCTCGGAGCATTTTTCATGGCAACGGATTATGTTACAAGACCGGTGACAAAGTACGGACAGATTGTATACGGAATATTATTGGGTATTCTTACCGGAATATTCAGAGTGTTCGGAGCATCTGCTGAGGGCGTGTCTTATGCGATTATAATAGGTAATTTGCTTGTGCCTATTATTACTGATTTGACAATGCCAAAGGCGTTCGGCAAAGGAGGAGAGAGAGTATGAAAGAGATGATGAAGAATGCTTTAATCCTTTTTGCGATAACTGTTATTGCCGGCGCGATTCTTGGCGGAGTATATGAAATGACAAAGGATACAATAGCAGATAGGCAAGATGCTGATAAAAAGATGGCATATGAAGAAGTATTGCCGGGCGCGGCAGATTTTAAGGCTGTTGCTGATTTTATGCCTGATAATGTTAGAAGATCACTTGATGATGCGGGTTATGCCGGTGTTATTATTGATGAATTGAATGAAGCTGTAATGCCTGATGGAACTGTAGGCGGATATGTATTTACCGTAATCAGCAAGGAAGGCTATGGCGGAGATATTAAATTTACCGTTGGAATATCGGTTGACGGAACGGTAAATGGAATATCAATTCTGGAAATCAGCGAGACTGCCGGCTTGGGAATGAATGCTGAGAAGCAATTAAAACCACAGTTTGCAGGTAAAAATGTTAGCAGTTTTTCATATACAAAAACAGGGGCAACGTTGGACAGCGAGATTGATGCAATTTCCGGTGCAACAATTACCACAAGAGCATTTGTTAACGGTGTGAACTGTTGCTTACAATATATTGCGGATAATGGGGAGGTGCTTGGATGATGAATAAGTGTGTTGAGCGTCTCTATAATGGCGTGATAAAGGAGAATCCAACATTAGTATTGATGCTTGGAATGTGTCCGACTCTTGCTGTAACAACTTCGGCAATTAATGGTTTGGGAATGGGACTTACTACGACGGCAGTATTGGCTCTCAGTAATGCGATAATCGCAAGCTTGAGAAAAATAATACCTGATAAGATTCGTATACCTGCATTTATTGTTATTATTGCATCGTTTGTAACGATAATGCAGTTGCTTTTGCAGGCATATATACCGAGTTTGTATTCATCACTCGGCATATACATTCCGTTAATTGTTGTTAACTGTATTATTCTTGGACGTGCGGAGAGCTATGCCTATAAGAATCCTGTATTACCTTCATTCTTTGATGGATTGGGAATGGGCCTTGGATTTACCTGCTCGCTTACACTTATTGGCTTACTTAGAGAATTTGTGGGCGGATGCAGTGTGTTCGGACATGAATTGGGATGGTTCGAACCTGTGGGAATATTTAGAATGGCTCCGGGAGCATTCTTTGTACTTGCTTTGCTGACGGCTATACAGAACAAGGTGAAGATAGCCGGAACGAAGAAGGGTAAGGATATGAGCAAAATTCAATCCGGTTGCGGATGTGATTGCTTGAACTGTAGCGATACCGGCTGCAAAGACAGAAAAGAAGTGTCAGAAATAAAGGAGGAAGAACTATGAGTACAGTGAGAGATTTGTTGGTAATTCTTATAAGTTCTTCACTTGTAAGCAATGTTGTATTGAGCCAGTTTTTGGGCTTGTGTCCGTTTCTTGGTGTTTCTAAGAAAACAGATACAGCACTTGGAATGGGAACGGCTGTTATATTTGTTATAACACTATCAAGTGCAGTGGCGGGTTGTATATATCAGTTTTTACTTGTTCCGCTTAATCTTGAGTATTTGCAGACAATAGTATTTATTCTTGTTATTGCTGCATTGGTACAATTTGTTGAGATGTTTTTGCGTAAATTCCTGGTGGGATTATACAAGTCACTTGGCGTGTATTTGCCGCTTATTACAACCAACTGTGCGGTGCTTGGAATTGCACTTACAAATGTTACGAAAGAGTATAATATTTTGTACGGCACAATAAACGGTTTCGCAACAGCGGTAGGATTTACTATATCGATTGTATTGCTTGCAAGCATTAGACAAAAACTTGAAGATAATGATATTCCGGAAGCACTGAAAGGCATGCCGATTGTATTGGTTACAGCCGGTTTAATGGCTATTGCTTTTTGCGGCTTTGGCGGTTTGTCAATGTAACAGGAGGAGACAGTGATGATACATGGAATAATATTTGCTACAGTACTTATCGGAATTGTAGGCTTGTTCGTGGGACTGTTCCTTGGTGTTGCGGGAATAAAGTTTGCGGTTGAGACAAATCCCAAAGAAGAAGAGGTGTTGCAACAACTTCCGGGAAACAATTGCGGAGGATGCGGATACGCCGGATGTGCGGCGATGGCTGCTGCAATTGCTTCGGGCAATGCACCTGTTAACGGATGTCCTGTAGGTGGCGATGAAGTAGGTGCAAAAGTTGCCAAGATAATGGGTGTGGATACTGTTGATACTGTTAGGATGACGGCGTATGTCAGATGTAAGGGTGATTGCGAAAAAACAAAGTCTGATTATGACTATTCGGGAACAAAGGATTGCTCGATGGTACAGTTTGTGCCGGGAGGCGGTCCAAAGAGTTGTAATTACGGATGTGTTGGATTTGGTAATTGTGTGAAGGCGTGTCAATTTGGAGCAATTCATGTTGAAAACGGTGTGGCTGTTGTAGATAGTGAATTGTGTAAAGCGTGTGGAAAATGTATTGATGCATGTCCTAAGAAGATAATAGAGTTTGTTCCATATGAAGCAAAGTGCAAGGTGGGATGCAGCTCTAAGGATAAAGGCCCGGTTGTAATGAAGATATGCGAAGTGGGATGTATCGGATGCGGTATTTGCCAAAAGAATTGTCCAAACGGAGCAATAACGGTGACAGATTTTCTTGCATCAATTGATTATGAAAAATGTACCGGCTGCGGTTTGTGCGCAGAAAAATGCCCTAAAAAGGTTATAGAATGTAAGTAGGAAATAAATTGAGATTTGATGATGATTATAATGATGATAATGGCGGACTTCCGATAATATATATGGCATTGGGCGTATCTGTCTTTGTACTTGCCGTAATGGGAATTGTAATTTTTGCAAACAGAGATAACCGTTCCGGTAAAAGCAATTCCAATGCGTTTGTGACTGTTTCACCGACTGCATCTATTGAGGAGACAGCGCAATTTACCGATAAACTTACGGCGGACGATCTGGATATTTGGGATATGTACCCAGTTACGGACGAGAGCGAAGATAAGTCACCGGATGCAACAAAAGGTGTATCTGAAGAAGACGCCAAACCGACAACCGAAGTGACTCCTGTTTCCGATGATGAAAAATATAATGACGGGAATCACTTTAAAATAGAATACGCTGATGGGTCATCTGAGTGGATAACAATTGATCCCTCCAGAGAAAAGAATACATATGATTATACCAATATGATTCTTAATGATGATAAGCTGACATATGTTCTTGACGGTAGAGCTGCATCCTTTTTGGGTATTGATATTTCCAGATATCAAAATGAAATTGATTTTGATAAGGTAAAGGACAGCGGGTTTAGCTTTGTTATGGTTCGCGTCGGAGCACGAGGATATAAATCCGGAAAGATTACTTTGGATGAGAATTTTGAGGATAACATCAGCAAAGCAACCGAGGCGGGACTTGATGTCGGAGTGTACTTCTTTTCCCAAGCGATAACACCGCAGGAAGCGGAAGAAGAGGCTGCAGTGGTGTTGGAGGCAATAAAGGATAAATCAATAACTTATCCGATTGCTTTTGATATGGAATTCACACCCAATGATATATCAAGAGTTGAAACACTCTCGAAAGACGAACGTACAGCGATTACGGCAGCTTTTTTGAATAAAATTGCCGAAGGCGGATATAATCCAATGATTTATGGTAATAAGGAATGGCTGGTTAAACGTATAGATGCCGGCAAATTCCCGGGGATAAATGTTTGGCTGGCAGATACATCAAGTATTCCCGATTACCCATATCAGTATTCTATGTGGCAGTATACGACAAAGGGTACGCTCGAAGGTGTGAGCGGTGGAATAGATATGGATATATGCTTTGTGGATTATAAAGCACAATAGTTTAACATGATTTTGTTTTCGAAGGTGGATTATGATGCATACCGGAAAAAAGGAAAGAAAACTTGATAAGCTAAAGAAAGCGGCGTACAACCGCAAAGAAATCAGAGAGATAATAAATCATAACGGCGCTGATATATTGCGCTCGAATAAATTTATTTCTACAAAGGGACATGTTCAGCATGGAAATGTTTCCGTAAATGAACATTGCAAAAATGTTGCTGTTGCAAGTTTGCGCCTTAATAGAGCACTGCGACTTAACGGCAACAGTAAAGAAATAGTCAGAGGTGCATTGCTACACGATTACTTTTTGTATGATTGGCATAACAGAAAAACACCCAAGGGCGAAAGAATGCATGGATATTCACATCCGATGACGGCTCTTGGTAATGCTAAACGTGATTATATATTAAGTGATAAACAAAAAGATATTATTGCAAATCATATGTGGCCGTTGACAATCACAAAGATTCCTAAATGTAAGGAAGCTTGGATAGTAACGGCCGCTGATAAGTATTGTTCACTGATGGAAACAATTGGTGTGCATAAAAGCAGTGTCGGTTGCAGGAAGTGAAATCAATCTAACTGATCAAATTCGCATTCGTCAAGAAATTCATCAAATGCGTCGGCAACCGCTTCATATTCTTCATCTGATTCTATATATATTAACTCGGGCTCTTCGTTTGGATTGTCCGGGTTTTCTTTATATCCGTAGAACCATGCTTCTTGCTCTTCGTTGGGGTTCTGGCCTTCCGGAAGAAGAGCGATGTAATCTTTATTGTTAACTGTGAGAATTGTGATGACTTCACAGTTAACTGTTGTTCCGTCTTCAAGCTCGATATCGACAGTCATTATTTCTTCGGGTTCTTTGTTATTTGCCATTGTATTCCTCCTAAAATGAATGAATTATGTTCATATTCTACTGTTTTTGCTGGTAATTGGCAATATTTGTCAGCAAATATAGGGCGATGATGTCGTTGTGACAACTAATTATAAGTTGACAAATGTAAAAAGTGGAAAGATAATGGGATTATAGGAGAAAAATATGAGGAATGATAATATATCTGTGGGAAGAAAACCGATAATTAGTGATGATGAAATCAGAAATATTCTGTCGAGAAATGAGAAAGGCGAGAATATATCTGCGCTTGCTGCGGAGTATGGCGTATCGAGGCAAGCTTTGTATAAAAGGATGAATAATATGAAAAATGTCACTGTGTCAACCAAAGAAAGTTGTCACAATGATGACAGAAATGATGCTGTGCAGGAAAAATATCCCTGTGAAGGTACATCGAATGGTGTAAAAATTGCAAAAGGATGTTCATATCCTTTGGGAGCAAGCGTGGTAGATAACGGAAAGGTAAATTACTGCGTTGTGATTGAACAACCGGATGAACCGCGATTGGTTATTACTAATCCGCAAAAGAGGACAAAAAAGACAATAAATTTGTCGGAGTACAGAGTATGCGGAGATGTTTATGCGGTTACCATATCCGGTATTGATTTTGAAAATACGGAATACTTTTATATTAATGGTAAAGAGAGCTTTTGCGATCCGTTTGGTTCGGTTATTGTCGGCAATGAGCACTTTGGCCGTTCGCCGATAAAATTAAGAAGTAAGGTGAGCGCTGTTTCTTGCAATAATATGAGTGCATATACGCCGCTTGGATATGAATATTCCGATTCGGTGATTTATACGCTTCATGTGCGCGGTTTTTCTATGCATGCATCATCGGACGTGGATAATCCGGGGACATTTTCAGGTATTATTCAAAAGATTCCATATTTAAAAAATCTTGGTATTACGGCTGTTGAACTCTTGCCTGCGTATGAATTTTTGGAAATGGATAAAGAAAAAGTGCAGGATGACTATATTGATGCATATAGTCAATTGACTCCCAAATTGAATTACTGGGGATATAAGGCCGGATATTATATGGCTCCAAAGGCAGCATATTGCAACAAAGGGGACAGACCGGATCGGGCATTTATGGAGCTTGTCGATGCGCTTCATATGGCAGGGCTTGAGATTATTATGCAATTCTATTTCCCAAGGACCGTTAAACAGGTGTATATACCGTCAATATTGAAACATTGGGTGAACTTTTATCACGTGGACGGATTTCATTTGATGGGGGAATCTCTACCGCTTACAATACTGGGAACAGACCCTGTTTTATCAAAAACAAAGATTTTGTATTACGGTTTTCCTTTTGATGAAATATACGGAGTATCTAAACCTGCGTATCGTAATTTGGCAATATGCAATGATGATTATATGTATAGTATGCGAAGATTTATTAAAAGTGATGAGGGACAAATAATGTCGGTGATTAATAATCTTCGGGCGAATGATGATAAATGCGGTATTGTACACTATATAACCAAAACCGATGGTTTTACTTTGATGGACATGGTGTCATATGATCGCAAGCATAATATTCAAAACGGAGAGAGTAATCGAGACGGCAATCCGTATAATGCGTCATGGAATTGCGGCGTCGAGGGGGCAACCGACAGAAAAAAGATTGCTAATCTGAGAGTAAAGCAAATACGAAATGCCATATTACTTAATGTTTTGGGACAGTCTACACCTATGATTCTTGCGGGGGATGAAATGGGGAAGAGCCAAAAAGGAAACAACAATCCGTATTGTATTGATGGACCGCTGACCTGGCTTAATTGGAAAGATGTTGATAAGAATAAGGATATCTATGAATTCTACCGCTTTTGTTTGAAGTTTAGAAAAGACAATAAGATATTGCATATGTCGGATAAGATGCATATGACCGATTATAAGGCAAGCGGTTATCCGGATTTGTCATATCATGGCGAAGAAGCATGGAAGATTGAGACGGATGATTTGACAAGACATTTTGCCATGATGTATTCAGGGGAATATGCAGGCGCCGACAATTTTATCTATATAGCGATTAATATGCATTGGACAATGCACGAATTTGCGTTGCCGCAGCTTCCTATGGGGCAAAAATGGTATAAATGTATTGATACCGGCGTCGGAATGTACAAGGAAAAAGAACTTGTGGAATCAAAAAAACAAATAACGGTTGATGAACGAAGCATAGTTATACTGATGTCGTCCACACCGTTATAAGATGATATTTAGCGAGAAGAACGCATTTGCAACATTAATATTTCATCATCGTACAGAGGCCTGTAATTTCCGAGAGGAAGATCGTCATCAAGTGTAAGCGACCCCATGCTGATACGTTTCAGATACGTAACGTGGTTGCCGACAGCGTGAAACATACGCTTTATTTGATGGTAGCGGCCTTCGGTGATGGTTATATATACGGATGTCGGTGATACTGCTGATATAGTGGCGGGCAGTGTGCAGGTATCGTCTCCGATATCGACACCGTTGCCCAGTGCATTTATTGCATCTTTTGTAATTGGTTTTTCAAGTTCGACATAGTAACATTTATCAACATGTTTCTTAGGTGAAAGAAGGTCGTGCGCCAAATTGCCGTCGTTTGTTATAAGCAAAAGACCTTCGGTATCTTTATCCAGTCGTCCTACGGGAAACAGATCTTTTACGTTTTCGCCTGACAGTAAGTCAAGAACGGTTTGACTGCACTTATCTTCGGTTGCGGTGATGACACCGCTTGGCTTGTTGAGCATATAATAGCGGTATTCCTGATATTTTAGTAAATTGCCGTCGAGCTTGACCCGGTCGTTGCTATCGACATGTATGGACGGGTCTGTAACAATATTTTCGTTAACCGATATTCTCTTTTTTTTGATGATTTCTTTAACGGCGCTTCTTGTTCCGATACCAAGATCGCATAAATATTTATCAAGTCTCATTTTTGTTCCTTAAATATTAATATTTGATACATTTTTGGTGGATTATACTTGCTAATTATAGTAAAATTGTATGGAAGACACAAGCTACGGAGGTGTAAACGATATGAGTGACAAGTATGTTGCGTATGTTTCGACGTATACGTTTGGTGATGATCACGGAATTACAATATATGATGTTGATTTGGAAAACGGAAGCTTTACGCAAAAAGATCGTGTGCAGATTACCAATTCATCATATGTGACGATTACACATAATAAGAAGTATTTGTACTCAATCACGGACTTCGGCGTTGAAGGATACAAGATAGAAGCTGACGGTGAACTGACAGTTCTTGGCAGTTCGTCGATTAATGGTATGAGAGGCTGCTATTTGTCTACGGATTATGATGACAAGTTTTTGTTTGTTGCTGGTTATCATGATGGAAAAATCACTGTTTTGAAGATTAACGAAGACGGAACGTTTGGCCCGATATGCGATGAGATATTCCATAAAGGATGGGGAAATATAGCTGAGCGTAATTTTAGACCTCATGTTAATTGCGTAAAGATGACAAGAGATAACAAATATTTATGTGCGGCCGATGTAGGAATGGACTATATTGATGTGTATTCGGTTGACCATGTGACAGGTAAACTTAAACTTGCGGATATTGTTCATAGTGAGCAGGAGAGCGCACCAAGACACATCAAATTTTCCGGTGACGGAAAGTACATGTATGTTGTGCACGAGCTGAAGAATTATATTGATGTATACAGATATGAGAACGTTAACGGTGCTCCTGAATTTGAGAAAATACAGAATATAAGCACTCTTAATGATTATCATGCAACTGCAGCTGCGGCAAGTGCTCTGAATATTTCGGAAGATTGCAAATATATGGTTAGTTCCAATGCAGGTGATAATTCGGCGGTAATGTACAGCATAGATGAAAAAACAGGCGAATTGAGCAAATTGTTCTGCTTGCCGATTAGCGGTGATTATCCTAAAGATACCGCACTTTTTCCGGATAACAGGCATTTGGTAAGCCTTAATCATGAATCAAATACAATGACCTTTTTCAATGTTGATATTGAGAAGGGACTTATTGTAATGAATCAACGTGAGATTAAAGTTGATAGACCAAATTGCATTATTTTTCATAAGCTTGCGCAAAACTAGAATATTAAAAGGGGAAATATTCTTGTTTACATAAATATTATCTGTTTTTTGCCGATATATATGATAT
>JAGHVF010000028.1 GCA_018064425.1 Candidatus Colinaster equi | reverse complement strand
ATTATAACTTTTAAGGGACTTATTTGCAACAAGAAGTTGTTATTTTACATATCCCTCAAACAGTATTGGAATACATATTTTTTTGTCTTATAATATTTATTACATCACGTGGCAAAAATATGTCCGCAATAACGAAACGAGGTTAAACGCATGAAAATAGCCATTTTGGCAGCCCTACTTTTTGCAGGACTTTTAATAACAATACTACTTGGGCTTATTGCCCCCGGCGTACATCGTGATACATCAATCTGGAAAGGCTTAATGATTGCTCACAGAGGTCTCCACGACTCGTCCATACCCGAGAATTCATTGCCTGCATTCAAGGCCGCTGCCGAGCAAAAATACGGCGTAGAATTGGATGTACAATTTACAAAGGACAAACAGCTTATTGTCTTCCATGATTCCACCCTGACGCGCATGTGTGGCATAGATAAACGTGTACGCGATTGCACCTATGAAGAACTTATGCAATATACGCTACTTAATACGGACGAACACATCCCCAGATTTGAAGATGTTCTAAAGATAATCGACGGGCTCCCGTTAGTATGCGAACTAAAAGACCACAACGGTCTCAACAACCATAGGCTGTGCCGTGCCACCTATGAATTGTTATCTGTCAGAAACGGTCAATACTGTATAGAATCCTTTAGTCCGTTCCTTGTAAGATGGTTTAGAATACATCATCCGGAGGTCATTCGCGGCCAGCTTAGTTGCAATATGAAAAAAGAGAATATGTTTGTACTGCTTCGTCCGATAATGAGTACGCTTTTAATAAATGTGATATCAAGACCGGATTTTATAGCCTATAGACATAACGATATCAATGAATTGGGATTCCTCTTATGCAAGCGCCTGTTCCATCCGCTTACTTTCGGCTGGACAGCCCGCGGTCAAAAAGAGCAGGAACATGCATGGCTCAACTTTGATTCGGTCATTTTTGAGTTAAACGAACAAACAGATTCTTCTCAAGACAAGTAACATTTTCAAAAGTTCACTTAATCAATCACAATAAAAAAATTGCAGATAATCAAACAGATTATCTGCAATTCCAATTACAATTTATTTCCCTCATATAAAACAATATCAATATTGCCTTACGTAAGTTTTCTATTTTTTGATTGAATCAAAATACAACTTTGTCTCTGCCGCAACAACACCGCTCAATGCTACAAGTGCAACGATATTCGGCAATGCCATCAAACCGTTGAATATGTCGGCGATAGTCCATACAGCAGATACTGTAAGATATGGTCCTACAAATACTGCAGCAATGTAAATCCACCTATATACCTTTACAGGTTTCTCATTGCCTCCGACAATATACTCAAGGCATTTCTCTGAGTAGTAATCCCAGCCAAGAATAGTTGTAAAAGCAAAGAATATCAAACAAATCATCAATATGAACGATGATACTGCTCCCGGGAACGGTAAGCCCTGCTCAAAAGCATACTCTGTTACCTGTGCGCCCTCGATACCAAGTGACTCGGCTACGTTGTGAGCACCTGTGATAACTATTGTAAGACCTGTCATTGTACAAATGATAAGTGTATCAATAACTGTACCTGTCATAGAGATAAGTCCCTGCTTGGCAGGTGAATCAACCTTTGCTGCCGCTGCTGCAATAGGAGCGGAACCAAGGCCTGCCTCATTGGAGAAGATACCTCTTGCAATACCCTTCTGCATAGCCATAAATATAGCTCCGAGTGCACCGCCGGCTGCTGCTCTGAGTCCGAATGCGCTCTCGATAACCTCTACAAATGCTGCCGGAATAGCCTTTGCATTCCAGATAAGAATAAATACTGCAACAACAATATACAAAACTGCCATAAAAGGAACAACAACCTCTGATACCTTTGTTATTCTCTTAATTCCACCGATTACAACAAGTGCAACAAACAATGTTACAACCAAACCGCCGATTACAACAGCCCATGTATAATCTCTTCCAAACAATGAAACTGTAGCTGTTTTGCCCGGATCGAAGAAGCCTTCGATTGCACTTGTAATACCGTTAATCTGTGTAATTGTACCAATACCCATTACACCGGCCAATACTCCGAATATGGCAAACACTTTTGCAAGCCACTTCCACTTTGGTCCCATACCCTTCTCAATGTAATAGAAAGGACCGCCAAGTACATGTCCGTCTTCCGCTACTGTTCTAAACTTTGTAGCAAGCAAACACTCTGCATACTTTGTTGCCGTACCAAGCAATGCGGCAATCCACATCCAAAACAGTGCTCCGGGCCCACCTGCACATATAGCTGTTGCAACGCCGACAATATTACCTGTTCCGATAGTTGCGGATAACGCTGTACACAAAGCTCCGAAAGAAGACACATCACCTTCAGTGGTATCTTCACTCTTAGAAAAGGCGAACTTAAAAGCCTTACCCAGTTTTCTGAACTGAATACCTTTTGTTCTGATAGTTAAAATTGCTCCGACAGCCAATATGGCAATAATGAGCACGGGTCCCCATACGATATCATCACACTTCGCAAGGAAACTGTTAAATAAATCCATCTTTCTACCCCACTCTTTCTAATTTTTTTATGCAAACACATTAATAAATATATCAAAAACGGCGTTTCTTGACAACTGTTTACTTTCGTCATATATATTATAGATAGTAAATACAATAAAAACAGCATTTATTAAATAAGGATATAACAAATGAAAAACGTTTCAAAAAAAGCAAAGGTGATGTTGCTGTTACATCTTCTGTTAGCTATATACTCACTTAACGGCATATTCAGCAAACTGGCTTCAAATTACCCATTTTTAAGTATCAGATTCATTCTATGTTACGGCACAGTACTTGTTGCTCTAGCTGTTTATGCATTAGGTTGGCAACAGGTCATTAAACGTATGCCGCTCACTTTAGCTTTTGCCAATAAAGCGGTAACTATTGTTTGGGGTATCATTTGGGGATATCTGTTTTTTGGTGAAAAAGTGACTCCAAACAGAATTATCGGAGCACTCTTAGTCATAATCGGCATTATACTGTATGCTTTTGCCGACAAGGATAGCAAGGAGGAGGAAGCACATGAATAAATCGTTGTTACTCTATTCTTGTCTGATACTTTTAGGCACATTCATCAGCTCAGTTGCACAAATTTTTCTAAAAAAAGCGGCCGGACGCTCATATTCCTCATGGATAAAGGAATATCTCAATCCGACCGTAATAATATCATATATTGTATTCTTTGGCGCCACACTGCTTAACGTAGTTGCCTACAAAGTAGTACCACTGTCGCTCGGCCCCATTTTAGAAGCTTCCAGCTACATCTACGTAACCATATGGGGCGTCACTATCTTCAAGGAAAAAATGAACATTAAAAAGCTCATTGCCCTTATGATAATCATTGCAGGTATTGTTGTTTACGCCATCTGACAAGCAATCACGCTTACTTTACCAACAATTCCATCATGCTGTTGCTTCTTTCGATGAATCTGGCCATTTCTTCCGCATCAAGCGGTGCATGCTGCAATCTGGCCAAATCGTAGAGCTGTTCGCAAATAATACCGGAATTCTCGTTCTCGCCATCCATGATGGTCTTAACCAGAGGATGATTGTAGTTGAGTACTAAAGTCTCGCCGTCTTTGTCCATTCCCGGCATATTCATACCCATACCGTACATCTTCATCATATCCTGCATACGACGACTCTCCTCAGAAAGGGTAATCATAGATGCAATCTTTTTATTTTTAAGCTTCTGTAAGCTTACTTTTATTTCTTCCTTCTTAAGAGCTTTCTTGAAGATTTTACCGATTGTCTCTGTTGCCTTATCGATTTCTTCCTGCTCCTTTTTGCTAATCTTAGATGTGAAATCATCAGTAAGATCTGCATCGATTCTTAAGAATTTCACGCCCTCATTTTTGCTCTCAAGCTGAGATACAAAAGGCTGATCGATATTATGGTTCAAAATAACAGCATCTTTCTTAGCCTTCTTAAACATAGCAATGTACTGGCTCTGTTGCTGCTCGTCGGTTACATAGTAGATAACCTTCTCTTTCTTCTCCTCATTCTCATCAGACTTATCTGTTGTGTCTTCCTCAGGCGCATTTTCGTTTGTCTCGACATTATCCTCATCCTCAACATCAATCGGTTTTACCTCAAGACATTCAGGCAATGTCATGTACTTGCCGTCAAGATTCTTAAATAAGATATAATCTGTCATCTTCTCACAGAACTTATCATCCTTTAAGCAACCAAACTTAATAAACGGACTGATATCATCCCAGTATTTCTCATATTCATCTTTTGATGTCTTGCACATACCGGAGAGCTTATCCGCTACCTTCTTGGTAATATACTCAGATATCTTGTTAACGAATCCATCATTCTGCAAAGCTGAACGAGATACATTAAGCGGCAAATCCGGGCAATCAATAACACCCTTAAGCAACATCAAAAACTCAGGAATAACTTCCTTGATATTATCGGCAATAAACACCTGATTGTTATACAGCTTTATCGTGCCTTCGATTGACTCATATTCTGTATTAATCTTCGGGAAATAAAGTATACCCTTAAGATTGAAAGGATAATCCATGTTCAGATGTATCCAGAACAACGGCTCCTTATAATCCTGAAATACCTTACGGTAGAATTCGATATACTCATCCTTGGTACAGTCATTCGGATGCTTGCACCACAATGGATTGGTCTCATTAAGGAGTTCCGGACGTTTCTTAATCTTAAGTGTTATCTCTTTTTCCTTATCATCTTCCTTAGGAGCAATAGTCTCTACTATCTCATCTGTCGGAAGCTCTTCGCCCTTTTTGATTATCTGTGTCTCATCAGTATTATACTTGCTCAAGAATATCTCTGTCGGCATAAAAGAACAGTATTTCTTGATTACTTCTCTTGCCTTATAGATATTGCAAAACTCAAGTACATCATCATTTACAAAAAGTGTGATTTTTGTACCGACCTCAGCCTTGGTACCGTCACTCATACTAAACTCTGTACCGCCATCGCACTCCCAATGCACCGGTGTAGCACCGTCCTTATATGAAAGTGTATCAATATGTACTTCATCGGCTACCATAAATGCCGAATAGAAACCAAGACCAAAATGTCCGATTATTTGATCATCATTGGCCTTATCCTTATACTTACTGATGAAATCAGTAGCACCGGAAAAAGCAATCTGATTGATATACTCATCTACTTCATCTGCTGTCATTCCCAAACCGTTATCAATGAAAGTAAGTGTCTTATCTTCAGGATTACAAATAACCTCTATTTTACCTTCATAATCACCCGGTAAAGAATACTCACCCATCATATCAAGTTTCTTCAACTTGGTTATTGCATCGCAACCATTGGAAATAAGTTCACGATAGAATATGTCGTGGTCCGAATACAACCATTTCTTAATTATTGGAAAAATATTGTCGCTGTTAATTGACAAGCTGCCATGTTTATTGGCCATGTTAATCGCCTCCTAAATAATACAATTACTGTGATATTGTCATCACAATTACAAAGTGTAAAGCCACGCACGTAATAAGTCAATAAAAAATTAGCACTCATATGTTATGAGTGCTAATTGTCGTCCCGTAATCCGCTAATTTACAGCATTTACGCAATTATTAAAAGTTTATAAACTACTTATTTTGTATATTTTTTGATGCAAGTCTTAAGCTTATCATAATCGACCGGCTTAACTACAAAATCCTTTGCTCCGGATGAAATAGCCTTAACAACCATCTCCATCTGACCCATTGCTGATACCATAACAATATTAGCATCCGGATGCTCTGCAATAATACGCTGAGTTGCTGTAATACCATCCATATCAGGCATAGTAATATCCATCAACACAATATCCGGATTGTAAGTTCTGTAAGCTTCTATCGCCTGTTCTCCGGTACCTGCTTCCGCAACAACAGTATGTCCTGCTTCCTCAACCATCTTCTTGATATTAGCTCGCATGAACATCGCATCATCAACAATCAATAATTCTGCCATATTACCCCATTCCTTCCTGTCATCAATCGTTCCAGTAATCATCAAATACTTCAAAGAAATCTGATGTCTTTACATTTGGATTGTCAGTAAATGTAATACTATCCCAAACCTGATTATTAAGGTCCTTGGTAAGTGTTGAAACAAACGAATCATATTCTGCGGAAAATGCCTCGTTACGTCTCTCCTCAACAATCTTAACCTTATTCTCATCAGTTACTTCTTTGTTGAAGGTACTGATGCATTTAATAATATGGTATCCATATTCCGTCTCAACAATATCTGATATCTCATCTGTTCCGAGATTAAATGCTGCCTCTTCAAACACGGCATCCATTTTTCCTTTACCAAAAGAATACGTAATGCTCGTGTCATCACTGTACTCTGTTGCAAGCATCTCGAAATCTTCACCGGCCTTAGCTTTATTAAGCACCTCTTTGGCAAGTGTATAGGCGTCCGATTGTGCCTGCTTGGTATATGGAATACGATTACCCTTATTATCTAGATTATATGTCTTTATGAGTATATGTTCAACTGTTATTGTTCTTGCTTCATCATCACTTATCTCGGGATTAATGTCTTTGATAATCTCATTGTACATTTTCAAAGATAAAGCGTACTCGCCGTACAACGTGCCAATAGTCTCTTTAGTGATATTCATGGCATCAATCTCATCTTTGCTAAGTGAGTCAAAATATGCCGTTGTAGCATTATCCACCTTTTGTTGTTCATCAGCGGATAATGTCACTTCCCTGGAATCTGCCAGTACGTTGATAGCTTTCACTTGTGCCATTTTTGATAACACCATCTCTTTGACATTATCCTCAAGTCTGACACCGTTTACCTCTTTATCCCAGATTTTGTTGCCGTATACGCTCTCATACTGATTCTGCACATTTGTCAGATATACCATCATCTGAGGCAGCGTACACACTTTATCCTCTATTTTGAATATCTCGTCTTTTGCAAAACCGGAAGTGAGCACCACCTTCTTGGGATCCTCGTTCTTTGCACATGCGCACAAACCCGACATCGCAAGCAACAATGTAAGCAATATACATATTACTTTTTTATTCACTGCAATTTTTTACCTGTTAAAAGTTCATAGCCCTGAAGATATTTGTTAATAGTCTTGTCTACTATATCCTGTGGCAATGTCCAATTGTGACCTTCATTGGCCTTGAGCCAATCTCTTGCAAACTGCTTGTCAAACGATGGCTGACCGTGTCCCGGCTCATAACCTTCTGCCGGCCAGAATCTTGAGCTGTCAGGAGTAAGCATCTCATCACCGATAACAATATTGCCATTCTCATCAAGACCAAATTCAAACTTTGTATCAGCAATAATTATGCCCTTAGTAAGCGCATACTCTGCGCATTTCTTATAAAGTGCAATAGTATAATCCTTAAGAGCCTTTGCATACTCGGCACCCTTACCCGGGAATCTCTTCTCAAGGTAATCTATACTCTGCTCATAAGAGATATTCTCATCATGATCACCGATTTCGGCTTTTGTGGAAGGTGTATAAATAGGCTCAGGGAGTTTGTCAGATTCTTTCAAACCTTCAGGCAGCTTAATTCCGCAAACTGTTCCGTTTTCCTTGTAGCTGGCCCAGCCCGAACCTGTGATATAGCCTCTTACAATACACTCAATAGGAAGCATTGTAAGCTTCTTACATAACATGCTGTTGCCGTCATATTTGGGCTGTCTGAAGAATTCAGGCATATCCTTTACATCTACCGACAACATATGATTCGGCAGAATATCCTTTGTATAATCGAACCAAAACTTACTCATCTGAGTAAGAACCGTGCCCTTCTTTGTTACTTCGTTATTCAAAATAACATCAAAACAGCTGATTCTGTCGGTTGCAACCATAATGAGGTTCTCACCGTTATCATAGATTTCTCTTACTTTGCCTTCCTTAATCGGTTTCACGTTTTGTCCTCCTAATCATCCATTAATTCAATTCATACATTGATTCCTGATCAAGTACCATGAAGTCATTCTTCTTAAGTACATCGATTGTCGTATCCGCATCGGACACCTTAATAATAATAGCACCCACTTTGGAAGTGGCCATTGCATACATATACTCAATACTCACATTAGATGCCGATATTGTATCAAAAAGTTTTGCCAAAGTACCTACTTTGTTCTCCAAACGCACTGCCACAACATCAGTTACCTTAGCGCTGAAGCCTGCATCACGCAATAATTTCTTGGCTTCTTCCGGACTTGCCACAATCATTCTAAGCAAGCCATATTCGCTGGTATCAGCCAAAGAAAGCGAAAAGATGTTTATGTTATTCTCGCTCAGTACTTTTGTTACTTCCTCCAAAGTACCCACTCTGTTTTCAATAAAAACCGTCAGCTGTTTTACCATGCTTACCACTCCTTCCGTATATGATATTATCCATTAATCAAGAAGATTTCTCCTGTCGATAACATGCTTGCTCTTACCTTCACTTCTCTCAAGTGTCTTAGGAGCTACCAATTTAACTTTGACAGCCAAGCCGATAGCATGCTGTATTGCTGTGGCTATCTTCTTTGTTAACTTCTCCATCTCTTTAATTTCGTCGGAGAATGTATCGCTGTCTAACTCTACCTGCACTTCAAGTGTATCAAGATTATTGACACGATCCACTATCATCAGGTAATGCGGTGTTACGCCACCCATTTCAAGCAATGCAGTCTCTATCTGTGATGGGAATACGTTAACGCCTCGTATAATAAGCATATCATCGGATCTGCCTCTGAATCTCGAGATTCTGGCAGCCGTTCTGCCACACTCGCACTTCTTATGTGAAATGCTGGTCAAATCTTTTGTTCTGTAACGAATGAGCGGAATACCCTCTTTCTGAAGATTGGTAAATACGAGTTCACCTACTTCATCATCGCCCAACGGTTCATATGTACCCTGTGCAACAATCTCAGGCAGATAATAATCTTCCCAAACATGAAGTCCCTTATGGAACTCACAATCACATGCCACACCGGGGCCCATTATCTCACTAAGGCCATATATATCATGAGCTTTAATGCCCAAACGCTCTTCTATCTGCAGGCGCATCTTCTCAGTCCAAGGCTCTGCACCACATATTGCGGCACGTAACTTAATCTGATCTTTAACGCCCATTTCTTCAATTACTTCAGCGATATGCAAAAGATATGACGGAGTACACATAATACCCGTAACACCAAAATCCTGCATCATTGTTACAAGTTTCTTGGTATTACCTGTAGACTGAGGTACTACTGTTGCGCCGACATGCTCAGCGCCATAGTGTGCACCGAGTCCGCCTGTGAACAAACCATATCCGTATGCAATCTGAATAACATCCTCGTGTCCGAGTCCGGCCATTGTAATACATCTGGCTACCGATTCGCTCCAAGTCTCGATATCTTTTCTTGTATATCCGACTACCGTAGCCTTACCTGTAGTACCGCTGGACGCATGTACACGTACTATTTGAGATTTTGGAACTGCGAACAGTCCGAATGGATAATTATCACGCAAATCATCCTTTGTAGTAAACGGCAGCTTATACAAATCTTCTATACCCTTAATATCTCCGGGTTCAAGGCCGACCGCCTGCATCTTCTTTCTGTAGAATTCTACACTATGATATACATTATCCACCTGTTTAACGAGACGCTTGCTCTGAAGAGCTGTCATCTCATCTCTGCTCATACACTCTTTTGTTTCATTCCAAATCATAATTTTGCCTCTCTTTCAACCAATTAATACTGTTCATTTGGTTGGGGTCACGATTTACAAATCGTAACCCTTTCTAAAGGCTTCAAGATTCTTCTCTACAGTCTTAGGCGGAACTGTGTTTTTAATCACATCCTCCCATTGCTCAACCGTATAATCCATACTTTTTGCAGCCGCACCGAGTACAACAATATTGAATGACTTCGGAGAGCCGATAGCCTTTGCTACATCCATAGCATCAACAACAAGTGTCTTACGTCTGCTTGTTATTGTATCAATAATTCCTTCCGGATACTCTGTCTGACCTGATACGACCGTAATAGGATCGATACGCTGGTTATTTACAATGACGGTTCCGTCCTTTTTTACATAATGAAGATATCTTAATGCCTCAAGGCGCTCAAAAGCGATAAGTACATCAACCTGTCCTGCTTCAACAATAGGTTCTGCAACTGACTCGCCATAGCGCACATATGTTACAACACTACCGCCACGCTGACTTAAGCCGTGAACTTCCGATATCTTTACATCATAACCTGCAACAACTGCAAGGTTACCTAAAATTCTACTTGTAAGGAGTGTTCCCTGACCGCCTACGCCGACGATCATAATGTTAGTTGTAGCCATTATTTTGCCTCCTTTTTGATTGCGCCAAACTTGCATAACTGCATACACAATCCGCAAGCATTACACATATTCTCGTCAATTGATATTGTTCCGTCCGCATTCTTGGTAATTGCAGGACAGCCCGGACGCAAACATGCGCCACATTTCTTACAATTCTCTGTTACAGGCACGCACTTATCCGGGAATACATTTCCCTTAAGAAGTACACAAGGACTCTTTGTAATAATTACAGATACCTCATCCCTCTCCTGTTCTTCCTTAATAACTCTTTCAAGTTCTGCTGTATCAAAAGCATTTATCTCGTATACATGCTCAATTCCCATAGCTTTAATAAGATTGTAAATATCAATAGCATATGTAGGCTCACCCTGAAGAGTCTTACCTGTTGCGGCATGCTCCTGATGACCTGTCATACCTGTTGTAGAATTATCAAGTATAATAACAGTTCCCGTAGCCTTGTTATATACCATATTCATAAGTGAATTAACACCTGTATGCAAGAATGTACTGTCACCGATTACGGCTACCCACTTCTTTATATATTCCTTACCCTTTGCCTTCTCCATACCATGTAATGATGATATAGAAGACCCCATACAGATAGTTGTATCCAACACACTAAGCGGTGCACTTGCACCAAGTGTATAGCATCCGATATCTCCGGCTGCATGCAACTTAAGTTTATTAAGTACAGAATATACACTTCTGTGAGGACATCCCGGGCAAAGTACCGGAGGACGTGCAGGTACATTGGCAGCTTCCTCGAGTTCTACTGCCTGGCCAAGTATCTTCTCACGCAACATATTTGCGGAATATTCACCCTGACGTGTGAAAAGTTCCTTACCTTCGCATTTGATGCCCCAGCTCTTAACCTGCTCTTCAATAACAGGCTCAAGCTCTTCAAAAATAATAAGTCTGTCAACTTTGCTTGCAAAATCTTCTATCAATTTCTTAGGAAGCGGATTAAGCAAACCAAGCTTAAGAACCGATGCATTCGGACATACTTCCTTAACATACTGATATGCAATACCGCATGTGATAAAGCCAATCTTGGTATCATTCATCTCTACCTTGTTGATAGGCATATCGGCACCGTCAATCGCCATACGATTCAATCTGTCCTCAACCACAAGGTGACGCTTAATAGCATTAGCCGGCACCATTACATTCTTAGCTACATTCTTCTCATACGGAATATCTACAGGCTCACATCTGTCTTCAAGAGTAACCATACCCTGAGAATGAGCCAATCTTGTTGTTGTACGAAGAATTATAGGTGTATCATACTTCTCGGACAAATCAAATGCATATTTGAAGAAATCCTTTGCTTCCTGTGAATCCGAAGGCTCTACAACCGGAATCATTGAAGCTCTTCCTATCATTCTTGTATCCTGTTCATTCTGTGATGAATACATTCCCGGATCATCAGCTACAACAAGTACCAAACCACCTGTTACACCGATGTATGACATTGTATAAATCGGATCGCTTGCAACGTTAAGTCCTACATGCTTCATACAAGCCATAGAACGAACACCGCTCATAGATGCTCCGCATGCAACCTCTACCGCAACTTTCTCATTTGGCGCCCACTCACAATATACTTCTTCATATTGAACAAGCTTCTCACTTATCTCGGTACTTGGTGTACCCGGATATGCACTTGACACCTTAACGCCCGCTTCATATGCGCCTCGGGCGATGGCCTCATTACCTATTAAAATCTTCTGCTGTGCCATTATGTCCTCCTCAAAAAACTGATATTATATATCATAATATTTTTTTTAATATAAATATATGTACAAATATATCAATATAACTTACATAGTTTATCATATTAGTATTGAAATGTGAACAAAAACGTTGCTCCCTTAGCTCATGTATTACGTTACGTTTGTGCTATGTTTCTTGCGATAAACTCACCATATAACAGCGTCTACCGATATTAGGCCAACTTATTTTGCCATTTCAAGATAGTTCTTGCTACACAAAATATACCCATTTAACTGTACACTGTCGTATTCATTGGTTCGCATATTTTTACACAATGTAGCCTGCGTAATAAACAATTCACATTCAGGTGCGACCTTCACAATATCGCCGGTTTTAACATCAACACTATTATCGTTGCCGCAACGCTTGATAATCGATTCGAATTCTTCGCTCAAATCAAACGGTCCAAACTTATAAGCGTCCACTTGTATGTATATTTCCTTTGGATCAATCGGTGGTTCATCATTTTCAACATATGAAGTCCAAAATCCGGCGACAATATCATAACCATCTGTTTCAATAATTGAATCGTTGCCATATAAATAAAAATGGCGGCTATCATCCGACGGTTCAGTATAATCAATCGCTTCCAAATCCTCAATTTGCTTATCACTCAACAGCTCACTCACGTATTCTCTGCCATAATAAATGCTAATATAGTTGTAAGCTCCCACTAAGCGCTTTTGTTTTGTTTTATCACTTGGCATACCGTTTTTAATATAGCGATTTATCGTCTGCTTTTGTGAAAAAGCAGATACAGCATTCGCATTTACGCCCGGAATGACTGCTGCAATGAGTGTAATCACCATCATTACAATAATCATTTTATCAACATTCTTTTTTGATACAGCATATATCACTGTATACATAAGCTCCAATACAATCAGCACTACGCCCATATATCTTGAAGGCGTCACACCATATTCATGTATACGCGTAAACACAGAATATGCCTGAAGAATAATGAACGGAGCATATATGTACGGAAGAATATATGCCACCTTTTGTCCTATCGAATCCTTTGCAAAGGCCGTGCAGGCAAATCCTACCGGAATTGCAACAAAGAACAGTGCCGAAGTAATTGAAAAAATTTCATTGGAAGGAATTCCCGTAAAAATTGTTTTAATAATGTAAATATAGATGATTACCGCACCGATAACGGTAAGCACCAAAAGAACGTATTTTATTAAGTTTTCAAAGAATTTTGTAATCTCGTCCTTAACATCCGTGAATGTCATCATTACAAACGGAGCCACATATAATCCAATAATCAAAATGTGCGGTATCGCAAGTCCTGCAGAATTAACGGATACTATGAGCGAATCGAAAATCAACGTCATAATAAGAATTCCGATTGCTATGATTCCCCAGGTAATCAGAACTTGAATTGTGCCACTAAGTACACTTACAAAATATTTTTCCAAAGAAGCCCCGCTGTCCTTGTATCTGCAATAAACTACGTCAAGTAAAATCAATACAAGATATGCGATACTCCATACAGGAAGCTGATTCTCAATAATCCTGGCAGTATCAATATGTCCCAAAATGGCAAGTGTTGCAGAGATTGCGGCCATAATGCAGATTCCGACCGTTTTCTTAATCCAATGCTTGCTAGCAAAGAACTTCTTTGGTAGCGCCTCGATTCCAAAGCAACCAGCTGAAAAATACAGAAGAAATGTAAGTATGCCATTCAGAATATCTTGTGCGGATGAGCAAATATCGCACTCCTCCAACGATACAAATACACAGCCAAACAATGTTGTAATAATAACCAATATCATTGTAATCGGATATATATTAAATACATCTCCGTATATCTTTTTTACTTTGCTAATCAATTGTGTCATTTTCTCTTTCATTCTTCGTTTTCCCTCGTACATCCCATCGCCTATATTTCGTTTTCGGTTTTTTACTCGTTTTTTCGCTTACGGCACCATGCCTGCTTTTTTTCGCTTGCGGCACTATGCCTGCTTTTTTTATATTGAGGCTCAATGCCTGCTTTTTTTGATTTTCGGCAACTTGAAAGCTTTTTTATATT
>JAGHVF010000029.1 GCA_018064425.1 Candidatus Colinaster equi | reverse complement strand
GCATCTACTACTATCTGCAAGGTACTTACTGATTTACGTTTATCATATATATGATAACTCGCCGTCATTTGACCGTAAAAATTGCCCGTACCGGTATATGTGTCATAGGTGCTTGTTTATCACAACCAATACCTGTAATTGTTACAGTGATCTCTGTTCCTGCCTCAGGTGTATCACTTCCTGTTTTCCTGTCAAACGAATAATCGTCAATTGTCAGCTTCTGATAATCTTTTCCTGCTACAAGTTTTTTGCCATTTGGCGCATAGACCGTTACAGGAGAAATATAATCATTAGTCTTTGTACTTGCGGCTTTATCCGCCACTGTAACAGTGCATGTAGCAATAGATGCAGGCTTTATCGCATATGTAAGCTCACGCTCGGTATTGACATAATTGCCCATACCCTTTATTCGAACATGGGCCTCATCTGTAACCGCCTTATTATTCACATATGTAATAGTATAATCTTTCTTGTTTACAAGCTCATTGCCATCTTCAGCGGCTACAATTACCTTTGGTGATACACCGCCCTGCACGTACGTTGTTTCTGCCTTACCTCCAATGGTCACAGTCTCCCCCGGTGCAAAATAAACCTCAAAATCGCCACCGCATATCTTGTAAGTCTTGGTAAATGTTCCTGTGCATTTACCCTTGCCTTTGAATGTAATCTTTGCCGTGCCTACTTTTGTATTATTGCTGTAAACAACATCATAATCATCGGTAGAGATAGGTATGCTTCCATCAATTGATTCAAGCAAATCACAATCGGAATCGTCGATTATCTGTCTCATTCCTTTCGCTTTACCGGTAGTCTCATCAATTGTGGCACTTACCGCTTTATTAAATGGAATTGTGTCCTGCCATCCGGCCTTTACTTTGGCAACATTCTTAAGCTGATATCCCGCCGATACAGTAAATTTCTTGGTCACTTTTCCTATTGCATACGGATATTCATCGAGGTCGGCACCCTCTATGGTAAAAGAATATGAACCCGGCGCATTTATACTGTTACTGTCAATCGGATTGCCCTTAGAATCACAGAATGTTATCTTCCATGGACCGGGATCCATCAAATCTTCATAATACCCCTCACCCGACATTTTTATAGAAATATCCAAGTCTGCCGGTGTAATGGAAGCTCCGCAATATGACAATTTACTCTTGTACTTGATAGTTGCATTAGCAATATTGTTGCTCTTGGGTACTATCAAATAACTGCCTGTAAATTCAAGGTTTTCCATCTGTGCACTTATGACATCAGCGTCACTATATCGCTGTTGTAACAGATTCTTCCCGGTAAAATTGCCTTGCCCTTCTAACAAATAGAACACTTCAACGGTTTCGTACTTATGATTGTTAATCCATGTATTATCCGGTTCATCAGCCAAAAAGGTCTTAGGATTTGAACCATTTTGTATTACATGATATGTAACCTTAAAATCTTTGTTATTTGTAAGTTTCTTTCCGTTATATTTTACAGTCGGAACATATTTCTGCATTTTCCCGTTTGTGTTATATGCAGTATCTTTTTGTTCTACAACGGCCTCACTGATATCTCTTTGCTTTATCTCAAAGAACTTAACCTTTGTGCCCGAATATTTGCCCTTCATCGTAATGGTCATCGATGGTGAATTCAGCTGCTTACTATCACAGGCATTAATATTATTTTTATAAGTCAGAGTATAATCTTTACCCTCCGTCAATTTCATCTTACGGTCATACAGGCTTACATTTTGCGTAATTTTGGCGCCTGAATATACAAAAGCATCATCGCTTTCTTTAAAGCCGGTCATCCATATGCCATCGATGATTTCTTCAGCATCCTCCGCTGCCTCAGACGGTAAAACCGTCACTTTACAGGAAGCTTTTACGATAGGTGTTTGGCTTATGTCTTCACTAGCATAGATTGTTGCTGTAACGATTGCTTTTCCGGCTTCTTCAGCACCTCCCAAGCTCTTACTTACCACATTAACAGTGTCAAGGCCACGTAGTAGACCTGTTTCTTCACCACCCGGCTCTTCTGTCAATTTTGCAATTGTACATGGTGATGTTCCGTCAGCGTTATAAATCTTCCATTCAATATAGTAATCACGTCTATACCAATTTTCCGGATAAACAGATGCACTTAAAGTGTATGTATCACCTGCAAGCCCGGTCGTAGCCTCATAAAGACTAATCTGGGACTGATTGAGTTCAATCCTCTGCGGCATTGGTGTAAGCGGTGACTCTACAGCATGCATATCTTCTGTGGTTGTTTCGGTAGTCTCATCCTCAACATCCCCACTGACAGTCTCTTCGATAGTCTCATCGCTTTCTTCGCTTTCAGTCACATTTTCTGTCTCTGTTGTCGGCTCGCTTTCATCAACCTCTTCAGTGGTTACACTGACTGTTTCCGATTCCTCTTCGACCACGCTGTATTCGCCTGATGTCTCCTCATATACATCGGTTGTTTCAGGATTGTACTCGCCCTGTACATTCTGCTCATATCCTGTACTTTGCAACTCATTTTGCGACTCTGTAGCATACGATGCCTCAGCAGCACAGGCCTGCATTCCTGATTGAATCCAGGTCGTGCATAGCATTGTTACTGCCAATCCCAACGCAATAAGTCTTCTTTTCATAGTAATTACCTCTCACCCAATCTACCCTTCAAAATATGTAACTATATATTTTTTCTCAAATTCATTTTGCGGTGCCAAAACATTACCATACTCACGATGTGTAAGGTCACCACAATAATCGTCATAATCTGTCCGACCATACCATGGTTCAATGCAAACAAACGGCGCATTCTTTCCTATCGGCGACCAAATACCGAAAAGCGGTGCCTCAAACTCAACTGTAATATACGCTACCCCTTCAGGTGTACTAAGCGATATCTTATGTGCTTGATTATTCTCGGCAATATATGTACTCCGATTGAAAAAGTCATCGGAAATAGTCACTTTCCCATTATCAAGCTGCAACACTATGTCTTCACGTGTTGCCGTACCGTTAAGATTGCCATGATGATGGAGCTGTGACAAATTGTCAAATTGCAAAATGTAACCTGTTTTGGAATTGCCGACCGCCTCTTTTGTGCCGTCATTACCCGGTTGCAATGCGATTGGACAATTGAATGCCGGATGACCTCCTATTGAAAAATACAGATTGCCATCAGCTCTATCCTGTCCCGGATTCTTGACCTTCCATACAAACTCAAGCGATTTGCCATTGAGTATATAACCAACCTGCAATTCAAAATGAAATGGATAATTCTTATATGTCTCTTCGTTATCAATCAACTTAAAAAAGATGGAATTACTATCATGACTTGCCACTTCAAATTCGTTATCGCGTGCAAATCCATGCTGTCCCATATGATAACATGTGCCTTCGAATGTATATTCATCATTGACTACTCCGCCAACAAACGGAAAAAGTACCGGTGATGTACGATTCCAATATGTCGGATCTCCTTGCCACATATACTCGACATTCGTTTTCTTGTTAACAACTGATTTTAATTCCGCGCCCTTTGATTCAAATTCGGCTCGTAATATTTCATTCTCCAATGTATAACGCATTGTGTGCCCTCTCTTTTCACCCTGACAATACAACCCTCCACAGTTGTGTTTTGCATTCTATCTTCTCTATTTTACCACTCTTTAGGCTATTATGCTATTTGTGATGCTTGTGTATTATGAGCTTTGTGCTCAATAAGTACATTTCGTTTGATGTGATAATACAAGATTTGCAAAACGAACAACACTGTGGCAATATGAATAATGTGTTTGGATATATAAAAGCATAAACAAAGAAACCTGACATCTTTTTTTAATAATCAATAGATTGATAGTGTCAAATGACTTATGAAAAAACGAGCCAAAGAAAAAAGGCTCTGATGAACCTTGAAAACTGCAAATATTTAAGGTTGTGAAAGAGTTCCGCCAC
>JAGHVF010000024.1 GCA_018064425.1 Candidatus Colinaster equi | reverse complement strand
TAAAGTGCGCAGTTATTCTGTCTTTTCGGGAAAGATATACCGGCCTTGCTTTAAATTCTGTTTTCATAATTCGGAAACATTCTTCTATTTCCCATCTTTTCTGATTGATTTTGATAATGCTTGATATATCATACTCAAGGTTTGTGCATACGGCATAAAGTCCGTCGTATTGAGCTTCGTTGTCTATCTGCTCTTGGTTTAGAGAAGTAATTGTTTTACTTGCAACTTCTCCATCGAGAGTACAGTGTCCCTGCTCGATAAATCGTTTAGGATCATTTGCTCTGTTCTTAGTAAGTTTTGAAGGCGACTCAACAAGTTTTTTCGCTCTTTCGATTTGACGTTCACGGATTGTTCTTTGATAATTACGATATTTGATGGAGTAGGTTACGATGAGATGCTGCTCGAGGTTATCTTCGTTAATCCATCTGTCCTTGTAAAAAACTTTGTCATAATCAGATTCTTCGTCTAACTCACTTATTTTATATTCTTTACTGCTTCCGGGAAGATACCACCCGTCATCCTCAAGACAGAAATCCTGTAAGAAACCTTTTAGCTTCTTTACAGACTGTGTTGTTACAAAGCCTCGGCCCTGGATGCTGTTGAATTTTCTGTTGGCAGTAGATGAAAGTCCTGCATCGGTACATACGATGAAATCGGAAGTTTTAAAGTCTTTGATTATCTTTTTCTCAAGTGGAGACATAGAAGGTTGCTCATTCTGATTGCCATTAAATACGGAGAAGGCAAGAGGAATGCCGTTTGCATCCATGAACATACCCATCTGGACAATGGGATTAGGCCTGTGTTCTTTGGAAACACCGTACTTCCTAAAATCATCCTCGTCCTCTATTTCGAAATAGTAGTTGGTGCAATCATAATAAAGAACTTCTTTATTACGGTTAATTATATTCTGAGAGTTCTTGTATAGTTCAGCTTGAAAGAAATCATTCTCTTTAGCAATAACTTCAAGAGTTCTGTACACCTGATGCAATTCACATTTTGGCTGCTCAAGAAATTTCTGTGCACTTTCAAGAGAAGATAACTTAGATCCAGGAGCAATGATTCTTGAATAAACAAGCATGGAAAGAATGTCATTTAAGTCATAATCGAATTTGTATTTTTCTGAAATAGAATCACAGATTTTATCCAATCCAAGAGAATAATAAATGTCCTGAAGAAAAAGATAGCCAGCATTACAAGAGTTGCGGACGTTTTTATCAATAAGCATAGAAGAAGAAAGCTTAAGAAGTACCCCTTTCTTAGCTTCTTTTTCGGCAAGAGTTAATTTCTTTGCGTATTCTTTTGCCCATTCTATAGGGTCCTTATCTCCGCATCTGGCCTTAATTTCTTCAATACTGCCAAGCCTTTCTACTGGCTTAGTTGTGGTTTTATTTCCAATACGAACAGATTTCTGTATATAGTAAGTACATGAATTTTTTGACTTTGAATAAGTAAGCTTCATATGCAAACCCCTCCATGCCCTAATTATAACATAATTTGCAAAATAAAGCTACATAAAACCACATAAAAATCAAGAAGAATTGACAAAAAAATACAGGCTTTTCAAGGCCTGCAAGGATTTTTCGAATATTAAACTGTCAAACTACCGTGTCAGAACAACAGAAATATGGATAATGTTTATATAATGTGATATAAACAAAAAGAGAGGCTATGGCTTTATATAGCAGTAGGTTACAAGAAGCAGAGATTTATGCGCATTTGGTTGCGTGGGGGAACGTATATGTTGAAGGTATTCTTGGCGGAAGACGAATTTGTTGTTCGTGAGGGAATAAAAAACAATATTGATTGGGCGAGTCACGGATATGAGTTTTGCGGCGAAGCAGCTGATGGGGAGTTGGCCTATCCGATGATTCAGAGACTTAAGCCGGATATTGTCATTACGGATATTAAGATGCCATTTATGGATGGACTTGAACTTAGCAGACTGATTAAGAAGGAATATCCTGATACGGAGATTGTGATTTTGTCGGGATATGCTGAGTTCGATTATGCCAAAGAAGCTATCAGTCTCGGTGTTGCGCATTATCTTACCAAGCCGATAAGCGGTGAGGAATTGCTTAAGGAGATTGATGCGGTAGCAGTTCGAGTGGAAGAGAAGAAACAGGAAAAAGCGCTTCGAGACAGATATGAGCGAGAGATGGCAGAGACCGGAGATGAAGCCAGACGTCAGTTGTTCTACGATATCGTATCCGGAAGATTCGGCACATCGCAGCTTTTGGAGAGTGCGGCCGGACTTAAGATGGACATCAGTGCTATGTGGTACAACCTGATTCTGTTCACGATAATGAATCCGTGGAAGGATAATGAAGGGTCGGACAATGTACTCGGTAATATGCAGGCTGCATTGCAATCAGTAATTGATAAGCAGAATGTGAATCTGTTTGACCGTAAAACCGAGGGCATTGCGATACTGGTTAAAGCCGACAGCGCAGAAGAACTTACAGAGCGTATAAAGAAAATAGAAAATGATTTTGTGACAGTACTGTCAGAATATAGTAATGTTAGATATTTTGCGGGAATCGGTACGCCCGTTAACAGGCTGCGAGCGTTGGCTGAATCATTCAACCATGCACGTCATGCATTTGCAATGCGTTTTCTTATGGATGAGAGCAGATTCCTTCGCTATGATGACATTGCCGACAATAATATTGCCGGTATGCATGCGGAAGAATTTGATATGGCGAATGTAAATATGACTGAGTCTGATAAGAAAAAAGTATCGGAGTTCATAAGACGTGGAGACCGTAGTGATGTGCTGTACTTTGTAGAGGCATATATCGACCAGCTTAAAGAAGGTGCGGTCAAATCAACTCTGTTTCGCCAGTATCTTGCCATGGATATGTATTTTGCGGCAGCAGCATTTGTCGAGAGTATAGGAATGCCGAAATCAGAATTGGAGCCTGTCGACCAGAATTCCGGCGTACTTAAGAACGTTGATAAGACGAAGGAATACCTGGTACGACTTATTGATAAAGCAATGGAGCTTCGTGACAACAATGTCACTAATCGATACGGAGATGTAATCGAAGAAGTTAAATCTTATATTGATGAAAACTACGGAGATGAAGAACTGTCACTTAACATGGTTGCTGCTCATGTCGGATTTTCTCCGAACCATTTGAGTATGGTATTCAGCCAGGAGACGGGGAACAGTTTTATCAGATATTTGACTGAATATCGTATGAATAAAGCAATGGAGCTTCTTAGATGTACCGGCAAGCGAAGCGTGGAAATCAGTCTCGAAGTCGGCTACAAGGATCCTCATTATTTTTCTTACTTGTTCAAGAAGACAGTAGGTATGACTCCGACACAGTATCGTGGAAGACAAAAGGAAGAAGCGAATGATTAAGACTTTCAAAAAGATATTTTATAATACATCATTGGCAAGCAAAATCAGATATTCATATATCATTGTTATTCTTCCGATTGCAGCTGTAATGCTGGGCATTCTTCTCACGCTTTGGAATGAAAACAGACGATATGATGATATGATTGACGCGGCGATTAAAGCAAGCCAGTTTTCACTTGATTTCAAAAGCGATTTTGACTATGAGACGTATCTGGTAATCGTTGAAAGTAAGAGCTTTGAAGAATCAAGACTGCGCGAGATGTTGGATGAGGCAGAGAGCGTACTTAACGAGCTTGAGGATGATATTCCGAGTAAGGGTGCCAACGCGAAACGTATCAGTGCTGCCAAGAAGTATATTAATAACCTGAATACCTACATTACCAATATTGAAAGCAATCTTAAAACAGGTGATAAATATGAGAAGAATATCGAGATTTGGGAAAACGATGTGCAGATAGTTACATCACTTTTGCGAGAAAGTATTCTTCAGTTCATATATTATGAGATTCAGGATATCTACAGAGTCAGAAATGAGATGCAGGAGTATTACACACATCTGCTGCAGACACTGATTATTGTGATGGTCGTCGTAATATTTATGGTTATCATCATATCGTATGTGGTATCGCAATCCATTACCAAGCCGATACGAAGATTAAGTGGCGTGACTGAAAAGGTTGCCAGAGGCGACCTTACGGCACGAGCCAATATGAATACCGGCGCCGAGGTAGGGCAGCTTGCAGATGCCATGGATACGATGATTGACAGAATCTGCGATTTGCTCGGTCAGGTCAAGGAAGAACAGCAGAACCTCAGAAAGGCGGAACTGGAACTTCTGCAGGCTCAGATTAACCCACACTTTCTCTATAATACGCTCGATACAATTGTGTGGCTTGCGGAAGGCGGTAATCAGCAGAAAGTAGTAAGTATGGTCGGAAGTCTCTCCGATTTCTTCAGGACATCGCTTAACCAGGGCCGAGAGATTGTAACAATCAGAGAGGAACTGCGTCATGTCGGCAGTTACCTGGAGATTCAGCAGGTCAGATATCAGGATATTCTCGAATACGAGATTGATGTTCCGGAGGAGTTGTATGAGTATTCGATTCCGAAGATAACGATTCAGCCGCTTGTGGAAAATGCGCTGTATCACGGAATCAAGAACCGCCGTGGTAAGGGTAAAATCACTATCCGAGGCGAGAAACGCGGCTTCAACTATGCGCTCTATATAGAGGATAACGGAATCGGCATGGATAAAACGCAATTGCGCAGGATAGCTGATACGATTAATTCGGGAGGCGAGTCTCCGGAGTTGTTTGGTCTGTATAACGTCAACAACCGAATCCGACTGAAGTTCGGCAATCGCTATGGACTTCACATCGACAGCACATATAACGAAGGCACGAAGGTGAGCATATTGCTGCCTTGCGAGACAGAATAGACGGATAATACGGAAAAAAGTGGTCGCAACATAGGTCTGCGGCCATTTTTACGTTATTGCAGATAACTTCGTCCGCATGTCCAAAACACTTCACTGAAAATCCCCACTATCGGATGTCAAAATAAAAAATTCAACCTGTCAAATAAAAAAATCAAACGTTATCTTTCAAAACGGAAAAAAGTAAAACATTCGATGAGTTATCTTCATTTTATACTTGCATTCTCCGGACTATGATGTAGATATCAAAGAAATGGTTCTTTGATGGGAAAACTACAAGATTTCATAAGGAGAGAGAGTTATGAAGAAGAAAGTACTTGCATTTATCCTTGCATCAGCAATGGTACTTGGATTAACAGCATGTGGAAGCGCAGCTTCTACTGACACAGCAGCACCTGCAGCAGATACTGCAGCAACAGTTGACGCAGCAGCCGATACAGCACCGGCTGATGACGCAGCACCGGCAGCAGATACAGGCGCACTTATTAAGGTTGGTATCATCAACAACGATCCTAACGAGTCAGGTTATCGTACAGCTAACGATAAGGACCTCAAGGCTACATTCTGCGAAGCTAATGGTTACGAAGCTTCATTCGCATACAGCCTTAGAAATGATGAGCAGATTACAGCAGCTCAGAAGTTCATCCAGGACGGCGTTGATTATCTTCTTTTATCAGCAGCTGATACAGCTGGTTGGGATTCAGTTCTTCAGGATGCACAGGACGCAGGCATCAGAGTAATCCTTTTCGACCGTACAATCGATGCAGATCCAAGCTTATATGAAGCTTCAATCGTATCAGATATGGCTAAGGAAGGCCAGACAGCAGTTGATTGGTTAGCAAGCCAGGGACTTGATGAGTACAATGTATCCATATCCAGGGTGTTATGGGTTCAGCAGCTCAGAAGGGTCGTTCAGGCGCACTTGATGATAAGGTAGCAGCAGAAGCTAACTGGAACATCGTTACACAGCAGACAGCTGAGTGGAACGCTGAGACAGCACAGCAGATCGTTCAGTCAGTTATCGATGCAGGCACACCATTCAACGTAATCTATGCAGAGAACGATGATATGGCTAAGGGTGCTGTAGCAGCACTTGATAAGGCTAACATCTCACACGGTGTTGGCAAGGACGTAATCGTTATGGGCTTTGACTGCAACCAGTGGGCACTTCAGGAACTGTTAGATCAGAACTGGAACTACGATGGACAGTGTAACCCATTCCAGTCATCTTACATCGACGAAGTTATCAAGACTATCGAAGGTGGCGGATCAGTTGCAGAGAAGACAATCATCATGGATGAGAAGGGCTTCGACGCTACAACAATTACAGCTGATGACGTAGCTAACTACGGAATCTAGATTTGAGTACTACAGATTGACGTAAGCAATCTTAAGCGCGGCTAGGCGTTGAAAAAATCTTCGTTTAGTCGCGCTATTTTTTAGGAGGGAATCCACTAATGAAAGATAATGCAGTATTAGAAATGCGAGATATCCATAAGAGTTTCCCGGGTGTAAGAGCCTTGCAGGGCGTGGATTTTACTCTTCGCGAAGGCGAAATCCATGCGCTTATGGGTGAAAACGGAGCCGGAAAATCGACTCTGATTAAGGTCCTGACAGGCGTATATGCGAAGGACGAAGGTAAGATTATTCTTGCTGGCAATGAAGTAATGATTAAGTCTCCACAGGATGCACAGAGAGCGGGAATAAGTACAGTGTATCAGGAGATAACGTTATGTCCGAATCTTTCAGTTGCAGAGAACATGTATATCGGACGTACGGAAGCAGTATTGCAGAACTGGGGCGAGATGAATACGAAGGCAGATGAGATATTAAAGAGCCTTGATATTCCGGCCAAAGCCACGCAGCAGTTGGCAAGTTGTTCGATAGCAGTACAGCAGATGGTAGCAATCGCAAGAGCGGTTGATATGGAGTGTAAGGTATTGATACTTGATGAGCCGACATCATCACTTGATGAGCAGGAGGTTCAGAAGTTATTCAAGTTAATGAGAGATCTGAAAGCAAGAGGCGTAGGCATTATATTTGTTACGCATTTCCTTGATCAGGTCTATGAAGTATGTGACAGGATTACTGTTCTTCGTGACGGTAAACTCGTCGGTGAATATGAGATTAAAGATCTTCCGAGAGTTCAGCTTGTATCTAAGATGCTTGGTAAGGAACTGGATGATCTATCAGATATACATACAGGTGATACGAAGTCGTGCGCAGAAGATGATTCAGTACCTGTATTTGAAGCGAATGATTTGTCCAGTGTAGAAGGAATTAAGCCATTTGACTTTACGATTCGTAAGGGCGAAGTCAATGGATTTACGGGACTCTTAGGCTCAGGACGAAGCGAATGTGTCAGAGCGATATTCGGTGCGGATAAGGTAGTGAGCGGTACTGTTAAAAAGGACGGTAAGGTGATTAAGATTCAGAAGCCGATTGACGCCATGAAAGCCGGAATCGGATATCTTCCGGAAGACCGTAAAATTGATGGTATTGTAGGAGATTTATCAGTAAAGGATAACATCATTCTTGCACTTCAGGTTATGAAGGGATTCTTCAAACCATTTACAAAAGCGGAAGCATATAAGTTTGCAGATGAATATATTAAGCTTCTCGGTATTAAGACTGCATCGGCAGACACACCGATTAAATCATTGTCGGGAGGTAATCAGCAGAAATGCATTCTGGCGAGGTGGTTACTTACTCATCCGGATTATCTGATACTTGATGAGCCTACGAGAGGTATTGACGTAGGAACTAAGGTAGATATTCAGAAATTGGTACTCAAACTTGCCGAGGAAGGAATGAGCATCACGTTTATTTCATCCGAAACAGATGAGATGTTGCGTACATGTTCAAGACTTATCGTAATGAGAGACCGTAAGGTTGTAGGTGAACTTAAGGGCGAGGATTTGACCCAGAACAAGATTATGAGCACAATCGCCGGAGGTGAAGCGGAACAATGAAAAAGATAAATACACAGATTTTTATTCCGATAGCAGCATTACTGATTCTGCTGCTGTTCAACTTAATCGCCGATCCGTCTTTCTTCAAGGTAACACTTGGATATAACAGTGTCGGCAATCCGGTATTATCCGGCTATTTGATGACAGTACTTGACTGCGGCTCTGAGCTCGCTATTCTTGCAATCGGTATGACGCTTGTTACTGCGGCAACCGGCGGACAGGATATTTCAGTCGGAGCAGCAATTGCGATTGCAGGCTCTGTAATACTTAGAGTACTGTGCGGACATGATTCAAGACCTACTGAATTGCAGGCACCTATTATTGTTGCATTCCTTGTGGCATGTGTTGTAGCGATGTTATTCGGAGCATTTAACGGTGTGCTTGTATCAATATTCAAGATTCAGCCGATGGTCGCAACACTTATTCTGTATACTGCGGGAAGATCAATCGCAGCATGGATTAATAATAATGAACTTCCGATTATTTCTGATCCGAAATTCGGATACTTCGGAGGATTGATTCCTGGAATTGCAATCCCGACACCATTCTTTATCGCGATGGGATGTGTAATTGTTGCAGCGCTTGTACTGAAGTTCACTAACCTCGGACTTTACACACAGGCAGTCGGAATAAATGAGAGTTCATCAAGACTTAACGGACTTAACCCGACATTTATCAAGTTCCTTACATTCGTAATACTGGGACTTTGTGTGGCAGTAACCGCACTTATCAAGGTTAGCCGACTTTCATCAATTAATTATTCGGTTATAGCCAAGGATATTGAGATGGATGCAATCCTTGCAGTTGCTCTTGGTGGTAACTCTTTAAGTGGTGGTAAGTTCAATATGTGGTCTTCCATCATCGGAGCATATGTAATTCAGCTCCTGACGACTACACTGTACAAGTTCAATGTTCAGTCGGACGCACTTCCTGCATATAAGGCAGTTGTCGTTATATTACTGGTTGTATTCTCTGCACCTACGGTTCGCGATAAGATGGAGGAAATAAGTAAGAAGATTAAGACCAGAAAAGTAACAAAGGGGGTAGTATAACATGACAAAGAAATTAAAAAATATGACTGATACAAACCTCCTTCTTACAATTACAATTGTTGTATTTTTTCTGATGTACATAGGTGCAATTGTTTTTCAGGGTAAGGGATTTCTTAAACCACAGACATTTTTCAATATTCTTAATGCCAACGCGGCACTTATCATTTTGTCTTGTGGCATGAGCCTCGTTATGATTACCGGTGGAATTGATATTTCCGTAGGTGGTGTTACAGCATTGGTTAGTATGTGTTGTGCAGTATACCTTGATTATAAGGGCGGTAATGTAGTAGGTTCACTTTTTATAGCACTGGGAATAGGTCTTGCGTTCGGACTGGTACAGGGATTTTTAGTTGCATATCTCGATATTCAGCCGTTCATAGTCTCATTGGCGGGTATGTTCTTTGCGAGAGGTATGACTACGATTGTTAATACCAATCCTTTCAACGTTGCCAACGAAGAGTTCGTAGCACTCAAGGAGACAAGAGTGATTATTCCGGGACTCGGCTCTGTCAATAAGCTCGGGAAATACGTAAATGCTTATGTTGAAATAGGTGTAGTGGTTGCGATTATTATTGTAATTCTTATGTTCATAGTACTCAGATGGACTAAGCTCGGCCGTAGTTTTTATGCGGTAGGTGGTAATAAGCAGAGTGCACTTATGCTTGGCATTAACGTTAAGCGTACAAAGTTCCTGTCACATGTTATCTGTAGTTTGCTTGCAGGAATTGGTGGATATGTATATTTCCTTCACGTTGGTTCGGGAGCTGCATCTCATGCCGCAGGCGCAGAGATGAACGCAATTGCTTCATCAATCATCGGCGGAACGATGCTTACCGGTGGTGTCGGCAATATTGCAGGTACATTTTTCGGAGTATTGTCGCTTAGTACGATTCAGAATATCGTATCCAGCGCGGGTCTTGATCAGGCTTGGTGGACAGGAATCACAATCGCTGCAATGCTGTGTCTGTTCCTCGTAATTCAGAGTGTTGTTATGTCTCGTAAAAACGCAGCAATGAAGAAATAGTCAGCAAGGATTGAGTTGGTTAAATACTACGGTAGATGATATACTATATTTCAGATTGTTATACAGTGTTATTGAGGATTGTATGCGAGTATGAAAATAAGAATATTATCAATGTTTTTGACAGTGGCATTGTTAACAGTGCCACTTGTCGCATGTGGAAAAACAGCAGAAACTGACAGTTTCGATGGTATATATGAAGATGAAGAATATGTAGAGACTGACGAGGACGTAGTCGTAGTCGGTTTTTCACAAATCGGCGCGGAATCGGACTGGCGTAAGGTCAATACGGAATCGATGAAAGAGACATTTGCAAATGCCGAGGGGTATGAGCTGATAGTCGATGATGCACAACAGAAACAGTCCAATCAGATTACGGCAATCAGAAGATTCATTCAGCAGGAAGTTGATTATATTGTTCTGGCGCCTGTAACGGAAGACGGCTGGGATACGGTACTCGGAGAAGCAAGAGATGCACATATTCCGGTGATTATAGTGGATAGAATGGTTGACGCCAATAATTCGCTTTTTACATGCTGGGTAGGTTCGGATTTCCTGCTTGAGAGCAAGAAAGTAACTTCGTGGATGAACAAGTATTTCACGATGCAGGGAATTGATGGAAGCGAGATTAATATTGCTAATATCCAGGGTACGTATGGTGCATCAAGTCAGATTGGAAGAACGTCGGGACTAAGTCAGGCGGTAAGAGACAACGGCTGGAATTTCCTCGGCGCGGAATGCGGTGAATATACACAGGCCAGAGGCCGTGAGATTATGGCGCAGTTCCTTAATAAATATAGAGATATAAATGTTGTATATTGCGAGAACGATAATGAAGCGTTCGGCGCAATCGAAGCAATTGAAGCAGCAGGTCGTAAGGCCGGCAACAACATTAAAGACGGCGAGATTATGGTCGTATCCTTTGACGGTGTCAGTGATGAAGCATTGGATAAGGCAGGCGAAGGTAAAATCGCATGTATCGGAGAATGTAATCCGCTTCATGGTCCGAGAGTACTCGAGATTATCGAGAATCTTGAGGCCGGAATTACTCCGAACAAGTTCGAATATGTCGATGAGAGCATATATAGCGGAGAAGACAGGATTACGACAATTAGTGTTGACGGGCAGTCATATTATGTAACTGTACTTAATAAATAATCAAGGGAGAAGAAAGATGGATAAAAAAGCATTGATTGAACAGGGTAAAGCATATCTCGGTATCGAATTCGGTTCGACGAGAATCAAGGCAGTGCTTATTGATGATAAGGGTGATGTGTTGTCAAGCGGCGGTCATTCATGGGAGAATCGCTTTGACAACGGAGTATGGACATACACACTGGATGATGTGTGGGACGGCCTTGCGGACTGCTACAGCGATTTGCGACAGAATGTTAAGAAGGAATACGATGCGGAGATTACCGGTCTTGCATCAATCGGTATTTCGGCAATGATGCACGGATATCTTGCATTTGATAAGGACGATAATCTTCTTGTTCCGTTCAGAACATGGAGAAATACAATTACGGGTCAGGCAGCAAAAGAACTTACCGAAGAACTGGGATTCAATATTCCGGAACGTTGGAGCATTGCGCACCTGTATCAGGCAGTGCTTAATAATGAAGAGCATATCTCAAAGATTGATTTCTTTACAACGCTTGCAGGATATGTACATTGGCAGTTAACGGGTGAAAAAGTCCTTGGTGTAGGCGATGCTTCTGGTATGTTCCCAATTGACAGTGATGCACTTGATTATAATAAGTCAATGCTTGAAAAGTGTAATAGTTTGATTCAGTCAAAGGGATGCAAATTTGAGCTCGGAGCAATTTTACCAAAAGTTCTTAATGCGGGTGAAAATGCAGGAACTCTGACTGCGGAGGGTGCGAAGCGCCTCGATGTAAGCGGTAAGTTGAGCGCAGGAATAATGATGTGTCCTCCGGAAGGAGATGCAGGCACGGGCATGGTTGCTACCAACAGTGTAGCTAAGAGAACGGGTAATATATCAGCAGGTACTTCGATATTTGCGATGGTAGTACTTGAGAAAGAACTTAAGAAAGTATATCCACAGATAGATCTCGTTACGACCCCGGATGGCGCTCCGGTCGGAATGGTGCATTGCAATAACTGTACTTCTGAGATTAATGCGTGGGTTAATATGTTTGCCGAGTTCCAGAAGTTAATGGGATATAAGACAGACATGAATGAACTGTTTACCAAGATGTATTCGGTTGCACTTGATGCAGATAAGGATTGTGGCGGGCTGCTCTCATATAATTATGTATCAGGCGAGTCTGTTACAGGTTTTGCAACGGGAGCACCACTCTTTGTTCATAAGGCAGATGATAAATTCACTCTTGCTAATGTTATGAGAATGCATTTGTATTCAGCTTTTGCAGCTCTTAAGGTTGGTCTTGATATCCTTTTCAAAGAAGAAGGTGTCGAGGTGGATGAGATGCTTGGACATGGAGGATACTTTAAGACAGAGAAAATCGGGCAATCGATTGCGGCAGCAGCAATTCATGCGCCGGTATCGGTTATGGAGACAGCCGGTGAAGGCGGTGCCTGGGGTATTGCCGTTCTTGCATTGTATGCGGCAGCAGGTAAGGAAATGTCGCTTGGCGAATACTTAAATAGTAATATTTTTGCAGGACAGAAGAGCGTCAGACTGGAGCCGGATGCGGCAGACATCGACGGATTCGAGAAGTTCATGGAACAGTACAGAAAAGGTCTTGCCATTGAGAGAGCAGCAGTGGAGGCGTTGTAGGATATGTTGGAAGAATTAAAGAGACAGGTATATGAAGCAAATATGATGCTTCCACAGTACAAGCTTGTTACATTCACATGGGGAAATGTGAGTGGAATAGACAGAGCAAGCGGTTTGTGGTGTATCAAGCCGAGCGGTGTGGAATATGACGTACTTAAGCCGGAGGATATGGTTGTACTTGACCTTGATGGTAATGTGGTGGAAGGTAAGTATAAGCCATCATCGGATACGGCTACTCATCTCGAGATTTATAGAGCATGGGATAATGTCGGTGGTGTAGTGCATACACATTCTTCGTATGCGACATCGTGGGCACAGGCAGGAAGAAGTATTCCTTGCTATGGAACGACGCATGCAGATTATTTCTATGGAGAGATTCCATGTGTTCGTTGTCTGAACGCGGATGAAATCGAAGATGCATATGAGGCCAATACGGGTCATTTGATTGTTAATGAGTTCGATAGAATGAAGAAGGATCCAATCGCCGTACCTGCAGTTTTGTGCAAGAATCATGGAGTATTTGCATGGGGCAAGGACGCAATCGAAGCGGTTCATTCTTCGGTGGTAGTCGAAGAGGTAGCCAAGATGGCACTTCGAACGGAACTCATCGCGCCGGGAGTGGCGCCGGCTCCGCAGGAGCTTCAAGATAAGCATTACTATCGTAAGCATGGTGCTAATGCTTATTATGGACAAAATTAGTAGTTGTGTGTGGAATGCGCAAAATGCCGTTTCGGCTTTGGCGCATTCTTTTATTTATTTTGCTAATTTAGTCATCGCTTCATTAGATTGTGATGATATAATAGATTCACAAGGATAACAACTTAAAGGAAGTGTGGAGGAATGAAAGAGAAATACTATCGCTTGGGACACGTGTTAAAGAAGGTTGAGTCAAATCTGGGATGCTGCCATCATACATACGTTGATTGTTGCATATTTGATTATATTGAAGTAGTATACGAGGATGATTTACATAAGTTCTTTTATGAAGATGAAAAGGAATTTGCACATTTTGAGCGAAATTTTGTAAGTATGCGTTTTACGTCATATCATGAGTTCTTTACGACTAAAGAGATGGCAGTGGAAGATCGTGGCTTTATGAAATTGGATTATTTTGTGCGCTTGGGTGATGATAGCTACGAGAAGGTTGACTTGAAAGCGAAGGAAAGCGAGCTTGATGCACTGGCTGCAGCGGGAACTGTAGAGAAGGTAAATGACCGTATTACTATGTACGGTGAGTATGATGTCACAGTAAATGATCATTGGGATGAAGATACAAAGGATGTTCAGTGGGTACGCTATAACGACAAGCCGTGCGCTCCGGTGGGCGAATACGGAGTACTGTGCTGATAGTTGAATCACATCAATTACGATAGAGAGAAGAAAGCAGGCTGCCCGTGGATGGGATGGCCTGTTTTTTATCCTGATGAGCAATACCGTGGGGTTGCACTTTATACATTATAAAAGTGCATTATTTGCACTTTTTTGCATTGACAAAGGTGCAATTATTGCACTAAAATAAAGTTGGAGGTGCAAAGATGAATAGCCTTAAAGAGATTAGAAAAGAAAAAAAGCTTACGCAGCAAGAGGCGGCAACACTGTTAGGAATTTCACTGCGTTCTTATAAGGCATACGAGAATGATGAAAATAAAAAGGAGACTATTAAGTATGACTATATAGTGACTAAATTATCGGGAGTTAATCCGATTGATGAGGAACATGGAATATTAGAGTTGGATGATATTGTCAAAAAGTGTGCCACTATATTCGACAAGTACGATATAGAATTTTGCTATTTGTTTGGCTCATATGCAAAGAAAAAGGCAAAACCTACAAGTGATGTTGACTTATTAGTTGCGTCAAATGTTTCCGGACTGAAGTTCTATGGTCTGGTCGAAGAAATAAGAACTGCGCTAAGTAAGAAAGTGGATGTGCTGGATTTAAACCAGCTCAGAGATAATTTGGAATTGACTAGTGAAATACTAAAGAATGGAATTAGGATATATGGATAACAACAAAAGTGATGAATACTATATTCATAGAATTATACAAGACTTGGAGTTCGTAGTAGAACATATGAAAAAGGTTGATATAGAGGAGCTTAATAGAAACGAAGTTCTTCTCGATTCAATGTTATTTAGAATGATACAGATTTCCGAGAATTCGAAGAGACTTACTAATCAATATAGAGAAGAGCATGCAGATATTCCATGGTATGCACTATATGGTATGCGAAATAGAATTGTGTATGATTATGGTAGCCTTGATTTGAACATTATATATAGTACGTTGAAAGATGATATTCCGGAAATGCTGGTGATGATACAAAACCTTTTTGCTAATACGGAAATTTGTAGTCGGAAGATATGACGTTGAAAAATGAGCTTGATTAGAATTAATTCATTTAGTGTATCTTCTATTAGTCAATTTATTGACGAAACGACCCGGGCGTAAATTGAAAAACAAAAATATGAGAATACATTGGAACAGGCTTGCTTCCTGAAAGAGTATTTGACTCATTTGAAAATTTTAGAAAGGAAAGAAGAATGAAAGAAGGATTCATTACACCATCAAATCATGTCAATTTTGAGGCAAAGAAGCTATTTGAAAATATGGGAACGATTATAGATGGCTCTATTGCATATATTAATTTAAAGGGAGGTGGACCACTTGAACAGCACACTCATGAGCATAATCATCTTTTTATTGTCGTAAAGGGCGAAGCTGTGGTATTACTAGGCGAAGAAAAGGTACTGATTCATGAGAATGAAGCATATCTGGTAGAAGGAAAAATTCCTCATTCAGTTTGGAGTAATCAGGAAGATGAGACTGTAATGATTGGCATATCAGTTAAGTGATGAAATTGAGGCAGAGCAAGAAAAGCGGTTTTACTCTATTTTGCGTATGAGAATACATTGGAAAAATGTACTAATTATGATGATGGATATATTATTTTGAACCTCTTGCGGTTTTGTCGAGGTATTTAGCGTATGTAAATACACCATACATCAAGTAGGTTATAAATTTTGTGATTGTTCCATATATAGGAATAATACCGTCATTAGTGAAAAAGAGTGCAATGATTTCACAAGTGTATTCTTCTTTTAGTTTTTGCTCGAGAATTCTGTACATGACCAGAGCGGTGAAGCAGGTGATAAAGTGCGCAGTTATTCTGTCTTTTCGGGAAAGATATACCGGCCTTGCTTTAAATTCTGTTTTCATAATTCGGAAACATTCTTCTATTTCCCATCTTTTC
>JAGHVF010000017.1 GCA_018064425.1 Candidatus Colinaster equi | reverse complement strand
GTTCTCTGAATTATTCTTACCATTCTATACCAGAGACAGTATTGAATGATGTAGGAATCTTTCAGGGTTGCATTGCTGTTTAGTTGTCAAAGTTCATTTTCTTGCGACATTTCGCTCTTGCGAGCCGCAACTCATATAGAATATCATGCGTTTGCTCTGTCGTCAAGACTTTTTTTAAAAAATTTAATAGCGATTACTAATTGATGTAAATAACGGAGAAAGAGGGATTTGAACCCTCGCGCCGCGTTAACGACCTACACCCTTAGCAGGGGCGCCTCTTCAGCCTCTTGAGTATTTCTCCATGTACTGAATAGTAACCACTACTAAATATTCAGTTTACGTCGTTTTTACGTGACGCAAATGTTATTATAACTACGTAGAGAGTAAAAGTCAATGCGTTTTTTAGGGCTTTTTTCACTTTTTTTTCTAAAGACTTTTTATGTCTAAATCTAGTGTAAAAACAAAAAGAAACACACCATATTTTGATGTGTTTCTTCTATATATAATATGTTTTGTTTTTATTCTTCACAATATTCCTTAATTGCTGTTTCGTATAGGTTATTGCCATCCTTATCAATAATTACTATACATGGGAAATTTTCAACCTTTAACTGACGTATTGCTTCCGCACCCAAATCATCATAAGCAATTACTTCACTTGACAATATTGCTTTGGATAAAATAGCTCCGGCTCCTCCAACGGCAGCAAAGTATACACAACCGTTTCTGACTATTGCATCACATACTTCTTTAGAACGTTTGCCTTTTCCTATCATTCCCTTTAAACCCAAATCCAAAAGCTTTGGTGCATACTTATCCATTCGGCTGGCCGTTGTCGGACCTGCTGAACCAATCGGTCTGTTTGCTCGCGCCGGTGATGGACCCATATAGTATATAATATTATCTTTTACATCAATTGGAAGCTCTTTTCCTTGCTTAAGCAATTCATCCATTCTTTTATGTGCCGCATCTCTTGCAACATAAATTGTTCCTGAAATATATACATAATCTCCACTATGCAAAGTATCAATGTCTTCCTTTTTAAGTGGTGCCTCAATATATCTATCCATATCTTCTCCTTGTTATGTCAACCTATTCCTTATGTCTCTATATCTCTCTTATTGCATGTCTATTTACATGGCAGCATATATTTATCGCCACCGGCAATCCTGCAATATGTGTTGGATATGTATTTATATTCACAGCAAAAGCTGTGGTAGTTCCACCAAGACCTGCCGGTCCGATTCCACTTTTATTTATTCTTTCAAGCATCTCTTCTTCCATATTCTTCACCCATTCTATATCAGAATGTTGATTAACCGGACGAGTAAGAGCCTTTTTTGCCATAAGTGCACACTTTTCAAATGTTCCACCAATTCCGACACCTACCACCATGGGAGGACATGCATTCGGTCCAGCCTCCTTTACTGCTGTCAATATGGCATTCTTCACGCCTTCTTCACCATCAGCCGGTTTAAGCATAAATACTCTGCTCATATTTTCAGAACCAAATCCCTTTGGAGCCATTGTCAATTTAATTTTATCTCCGGGTACAATATCATAATGAATCACTGCCGGTGTATTATCTTTTGTATTTACACGATCAAGCGGATCACGGACTACTGATTTTCTCAAAAATCCTTCCGTATATCCTTGTCTTACTCCCTCATTTATAGCATCTGTCAAATTTCCTTCAATATGAACATCTTGTCCTATCTCGGCAAAAACAACGGCCATTCCTGTATCCTGACATATCGGAATCATATCATCAGCTGCAATTTTCAAATTATCCTGTAACTGATTTAATACTTGTTTTCCCAGAGGAGACTTCTCTGTTTTAACCGCTGCATTCATTGCACATACCATATCATCTGATAGGTAGTGCGTCGCTTCAATACACATTTCACTAATTGCTTTTGTAATATCTGTTGCGCTGACTGTCCTCATCTCTTTACGCTTTTCAATCCAATGATTGAATTCCTTTCTTTGCTCTTTACTTATTTGATTATTGTTATGTCAACCTCTTCTGCCATCCTTTTATATCCTCTATCGCTTGGATGTAAATGATCACCACTATCGTATTCTGCCAAAAACGCTGCCTGATTGCAGGTATCGGCTACAGCCTTATCAAAATCAATAACTCCATCAATGAGGTCGGTATTTCTAATCCACTCATTGAATTCGTTACGCATTTCGTTACGAAACAGTTCGTACGTTCTCCATCCTTCTATAGGAAGTAAAGTTCCGACATATACCTTATATTTATATTCCCGTGCTTTTTTTATATACCATTTTAACCCATCAATCATTTCGGATACTTTTGGTAAGTCAGACATTGGACGAAAAGGATTAATATCTGTACCAACAGGATGAATAATATCATTAATACCCTGCTGAATTATTACAGTATCCGCTCCATCAGTAGGTACTTCATGTTCAAATCTGTTCATCCCCATCAAACCGTATGACTCATAGGTAATACAACTATATTGTCTCAATATTCTTGAACCGCTTGTTGCTCTTCTGACAATAGAAGTACGATTATCTTTTTGCTCGAAGCATCTTTTTTGCAAATAATCCGGCCAATCCTGTGCCGTAATTGAATCTCCATAACATACTATCGCTCTGTTATGTGCTTCCGTATATAATGAAACATTACTTAAGAAATAGTAAATATTTGTCTTTCTTGATACTTCAATCGGTATATCCTCAATTTCAGAATAATCTCCTATCGCATATTTTCCGATAGATAGCGGACCACTTGCATATACACAGGAGCGAAGCTTCGTATATTCACCAAGATATATACTTATTTCAATATCATCCTTTGCATTACAACATATCCCTATTTCATCAGATACAACTGCATTTTTTGCACTAATTGTCACAGAGGTTTTCCCACCAAAAGTAATACCATAGAATTTTCCATGATGTAATGCTGTGACCTTTGTTATGTTAACTTGTTCTGTTCCGCAATAATTATCTAACGTGATTCTTATTTTTTCTCCTGCAAATGCCGTAGTAATTGAATACCTTAAAGTAATGTCTTTGGCATAACTTTCCGGCCTGTTCTCTGCAATCGACATTGCATTTCCCCACGTCGATACCCATTTCTTATTCATTCTGTCTCACTTTTTCATTATATGTTTTATATATTTTTTTATTGATGCGCTGCATCATATGTTTGTCTATTTTACATACTCTTCTGTCATATGTATAGAATCCGTTAATCTCTTCTTCAACATCACTCAATTGAGTATATACACTTCCGCATAATCCCTTTTCAATGTAGGGAATTACATCTCTTGAATATAATTCTTCCAATCCCTCATTTAAAGCTTCTTTGTTAACATAACTCTTGTAGCCATAGGATGTTCCTGTGCTGTATACATGATCTTTTTCAACATAAGAATATCCTCCGAATTCAGAAATAATTATCGGACGTCTATGTCTGGTTTGTGATACACGATGAAAATAAACATGCTTACTTTCTACATCACTTTTCAATTGCTTAAACCATCCCGATGTCGCATCGATTACTCTGCTATCATCTACAGATTTCAATTCTTCATACATTTTATCTGCTTGGAATTGTCCCCAGCCTTCATTAAAAATTGTGTAGTATACTACACATGGAAAATTATACAGATATTTCGCTGTATCTTTCATATGATTTTCAAAGAATGAGCGTTCCCTTGCATCGCGGTGATACATAAGATCAGGTTTATATTTTATTCCGGCTGTCGGAAAAACTGTATCTCGCATAAAGTCATAATCTGAATTATTTACCATGTCCTGCATAACCAACATTCCTAGTCTATCACAGGCATTATAAAAACAGGCCGGTTCAATTTTAATATGCTTCCTAAGCGTATTAAATCCCAATTCCTTCATTGCCAAAATATCTTCCTCGTATCCACGTTCACTATTTGGCAAAAAGATTCCTTCCGGGTAATAGCCCTGATCCAAAACTCCGCTTAAAAAAATAGGCTTATCGTTTAAAAGAATCCTCTTCTGAGATCCAACTTTCTTTATCTTGATTGTTCTTAAGGCGAAATATCCCGTAATCATGTCATTTTGGGAATATATTTTTATACCATACAACCACGGTGTATCCGGTGACCACAAGTGAGGATTTTCTATCTCAATATGACTCTTATTGCCATATATATGTTCCTTACAAATTACACTTCCGTCACTCATATCTAAAGAGCCGCTCATAGTTGGTTGTATTACCTCAATATTGTACTCTTCATCATCACCATCTATCAAAAGTGAAATGCCCTCTGTTGTTGGTGTAACCTTATATCCGCGAATATATCCGGTCGGCACTTCTTCAATCCAAACTGTTTGCCATATACCTGATACAGGTGTATACCACATACCGCCTCGTTTTTTACTTTGCTTTCCATAAGGATATTCATGTGATAAGGTATCCGTAATATGAACCTTCAATTTGTGAATTTCGGTATTATCCAATGCATCGGTAATATCAAATGTGAATGGCAAATAGCCGCCCTTATGAATACCAACCGGATGTCCATCTACACTAACCTCACATATTTGATCAACTGCTCCGAAATGTAATAATACTCTGTTTATCCATTCAGCATGATAATCAAATGTAGTAAAATACGTATATTCATCAGCCACTTTTCCCTTGTAACCTGATAGCTCGGACTGAAGAGGAAAAGGAACCGTTACACCACAATCCCATTTTCCGTTCAAATTTATCCACTTTGTATTTCTAATCATCTGAGGACGCGGATATCTGTTAAACGGTATCCGATCAACCGTATCTTTCATATGAAGTTGATGATACTTTATTTCACTTTGACTCATACAAAACCTTTACTCTTTCCATGAAAGTCTATGTAAATGTCCTTCTATCTGCATTGATTCAAAATTATCTTGTCTTAATGCCTCGTACAATACAATAGCAACCGAATTAGAAAGATTAAGTGACCTAATATCCGGCAACATAGGTATTCTTATACATGTTTCTTTATTCTCTACCAAGATTTCTTCCGGTATTCCCGCACTCTCTTTTCCAAACATAATATAATCATCATCTGAAAAATTGACGTCACTATAACTTTGGGTAGCTTTCGTTGTTGCCATCCATATTTTAGCATTTGGGTTTTCTTTTCTTATCGTCTCGAGAAACTCATCATAGTTAACATAACGACGCACATCAAGTTTACTCCAATAATCCATACCTGCACGCTTTATTGATTTTTCATCCAACCTAAATCCCAAAGGTTCAATCAAATGTAATGTGCTTCCGGTTGCAACACATGTCCTACCGATATTTCCCGTATTTGCCGGTATTTCCGGCTGATGTAATACAATATTCATTCGCTCTCCGTTTTTTTATTGTCTATTACAATTTTTTTCTGTATGATGTTTTTATACTTCACTTTTACGGAGATAATTATATGAAATATCCTAAATTTCTGCAACCAAACGGTACAATTGGTTTTGTTGCACCTTCTTTCGGTTGTGTAATAGAACCTTACTATTCCGCATTTAATAATGCGCTTAAAAAATTCGAAAATATGGGATACAAGACACACCTTGGTCCAAATTGTTTTCAAGACTGTGGAATCGGTATAAGCAACACGCCTTACGAATGTGGCAAGGAATTAACAAACGAATTGCTTTCCGAAAACAGCGATTGTATTATCTCCTGTGGTGGCGGAGAATTGATGTGCGAGATTCTTGAATATGTTGATTTTAATGCTATTGCACATTCCACTCCCAAATGGTTTATGGGTTACTCAGATAATACAAATTATACTTTCTTATCTGCAACCTTATGTGATATTGCCTCCATTTACGGTCCATGTGCTTCTTCTTTTGGTATGGAACCCTGGCACGAATCCATAGATAATACCTGGAAACTTTTCACAGGGCAAAAATTTACATTTAACGGCTATACAAAATGGGAATCAGAAAGTTTAAAATGTGAGAATAACCCTCTTGCGTCTATCAATGCAACTTCTCCATCGGTTATACACACTTACCCATCAGGTAATATACAAATGGAAGGACGTCTACTTGGTGGTTGCTTGGATGTACTAGCCGGATTAGTCGGAACAAAATACGATAAAGTTACGGATTTTGCCGAAAAATACTCTTCAGATGGAATACTATGGTATTTGGAAGCATGTGATCTTAATGTATTATCAATACGAAGAGCTATGTGGCAGCTTGATAATGCCGGCTGGTTCAAAAACTGTAGTGGTTTTATTATAGGCAGACCTATGCATTTTGACGAACCGATAATGGGACTTACACAATATAACGCAGTGGTTGACATAATATCAAAATACGGTGTTCCTATTCTTATGGATGCCGATATCGGTCATATTAATCCAATGATTCCGCTAATATGCGGTTCGCTTGGAAAAGTTGTTACTCAAGGTAATTCATATTCCATTGAAATGATTTTGAAATAGGAAAAGAACCGGCTATTTGCCGGTTCTTTTGTTATCGACTTCTTATCTCTCCAACTATCTGATCGTACTTCTTTTCATCAATAGTATATTTCTTACATAACAAAATATAACTTATAAGAATAACAATTACAGGTACTCCAACCATTCCTATTCTCAAAATAAGTGTTTGCGTTGTTGTTGCCATAGCAATATATCCATCAGCTTCACCCAAAGCCGCTTCTGTTGTCATTGCACCTTTTCCAACCTGAATCTCAAGATTAGATATCTTCTGGCTGATTCCGTATATTCCGCTAACAATAAGAATAAGTGCCATAACACCTTGATCAATAGCGCTTGCTAACTTAGTTGCAAAAGAACGAACAGCTGAAATAATACTGTCATGTCGTTCTCCATATTTCCACTCATCATACTCAATTGTATTATTCAACAGAATAATCATTGTCATATTATATAAGCCTTGTGCAAAGAATATTACAAAACCAATAATATTAAGCAATACTACATTCTTCGGAATAACATATCCAAAACCTAGCATACACATATAGCCGACAATTGCCCCAATTGTTGCAACCGTAAGTATTTGTTTTCTTGTAAATTTGGATGCAATATATGCAAATAGCGCTTCAGAAATGAGCATTCCCAAACCATACATTACTGTAAATAGGAATATTAAGTTTCCCCCCACCGTATAACCAAATTCGAAATAGAAGAAATTCATACCTATCATGATAAGTAATCCGTTACCAACCTGGAACAACAAATGTGCTATTCCGGCAGTAATCAACTGATCATTGCGTAAGAATATTTTAAACATATCTTTCAAAGACAAGCTTTTCTCTTTATCATCCTGTCTCGGTCTTTCTTTTGCACCAAAGAAAGTAAGTAATTGAAAGGCAAGAAAACATCCGGATACAACTATTCCTGCTGCTCTATATGCAATTATTGCATTTCCGGCAACCATTGTAGGAAGAAGTCCGGCAACAGAAAACTGTCCAATACAAATAAACACGCCTTGAATTGTTACAAGAACATTTCTCTCCTTCGGATCACTTGTAAGCGACGGTAACATTCCCCAATATGAAATATCATTCATGGTGTATGTCATTCCCCACAATAAATATCCTATTCCAAAGAAAACGACAAATCCCCATCCTTCCGGTCTGACAGTAAATAGACAAATAATAACAATACAATTGAGCAGTACACCTAACAATATCCATGGCTTAAATTTGCCGGATTTGAAATGAGAATTCTCAATAATGATACCCATCATCGGATCATTGAACGCATCCCACAAAAGACAAATCACCATAATTGCTGATATACATGCATATTGAGCAACCGTCAATTCCATTGTGTATTGAATATACGTAAGAAGAAACATACTCACCAAAGCATATGCCATATCTCTTCCGGTCGCACCAATACAATATGTCCACTTTGTTCGCTTATCGAGTTTTTGATTCATTGTCTATTCCCCCAATTTACTTATCCTTTTTAATCATATTAATTATTCCCCTGACTGAATGACCATTTGCACAATCTACAAGTGATGTAACCAGCTTCGAATTGATTTGACCACCCGATATGGAAATAAGACTTTCAAGAGCTCCTTCCTCTACACCCATTACTGTCATTTCTCTGATTGGATCATCCTCTGCCATGTTCTGCAATTTCTTATCTATTTCCTTTTGCACAACTTTTCTTACAACTTTTCCAAATACCGAGGCCTTACTTACATCACCAAATGTACAAGTAATGTCATATTCTCCGCGCTTTCTGTTCTGCAAATCAGATAGAGGTTGTCCCAACAATTTTTCAAATTCCTTTGCAGGAATATCCATACCATGCTTATTCTCTGCGAAATAGCTTGGGAAAAGTTCTCTCTCATTTCTAAAATATTCTCTTCCCAAAATGGTAACAGACTCTGTTAATCTTTCATCTTTAACGGATGCACCAATTGCAATAGAATATTCTCCGCTAATCATCTCAAATTCTTTACTGTCATCACAATAGATTGCAAAAGCTCTCTCATCCAAATCAAAGGTTATCTCTTTTTCTTCACCCGGAAGCAAATCTACTTTTGCAAAAGCTTTCAATTCCTTTGCAGCTCTGATGATATTATCTCTCGGTGGTAAAACGTACAACTGTACAACTTCCGAACCCTTCTTTTGACCAATATTCTTTACTTTACATTTGACCTTAAGATTGCCGCCGCCATATTCCTTTGAACTTACTTCCATATTTGAATATTCGAAATATGTATAAGATAATCCATATCCAAACGGATATCTTACCGGAACACCAAATGTCTCATAATATCTGTATCCGATAAATATGCTTTCTCTATATTCAATATCATCTTTATCAAGTGCGAAATATTTGTTAGCCGGTGTATCATCAATACACATCGGTATAGTCTCAGCCAATTTTCCTGATGGATTTACTTCGCCCGATATAATATCTGCTATTGACTCTCCGACAGCTTGTCCACCTAAATGCATATGAAGAATTGATGAAACCATACCCTCCCATGAATAGTCCATAGGTGCTCCACCAAACGTTACTGCAATTATCGGAATATCTGTAATCTTATATACATCTTTAAGCAAATCAATCTGACATTGAGGAATATTCATATTCTTTCTGTCAAACCCTTCACTCTCGTAAGCATCCGTTAATCCCATAAAATACAGAATAACCGTGTCTTTATTGTCTTTGCTGTTATTTAAATATTCAATTGCCTCGTTATGTAAACCATCGTCTTTGCGATCACTTACATTTCTGTAGCCTTGTAAATATTTAATCTCATATCCGGCCGTTTCCAATGCATCAATAGCAGTCGGTATTTTGGTTGCGTTAATATGACTGCTGCCGCCACCTTGAATACGCATATTTTTTGCCAAATCACCGATAACAATTAATTTCTTGTTCTTATCCAACGGTAAAAGACCTTCATTTTTCAACAAAACGGCACATTCGTCTTCTATACGTCTTGCAATTCCATGATTATACTCATAATCAACAGTCGCAGTCGGATCCAAGTTCTCGGTAAGAGATACTATTTTCTCAAGTACATCGGATGCAGCCTTATCAAGTTCCTCCTTGGAAAAATCACCCGATTTCAAAGCTTCTTTCAATTTCTTTTTATGATATCCGAAACAATCAGGCATCTCCAAAGTTAATCCGGCACGAAGACAATCGACAACATTCATTGTTGCACCCCAGTCGGATATTACGCCTCCTTTGAATCCCCACTTTTCGCGAAGCAATTCTGTCAATGTATGTTTATTGGCACAACCGTAATCTCCATTAATACGATTATATGAAGACATAAGAGTTGTAGGCTTTGCTTCTTTTACAATTATTTCAAATGCCCTAAGATATATCTCTTGCAAGGCTCTCTCATCAATTTGAGAATTGCAAGATTGTCTTCTTGTTTCCTGATTATTTCCTGCAAAATGCTTTACAGATGTTCCTACACCTTTACTTTGTAATCCTTTTACATAGGATGCTCCTATCTTACCTGCAAGATATGGATCTTCTGAAAAATACTCGAAATTACGTCCACATAATGGTGAACGTTTCATATTTACACCGCAACCAAGTACAATAGAGACCTGCTCTTTTTTTGCTTCACTACCGATAGCCTCACCCATCATCCTGCTAATATCAGTATTCCAACTTGAAGCTATTGCACTTGCTGTTGGAAAACATGTTGCCGGGAGACTGTCATTAATGTCATTTGCCTCTTCATTTACTACTTTTCTCAGGCCATGAGGTCCGTCGGTCATCATCAATACCGGTACTTTTCCATTACAAGAATTTGTATGCCAATTTCCTACTCCGGACAAAAGATCTATTTTTTCATCTTCTGTCAATTCACCCAATACTTTTTCTACGTTCATAATGCTCCCTCGTTAAATTAAGGTCATAAACTACACATTGATTATATCATATTTAGTTGCTTTTTTCCTTTTCTATACAAGATATACTATTCAATTTTTATCTTACTGTGATATATTGTATTGTATGAATACAAAAAAATTTTCATTGACTTTCTTAATATCAATTTTTGTATGTTTGAGTATCATAGCTATCGCAATGATATCTATTGATCCTCTCTTTCATTTTCATGCTCCTTTGTCTTTTATCAAATATGAACTCAATGACGAGCGATATCAAAATAATGGTATTGCCAGACATTTCTCATACGATGCTCTATCCACCGGTACATCCATGACTGAGAATATCAAGACTTCACAAATAGATTCTCTATTCGGTACAAATACAATTAAATGTAGTTTTATGGGAGGTTCATATTCGGAAATTGACAGTATTATAAAAACAGCATTGGCTTCCAAAAATGATGTCAGATTAGTTATCCGTGCAACTGATCAATTTGATTTGATAAAGGATCCCAATTTTCACATAAGTAATGATCCAAGTCGAGATTATGACTACCCTTGGTTCCTGTCAGACAAGAATATTCTTAATGATGTAAAATATGTTTTTAATAAAGCACTTATGGCTGATTTAGTTACGGATTTGTTCAGAACAAAGGCCGGAACACCTACTACATCTTTTGATGAATACGCATATTGGGGCGATATGTTTACATATAGCAAAGATACAGTTCTATCCAGCTATGTCAGACCTTCCGTTTCCGATACAAGACAATTTTTCTCTGATGAAGATCGTAGACTGGTATTTGATAATATCACACAGAATGTTATATCAACAGCTAATGCTTATCCAAATACAGAATTCATAATTTGGATTCCGCCATACAGTATTGCATACTATGATATTGAACAACGAAATGGTCTGTTGCAAAGAGATCTTGATGCTATGGAATATGAATTGGAATTGCTGACAGCTGTACCAAATATCAAAGTGTATTGTTTTGCCGACAGAGATGATATTGTTTGTGATTTGAATAACTACAAAGATGTTCAACATTTCAGTCCGTCAATCAGCGCAGAACTAATAGAAAACATACATAATAATGTCGGACTCATTACAAAAGATAACTATGTTGATTATATGACACATGTTAAGAACAAATATTTGAATTATGATTACGAATCAATATATAATCCATAATTTCCCATTTTACAAAATGAAAAGCAAAGCCTCAGCTCAATGTCATTAAGTTAATGTGGCATAAAAAGTACAACACCGGGCGATTATGATTTAACTACATAATTGCTCGGTATTTTTTGTTTGTTTAAATAGAATCT
>JAGHVF010000048.1 GCA_018064425.1 Candidatus Colinaster equi | reverse complement strand
AAAAAAGACTCCATACCAGAAAAATCTGATATGAAGCCCAAGTATCCAAACCGCCCACAGTATTGCGCTCTCTCAAGCTCGTGGGAGAAGTCCAAAATAATATGAATCAAAGCATGTTATGCGGGTTGCATTGTTAATTCCTTAACCTCTTCAACCGTAAGATTACAAACAGCAGCTATTTTGTCTAAAGATAATGTTCCATCCTTAATTAATTTAATAGCTATCCCTATCTTTGCCTCTTTATCTGCTCTGCTTGTGCATTCATTTCTCATCTCTTCCATTGCTTTACACATAATAGCGACTCCTTTCTCGTCCTCTTTATAGAAACGTACTTTCTTGGCCAATAAGGCATAATACATATCATCAGCATCGGTACACTTGAAATCATGTATCAGTTTTCCGATTTCGGAATCTCCAACATAGGTACCATTCACATATACGATATGAGCCTCATCCTCTATCGGTTTACTCGTTTCAATACAGGTTCTGTCTATATGATATAACGGTAATCCTTCAGAGAAAATATCATTCTCCGTAAAAAATATCACATAAGTTTCCGGTAAGTTGTTCGGGTCATCCCCTGTCGGTAATACATTGGCATCGATCAAGCTGCTGTTATATCTTGCACGCTTAAATCCCGCACCTCTGTCGTCGCGCTGTATCTCAATGTTATAAACCTTGCCGGAATTATCTCTTGCAAATACATCAAGTCTGACGGAACGTCTTACAAGATTCTTAATATTATACTGTGTCTTAACACTGATAATCTCTATATCATTTCTACCTAATATAATCGAAAGTATCAATTGAATACTTTCTGTATCTCCATCAAAACAACGCGTCATAAAATCATCATCAAATAATCTGAATCCGCGTAATCTTTGAAGATCCTGTTCATGTTGTTCCTGCAACATCTCTTCTGTCAGCATTACATTATTCCTTCTTTCTTCAACATTATAATAACATTGGAACTACCCATTTTCAATACGCCCAATCATCCAAGAGTAGCATAAGCAGATATCGATGTCAGTCTCAGCAGAGTCTCACAAAAGACGCCATACCGTAATTTGAAAGTCCGTGAAGTCACAAATTGTGATTTCACTGGAAGACTCCTTTCCATCAACTTAACCTATATCTCCTTAAATTCATCCAACAGAAGCCCTGTGATTTTCACCTTGGTCCGATAGATTCTCTTTCTGACAGAATCCTTCTCTACGCCTAATTCATCAGCCATCACATCCATTGTCTTTTCCCGGCGGATATAACCGATAAACAACCAGGCTTCTTCACCATCAAGATCTATATGAATGGACAATGGATAAGCAGGGCCTTAGCTATAAAAAACGCCTTAAAGACAATATAGATATGCTGATTCCGCTGGTGGAATCCTATGGTGAATTACTGATAAAAATGCAGACTCTCGGTTATGAAATTAAGACCGGAAAGACCGACTCTTTCAGAATGAACTGGCAGGAAGGTTTCACCCGTTCTAAGACTCTCGGGCCTAACTATACCAAAGAAGCAATTATTGAACGGATTAAAAACAAATCGATAACCATCCTCCCGGAAGTCAAAAAGCCCACCTATATACGAATCTGGAAGTATGATCAGAAATTGGGACTCATCGAAAATACCGGCAATTATCTTCTCTTTATACAAAGTCCGTATGCAAGAGAACGTGCCGCAATAGTCGATGCCAAGAAGCTCGCAGCCACCTATAATCTTCTTAAGGAAAAAGATATAGACTCACTTGATGCCCTCGACAAAGCCTATGCAAAGACTAAATCAGGGCGCAATGTATTCTGCTTTGAAGGTACACTCGATGCTTCTGAAGAAGACCTGATTTGTTCCTGTGGTTCCAATCTATAGCTACCATACAGTAAATCCTCGTAAGCTATACAAATATATTATGTAAGAAAAACAATCCTATTCCTATATCTCCCTTACTTCCACTGGTCATAAAATACCAATTCATCTATACTTTTTAAGTACTTTTCACAAGGTATTTCATCTGGATAGCCGACTGGAAGAAGGTAAAAACAGCTAATATGCTCTGGTAGATTCAAAATCTTGTTTGCCTCTTGAATGTCCAGATATCCTACAAAACAAGCAGATATCCCATAAGAAGCTGCTACAAGAAAGATATGTTCGGCCGGTATAAAGCTAGTTCCATTTTCAAACATGGTTACTCGTGCTTTGGGATCAGGATATTCACATAAATAATTGAGAAAGTCATTATTAAATCTTAGTTTATTTACAATAACACCAAAATCATCCTCAGGTTGCTCTGCTATATCCCAGCTAATATCAGCGCAACACGCAAAAACTATCGGTGCTGATGCTATCCACATTTGTCCACCTGCAGCTCTAGCTAATCTCTCCTTTATCTCTTGATCTTTTATAACACCAAACATATAACTCTGTGCATTCCCTGGCGAAGGAGCTAACCTTGCTGCCTCTAGCATCTCATTCACAATTTTATCAGGTATCGCTGTATCTTTAAATTTACGTACAGATCTTCTTGCTTTCATAACATCTAATACTTTCATTCTACTTCTCTTCCTTTCTTTTTAGCTACAGCACACATTAAGTTTCCATCTGCTTTATACTCATCTCCAGCTACATCCCCATAAAAATCGAGACTAGTAAAACCCGCCTTTTGAAGTTCTTCTTCAAGTTCTTCCTTGATAAAAGTATGGTCCCATATATTATAGTACTCAATAGAATCCTCCGTAATTACCACAGTTTGATCAAGTATAGTATTGCTATCATCATATCTATAAAATGAATTTAAGCAAATATGAGGTTTTTCACTCCAAAATCCACTTTCGCTATAATACCAATCTTTAGACTCCTCCCTACCTTTATACTGATTAGGCGTAAAAACATCTAGAATGAATATACCTCCAGGCTTGAGTGCCTGATATATACGTTTCAACAAAGTGTTACGATCTTGATTGGACATCACACCAAAATCACAATATATGAGTGTAATTACATCAAATTTTTCCTGGTACATTATATCAAGATAATTTTGATATATATACTCAATCGGCATATTATTGTTCTTTGCACTGTCAATGGCATATTCAATAGAACGCTTTGAATAGTCCATACCAGTCACATGATAGCCACTTATGTAAAACTTTTCTGCGTATATTCCTGGTCCACATCCTAGATCTAATAACTCCGGATATGTTACTGGACTAGCAATACTGGCAATCCATTCAACAGATTTTGTAACAAAATTATGATTACGCGTTGCAGCATCCCACTCTGGATTAAGGTGAGCTTCCAACATTCCCTTGGATATATGCTCGTCATCCCAGAATTTCGATGTACTAGCTGTGTAAACTTCTGGTTTTTCTGATGTATAATTTAATAATTTATTAATCATCTTTAAACTCCTATCTTTATATTTATTTGTGATAACATGAAATGTATTTATAGCTCCATCGATGACAATGGAACCATATTTTCATAAAAAAAAGCTGTGGAATATTCCACAGCTTAATGTTTATATTATAGGCGTGGAATATGAAACAAAACCATAATTTGAGCAAGAAAATAAAAACTGTTTACCAACAGCTATTTTTTCTTATTAACTTATGATTCTTTTCAACTTTTCCACGTTCTCACTTATATTACTGATTGTGCAATATCAAGTGTGCCGGATTGCATTCACCTCTACTTCTCATGTTATCACAAGATTAATTTACTACATCAAAAACATACTGTCAATTTATTCTTCTTGTAAGTCTCTGTAAACTAAACGTTGGCACTTTTTTCAATCAAATAAATCTTTAGTGTCAAATATTGCCTCTCGGCACACTTATTCATTGCTGCTTGTTGACTATTTATGTGATTACTCACAACATCCTACAATTGCAAGCATTGTCTGATGTGTTATCCCTGTTGAATTTTCTAATCTCTTCAGGTGCCCGCTCACCGGGTTTCATTCGCTTTGCTATTACACTCCAGATGTGGTTTTCCATTGTTCCCATGTTTCGATATATCAATCCTTTAGGATGCTCCGGCAACACTACTCCTTGATCTTGATATGACAGCAATGAAGGAAGACTTCCTGAATAATAAAAAATCTCTCTGACTTTGTTCTTATGGACAGAGCCAGAGAGCCTTCGTGCGATTATCTTCCAATTTAATATGCCAAGCCATAAACCATGCAAACGGGAAGTTATCATTTTCTCACTACCCTGATGGCGACGTTATGGTTATGACCATCAGTCTTCCACAGTTCCTTAAAAGTATCTGTCTTAATCTTTCTATTATAATGATCACCTTTCTCGTTTGCATATATGCCGACTGATTCTGCGGCATATATATATTCATCATCATAACCGACAATAGGCAGAAAATGCAGAAGCGAATTGCCGGGTGCTATCTCCATCCCTACTATAACAGGCACTCCTCTGCTGATTTCATACTTAAGTGCCGCCAAAGAAATCATACCGGACTCCAGTTCATACCCGTACCGTTCTACACCTGCCTGCATCGCCTCATAAGGTACAGAGCCATCCTTGCCCTTAGGTTCCAGCGAATCATAGAATTCTTTGGAATCAACATCTTCACCCAGACTTCGAAGCACATATGCTGTTGAATATGCACCACACTCATACCTGTACTGCTTCTGTATCTCATTCTCGGTCGTGATCATGTATTCAGAAGGTGCATTGACACGGTAGAACAGTTCCTGACCGCCAAATATCAATGCAACTGTCAAAATGACACCCAATAAAAATATAATAAAAATTCTGATTATCTTCTTGATATTCACGACTCCGATCCCGTTCAATTCTAAGTTATTATTTCCTTAAGTCCTTCTGTCAGATTTGGTCCCATTGTTCGATTTTTGACACCTCATTGTTGCCATATTGTTCTTTCTTGTCCTTTGATCCGAATTTCTGTGGTCAATTACTGTAGTCAGATTTTAACAATGTGGATTTGCCCGCTCCATTTACACCGGCGAAAATAATATACTTTTTCAATCAGAACCTCTTTTCAGCAATTACCTTCTCTTGTTTCTGTTGCAAAATGAAATCAGTAACAACACGGAAAAACGCTGCTTCCGCTTCTGACTCAGCCTCCATTGCAAGTTGCGGAGAATCATCAAAATTCAACTCTTGGCAAACATTATACAATTCATGTAAAGCTTCTGATTTTGACAATACTATCCTCTCTTTTTCCCACAAATCGAAAAATACAATAGCTTACCCTATCAGCCACATATACATCTCCTGATACTTCTCGGCACTTGTATACCAAGAGAAATCAGCCGCCATGCCTCGATCAATAATTTTGTTCCATTCACGCTTCTTATCATAGTAGATATGCTCGGCATATCTTATTGTACGCAACATCTCATGAGCGTTGTAATTTGTGAACGAGAAGCCTGTACCTGTGCTTTCATATTCGTTATAAGGTGCCACAGTATCTTTAAGTCCACCTGTCTCACGTACAATAGGTACTGTTCCGTAGCGCAAAGCCATCAGCTGTGACAATCCGCAAGGCTCAAAAAGTGATGGCATCAAAAATGCATCACACGCAGCATATATCTTGTGCGACAAATCATCCGAATAATATATGTTCGCACTTACCTTGTCGTTATACTTCCAATTGAAATGTCTGAACATGTTCTCATAACGCTCCTCACCTGTTCCGAGCACTACAATCTGTACCTTATCCGAAGAACACAATTCATCCATAATGTATGCAATAAGATCCAGGCCTTTTTGATCTGTCAGACGCGATACAATACCAATCATCATTGTACCTGCATCCTTCTCCAGTCCGAGTTCTTCCTGCAGCTTCAGTTTATTCTTCACTTTCTCCTTACGGAAATTGATTGCATTATACTTTACGGCAATCTTCTTGTCCGTCTCAGGATTAAAATCTTCATAATCTATGCCGTTAACAATACCTCGCAAATCGCCTGCACGCGCGTTAAGCAATCCATCCAGACCTTCACCGTAGAACATTGTCTTAATCTCTTCGGCATAAGTAGAGCTAACTGTTGTAATTGCATCTGCATACACAATACCACCCTTCAGAAGATTGGCATCCTTATATGCTTCCAATTTGTCCGGTGCAAAATAATAATCCGACAGTCCTGTTATCTCTTTAACATCCTTGACTCCCCACTTTCCTTGGAATTTCAGATTGTGGATTGTCATAACCGTCTTCACATTTTGATAAAAATCGCTACCGGCAAATCTTTCATGCAAATATACCGGTATAAGACCTGTCTGCCAATCATGGCAATGTATCAAATCAGGTTTAAATCCAATAAGCGGTAAAGCTGATAAAAGTGCCTTACAGAAGAAAGCGTACTTTTCAATCTCCCACAGCGGATCATCACAATAAGGCTTCATTCCGTTAAAATAGCCTTCATTGTCAATGAAGTAATATGTTATTCCGTCAACCTTCGCTTCAAGAATTCCCACATAAACATTGCGCCAATGGAAATCCATATAAAAACTCTGTTTGAATTCCATCTTATCTCTAAGTTCCTGTTTAATACAGGTATACTTCGGGATAACCACACGTACATCATAGTACTTCTTATCAATGCATTTAGGTAATGAACCAACTACATCCGCAAGACCGCCCGTTTTAATAAAAGGAACGCCTTCAGATGCCGCAAACAAGATATTTTTCATGCTATACCCTCCAAGTTTCAGTTCTCACCTTTTTTCTCATACCCTTGTTCATATTATACATCATTTACATTTCATTTTGAACTAAATGATGATATCACTTCTTACTCAATGCCTGTTCAATCAGCTCTTTGGCATTGGCCGTCGACACATCCGTCAATTCACCGCCTGACAACAGTCTTGCTATCTCATTCATGTGTCCGGTTGCATCCAATCTCGCAATCTGTGTCACAGTCGAATCATCCACAACATTTTTCTCAATCACAAAATGTGTATCTGCCATTGCGGCAATCTGTGCAAGATGAGTAATTGCAATTACCTGTGATTCCTTAGCGATTGACGACATTTTTTCGGATACACTCCATGCCGTTTTACCACTGATACCTGCATCTATTTCATCAAAAATGAGTGTCTCTACACTGTCCGCATCAGCTGTCAATGCTTTAAGTGCCAACATAAATCTGGACAATTCACCGCCACTGGCTACTTCATTTAAGCTTCTTAGCGGTTCACCTACATTAAACGATACTAAAAATCTGATATCGTCAACACCGTTTACGCCCAGCTGCTCATCATCCGATATAACATCAATTTTGAAATCAACGTTTTGGAAATTAAGTGACTGTAAATTCGCAATAAGTCGCTTTTCCAACATCTTTGCGCCGTCTCTTCGTATATCCGACAGCTTATGAGCCGCCTCCAATGCCGCCTTCTTTGCAGCCGCTTCCTTAGCACGAAGTTTCTCAAGATAAGCATCGTAATCAGCCATTTTTTCAATATACTGCTTACGTTCTGTAGCGTATTGTAAAATTGCTTCAACCGAGTCGCCATATCTGTCCTTAAGATGATTGATAACATTCAGACGTTCTTCAACCTGTCTGTATTCCATATCATCAAAATCCAAACTTGTAACATAATCATTCATCGAGCGAAGCGATTCACGGATAATATCCTCCGCTGTATTTAATTCACCGATTAATTCGTTAATGCTGTCATCATAGCCGGCAACACCGTTTAATTCACGTAATGCCACTCCGATACCTGCCCCGGTACCATTATCAATATCCAACGCACCAACGGCTTTACCGAGAGCTTCAACAATCCTTACCGAGTTCTTCATAAGATTGTATTTTTCTTCCAGCTGCTCATCCTCACCGAGTGATAATCTGGCATTCTCAATTTCCTGCACTTCAAAAGTAGCAAGCTCAACATCCTTTTCTCTGTTGTCGTCTATATTGTCGGCCTCACGCAATTCGCTCAAAGTTGAGGAATATTCGCGGTAAGCGCTACTCATATGTGCAAACTCATTGCTTTTTGTATCATAAATGAACCTATCGAGTATCTCTCTATAATTCTTTGCATCCAAAAGAGTCTGTGTATCATTTTGTCCATGGATATTGATTAACATCGATGCAAGCTCACGTAAGGCTTTACCTGTAATAGGCTCTCCGTTACACTTGGCTACGCTTCTTGATTCCATGATTCGTCTGTTAATATAGATACTACCGTCAGGTTCGGTCGGAATATCCAGCTGACGCATTTTATTAGCAACAGCTTCATCCTTAGATGTGAATACAAGCTCAATCGACGCATACTCAGCACCTTGTCTTATTACGTCTTTGGTAGCTCGCTCGCCCAATGCAAGTCTGATTGAACCTAGTATTATTGATTTACCCGCACCGGTCTCACCTGTCAAAATATTAAGTCCCGGTGTTAATGTAATCTCGCTTTCCCTGATTAATGCAAGATTCTTTACTGTTATGCTTTCAAGCATACATATACCTCCTTGTTCTTCTTCTCATTGGGTCATTCACAAGTTGGTTATATGATCTCCCTAATTCTGTCCATTACTATTTTAGTCTCTTCCGTTGTACGTATCGCCATCATTATGGTATCATCTCCGGCTATACTTCCGACTACTTCCCGCATATGCATTGCATCCAAAGCTGCTGCCACTGCCATCGCCATACCGGCCACAGTTCTGACAACAAGAATATTCTGCGCACTGTCCATTGATAAAAATCCATCACGCATTACTCGAATATATTTGCCGGCCAGATGTCCGTCATCGTTGCAGATTGCGGAATACTTTTGTGTCCCGGTTCCGGTCGGGACCTTGCTCAGTCTCAACTCGGTTACATCTCTTGACACAGTTGATTGTGTAACATCTATCCCCATGTTTTTCAAACGCTCACACAATTCTTCCTGAGTCTCTATATCATTTTCTTCAATCAGCTTCAGTATCAGATGGTGTCGTTCCTTCTTCGTCATATGTACGCGCCTCTCTACTCACTCATCTTCTTGTGCAAAGTCTGTACAAAACTGTCAGAATCCAATCTGATAATTGTACTTACATATTTCGACTTGGATATGGTAATTCTGTCATCCGTAGTCATGACATGTTCGTCATTACCATCGGAATTGGCAGCTACAAATATTGAATTACCGTCACGACCTTTATTAATTACAATATCCACTTTATCCGAATCGCTAAGTACGATACTTGTCGGTGTGCCGCTATGTGCACAAATTGGTGTCAGCAAAAGCAACGATGCACTCGGTTTTGCAATCGGCCCACCTGCTGACATATTGTATCCTGTTGAGCCTGTCGGTGTTGCAATGATTATACCGTCCGCACTAAAATCACATAAGAATTGATCATTAACATATATACTGAATCTGATTATCTGTAATGCACCGTTACGCGTAATAACAATATCATTAAGTGCCGGTGACAAATGAGTGATTTCTCCGTTGTTTGCTGTAATATCACCCTGTAACATCATTCTCGTTTCTGTAGCGTAATCACCCTTTAGCACTCGATCAATCGCTTCATTTACCTTGTCAGCATCAACTTCGGCCAAATATCCAACCGTTCCCAGATTAACGCCCATAATCGGAATATTCTTGTCAGCAATATCTCTTGCTACCTGCAAAATGGTACCGTCACCGCCTAATACGATAATGCAATCCGTTCCCTCATAATCCGTCAGATGATAGTTATTATTACAGTCACGAGTACATACCGTGCTTCTACAGTCAACTCCCTTGTCCTTCAGATAATTGACAATCTTACCGGATAATACTCCGTCCGGGTCTTTAATTATATTAGACACTACAAGAAAATTCTTCATCCCGTACTCCTTTTATGAGTTACTTATCAAGTGCCTCATGAGCTGCTGCCACACTTGCATCAATCTTAGCTGCTATCTGTTCACTATAAAGTATAGTGCCATTTTCTGCTACTTCTTTCAATTGTGTTCCCAAATCATGCTCATCTAATACCTCTATCTTATCATTATACTGTGCATTTTTTGACAAATAGATAAGATACTCGATATTTCCTTCAGGGCCTTTTATCGGCGAATGATCCAAATCAAGGATATCGAATCCGCAAAGTATTGCAAAATTGCATATTCTGCAAACCACTTCCTTATGAATGGCGGGTTCTCTTACAACACCCTTTTTGCCTACCTTGTCCTTACCGGCTTCAAACTGAGGCTTAATCAAACATACCATTCTGCCGCCATCTTTCAAAATATTTCTTGCAGGTAACAGAATCTTTGTAAGTGATATAAACGATACATCACAAGATGCAAAATCAACCGCCTCTCCGATATCTTCTCTTTTCAAATATCTGAAGTTGGTCTTCTCCATACATATGACACGTTCGTCATTTCTCAATTTCCAATCAAGCTGACCATGTCCTACATCAACAGAATATACCTTTACGGCACCGTTTTGCAGCATGCAATCGGTAAACCCACCTGTCGATGCACCTATATCCATACATACCATATCATCAAGGTGTAAATCAAACACACTTACGGCTTTATCCAATTTGAGACCGCCTCTGCTAACATATTTGAGTGTATTACCACGTACCTCAATATTAGCAGTATCAGCATCAAAAGTACTGCCTGCTTTATCTTCCTTCTGTCCGTCAACATATACTATTCCGGACATAATCACAGCCTTTGCCTTCTCCCTTGATGAAGCCAGTCCTTTATTTACCAACAGAACATCCAGTCGCTCTTTCATTTTTTCTTATGCCACACCTCAATCTTCTTAACTATTGTATCAGCATCAATGCCTATCTCGGCTTTTAATAAATCAACGTTACCATGTTCAACATACTCATCCGGAATACATATAGGCAACACATTTACATCTATCTCATTTTCAAGTACGTAGTCTACAACCTTCTCGCCATATCCTCCGCTTGCAACATTTTCTTCCATAGTCACAAGCAAAGTATGCTTCTTCTCAAGATAATCAATGACATCTGTGTCAATCGGCTTAACAAATCTTGCATTAACAAGTGTTACCTTGTAGCCTTTATCTTTTAATTGCTTACGTACCGTAACGGCAGTTTTTACCATACTGCCCACAGCAAGCAATGCAATGTCCTTCTCTTCAAATATCATTTCGCTTTTGCCAAGTTCGATTGGAGCACGATATTCCTTGAGTTCATCATATGCCTGACCTCTTGGATATCTTACTGCAATAGGTGCACCGAAATTAACAGCGAATTTCATCATATCCGATAACTCCCACTTATTCTTAGGAGCCATAATATGCATATTGGGTATACTTGATAAGAAACTCAAGTCAAAAATTCCCTGATGTGTCTCACCGTCACTACCTACAAGTCCCGCTCTGTCTATAGCAAAAACAACCGGCAAATTCTGTATACATACATCATGGAGCACCTGATCATAAGCTCTTTGCAAAAATGATGAATACACGGCAACAATCGGTATCAAACCACCTGCTGCCAATCCTGCCGCAAATGTAACGGCATGTTGTTCCGCAATACCGACATCGAAAAATCTATCCGGGAAGATATTATGAAATCTCTTGAGTCCCGTTCCGTCCGGCATCGCAGCCGTAATAGCAACTACTTTTTCATTACGGGTAGCCAACTTTATCATAACTGTACCAAATACATCTGTGTAATTGGCCTTCTCTTTCTTCTTAGACGGTACGCCTGTCTTGATATCAAAAGGTTCTGCAGAATGAAAACGTGCAGGATGTTTAATAGCAGGTTCAAATCCACGACCTTTCTGTGTAATAACATGAACAAGCACTGCCTTATTAACACGTTTGGCTTCCTTTAATGCTCGCTCCATAGCCGCAATATCATGACCGTCCACAGGTCCTAAATATGTTATTCCCATATCCTCAAAGAACATTCCCGGAATAACCATCTGTTTAAACACATTTTTTGTTCTTCTTACAGCACCGATTACCGCGTCACCGTAACGCTTATTAAGCATGGAATTGTATATTCCGTCACGCAATGATATATATCCGTCAGTTGTACGTATGGTATTAAGATACTTACTCACACCACCGACATTTTCGGATATCGACATATTATTATCGTTAAGCACAATGATAAAATTGCTGTCCATTCTGGAAGCATTATTAAGTGCCTCATATGCCATTCCGCCTGTCAACGAGCCATCACCGATAACAGATACAACAGTATTGTTACCTCCTGTTATCTCTCTTGCTTTAACAAGGCCGAGTCCGGCCGATATTGATGTAGAACTGTGTCCGGTATCGAAACAGTCGCAATCACTTTCCTTTCTTTTTGGAAAACCGCTCAGACCACCATATTTTCTAAGAGTATCAAAGCCCTCGCGTCTGCCTGTCAAAATCTTATGAGTATATGACTGATGACCTACATCCCATATTATCTTATCTTCCGGCAAATTAAGCGACAGATGCAAAGCCATCGTAAGTTCCACCGTACCAAGATTGGCGCCCAGATGTCCGCCTGATACAGATATCTTGTTTATCAGGAATTCTCTGATTTCCTGTGCCAATGCATCATAATCTTTTCTATCTATTTTTTTAATGTCATTAGGTTGTTGTATCCTGTCAAGTAACATACTTAACACCTACTTTCATATAAGCTCTCCCATTGATAAATCACAACAGGCACGTACATATATCAAACAAAGCATTCACACGTGGTACTTAGTTTTTTCTGTCAATCAGGCTTTTAAGCAATTCTTCAAGAAAAACATTTTCACCCGGAAGCGTATGTAAAAGAGTAATTGCTTCCTCCGACAATCTTTCCACTTCACTTGCCGCTTCGGCCAATCCATGTAATGACACATATGTCACTTTATGATTACGTTCGTCGCTTCCGATTGGCTTTCCAAGTTGCTCAAAAGTACTGGTTACATCCAGAATATCATCCTGTATCTGGAATGCGATTCCCACATTATATGCTATCTTTTCAAGTGTTCTTACCGTTATATCATTGGCACCCGCCAATATACCGCCAATCATCATGGCTGCCTCTATAAGTGCCGCAGTTTTGTTCTTATGAATATACATAAGCAATTCTTCGGTAATGTCCTCACACGGTTTATCTTCGCTTATTACATCCGCTGTCTGACCGCCTATCATTCCGAATACTCCGCTTTTGCCAAACAATACTTTCATAGCCTCAGCTGCCTTTTCGGGTTCCTTGGCATTAGAAATAGCCATAGCTACAACTTCCGCCGCATAATTTAATAAGGCATCTCCTGCAAGAGTAGCTATGCCCGGACCGTATACCGCATGAGTAGTCTTGCGTCCTCTTCTGTATTCATCATTGTCCATACAGGGTAAATCGTCATGTACAAGTGAATATGTATGTATCATCTCAAGGGCTGTCATGTAATACTCAACAATATCATCCTCACCGCCAAACAGTCTATATGTCTCCTGCATCAGCATAGGTCTGAGTCTCTTGCCTCCGCTTAACACACTGTAATTCATTGCTTCAATTACAGTCTTTTGATATCCTTCTTCCTTTGGCAAATATTTTTTTAGTATTTCCTCAATATCCGCCGCTTTATTCTTAACTTCGCTATTAAAATCCATCCAATCACTCCTCGGTGCCTTCATCCAGTATGCTCACACTTCCGTCTTTTTCAAGCAATTGCACCTTTTTCTCAATTCCGTCTATTCTGTCGTTGCATTCCTTTACAAGTTTCATACCTGCTTCATATTCGCGAAATGAATCTTCCAAAGAAATATCGCTTGATTCAAGCTTTGCAACACATTCTTCCAATTCATTCATTATTTCTTCAAGTGTCTTACCGTTATCTGCTGCCATTATTGCCTCTCTATCTTAACAACATCTTTTACCTTTGCCGTAATTGCACCGTTTTTCACATGCACCTTAATGATATCTTCAATTGCTACATTCGTCACGTCACTAATACCCTTACCATCGGCATTTTCTGTATAGGAATAGCCTTGTGAGAGCTTCTCAAGCGGTGATACGCCGTTTAACGAACCTGCCAACAATGCTAACTTATTCTTACTTCTAGTAAGGCTGTCGGCCATAGCATGTGACAATCTCTCCTCAGCCTGCATTGTTGCATATCTTCTATCCGCTATCATACTCTTTGGCGATCTGTTCATTAACAACATAGAAGCGTTTCGCACGGACATCTTGGCCAAATCCACCTTATGTTCCATCAATGCACTCAATCTGTCCTGCAACAAACTTATATCATGTATGTATGTCGCTACGTCAAATGTAGCCATCTGTGCCGCTGCCGTCGGTGTCTCGGCTCGTCTGTCGGCCACATAATCAGCTATAGTTACGTCTGTCTCATGACCCACCGCCGAAATAGTCGGTACCTTGCAATCAAAAATGGCCTGCGCCACTTCTTCTTCGTTAAATGCCCATAGGTCTTCAAGCGAACCGCCCCCGCGCCCTACAATAATGACATCTACGCCAAACTGTTCAAGCGCCCTTATACCTTCAGCCACACTATGTGCTGCACCGATACCCTGTACCTGTGCAGGATACAAAACAATCTGTACAAAGGGATTTCTACCCTTTGACACACTGATAATATCTCTGATTGCCGCTCCCGTAGCAGCGGTAACTACTCCGATTGTCTTAACATATTTGGGAATCGGCTGCTTATACTCTGCAGCAAAAAGACCTCTTTCCTCAAGTTCCTGCTTCAATTGCAAAAAGCGTTCATAGAGTTCTCCGAATCCATCCTTTTTAATATGTGTCGCATACAGCTGATATTTGCCGTCACGCTCATATGTATCTACACGACCTGATACGACTACCTGCATTCCTTCCTGTAAATTAAAAGATAAGCCTTTGCGATTGCCTGCGAACATAACGCAGGATATTACGCTTAGCTTATCCTTCAGGGTAAAATATATGTGTCCCGATGAATGATACTTGCAATTACTTATCTCACCTTTAACGGACACAGCCTGCAATAAATAGTCTTGTGTAAACATATTCTTGATATAGGAATTCACCTGTGCAACTGTGTATACACTCTGCATAATACATCCTACAATCTACGCAAATTTGCCCAGGACACCGTTTACAAACGAATAGGACTCATCCTGGCCGAATTCCTTGGCTAGCTCAACAGCTTCGTTAATAGCTACACCTGTCGGAATATCGTCATCAAACATAATCTCGTATACGGCAAGTCTGATAATAGTAAGATCAACCTTACCCATACGATCTGTTGTCCAACCCTTGGCCTTTTCGTTAATGGCTGCATCAATCTCATCAAGATGTGCCATTATATCATCATATTTGCCACGGATATATTCTTCACTGTCTTTTTCAATATTGTCCGCTCCGGTATCTTCATCCGACAGTTCAAAGAATAATCCACACTGTTCCTTCATATCCTCCACACTGTTAAATTCGATACGGAATAAGAGCTTAAAAATCTGCTCTCTTAATTGTCTTCTGGTCATATATTACTTGCCCTTCTGCATCTGAACGCCTACGATACGGACATTAACATCCGTTACCTCTAAGCCTGTCATATTCTCTATTGTAGACTTAACCTTCTCCTGTACCTTGCTGCTGGTTGCAGGAATGTTATATCCATAATCCATGGTAATAGCCAACTCTGTCTTAACCTTACCACCCTTAATATCTACTTTTACACCCTTTGTAAGACTCTTGTATCCTACCTTACTCATCAGCTCGTTGGTAATATTTCCAGCCATTGCGCTTACGCCTTCAACCTCTGTTGCCGCAAGTCCTGCAATAACAGCTACAACATCATCGGCTACCGATACCGAACCGATTCCGCTCTCTTCATTCTCCAATGTATATACCTGCTTCTCGTTCTTTTCCATAGAGACCTCCTAATCAGTATATATCGTATTTTCCTTAAAAAAACCACTGCAAGTTATTATATCATACACGCCTGCCAAATTAAAGCCAAAATGTAAGGGTGTGCATCTTATCATTCCCCACATATCTGACCTTTTTATTCATTCCCGGCATATATTTGAAAATGGCCTGTTTTTCCAGCAATTCGTCCATCATAGTATTGTAAACACTACCGTCAATGCACCTGAATGTCACAGTATCCTGTCCGAGTGCTATTGCTCTGTTTACGCCCTCCGATACACAATTTTCATCAAAGCTTTCAAAAAACAAGCCTTCCTTCACATAGTAATTGTCTTCCATACAATTACAAACAGGCAATTCTATCATCTCATCCGGTGTATGCGTCATGGCAATATCATCGGATGTTATCAGCAAATAATCATAATTTGTATTGCCGCTTATTCCTTCCGGCATATCTTCATCGCCCGCCAACATATAATATGCATCGCCCCACGTTGCATCAAGATAATACCAATTGCCGTCTGCCTTCACAAGATTCCATGCATGACTCTGACCGTTTGACACATAGCCGGTTACCAGCGTTGTATTAATTCCCATACGGTTAAGTAATAATTGCACCGTCTTTGCATATCCCTGACATACACTTCTTTTTCCGATTAAAACAGAGATAATATTCTGATTGTTATCTGCAGCCAAATCATACTCGGTTTGGTCAACAATTGTATCATAAACATATTTTATCTTGTCATAATCCGATGCCGACGCATCAACATTCATCTCAATTGCCGTAAGAACTGCATCAAGCTCGTTCCACAAAGCATCGCTCTCTTCTTTGGACATGGTATAGCTGCCGTCAAAAGACAACTTCATAATCTTTTTGCCCAAAGTATATTTTGTATACTTATATCCATCCACATAGAATATCTCCGGATGATCAATAAGCACAGCATTAAATGCTTTATCCAGAGTATCGATATTCGTAGTAGGCAGCACTGTTTCCGTGGCATACTGCGTAAGCGAGGACAAGACAATTGAATAAATCTCCTGCTCGTTTGCATTCAATTCGTTGTAAGCATATTCATACGTCGTCTCGTGGATATCCTCGGCAATTTCCGCTAATTCTTCATCAGGCTCAACTAATTCCTCGGATACATCTTCATCCAATACAACTTCGTTAACATCGACCTTTAGCTCACTGTCTGCGTATGTTGCCACATCCACATTCTGAGCACTTTCTGCCTCGTTTTCGTCACTCAATGTTGCAAACTCACCATATTTTTCGCTCTTTACGGTGCTGTTTGCGCCTTTTTCAGACATAGTATTTCCATCACCTAAAATGCCATACAATATTACTCCTGCCAAAATTGCCAGGGAGCCTGCAAGGACAGCTAATGATTTCTTCATACCCATGCCTCAACAATCATACACTACTGAGCACTACCGAATTCCGACAATTCCAATCCCGGATTACGTTCAAGTGTCATACCTACGCTCCATGAATTAACAAACAAAAGCAACGGATTATCCTTAAGGTCTTTTATCTTCTTCATATCGCTGGTTCCCGATATTTTATCAAGATCTGTTCCCTCACTCACAATCCATCTTATATGCTCATATGGGAGATTCTCAAGTTTAATCTCCACGTTGTATTCATTTTCCAATCTGTATTTTAATACGTCAAACTGCAGAACACCTACTACGCCCACAATTATTTCTTCAAGTCCGGTATTGTATTCCTGGAATATCTGGATAGCACCTTCCTGTGCTATCTGTGTAATACCTTTAACAAACTGCTTACGCTTCATGGTATCTATCTGACGTACTCTGGCGAAATGTTCCGGAGCAAATGTCGGAATACCATCATATACAATATTGTCCTTAGGGCTGCACACTGTATCGCCGATTGAGAAAATACCCGGATCGAATACACCGATAATATCACCCGCATATGCTTCATCAAGAATTTTTCTTGAATCCGCCATAATCTGCTGCGGTTGCGACAAACGCATCACTTTACCGCCCTGAACATGCTTAACTTCCTTCGCGGCATCAAACTTACCCGAGCAAATGCGCATAAAAGCAACTCTGTCTCTGTGTGCTTTATTCATATTAGCCTGAATCTTAAACACGAATGCGGAAAAATCATGTTCCGTAGGCTCAATAATACAATCGCCCGCTTTTCTTGATAACGGTGTCGAACTCATTTCAAGGAAATATTTTAAGAATATTTCAACACCGAAATTAGTAAGCGCCGAGCCAAAAAATACCGGTGTAAGTTTACCCTGACGTACCTTATCCAGATCAAACTCCGCACTGGCGCCGTCAAGAAGTTCTATTTCATCATCTAAGACGCTTTTACGCTCATCACCTATTGCCTCCAGTACTTTATCCGCATCGGTAATAGGTATAACGCTTGTTTCGCCTTCTTTTGTTCCCTTTTGAGTATCGGAATATGTAACTACACACTGCTTTTGTCTGTCATACACACCCTTAAAATTCTTACCGCAACCTATCGGCCAGTTAACCGGACATGTTGCTATTCCAAGTTCCTTCTCTATCTCATCAAGAAGCTCGAAAGTATCATTGGCCTCTCTGTCCAATTTGTTGATAAAGGTAAAAATCGGTATACCGCGCATACCGCAGACCTTAAACAATTTTCTTGTCTGCGCCTCAACACCCTTGGATGCATCAATAACCATGACAGCACTGTCTGCCGCCATAAGAGTACGATATGTATCCTCCGAGAAATCCTGATGTCCCGGTGTATCCAATATATTGATACAATATCCGTCATATTCAAACTGAAGTACGGAAGAAGTAACAGAGATACCTCTCTCCTTCTCAATCTCCATCCAGTCGCTGACAGCGTGCCTTGCTGTTGCTTTACCCTTTACGGAACCTGCAAGATTGATTGCTCCTCCGTAGAGCAAGAACTTCTCCGTCAAAGTTGTTTTACCCGCATCGGGATGCGATATAATCGCAAATGTACGTCTTCTGCTTATTTCATCATTAATATTTGCCATAAATACTCCTACACAAACATATATTAAAAGCGAAAAAAAAGGCTCGGCCATGCCGAGCCTTATATATTTTCTACTGAGCTACATCCTTCATTGAGAAGCTTATTCTGCCCATCTTATCCTTACCGAGGCAAACAACGGTAACTGTATCGCCAAGTGTAAGAACATCTTCTACATGGTTAATTCTCTCCTTGCAAATCTTAGAGATATGTACCATACCTTCCTTACCCGGTGCAAACTCGATAAATGCGCCGAATTCCTTGATGCTTACGACTTTACCTGTGAAGACCTGTCCTTCAGCAAAATCAGTTGTGATAATCTTAATCATATCAACTGCTTCGTCCATCTTCTCGGCATCTGTACCGCATACAGATACTTTTCCGTCATCTGTAATGTCAATCTTCACACCTGTACGAGCGATAATCTCGTTGATTGTCTTACCACGCTGACCTACAACATCACCGATTCTGTCAGGATCGATTGTAAGTGAGATAATCTTTGGTGCATACTTTCCAACTTCTTTACGAGGCTGTGCAATTGCAGTCTTCATACAATTGTCCATAATGAACAATCTTGCTTCACGACATCTTGCAATAGCGCCTTCAACGATAGGTCTTGTAAGACCATGAATCTTAATATCCATCTGGATAGCTGTAATACCTTCTGTTGTACCTGTTACCTTGAAGTCCATATCGCCGAAGAAATCTTCAAGACCCTGGATATCTGTAAGAAGTACAAAATCATCATCAACATCACCTGTAACAAGACCACAAGAAATACCTGCTACCATCTTCTTAATCGGAACACCGGCAGCCATAAGTGACATACATGATGCACATGTTGATGCCATTGATGTAGAACCGTTAGACTCAAATGTCTCAGATACTGTACGAATAGCATATGGGAATTCCTCTTCGCTTGGAAGTACAGGAATAAGTGCTCTCTCAGCAAGTGCACCGTGACCAATCTCACGACGTCCCGGTCCACGGCTTACCTTTGTCTCACCTACAGAATATGCAGGGAAATTATACTGATGCATATATCTCTTTGATGTCTCATTGTCATCAAGACCATCTATCTTCTGCATCTCTGACAAAGGTGCAAGAGTTGTAACATTACAAATCTGTGTCTGACCTCTTGTGAACATAGCAGAACCATGAACACGAGGAATAATATCAACTTCTGCTGCAAGAGGACGAATCTGTGTGATCTCTCTTCCATCAGGACGCTTGTGATCCTTAAGAATCATCTTTCTGACTGTCTTCTTCTGATACAGATATACTGCATCATCCAAAAGAGCAAGCCACTCTTCATTGTCAGCCCAAGCCTCTGAAAGCTTTTCTTTAATCTGACGAATGTTCTCTTCTCTAACCTGCTTTACATCTGTAAATACAGCTTCTTCCATATCTGCAGGAGTAACAATCTGCTTCATTGCATCCATCAATTCTTCAGGAATAGCGCAGCTTACATACTCATGCTTTGGCTTACCTACTTCAGCAACGATTGTATTGATGAATTTGATAATATCCTGGTTAACTTCATGAGCCTTATAAATAGCCTCAATCATCTTTGCCTCAGGAATCTCCTTGGCACCTGCTTCAATCATGATAACCTTCTCGCTTGTTGAAGCAACAGTAAGCTTAAGCTCACCATTCTTCCACTGCTCCTGAGAAGGGTTGATGATAAACTCACCATCAATCATACCAATCTGTGTAGTAGCACAAGGTCCGTCAAAAGGAATATCGGAAATACTTGTTGCGATAGCAGCACCAAGCATAGCTACAAGCTCAGGTCTGCACTCAGGATCAACAGACATAACCATATTGTTAAGTGTTACATCATTACGATAATCCTTAGGGAATAAAGGTCTCATAGGTCTGTCGATAACACGGCTTGTAAGGATAGCATTCTCGCTTGCCTTACCTTCTCTCTTGTTGAAACCGCCCGGAATCTTACCTACTGCATACATCTTCTCTTCATACTCAACTGAAAGAGGGAAGAAATCAATACCGTCTCTTGGTTTCTCGCTTGCTGTAGCTGTTGAGAGTACTGTTGTCTCTCCATAATGCATAAATGCGCATCCGTTTGCCTGTGCGCCCACTCTGCCGACATCTACACTAAGTGTACGTCCGGCAAGTTCCATTGTGAATGTCTTCTTCATGATAGACTCATCCTTTCCGCCATTTTGGCAAGTGGGCAGACGTTTCCGAAACTACTGATGAATACGCATCATATCGTTGTTCGATGTATACTCGTCAGTGGTCTCGAGAATTGCATCTGCCCATATTATATTTTTACCCGTATAACGGGGCTTTAACTTCACAAATAGGGGTGGAATAATCCACCCCTATTTTAAGAACACAATTATCTTCTGATACCAAGCTTCTCAATGAGTGCTCTGTATCCCTCAAGATCAGTCTTCATCATATAGTTAAGAAGACCACGTCTCTTACCGATAAGCTTGTACATACCACGTCTTGAGTGGTTATCCTTCGGATTAGCCTTAAGATGCTCTGTAAGCTCTGCAATACGTGCAGAAAGTACTGCAATCTGTACTTCCGGTGAACCTGTGTCGCCCGGCTTTCTTGCATACTCGTTCATAATTGCTGTCTTTTTCTCTTTTGTAATCATTACTTTTCTCCTTTTTGTACCATATTACGCTATATACCAAGACCGGGTTGGAGTATCCGCAGTCTGAGCATAAGCACACACACTTGAATATATTAGCACACATTTTATGCAATATCAACACCAATGTGCATATTTATAAATTATTATTTTCGATTCCCGCAAGCGTTGTCTCCGCCCAACTGTATTGAGTCATATACTCACCGTTAAACGCATTGATTGCCACCGGATCACCATCCATCCATCTGTAATAGTCGCAATCAATCAACTTTGGAATAATACCTATCTGACCCTTCTTTTTGATAATTACGTCATCAAGCTTCTTTTCCTTAAATACGGATCTTAAATCGCTTACAAGATTGCGCAAATAATTCTCAAGCGATACCGTTACTTCCTTATCTTCCCACAATGTTGCAAGAATCTCGCCGTTGGTACAATAAGCACCTCTTCTGTCGACAAGATATGCAAACAACTCTTTTGTCTTAATATACTTAAACGGACACGGATATCCGTCAATATACACTTCAAAATTGCCAAAACATTGCACTTTAATATGTGTCTCGCTTGTCTCTTCCACCGGCATTCTCAAATCATGAAGTTCTTTTCTGACATCTTCACATGTTGCAGGCTTCATAAGATATCCCGATGCATGTATTCTCATTGCTTCCAAAGAATACTCGGGATATGCCGTAAGAAAGATAATATTAAGAGACGGCTTCAGAATCTTGGCTCTCTTTGCCAAAGTGATACCATCTGTCCCTCTCATACGTATATCAAAAAAAGCTACATCAACTTCATTGTCTCTTATATACGATATCGCCTCATTACAGTCGGTAAATCCATGCACTTCGCTGATTTCGTCCATCCCCTGCAGCATTTCAACAAAATCATCGAGAATGATTTTTTCATCATCAACCGATACAACCTTCATATACCCTCTCCTTTTTGTTAATCTCCATTAACATTTTCCCGTTTCTTCGGAATAGTAATTGTAATCGTCGTTCCGACACCGATTTTACTTCCTATAGACAACGTACCGTCGCACAATCCCGCAAGACGTTTACGCGAGTTTTCTATTCCAACATGAGTTCTGGAATCATCCAGCTTTGTTGTTGAATCAAATCCGACACCGTCATCTTCAATCTGCACTTCATAGCAGCTGTTTTTCTCTACGGAGCTTATTTTCAGTGTGCCACCTTCTGCCTTTGCAAGCAACCCGTGCTTTACGGCATTCTCTGTCAATGTCTGCACTGTCATACAAGGCAATTCAAAATCGGTAGCCTGTATATCATATTCTATATTGAGCAAATCTCCGAAACGCAACTTCTCAATATACAGATAGCTCTTAACATGCTCTAACTCTTTTGTAAACGGAATGGTCTCTTTTCTGTCAAGCGACTCCATATTGGCACGTAAATACTTTGCAAAGAAATCCATCGCATTCCGTGCTTCTTCAGGGTTCTTTGTGCAAAGTGCTCTGATAGTACCAAGTGCGTTGTACAAGAAGTGCGGTTTAATCTGACTTCTCATTATGCTTATTCTTGATTCCGTCAACTCCTGTTCCAATTCCTTGGCTCGCATCGCTTCCTTACGACTGTTTCCATTTTCAAGAATAATCGTCATATACTGAGACACCGCAAACAGTAACATACCCACTGTAAGTACCTTAACACAATATGTTCCGGTCAGCAAATAGAACAGCATCTCAAAAATGGTACATAACAGCAAAAATACCGATGCATACAATACAGTTTTAAACACTTTGCTCTGATTATCCACGCAATCATGCACTAACATATACACATTGATACATATGAGAAAAACTCCCGGAAACATTACGCATTTGTGTGTTGCTATTCCGAAAAGATCACACGCATATCCGATTACAAATACACTTATAAGTGCTCCACCCACAAGGGCCGTAAGTCTGCATATGATTTTTGACCTGTCACTGCTTAAATATCTTTGCAAATAAATCATTGTAAACAGAATAACCAAATCCTGCGTCAGAACATCCAAAAAGCACAACATTCGTATATCGGACATAATAAGCGTAACATAATCGGCTCTGGCTACGGATGTACCGGCTCCCATCAGCAACGCGAAGCCGCCTGCCATTATTCCATGCACCGGAACCACGTTATATTTGTGATTCTCAAAAGCATACATAATCATAGCGATTGACATCAATAGAATTATCACGCAACAGATAAGTCCCGGCAGATTCCTAAGAATCATTGTACATAATACCGCACTCTTTGTTGTGTCGCTCATTCTGTTTAGCAACAGTTTAAATGAACGATTATATACGATTGATTCCCTGGTATTAAGTTCAATCTCAATCTCATCGTTCATGCCAATGCCAAGACTTGAAAAACAATCCCAGCAAAACGGTACCTCCGGATCATTTTCATAAATGACCTGATTATTTTGCGATATCTTTACATTAATGTTATCTATAAACAAATATACCTTGTGATTTTTTTTGATATCCTGATTAAAATTGCCGCGAATAATCAAGCTGTCCAGCTTGCGACAATCTATGTCATCAAACGACTTGAATGCCTTGAAAGAATGTCCTCCGTCTGTGCTGTAGGTTCCGCACATCGTAAGCGGATACATATCTTCGGTAAGAATGGATTTGTTATCACTGCCTACAGACACTGCTATCGTACAGGAAATGAGAATTGTTGCAAAGACGATATACAACCCGAGCATTGCTTTAGAATTGGTTATCAAATATCTAATAATACTATTATCCTTTAACCATAACTTCTTTGCCATAAGAATAATCCCCCATAGCGTATATTTTACCACTATAAGGGATTATTGTCATTATCATAAAAAACATATGCAGCATTATTAATCATTTATTATTCGTCGTATTGTAGTAATCGAACGATATCCAACAGCCGATACTCTGATACCGGTTCTCGGATTGGATGCATGTATAACCTGTCCGCCGCCAATATACATGGCTACATGGTTGACATGTCCGCCCTTGGAATAGAATACAAGGTCACCAGGTTTAGCTTCGCTTAACGATACCTTTTTACCCATCTGCGACTGTGCTCTGGATGAATGAGGCAAACTGTAACCGTATTTGGCATATATCGACAGCACAAATCCGGAACAATCAGCACCCTTTGTAAGGCTTGTACCGCCCCAAACATAACGGTTACCGATAAACTGCTTTGCATACTGGCACATATCTACTCGTACATCCGACACTCCCTCACCATACATAAGTTCCGTCATTGTAACAGCAGTGTCCAGTTCTTCTTTTACCTCGGCATATTCCGCCGAAATATATCCTTCATCCTCATCGACAAGAACTTTTATCCAGCCTTCGCTCTCATCTTCTAATACTTCTACGCTCTCACCTTCACCCATAACAGTAAGAATCTCACTGTCCGTATTGGGCTCCTGTCTGACTCTCAAGCCGCCTTCCGTCGCAATAGCTTCCTTTACGACGCAACTCTGTGCACGTTTGATTGCTCTCTGTCCCGTCAATAAGAAATCCTTGTGGCAGTAACCTTCAACTTTACCGGATTTGATATGTATCCAGTCGCCTTCTCTGCCAAGCACTTCACATCCGGCATTATTGGACATCTTGCCGACAAGCTTGCCGTCCTCTGCGGGTGTCTCTCTGACATTGAGATGATTATCTACATTGGCAATACCCAAGCACTTATATCCACAGCCTTCTACATCGGCTATTGCATCCACATATTCCGTTTTCTCATGATATTCATCCATTACATCGGCCATTCCGCCCGTTGTAATATATTCCTGCATATTAGCATGTGCTTCAACGCGCATACAGGGAATTGCCATAGCTATCGCTATAGCACCCAACATCATCAACCTACTTTTACTCATTCTACCCTCTTAATTTGCAACCTCTGCAATTTCTTCCGCATTCTTTATTGCAAATGCGATATTGGTTGCATGATCTCCGACTCTTTCAAGACCCGAAATAATATCACTGAACAACATACCCGCATCAGGTGTACATTCATTACGTGTAAGTCTGTCAATATGTGCCTGTTGAAGTTTTCTCTCAAGCACATCTATTTCTTCTTCCAAACGGATGATGTCATCCATATGCTCATACTTACTCTGTGCAAACATCTCTATCGAATAACGAATAATGGTATTTACTCTCTCAAGCATCATATTCATCTCGCCCTGAGCTTCCTTACTGAAGGTAAGATTCTTTTCAATACGGGTTTTTGCATTATCCGCAACATTCTCGGCATGGTCACCTATTCTTTCGATATCGTTAACAACATGGAACAGTCCGCCAATGCTTCGTAAATCTTCAATAGGCAGATTAGCCTGATTAATCTTCACAAGATAATCGGTTATTGCATGATTAAGGAAGTTGATATTTTTCTCTACTTCATATACCTCGTTAATATCCTCTTCATCAAGAGTAATTAATGCGTTCATGGCTCGGTTAAGATTCTCACTGGCCAAATCACCCATACGTTCAATCTCTTTGATTACTTCAACCACAGCAGTTGCCGGGTTGAACACCACCTTGTCGCCGATATACTTAAGCGTATAACTGTCTCTGTATCCGACCTTTTTATCTTCACCCGGTACAAACAGATATGTAAGCTTAACAATAAGTGAAGAAAACGGAAACAGCACAATTACCTGGAATACCTTAATAAGCGTATGTGCGTTGGCAACAAATCTACCGTTATCTGCCGAGAAGCTCATAATACCGTCAATCACGGCATTACCTGCAAGTTTCATAATAACAAACAGAATTATTGTACCTATTATGTTGAAAAGCAAATGAATCAAGGCTGCTCTCTTGGCATCCTTTTTACCGTTTAATGAAGCAATCATCGCTGATGCACATGCACCGATGTTACAACCGAGGATAATATAAATAACAATATTCAAAGTAAGCAATCCCTGGTTGGCCATAAGCAATAAGATACTTACCGTTACGGAAGAGCTTTGTATAACAGCAGTTACAACAGTACCCAAAAGTACAGCAAGTATCGGATTATCAAGTCCCGCAAGAGCATTAACAATCACCTGTGATTCCTTCATTGTGCCCATTGCGTCGCTCATAAGTGACAATCCCATGAACAAAACACCAAATCCCAATACTATATCGCCAATTTTTTTGACGAGCTCGTTCTTTACAAACATCACAACAATGATTCCGACCAAAACGAAAATAGGAGCGACTTTCGACAGATTAAAAGAAACCAACTGTGATGTAACCGTAGTACCGATATTGGCACCGAATATTACTCCTGCCGCCTGATACAGATTCATAAGTCCCGTATTAACGAAACTGACTACCATCACAGTACATGCACTGGACGACTGTATGATACCTGTAAAAACAACACCAACAATCATACCCAAGAATCTGTTCTTGGTAAACATTTCCAAAATGCTACGTAGCTTTGCACCCGCAGCTTTTTCAATACCTTCGCTCATAAGACTCATTCCAAACAGAAAAAGCCCCAATCCCCCTGCAAGTCCAAGCAAAATCGCTGAATTCATAATTTCTCCTTTTTCTTCCCAAGCATATTGACAGCTAACTCATAATCGCTGTCTTCCATCGCTTTCCGAATTCTTGATGAGCTGATTTGCACACCTTCATAACATACCTTCTCTATAATCTCAACCGTAAAATTATATTCTTTTGCCATCTGTTCTATAAGAACTCTATTGCCTTTTCCGCCTGCGCCGAAAGATAAATCTTCACCGGCAACCAAATATTTCATATTAAGCTTCTCAAGCAATATCTTTGTTACAAAATCTTCTGCAGATATTGCAGCACTTTTTAACGTTAACGGAAAAACAACGCATATGTCAATTCCCAATGTTGCCAAAATTTTATTTTTCTCTTCAAAAGAACAAATTGTCGTAGGCTTAATCCCCGTAAACAATTCCTCCGGAGACGGGTCAAAGGTAAAGACACATGCCTTATAACCTTTTGATTTCATTGATACGACTTTATCAATGAGCTTACGATGTCCCAAATGTACTCCGTCAAATTTGCCGATACATACTGCGGTCATCGGCATATTATTCAATTCATCTATATCTCGAATTATCTTCATATCTATAAAAACATCTTATACACGCCGTAATATGATCCCTTAAGTTCATATACAGCAAAGAATGTCCCATTATCATCGTATATTCGCACTTTGGTGTTATCCTTGCCCGGTATCACCTGCAACATACTTTTTGAAAGTGTATTACCGTTACGACACAGTCTCAAAGTCTCGCCCGATACCGTTGCATATGCATAATCTTCAAACACGGCATCCACGTTAAGTACAATATCATTCACACTGTCACTATTAACATACTCCTCAATCTGTGAAAGCTTGTATGCATGTTCTATATCAAATGCACCCGAACGAGTACGTATTAAAGACGTCATTGTACCGCCGCAGCCAAGTCTTAGTCCTATATCATAGCAAAGTGACCTTATATAAGTTCCCTTTGAACACTCCACACGCATTTTTATATTAGGCAAATCAACATCAAGTATCTCAATGGCAAATATTGTAACAGGGCGCGCTTTACGTTCTACCGTCTTACCTTCTCTTGCCAAATCGCACAATTTTTTACCGTCTACTTTAAGTGCGCTGTACATAGGCGGTACTTGCATGATATCCCCGACAAATTCATTTATTGTCGCAGTTACATCGTCCACCGTACAATTCACCGTTTTCTCTTCAAGCACCTGTCCCGAAATATCATATGTATCGGTCGTCTTCCCAAGTACCATCGTCGCAATATACTCTTTGCGCTTGTCTGTCATAAGGTCTACGAGTTTGGTGGCATTGCCGAAGCATACCGGCAATACTCCCGTAGCATCGGGATCCAGCGTGCCCGTATGTCCTATTTTCTTTTGATGCGTTATCTTACGCAATTTTGCCACCACATCAAAAGATGTATATCCGGCTTCCTTATATACATTTATGATTCCGTTAATCATCCGGTCCTCTTTCAATCCTAGTATTCCATTTGAAGTGCCAGTCTTTCGGACAGATTATTCACCACGTCATAAAAGCTGCCGCATATATTGCAACCGGATGCCTTAACATGTCCGCCGCCACCGAAGTATTCGGCTACCTTCGATACATCCACATCACCGTTTGCTCTCAGACTTACTTTCCATTTCTGGCTTTCCAGCTCATACATGAAAATAGCCACTTCCGTACCTGTCGTATATCGAAGCTGACTGACTATACCACTCATATCATTACTGTTTACACCGTAAAAATCCATCGTTTTTTTGTCCAGTCCGCCTACAATACACTTACCATTCATAAAAACAATAGACTCGGATAATACTCGTCCCAAAATCTGATTCTGTACATATGTCTTCTGATAGAATGTCGAATCTATAAGGTGCGGATAGTCAAATTTGTATTCCAAAAGATCTGCCACAACTCGCAAAGTCTTTGGCGAAGTATTGGAATATTGCAGCACACCGGTATCATGTATAATACCGATATATAGCGCCATTGCTATATCATCATCCAGCTTATCCTTATCAAGCAGCTCAAAAACCAACTCGCTGGCCGAACTGGCATCTGCACGAATATAACTTACATCGCCCTCTCCCGAATTGCTTATATGATGATCAATATTAATCGTCTTCTTAGCTTTTTCAAATCCCGGAAGTGCCGTTCCTATCCTGTCATGTGTTGTATCAATCACCATGAAAACATCATACGGCTGACGTCTCGGAAATTCCTTTCGTTCTTTGATATCTTTTATACAATCAAAGATTTCCCCGGGTTCTTCCATAATGATGTCAATCACAGTATCCGAAGGCATGCACTTTTTCAAATACATGTACATTGCCATACAAGCGCCGACACAATCACCGTCAGGTCTTATGTGTCCTGTTATACCTATGCTTTTTGCTTCCTTAACTTCATCAAGTATTCTTTCCATATTCTCTACCCAATACAAAAGAAACTACTGCTCGTTCTCCATAGTGTTACCAAGTACCTCATCAATCTTATGAGACATATTAACACCGTATGCAATCGACTGATCGATTGTAAATCTAATCTCCGGAGTATTACGCAAATTGATTTTTTTAGCTAAGCATGCACGAATATATCCGGATGCACTGTTAAGGCCCTTAAGTGCATTCTCTGCGGCTTCGTCATCACCGAGTACGCTGATAAATGCTTTACATGTCTTAAGGTCCGGTGCTACTTCCACCGCTACCACAGATGTAAACTGCGGTACGCGGGGATCTTTTATTTCACTTCTTATTATCTCGGCAAGTACTCTCTGTACTTCACCGTTAACTCTTGAATTCTTTACACTGTTTTTACGCATAAATGCCTCGATTCTGTCTACCTATCTCGGTACCTCGACCATCTCATAAGCTTCTACGACATCAAGTTCCTGCATCTTATCAAATCCGTCAAATACAAGACCACACTCGTAGCCTGCCTTAACTTCCTTAACATCATCCTTAAATCTCTTCAGTGATGCAAGATCGCCTTCGAATATCTGCTCGCCCTCTCTTGTAATACGCACTTTACAGCCTCTCTTGAATACGCCGTCAAGCACATAAGATCCGGCAATATTACCGACTGCTGATGCCTTGAATATCTGTCTAACCTCAGCATGACCGATAACTTTTTCTTCGTATACAGGATCAAGCAATCCCTTCATAGCCGACTCAACATCATCAATTGCCTGGTAAATAACCTTATACAGTTTCACTTCTACGCCTTCACGCTCAGCAGTATCTTTTGCTGTTGCATCAATACGAACATTGAAACCGATAATAATTGCATTGGATGCTGCGGCAAGTGATACATCCGACTCGTTGATTGCACCAACACCGCCATGTATACATTTAACAACAACTTCTTCGTTCGACAATTTTACAAGACTCTGCTTAACAGCCTCTACAGAACCCTGAACATCGGCCTTGACAATAAGATCAAGTTCCTTAAGATTGCCTTCCTGAATCTGAGCAAATACATCATCAAGACTCATCTTGCTCTTTGTTTCCTCAAGCTTCTTAACCTTATTCTGAGCTACGAATGTATCGGCAAACTGCTTAGCAGTCTTATCATTCTCATGAGCAATAAATACTTCACCTGCATTAGGTACATCATTAAGACCAAGAATCTCAACCGGTATAGACGGTCCTGCTTCCTTAACTCTCTTACCCTTATCATCAATCATGGCTCTTACTTTACCGTGACTTGCACCTGCAGAAATGAAATCACCGACTTTGAGTGTTCCCTTCTGTACTAAGATAGTTGCAACAGGTCCGCGGCCTTTATCAAGCTCGGCCTCAATAACAAGACCTCTTGCTTTACGCTTCGGATTGGCCTTAAGCTCAAGGATATCTGCTGTAAGAAGTACCATATCAAGAAGTTCCTTGATACCTTCACCGCTCTTTGCAGATACGGGAGCAAATACCGTGCTTCCGCCCCAATCTTCCGGAATAAGCTCATATTCGGCCAATTCCTGCTTAACCTTATCTATGTTGGCGCTTGGCTTATCAATCTTGTTAACTGCTACGATTATCTCAATTCCGGCAGCTTTTGCATGATTGATGGCTTCTACTGTCTGAGGCATTACACCGTCATCGGCAGCAACAACCAAAATAGCAATATCTGTTGCATTGGCTCCACGCATACGCATTGCTGTAAAAGCTTCATGTCCCGGTGTATCCAGGAATGTAATCTTACGCTCACCGACCTTTACAGTATATGCACCGATATGCTGTGTAATACCGCCTGCTTCTCTGTCTGTTACATTAGTTTTTCTTATAGCATCAAGGAGTGAAGTCTTACCGTGATCGACATGACCCATTACGCAGATAACAGGTGCTCTTTCAACAAGCTTATCTTCAGCTTCATCATCCTCTTTGAGAAGTTCTTCGATTACATCTACCTGTATCTCCTTCTCACACATAATATCGAACTCGATAGCGATATTCTCTGCATCTTCGTAAGATATCTCCTGATTAACGGTAACAATCTGTCCCTGCATAAAGAGCTTCTTAACAATTGCCGAAGGCTGCATCTTCATCTTATCCGCAAGTTCTTTGATTGTAAGTACTTCAGGAATTGTAATGACCTTGATTTCTTCAACTACTTCTTCTTTCTTCTCAGGCTTAATGAATCTACCTGCTTTATTCTTGTTCTTAATCTCAACGTCTTCGTACAGAGCATCCTTCTTAGATCTTCTGTCCTTGTTCTGATCTTTTCTTCTGTTATCAGACTGCGAACCGTTCTTGCCTGTCGGTATATCCGGTGCTGCAAACGATCTGTTCCTGTCCTGATTTCCTTTATTACCAAAGGATCTATCGTTCTGTCTTCCATTGCCTCCCTGACTGCGGTCAGAAGAGTTATTATAACGGTTATTACCGTCCTTATTGCCGTTATCCCTGAAATTAGAGCGGTTATTAGTCTGACCGTTACGATTTCCATTCGCAAAGTCTCTGTTACCCCTGCTCTCTTGCGGCTGTCTGCTGTCTTTAGCATCTCCCTGTTCTCTGCCTGCACCATAATTTCTGTCTCCTCTTGGTCTGTCATTGTTCTGAGGACGAGACTGTCTGTTCTCTGCTGCAGTATTCTCCTGTGCCACAGTCTCTTCATTGTTATTTACAACCTTCTCCTCAACTTCGGCCTTCTTAGGAGGCAACATCTCCATTACTTTTCCGGTAGCCTTATTAATCATCTGGTTAGGTCCGAGTACTACAGGCTTAGACGTATTTTGCATAGGCTTTCTACCCTGCGGAGCACCCGCCTGTGCAGCAGGTCTTGCACCGTTATGCATCTTTGAATTGCCTGAATTGCTGACAATAATAATGCTCTTTTTCTTTTTCTTCATAGGAGCATCTTCTGCCTTTGGTGCCTCAGCCTTTGGTGCTTCTGCCTTTGGTGCTTCTGCCTTTGGTGCCTCAGTCTTTGGTGCTTCTGCCTTTGATTCCTTCTTTGCTTCCGGCTTAGCTTCACTTGCTCCGCCGAATTTGCTCTTTACTTTATCAATCTGTTCATCTTCTATATTATTGGCATGTGTAATCTCGGTATATCCCTGTTCATGTAAAAAATTAACTATATCTTTACTCTGTACACCAAGTTCCTTTGCCAAAGCCGATACTTTTATTTTAGCCATTTATTTCCTCCTTAGTATCACGAATCATTATGCCTTCGTGACATTGACATTCAACTGTTCCAATTTAACGATAATCGACGCCGCCATTTTCTCATCCGTAAGCGCCAGGGTTGCTCTCGACTCTTTACCGAGTGCTCTTCCAAGCGACTCCTTATTCGAATACTTTACACACGGCACATGATAATATGCACAACTGTTATAGAACGCTTTTGTCGTATTATCGGAAGCGTCATCTGCCACTATACACAGTTTTGCACTTCCTTCTTTGATTGCCTTGTCTACGCAAAACTCGCCGCTTACTACCATGCGGCCCTTCTGCGCTATACCAAGCATCGATAAAATCTTATCTGTCACAGTCTTATGCCTCCGCATATCTACTACAATGAATTACTCGTTAACGTTTTCTTCCTCTATCTCGTATTCACCTTCGTAGCCTTCTTCATCTTCATCATCCCATTCATCCGCATAATCTTCATAACGGAATCCCGGTGCATCCTTGGCCTGAGTCTCACTCTTAATATCAATCTTGTAGCCTGTAAGTCTTGCGGCAAGTCTTGCATTCTGTCCTTCCTTACCGATTGCCAATGACAACTGATAATCCGGTACGACTACCTTTGCAGTCTTCTCTTCAGGATCGGCAAAAACTGCAACAATCTTAGCCGGTGACAATGCATTCTGAATAAGATTACCCGGGTTATCATCCCAGCAAACGATATCAATCTTCTCGCCCTTAAGTTCATCAACGATTGAATTTACTCTTGCACCGTTCATACCAACACAAGCTCCGACAGGATCAACATTAGGATTGTTGCTCCATACAGCCATCTTTGTTCTGCTGCCGGCTTCTCTTGCAATACTCTTTATTTCTACAGTACCGTCCTGAATCTCGGCAACTTCTGATTCAAACAACTTCTTAACAAGCTCAGGATGTGTACGGCTAACAAGAATACGTGGTCCCTTTGGTGTATTCTTAACTTCTACGATATATACCTTAATTCTCTCTGTAGCCTTGAATCTCTCTGTAGATACCTGCTCGCTCTCATTAAGCAATGCATCTGCCTTACCAAGATTAATAGAAATGTTCTTACCTACATAACGCTGTACAATACCTGTTACAACAGTCTTCTCTTTATCATTGAACTGATTATAGATAACATTACGCTCTTCCTCACGAATCTTCTGCAAGATAACGTTCTTAGCTATCTGAATGGCAATACGTCCAAATTCCTTAGACTTAATCTCAACCTTAATTACATCACCGACTTTAGCTTTCTTTGTTACTTTAACAGCATCCTCAAGTACAATCTGCTCAAGGTCGTCTTCTACTTCATCAGCAGACTCCACTACAGTCTTTTCCGCATAACACAGAAAATCGCCTGTCTCTCTGTCAATCTCAACTTTTACATTATCTGCTTTGCCAAAGTGATTCTTACATGCAATAAGCAATGACTCCTCAATTGCCTTGAAAAGAGTCTCTTTGCTGATTTCCTTCTCACTTTCCAGTATACTAAGTGCTTCCACTAATTCCTTATTCATCTTTTTTCTATTCCTCCTATTCCTCGTTTAAAAATCAAGTGTAAGTTTTACGTTTGCAATATCTTCTTTGTTAAAGGTCACTAACTTGTTATCAATGTTAAGTGTTACATTACCATCTTCATAACCCGTAAGTATTCCTACAAATTCTTTGTTCTTATCGATAGGCTTATAAGTCTTAAGTTCAACTTCACTGCCCATGCTGTTAATAAAATGTCTGTCGCGACTCAATTTTCTTCCGAGTCCCGGGCTGCTCACTTCCAAAATGTAAGCATCCTTAATGAAATCTTCTTCATCAAGTCGTACATTGAGTGCTCTACTGACATTCTCGCAATCATCAATGGTCACGCCACCGTCTTTGTCAATATAAGCTCTCAGGTAGAAATCACTGCCTTCTTTAACGTATTCAACATCATATATTCTGACGCCGTATTCTTCTACGATTGGACAAAGCAGTTCTTCTGTTCGTGTCTCATAGTCTTTTCTAGACAATTGTGATTCACCTCTTTCTGTATTCAATTGTATTCTATATTTAACAATGCAAAAGGGTGAACCGCTTGGTTCACCCTACTACTAAGCATTATTAAGTTCATAAATATACTAGCACTAAAACAATACGCATGCAAGGTAAAAATGCACAAAAATCAGTTTGCGGAAGTCAATTTCTTAGTACTTTCAATATACTCTGCCGCATCATCAACCGCATCATCCAAATCCTCGCTACCCGTATCAACGTCAAGCGGTTGTTTCTTGAATAAGATATCATACATAACCGGTATAATAAACAACGTCATCAATGTTGCATACGCCAGACCACCTGCAATAACAAGTGCCATACCTCTTCCGAGCTGTGCTCCCATATCGTCGCCGAAAATCAGATTTGACTCGGCCAAAATGGTAGTAAGAGCAGTCATAAGAATAGGTCTCATTCTTGTTTTACCTGTAGCAATAAGTGCCGTCTTCCTGTCAAGTCCCTGCTTACGCAGCTGATTGGTGTAATCAACAAACACAATACCGTTGTTAACTACGGTTCCCATTAAGACTACGAATCCCATAATACTGAGAGTCGACAGATTTTCACCGGTGCACCAGAGTGCCAACAATCCGCCGGTAAATGCAAGCGGTATGGTAAACATGACGATAAACGGACTAAGCAAACTCTGGAACTGAGCAACCATAACCAGGTAAATGAATGCAAGGCCAAGGGCAATAACAAGTGCCATCTGCTTAAGCATCTCTACAACCGAATCATACTCACCGCCCAAATCAATCTCTACACCATTAGGTGCTTTATAATTCTCAATAAGCGGCTTGAGCTGTCTTGTAAGCAGCGTTGTATTGTAGCCTTCATCAACACCCGCCGTAACAGTAATATATCTATTCTGATTCTCTCTGTTTATCGCATTAATACCGTCTCTTATTTCAACGGTTGCAAATTCAGCTAATTTGTGTTCTTGTGTTACTTTATCGCCATCATCATCCGTTACTTCCACAGTATATGAATAGTCCATGAGGTTTTCCTTGGTAAGCGGTTCCATCTCATCCACTATCTTGACCTTCATATCTATTCCGTCAATATTAATCTTCACAGAATCCGCAGACAATGTAGTCTTGGATGCAATGCCTTCATATATCTGTGCCACGGACAATCCAAGGCTCATTGCCTTATTCTTATCAATTGCAAGGTGGATTACTTTATCCGCATCCTCCTGTCCGTTACTTATATCAATATAACCGTCTACCTGATCAACAATCTCCATAACATCTTCACTTACCTTAAGCAGTTCATCAATGTCATTGCCGTAGATATCAACACTCAGGCCCGCGCCGAAAAGCGAATCCATCTCCGACATTGCCGTCGCCACGCTAAATGTAACGCCCTCAATACCGGCAGTACACTCTTCCATACTTTTACAGATACTCTTTATCTCATCCGAGCCGGCTTTCGGATTACTCGTCAATATCATGAGCGAATAATTTCTAAAATTGCTTGTTGTATCCGACATACCCGTAAAGAGTGCTTCATCTCCGCCGTTAAGAATACCGATATCGCCTACGCCCTCTATTGCAAGGAGCCTGTCCATAATCTCATCAGCAGCCGCGTAGCATTCCTCTCGGTCCATGTTCTCGTCCATCTCAACACTTGCCTCTATCTGATTGACAGTCATCTCGGGAATCATTACAATACCCATTCTGACTACCTGCCAAGCCGTCAAACCAAGTAAGATTATCGATACCGCAATCGGCACCAGTTTTACACGCAAACAATAATCAAGCGCTTTTTCGTAATACACCATCACCTTGTCGAAAAGTGTATGCTTCTTAGCGGTACAATTCTTCAAAATTGTTGAAGCTGCTGCCGGAGCAACACTCATAGACACAATCAGTGATGCCAGCAAACAGAATATAATTGTAAGACACATCGGTGTCATAAGGTCGTTAACCATACCTGTCGTATATACCATTGGCAGGAATACGCATGCTGTTGTAAGTGTTGACGATATAATTGCACCTGCCACCTGCTTTGTACCTTGCACGGCAGCTCTCGGCGCTTCCATGCCTCGGCTTCGCAATCTGTATATATTCTCGATAACAACTATTGAGTTATCAACAAGCATTCCTATACCGAGTGCCATTCCCGACAGCGACAACATGTTAAGGGATATTCCCGCAAAATACATACATACAAACGCTGCCAGCACACTTAACGGTATACTGATTGCAACAACAATGGTAGGTTTAATATCTTTTAAGAATATTGCAAGCACAATAATCGCAAGTATTGCACCTATTATCATTGATTGAAGCACACTCTTTACTATGAGATCGATATAATCACCCTGATCGGTTAATACCATTACAGACAAATCATCATATGTATTCTGTAATTCCTCTATTTTTGCCTTGCACAACTTACTTACATCGTTGGTGCCCGCAGTTGAGCTCTTAAATATTGATAAGATGACTGCCTGGTTACCGTTGTATCTGACATAACTGTCATCTGCATTGTCTATAATTGTAATATCCGATACATCCGAAAGCTTAACATCTCCGACATCATGAATATTGCAAAGCACCGAATTTTCCAGCTGTTCAACAGCATCAAAATTATCGCCCACTTCCACAAGCCACGAATTGTCAAGTTCATCATCAACATATCCTGCTGGCATTGCAAAATTCTGCGCATATATTATCTGAGCCAAGGTACTAAGCTTTAACAAATCATCGGCGTTTGCCTTCTTAACAGCCTCTGCCCTTTGTTTCTCATATGTCTTAACAGCATCATTATAATCTTCCCAGCCGTCACTCAATTGTTCTTCGCCGTCACTTAACTGTTTCCAACCGTCATCAATCTTTTCCTGACCGTCATTTATTGCTTTCTGTCCGTCATCAAGCTGTTTAAGTGCATCATCAATATTATCGTAGGCCGAATCTATGCTCGCCTGTGCAGATATAAGCGTTGTCTCACCTATAGTCATCTGAGCGTCGGCACTACCAAATCCCGCAGATGCTTCCAGCTTCATACGCTCTACATCTTCATAAGTATATCCGAGGGCCTTAAGCTCACTCTCATATCCGGATATAATTGCTTCGGTAGTAGCTATCTCAACATTAAGTGCATCTATCTCTTTACTGTAACTGTCAATTTTGCTATCGGCAGCACTTCTTACTTCACCCTCTACGTCGGAAATACTCTTATCCGCAAGTGATGATATTGACAAGCCAAGCTTAGACAAGCCTGCACTAAGCGGTGACAATTCATCTGCGCTAAGATTGCCGTCACTGTCCGCATCAAGCGACGGAATATATGCAAGTAAATCGGTAGCAGCTTTATCAATAGCCTTCTTGGATGCCTGCAAAGATGTCAAATCAGCTTTCTTTGATACAAGCTGTGTCTGATAAGACTTAAGTTCATCCATTATTGCACTTGCCTGGCTTAATTTGTCATAAGTCTCTTTTTTCTTTTTCTCAAGTTCTTCCTTCTGTTTCTTTAGCTCTTCCTTGTTGGAATCCAGTTCCTTTTGTTTATCATCAAGTTCGGCAACCGAATCATCAAGTTCTCTTCTGCCGTCTGCCAGATCCTTTTTGTTATCCTCCAAATCGGACTGAGCTTCAATCAAATCAGCCTTACTGTCGTCCAATTTTTCCTTGGAATCCTCAAGCTGCTTCTTAGCATCCTCAAGCTGCTCTACCGCATCGGCAAAAGCATCATCCATAGTAGCTAAAATTTTGTCATTCAGGACGTCTACCTTATCCTTGTTAAGTTCTATCTGTACCGTTTTTTCAACAAGACCAAGCGAAGTAACATTAGCTACACCATCCAGTCTTTCAAATTCAGGCACAATCTTATCTTCGGTAAACTGCGATAATTCCTCAATGCTCATTCCTTCTTTGGATATTCCCAGATATTCGCTGGCAAGCATATCCGTACCAAGTTCCATAATGGATGGCGTTCCGCATTCCTCAGGCAAAGTAGATTCAAGTGTATTTAACGCACTTGACACCTTTACCATCGCGCTGTCGATATCCGTATCATCCAAAAATTCCAGCTGCACCATTCCGTAATTTTCATTACAAACACTGTATATATTTTTTACACCGTTTATCGTACCGAGTGCGCCTTCCATAGGTTCACAGATTTCGGCTTCCACCTTAGATGCACTTGCTCCCGGATATGTTGTAATTACAAGCAAGTATGGTAATGATATTTCCGGCAGCAAATCCAGTTGCATTTTTGCCACACTCACTCCGCCTAATATCAACGTAGCTATTACAGCCACCAATATTGTAAAAGGTTTTTTAACGCTAAATTTGTGCATACTTTTCATCCTCACAAAAAGCCCCATGAGTTATACTCATGAGGCTGTATTTCATGCTATTGTTTCTACTTTGATTGTATCTGTATTGCCGCTCTGACCGTTGATTTGTCCGCCGGTCATAACAACGTTGTCTCCCGTATTCAAACCAAATATATCTTTGGCTTTACCAAGTGACTGATAAAATACTACATCGAGAGAATTGTATTCTTTTGCAAGAAGCGGAGTTACACCCCAGCTCAAATTAAGCTTTCTCCAAGCTCTCTCATCCGTAGTAGTGCCCAAAATATCACAAGGACATCTGAATCGGCTAACCATGCGAACAGTCATACCCGATACGGAATTAACAATTATACACTTTGCATTAACATCGATTGCCATAGCACATGTTGCATGCGAAATAGCATCGAGGTTGTTCTTAATTACATACTCGGTTCTGGCAAAACGTCCCTTATAATCTATGTGCTGCTCTGTATATTCGGCAATCTCAGCCATATTGCGAACAGCTTCAACAGGGTATTTACCTGCTGCCGTCTCACCCGACAACATAATCGCACTGGTACCGTCATATACCGCATTGGCAACATCGGAAATCTCGGCACGTGTCGGTCTCGGATTATGTATCATAGACTCGAGCATCTCTGTCGCGGTAATAACACGGCTGCCCAGCAATCTGCATTTCTGAATTAAGTATTTCTGAATTGCAGGTAACTCAACAAACGGAATCTCAACACCCAAATCACCTCTGGCTACCATAATTCCGTTAGCAACTTCACATATTTCTTCTACATTGTCGACACCGGATCTGTTCTCAATTTTGGCAATAATCTCAACATCCTTGCCTCCATTGGCATCCAAAAGATCTCTGATATCCTGAACGTCCTGTCTTGTTGACACAAAAGATGCCGCAACAAAATCAATACCGTTCTTTAAACCAAACAGAATATCTTCCTTATCCTGCTCACTTAAATATTTCTGTTTAAGTACCTTATTAGGGAAATTCATGCTCTTTCTGTCAGAGAGTTCACCACCTGCAATTACCTTACAGATTGCGTTAGTCTTAGTAAGCTTAACTACTTCGCAAACTACCAGACCGTTACACACAAGTATCCGGTCACCAACAGACAATTCCTCACACAGATGAGGATAATTAACAGCTACTCGCTGCTCGTTACCTTCTACATCCTCTGTTGTAAATGTAAATGTATCTCCGTCATTAAGAACAATCTTATGATTCTCAAAAGTCTTGATTCTATACTCGGGTCCCTTTGTATCTAACATGATGGCAATAGGAAGACCCATTTTTTCTCTGACTTTTTTGATAAGCTCAATCTTACCCAATTGCTCTTCATGCGTACCATGGGAAAAATTAAGTCTTGCAACATTCATTCCTGCCTCACACATCTGTGTAAGGGTCTGTTCATTTGAACTTGCAGGTCCGATTGTGCAAATAATTTTTGTTCTTCTCATAAATAATCCTACTTTCTGTAAATGATTTCCCCAAACCATTTTGCAGACTAACCCATTAATTTGCTATATCTTCCCCAAGTATACTATTGTCACTCATTGCAACCTATCCGGTCACATAAGATTTCAATCCCTATTTAATGTGTTTTTACTTCTTTGCTGTCACCTTTGCTGTTTCAGCCTTAACAGGTGTCGCCTTTTTTGCCACAGTTGTTTTCTTTGTTGCTGTAGTCTTCTTTGCAGGCTCTGCTTTCTTTGTCGCAGCAGTCTTCTTTGCAGGCTCTGCTTTCTTTGTCGCAGTGGCCTTCTTTGCAGGCTCTGCTTTCTTTGTCGCAGTGGCCTTCTTTGCAGGTTCTGCTTTCTTTGTCGCAGCAGTCTTCTTTGCAGGCTCTGCTTTCTTTGTCGCAGCAGTCTTCTTTTCTGCTTCGAGTCGCGCTTCCTTCATCTTGAGATATTTCGGTAACACAACCTTCTCTCTAAGCATATTAAACTTATCAATATTACCTGTAAAATTAAATCTACCGCTGCTCAGTGCCTCGCTGAATGTATACTTGCCCGTTGTAATACCGGCAATCATCTCCGCGTCGGTAACTATAAGACCGTCTCTGTCAAAATAATCATATGGCTCAATACAGATACCTCTGTCAGCAAGCTCAAAATAGAAAATACCTGCGCCTTCTCCCTCGACGTTTACCTGAATGGCAACATGTTCAAAAACCATTCTTGCATCGGCATTTTCAAAAAACTCTCTGGCCATTAAAACAACTTCTTCATACTTCATTATGCATCCTCCAATATATATTTAATCCCCTTATTACTAAACAATTCTATCTGCAATTTCCTCAAGGACATCTGCTTTTTCAATAAAACATGTCAAAATCTTAGGTGAAAACATACCGCATTCGCCTCCAACAATCATATCAAAAGCCTGCCTCTTTGAAAATGAATCCTTATAGCATCTTTCGCTAATCAGCGCATCATATACATCCGCAAGCGATACAATCTGGGCAGATATCGGAATCTCTTCCCCTACAAGTCCGTCCGGATATCCTTTGCCGTCATATCTCTCATGGTGATAACGACATATATCATAGGTGACTTTACTGTATTCCTCATCCCACATGCCTTTGGATCCTTCTATAAGTTCAGCTCCTCTGGCTGAATGCTCTTTCATCTTCTCATATTCTTCGGGAGTAAGTTTTCCGGGCTTAAGCAATATACTGTCGGGAATTGCTATTTTGCCCACATCATGAAGCGCACTCGCCTGAGTAATAACACTGATGTCGTGCTCCGAAAGACTATATTCCGGATACAGGCTTGCAACCGATGTAGCAAGTACCTTTGTATATTCCTTTACACGCTGAATATGCTCACCGCTTTCAAGATCTCTTGTCTCAACAACGCTACCAATAAAATCAATTATATTGATATTACGTTCATTCAACTGTTTTGTCTGTTCAGCAACGGTCTCCTCGAGATGCTGCTTATACAAGTACAAATCAACAATATTATTCACTCTCGTTCGCACCAATTTTTCGTCAAACGGCTTGTGAATAAAATCAGACACCCCTGCTTCAAAGCATTCCTTCTCTGATGACAACGATTCATCCGTACTGATAACAAGCACCGGAATATCAGTCATATAGCCGCTGTTTTTAAGCTCATGCAGCACTTCAAAACCGCTCATTCCCGGCATAACCAAATCCAACAATATTGCCGCAATCTCATCCTTGTTCTCACGTACGACCTTCAGCGCCTCGCAACCGTTATCAGCTGCAATTACGGAATACTCATCTTCCAAAATATCGGCCAAAAGGTCTCTGTTCATGTCCATATCATCTACTACCAAAATCTTGTTACGCATCTTCCCTCCCATTCACATTGATGCATTGTCACTCAATGTTAAAAGTCTGCGATAATCAAGCCTTCAGTTGCTATATCCCCTTATATAATCAACCTATGGCAATAAGTTACTAAACATAATATTAAATTACTTCTTCCTATTAAATACATTATGCCAACGAAAATGTCAACTATTCTATCAAAAAACACTGTATTTCCAAAGAATTATTGGCAAAATCTCTCTCCAAAGCCGCAATATGCTCCTTAAGATCCGCACTGTCAAAATACTTGGCACCGTTAGGACATACCTTCACACATGCCTGACACTTAATGCAGGTACCCTCCGGATTGGTTACACTGTTGCGGAAACATCCCATAGGGCAAATTGCTCTGCACTCACCGCACCCGTTACATTTTGTCTCATCTGTAAGAGGCATATCTTTCAAGAATACAGCTCGTTCGCCATCTGTCTTCTTCGGAACATAATACTCCATTGATTCGGGTTCTCTTCCCGGTAATATCGACATATCAAGTACTTTGTTGCTATCCTTTTTCAAAGTCTTGCCAACTGCCTTGCCGATCTCATACAATGCTCCAATATCATCTTCGTTAGGACGTCCGCCTGCCAATTTGTCCGTGAATGCATGCTCACCCACGCAAGCCACGGCGCCAACCATATCAAATCCGCCCTCATCCAAAGTAAGACACAATTCCTTCAAAGCATCATCATAAGCCCTGTTACCATATGTCACTACCGCCAGTGCCTTTGCACCGCATGACTGAACAGATTCCTGCAAATACGGTAACAACTTGTTGGGAACTCGACCTGCGTATGTCGGCACACCGATTACAACAACATCACCTTCGCCAAAATCATATACACCTTTTCTGGCTTCGAATGGCGTAATATCAATTGAATAAAAATCTCCGTCCCCAACTACATCAGCAAGTCCTCTTGCAAGGCTTCTTGCCGCTGTCGCCGTATTGCCCGTTGGGCTTATAAACAACGCATATACATCCATATTAAGTCATTCCCTTTCAACTTTTTACATCACTTGCCCTGTTAACGTATTCGGCACACTTTCTAATCATTAAAAATGTTTTCTTCGCTTGCTTTGTTAACGTATTCGGCACATTTTCTATTCATTAAAGCTGTTTATTGCTGTCACTTTCAGTTCGAGGTTGCCGGCATCATCTACAATAACATCACAAATCCACACTTCGCCGTTTGCAAACATAAGTCCTTCGCCATTGCACCACATATTCTTGCATTCAACAGCTTTTACGGCTTCGATAAAACTATCGCTCGCACCTTTGGATAATATCGCATAGGCATCATCTCTATTGTTAACGGATTTTCCGCCAATATATGCCGGATAGCACATATCATCTGCCAATGCGTTCCAATCGCCGTCCACTATCTCATCACGTACCTTTTGGGCAAATGCTTCTACCTCGGATGCCGACTTATCCGTAAAAATCATATAATTTGAATCTTGTATGTCAGTGGCAGTTTCTTCAGTCTGCTTATCCATATCATCCGCACAATCCACGTCATTTGCACTTGTTTCTTCCAAATCATCACTTGATATCTCATCAGATATATCCGATGTCTGCACCTCATTGCTATCGTCTATAGATATTTTCTCAGCAGGCTCAATAGGTTCGGTCTCGATTCTGACACGTGTGTCATCACTACATCCGCTCAATACCGATATTACCAAAACCATTACTGCAATCCATTTTAATCTCTTTTTCATAATTATCTCCGTATTTCATATTTGTCTTAAATTTTATTATAACACACTCACGCCGCAATACTCAATGCGTTTGATGCATTCAGCGCAGATGATTTGTTGCATTCCCTTCACATTGCCGGGATTTCTCATTTTTGCCATTTCCGGCATCGGACACACTTGCTTTTGTACCTTTCTATTGCCGGGATTTCTCATTTTTGCCATTTCCGGCATCAGAATCACTTGCATTCGAACCTTTGGGTTGCCGGGATAGCACAATATGGACGGTTCCGGCATCATCGACACATCAATTAGTACGTTTCGGTTG
>JAGHVF010000012.1 GCA_018064425.1 Candidatus Colinaster equi | reverse complement strand
GGCAGACAGGCATGACTAAGGATCATGTTCACCAAGTGAGTGAGGGTTCAAGTCCCTTCTTCCGCACGTAAAGGGTTAAGTCGTTTGACTTAACCCTTTTTTGTGGTGTTTTGCGAGGTAAACGAGAGGCTGCTGATGCCGGAAACGGCCAAAATGTGCAATCCCGGTAGCAAAAAGTGCAAGATAGGCAAGCATCTGATGCCGGAAACGGCCAAAACGTGCAATCCCGGCAACCCAAAGGTACGAAAGCAAGTGAATCTGATGCCGGAAACGGCCAAAACGTACAATCCCGGCAACCAAAAGCACAAGAAGCGCAAGAACAATGCGGAAATCAAGGCATTAAGCGTAGTGAGAAAAGAAAAAAACAAGGATATGCGTTGTCTTTGTTGAAAAATATGAATAATTGGAAAATAATGTGTATTTTTTCAGAAAATTATGTTATAATGTGGACATAAATTTATGGTTGCTCTTAGTGGGTGCGAGTAGCCTGATGTAAGAATTATTTTAGTGAGGTATGGAGTATGGACAGTAAGATTCTTATGGAAAGCGGAACCAACGAACTTGAAGTGCTGGAATTCAAGGTGAGCGGTAATTTTTATGGAATAAATGTTGCGAAGATTAAAGAGATTATTCCATATTCTCCGGTTACTCCGGTACCCAATTCACATCCAAGCATAGAAGGTTTGTTTATGCCGCGTGATATTATGATTACAGCGATTGATTTGCGTAATTGCCTTCAGCGTGGTACATCTGAACCGGGTGGATTGTTTATCATCACTAATTTTAATAGTTTGGACATTGCGTTCCATGTTGATGAAGTTGTTGGTATTCATAGAGTTTCTTGGAGAGAGATTATCAAGCCTAACGCAACATGCTCAACAGCAGATGAGAGTATTTCTACAGGTATTATAAAGATTGATGAGAAGTTAGTAATTATTCTCGATTTCGAGAAGATTCTTAGTGATATTAATCCGGAGACAGGACTTAAGATTGAAGAAGTTGATTTGATTGAGAAGAATATTGATCGTTCAAAGAAGCCGATTCTTATTGCAGAGGATTCATTACTTCTTAATAAGATGATTGTAGAGTCTCTTAAGAAAGCAGGATATACGCAGCTGATTCATACAGCTAACGGACAGGAAGCATATGATGTGATTATGGAGTGCAAGAACAATGGCACATTGCAGGAGAATATCCAGTGCGTAATCACTGATATTGAGATGCCGCTTATGGATGGTCACAGACTTACAAAACTTATTAAGACCGATGATGATCTTAAGGACATCCCGGTAGTTATCTTCTCAAGTCTTGTTAATGATGAGATGCGTCGTAAGGGTGAATCACTTGGAGCCAATGCTCAGTTGTCTAAGCCTGAGATTGGTAATCTTGTTCATTTGATTGATGAATTGTTGCTTAAATAAGCTTATTTAGCCGGAACTAAGGTTCCGGCTTTTTTTGTGCAAAAAAGATTGTTGCTAAAAAACTGAAACAATAATTGTTTTAATACGTTGAATTGTTGTAAATTCCTGTAACAAGTTTTTTCGCTCTTTCAATTTGGCGTTCACGGATTGTCCTTCCTCATAATATCATGCCCGTGTGCACTTGTAATCAGTATTTCCGCTCGAATTCTTCGGAGGAATCGGTGGGGCAAGTAAGGAAGGAATCCTGGTCAAGGGCAGCTGTTTTATTGAACAGCTTGCTGAGGTAGGCATTGTGGCCATGGATAAGACAGGAACTCTGACCAAGGGCGAATTCGCAGTAAGTAAGGTCGTTTTCTGTGCGGATGATGAAAAGTCGTCTGTTTCAGAGCGGGAATTACTTATGATAGCGGCACTTGCGGAGAGCTATTCCACACATCCGATTGCAAAATCACTTATATATTGACGGCAACTGTTACTATGTCGGAAATGAGAAGCTTCTGTCTGATAAAAACATTATTTACGATGAAGTCTCTGAACCGGGAACGGTAGTATTTGTAGCAAATGACAGAGGCGTGCTTGGATATATAGTAGTAAGCGATGCAGTGAAGGATGATGCCAAAACATGTCGGGATTAAGTATATGACGAATGTCATATATTATGAAAATAAAATATGACATTTGACTCGGGCAAACCGTGACTCATGACAATAGTACTAATGGGGCTTTAAAAGCATACTATTAATAGCACCATTAGTACTATTTTCTTTATGAGGTACGCAAAATGAAAAAGAAAGAAAAGAAAGAAAAGAAAGAAAAGAAGATTAATCCCCCTAAAATAGCATTAAGTATACAGACAAAGATTAATGCACTGGCATTTGGAATAATACTGTTATTCTCTGTAATGATTGCTGTGGTTACGGTTCGTATGAATGCGTACAATATGCAGTACAGAAGTGCGCTTGAGAGTATAAGCATGATTACGTATATATCAGAGAACAGTAGTAAAATGGTGTCTACGTTAGGAAGCCTTTGTTCATTCAATTCGGAGATTGAGTCATCGGGATATAATGAGATGACAGAATTGATGGAGAAGTACATCGTTGATATATACGACAACATCGGCGACCGCGATATCTATGCATCTAACAGAAGTGCATGCGAGATGTTTGCCGTGGATGTTGAAAAATATACGAGTGCATATCACAATTTGGTTGATGCGTGCGGAGGTGAAAAATTCTCAAAAGAGGGAGCCGAATATCTTGATGAAATGGAGATGGAGGTTCCGTTTTTGAAGAACAATGCAGCAAATCTCCTTTCTGAGGAAATAGTAAGAAGTGAAGATCTCCAGAATGAGATTCAGAGTGCTATGCATAATCTGGTAGTACTGATTATTATTGTCTCCTCAAGTATAGCAATAGCAACAATAGTTATTGCGCTTATGGTCTCAAGAGGTATTACCAAGCCACTTAAAGAAGTGAAAAACAGAGTGGCTATTATGGCTGATGGCGATCTCACCTTTGAAGATATCAGAGTAAAGAGCCTTGATGAGGTGGGTGAAGTGGCCGTAGCGCTTAATAAGATGAAGAGCAGTCTGGTTGGAGTAATCGGAACAGTAGCATCATCTGTTGAGAGCTTAAGAGAAGCAATGGACAGTGTTACGACAAGTATGGATGAAAATACGGCCGGTTCAAACAGAATAGCCGAATCGGTTATGGATATGTATGACAAGCTTCAGGCACAGCAGACAGAGGTTGTTAATGTCGCAGGTCAGATAGAGGAGATGGAGAAGATTGCAGCGATTGTTGTAGACAACGTGGGCAAAATCTCCGCTAATTCCAATAGCACCATAGAGAATGTGGAAAATGGTGTTATGCAACTTGATTCATATATTGAACAGACTGATAAAATCAATGTGGCGATTTCGGAAGTATCTTCCATATTCGCAAGTTTTAGTGAGAATGCAGTCAAAATGGCGGATTCACTTAAGTCAATAACGGATATTGCTACACAGACCAATCTGTTATCTCTGAATGCCTCTATTGAGGCAGCAAGAGCCGGCGAAGCGGGACGCGGTTTTGCGGTCGTGGCTGATGAAATCAGGAAACTCGCCGATGATTCTAACAGGACAGCTCTTGAAATCGGAGATATGATATCTGCCCTTCAGAGCGAATCCGAGATAATGAATCAGAAGCTTAAGGAAAGCGTGCGTCAGCTTGAGTATGGCAACAGCCTGACTACTCAGACCAAGAATAATCTTTCGATAATTAAGCAGGGTACTGTTGAAGTAGGCGACAACGTAAATGATATAATTGCGCAGCTGAATGTTCTTAATGGAAAAATAAATGCAACGGCGGAGTGCACTAAGGTCATAAAAGAGGCCGCAGGTTCAAGTGTATTGGAAATTGATGACATTAATGCTGTAGTTGCAGAGGAATCTGCCAATATAGAATCTGTATCGCAGACATCGGCAGGGCTGCTTAAACTGACAGGTTCATTGGAACGAGAAATAAATAACTTTAAACTGACAACAGAATCGGACATTGTCGATGACAATATGGAAAATGAAACTTTGGTAAAACAGGTTGATGATGATATGCAGTATAGTATGGTATAATTATATACATATATGAGTCATCCTTGTAATTTGATGTTGAGATTATAAAAGGGGGAACTTGTATGTTCCCCTTTTGCGTTAAAAGAGTGATATGAAAAGAAAAATATCAAAATACGGTGTAATTGCAATAGTTATATATATGTGTGTGTTTTGTATTCTGAGTTGCCTTGTTTACTATATGGATAAAAAATACGATGTAAGCAGGATGGGAACTGAGGATGTAAAGAAGTTCGGAATTTCATTTATGACAATGAACAATCCATTTTTCGCGGTAATAAGTGACAGTATAAAAGCGGCAGTTGAGGCTAATGGTGATGTTGTTATTGTCAGAGATCCGGCACTTGATTCTGAAAAACAGGATAGGCAGATAAGAGATATGCTTGATGAAGGCATCGATGTGCTTTTTGTAAATCCGGTTGATTTTGAAGCAGTTATGCCTGCAATTAAGGAAGCAAAATCAAAGGGCGTGATTGTAATCTCTGTTGACTCGGAAATCTATGACGAAGACCTGGCGGATTGTGTTGTTGTATCTGATAATTATCTTGCAGGAAAACAGTGCGCAGAGTATCTGATGACACAAAAGGACAGCGCAGAGATACTTGTTTTGGAACATAATAAGACAAAATCGGCGATAGACAGAGTAAATGGCTTTATGGATGCATTGGATGGACATGATGAATATACAATTGTGGGCGTTGAGAATGCAGAGGGCCAGTTGGAGATATCTATGCCGATAATAAGAGATGTGCTTGAAGATGGCAAGGAGTTCGATACAGTCTTTGCTATAAATGATCTCTCGGCACTTGGAGCATTAGCTGCAATAAAGGATCACGGAAGAATTGATAGTATAGATGTATTGGGAGTGGATGGAGCGCCGGAAGCCAAGGCAATGATAAAGGAAGGGTTGATGATGGCAACAACTGCGCAGTATCCGACTCAGATAGGCGATTACGCGGTTGAACAGGCATATAAGGTACTACGAAATGAACCTTATGATAAGAAGATTTTAGTTAATGTAGAACTTGTATCAAAGGATAATGTGGATGAATTCGGAACTGGAAGCTGGCAGTAGGGGTATAAAAATGAATACTAATTATATGCGGAATTTAGTATTAAATGTAATGCTACTGCTGAATTTTGCAATTGTCTCGGTCCTTTCGCTTACGTCTGCAATAGCGATTGTTAAGATTAGCAAATCGATGAATGCAAGGGAGTTCCTTGAAGGCATGAACCAGCTGCCACCGGTTCCGTGGACGGTTCCTGTGATTGCTATTGGAGGATTTGTCCTTTTAACAATTTTTCTTAATATTAAGAACTCTATATTACCGGAGCATTTTATGGTTATCCTGGAGATAGCACTTGGAGTAACTATAATCTACACGCTTGATATGAACTATAGCGGAATAATTTTCCTACTTGCTGCATACCTTATGGATTACTTCCGAGGTGAAAAGAGAAAAATCGGACTGTTTATAATAATAGGCATAAGTATTCTCGTATTTGATTTTAATATATGTGAGCATATTTTGCCGATAATATCATTTGATGTATATGTGCAATACTTTAACAGTATGATTTCGTCTTCGTTGCTTGCGTTTATTAATCTTGGTACAACATGTAATATGCTTTTGTTTGTTGTATATACGATTTTACTGCTTAGTGAGAAGATTGATGAGAATAAGAAGATAAATGAGCTGAATGAGAAATTGAACAGTGCTAATGAGAATCTTATGCATGCCAATCAGGAATTGGAAAAGTTTGCTATCGAGAGTCAGAGAATAGCTAAGACTAAGGAGAGAAACAGACTGGCAAGAGAGATTCATGATACGTTAGGACATACTCTTACAGGCATTATCGCAGGATTGGATGCTGCAATAGCAATTCTACCTATATCGATTGAACAGACGCAGAATCAGCTAGAGATGGTTCGGGATGTTGCGAGACATGGAATGACGGATGTCAGACGTTCGGTAAATGAGTTAAGACCGGATGTGCTTGAAAGAGGAGATTTACTGTCGGCGATTAATCAGATAATAAGTGATGTGACATCTACTACCAATGTGGAAATAGAATTCATTAATCATATTGAGCAGCTTATTTTTAATGAAGATGAAGAGGATGTAATCTATCGAATAATACAGGAGAGTATAACTAATTCCATACGTCATGGTAAGGCAACTAAGATTATGGTTGAAATCGGAAAAGAGTATTCAATCATGACTATAACAATAAAGGACAATGGTTGCGGTAGTGGTAATGTGAAATACGGATTTGGGCTTACACATATGCAGGAGAGACTGGAAATGCTGCATGGTGAGCTTGAAATTGAGAGTGAAGGCGGTTTTACGGTAATAGCAACAATACCAATCAGATGGGGTGAAGACAATGATTAAACTATTAATTGCAGATGATCAGCAACTGATAAGAGATAGCTTGAAAATAGTGCTGGATACCAATGATACGATAGAGGTAATAGGTGCTGTATCCAATGGTGTCGAAGTAATTAGAGCAGTGAGAGAGAATAGGCCGGATGTGGTACTCATGGATATCAGAATGCCTGAAATGGATGGCGTACAGTGCACTCAGATAATCAAGGAAAACTATCCTGAGATTAAGATAATAATACTTACCACGTTTGATGATGATGAGTATATATTCAGTGCATTAAAATACGGCGCAAGCGGATATCTTTTAAAAGGTATATCAATGGAACAGCTGGTCGAAGCCATTCACAAGGTCTACAAGGGCAATGCGATGATTAACGGAGACATAGCGACCAAGGTACTTGATATGTTTTCTAAGATGGCGCAGAATGACATTTCCATTTCAGTAGAAAAAGGTGCAGAAAAGGAGATAACTGAGTCGGAGTGGAAGGTTGTAAGGCTGGTTGCAGAGGGTATGTCTAACAAAGAGATTGCCACAAAGCTGTATTTAACAGAAGGTTCTGTCAGAAATTATTTGAGTTCGATATTAAGGAAACTTGATTTAAGAGACCGAACACAGCTGGCGATTTGGGCAGTACAGACGGGCGCGTTAAAGAAAGAGGTTTTCGTTGAAGAGAATAGGAAGTAAGAAGATAATCGTCTGCGCGTGTATGGTGCTGCTTATAATAGCTATTGCGGCAATTGTTTTCTATCAGAAAGCGAAACAGCCGGAAGTTATCAGAGTCGGTGTCTTTGCGGGAAGTCCGTGGGGAGTTCCTGATGCATATACGTATGAATTCATAGACGATGTAGTAGCCAAGTTCGAAGCAGAGAACTCTGGCGTTAAAATTGAATATGTCAGTGGAATAATGAGCGACGAATATTCCGAGTGGCTGTCGGGGAAAATCGTCGGCGGAGATGCTCCGGATGTGTTCATGGTTCTGCCACAGGATTTTAGTACATTGCAGAAGACGGGGAGCCTGTTGGCGCTTGATTCACTTATAAATCAGGATAGTGAATTTGATGTAAATAATTTTTACAGTGGTGCATATGATTTCGGAAGTGTAGGAAGCAGCCAGTACGCGTTGCCACTCGAGTGCGTTCCGGAGATGATGTTTGTAAATAAAACACTTCTTGCAAAAGAAGCAATACTTACTCCGGATACCGACTGGACGTGGGATGAGTTCTATGATATCTGTAAAAAAATAACAAAGGATACTGACGGTAACGGAGTCATAGATCAGTTTGGTGTATATAACTACAATTGGAGGCAGGCATTTTTAACTAATTCAGTGATGCCTTTTAATGAAGATGGTAGTAAATGCTCTATTCAGGGAGAAAACGCTATAGAGGCAATTGAGTTTCTTCAGGAAATGCATAGCCTTACGGAAGGAACGGTAGTAACGGCTAATGATTTTGATCGTGGCAAAGTTGCGTTTATGCCGCTGACATTGGCGGAATACAGAACATATAAGCCATATCCGTGGAGTATTAAACGCTTTTCATCCTTTGATTGGGAATGTGTGACACTTCCCAAGGGACCTCATGGTGACAATATATCTCGAATGAATACTTTGCTTATGGGAATTAATTCGAGAACAAAGAAGAAGCAGCTGTCATGGAAGCTGATAAAGACATTTTGCTATGATAAGGAGATTCAGAGTGACATCTACAAATACCGTGCAGGTGGTGCGGCACTCAATAGTATATTGAATGAGCAGCAGGTATTACTGATTGAAAATCAGGAGTTGCCCAAAGACGGTTCCATTAATGTGCGAATCATTAATTCTATTATGGAGAATGCGATAGAGGAGTATAACTTCAAAGATGCTACGACCGCAATGAATATGCTGAATCAGGGCATTGATGAAATAATACAAAATGATAAGAATCCGGAGATATCTTTGAAGCAGCTTCAACGTGAGATAAATTATAGTTTTAGCAAATAGTTTTAGCATAAGGATGTGTATATGACATATGTCATGTACACATCTTTTTTGTGGGAAAAATGTCATAGAACTTGTAGTGAATATATGACACACATGCATTATAACAGGTGACACATGACAATGTTGCGCTTTGGAATTTGGGAATAGAATTAAGCTATCAAAAGGAAACATGTTGTTGACAAAGCAAATTAGAAAGGTGGTTTGGATTATGGAAAAACCATTCATCTTACAGATGCAGGGCATAACAAAAGAATTTCCGGGTGTTAAGGCTCTTGACAATGTTAATCTTAATGTCCATAGAGCATCGATTCACGCGATATGCGGTGAAAACGGAGCAGGAAAGTCTACTTTGATGAAAGTACTCTCAGGCGTATATCCATACGGCGAATATGATGGCAACATCATTTTTGATGGAAAAAAGATGGCATTTAAGAACATCAAGGAATCCGAAAACGCCGGAATCGTAATCATTCACCAGGAATTAACAATGATACCTGAGTTGTCGATTACAGAAAATATTTTCATGGGAAATGAAATAGTTAAGCGTGGCCTGATTGATTGGAATGAAGCCAGAAGAAGAACCGGAGAGTTGCTAAAAAGAGTTGGTCTGTCGGATGACCCGGATACATTGATTAAATATCTTGGAGTCGGACAACAGCAGCTGGTAGAGATTGCAAAGGCACTTTCAAAAAATGTAAGGCTTTTGATTCTGGATGAACCTACATCAGCGCTTAATGAGGCTGATTCGGCTAATCTCCTTAACCTCATGATTGAGTTAAAGAGCAAGGGAATAACATGTATCATGATTTCTCATAAGCTCAATGAGATTGCGGCGGTATCAGATGCCGTAACAGTAATTCGAGACGGTCAGACGGTTGAAAGCTATGACGTTGAAGCCGGACATGTAGATGAGAACAAGATAATAAAAGCGATGGTCGGAAGATCTATTGAAAACAGATATCCGGAACATGAATCTCACCCGGGCGAAGTTATATTTGAAGTATCTGATTGGAAAGTCGAAGATCCGAGAATACCGGGCAGAATGCTATGTAAAAATTCAAGCTTCAATGTAAGAGCCGGCGAAGTAGTTGGCTTCGCCGGCCTGATGGGAGCAGGCAGAACAGAATTGATGCGATCTATCTTTGGAAGAACAATCGGAATATATCATGGCGGAACCGTCAAGGTAAGAGGTAAAGAAGTTGTTCTTGATTCTGTACAGAAGGCCATAAAGAGTGGAATCGCTTATGTTCCTGAAGATAGAAAAAATCTGGGGCTCAATCTGCTTGACTCAATCAGAATGACGATTGTGGCTTCTAATCTGGATAGAATAAAGACTAATCGTCTCCTTGACTTTAACAAGGAATATGCGGCGGCAGAAGAGTATAGAAAAGCATTGGGAATTAAGACTTATGATGTTAATTCCTGTGTAACCTCACTGTCCGGTGGTAATCAGCAGAAGGTCGTTTTATCAAAGTGGTTATTTACTGAACCGGATGTGTTGATTCTTGATGAACCGACCAGAGGTATTGATGTTGGAGCAAAGTATGAGATATATAAGCTCATTCATGAACTTGCCGACCAGGGCAAGGCGGTAATACTTGTTTCATCTGAGTTGCCGGAACTTTTAGGTGTATCGGATAGAATCTACACGATTTTTGAAGGTGAAATCACCGGTGAGATGCCGGTAGCTGATGCAACACAGGAAAGTCTAATGAAGATGATGACGGTAACTGCATAGAAATAGCAAAATAGGAAAGGAGAGAATGACGTGAAAAAGTTAAAGAAAGTACTTAGCGGAGATATTCGTCAGTACACGATGGTTGTGGCTTTGGCAGCACTAATTTTGGTTTTTAATATCATATCCGGAGGTAAGATGCTGACACCTTCGAATTTCCAGAATCTGTTATCAGGTAATGCCTACGTACTTATTTTGGCACTTGGTATGTTGATGGTAATAGTAATAGGACAGATTGATTTGTCAGTCGGTTCTGTAGCCGGTTTTTCGGGAATGGTTATGGCAATTGTTGCGAGAGACTTCAATCTTCCGTGGTGGTTAGCGGTACTTATAGCTATTGCTATAGGACTTTTAGTAGGTGCATGGCAGGGATTTTTCCTGTCGAAACTCAATATTCCGGGCTTTATTACTACACTCGGTGGAATGATGATTTTCCGAGGAGCAGTAATCTGGATTTCCGGTTCTATATCCGTACCGGCTCCGAGTGAGCTTAAGTTCTTCGGCGCAGGATATTTACCGGAGTGGGGACCTAATACAGGATTAAACAATTCAACACTTTTACTTGGTATCATTGGAATCCTTGTATATGTAATTAAGCAGATTAATACATATAAGCATTCCGGAGATATTACAGGTGAAAGGGATCCAATCTGGGTTCCGATTATAAGAATCGCAGTTGTTGGTTCGGTTATTGGTTATTTCACATACTTATTCGGCTCTGGTCGTCCGGGAACATCATTCCCTGTACCGGGTCTGATATTACTTGTACTTATTCTTATCTATCATACAATTACACAGCGTACAACATTTGGTCGTCATGTGTATGCGGTTGGTGGTAATAAGAATGCTGCAGCTTTGTCCGGCGTAAATGTTAAGAAGGTATATTTCCTTACAATGATGAACATGTCAATGCTCGCAACTATTGCAGGAATACTTTTTGTCGGACGTTCAACATCAGCAGGTCCTGCAGACGGAACATCATGGGAAATGGATGCAATTGCATCAGTATTTATCGGTGGTGCTGCCGTATCAGGTGGTGTAGGAACAATACTTGCAACAATGGTAGGTGGTCTTGTTATGGCAGTACTTAACAACGGACTTATGATCATGGGCGTTGGTGCTGATAAGACACAGGTAATTAAGGGATTCGTTCTTCTTGCTGCTGTAGCATTTGATGTTTACAGCAAAAAGAATGGTAAGGATTCTATCATTGGAAGAATTTTCGGAAAGAAGAAGTAATAAAGTAACTGACTGCCCGAATTGCTTGGGCAGTTAAATATAAAAACAACAAAAAAGGAAGGGAAAAAAGATGAAAAGAAAAATCATGTCAATGGTTCTTGCAACTGCTATGGTAGCATCGTTTGCATTAACCGGATGCGGCTCAAGTGAAAGAGCCCAGGAAGTAGCTGCTGACACAGCAGTAGTAGAAGATGCAGCACCTGCAGAAGCAGATGCGGATGTAGCAGCAGATGATGCAACTGCAGCAGCAGGAGAGGGATTTGCAGCCGATGCTACAATCGGTATTTCACTCCCATGGCTCGGAACACAGAACTGGAAAGAAGCAGAAGTAATGTTCAAGGAGCAGCTTGAAGCAGAAGGATTTAATGTTATTGTACAGGCAGCTGATCAGAAGGTTCCTCAGCAGCAGCAGCAGATCGAGTCAATGATCGAAAATGGTGCAAAGGTTATCGTTGTTGGTCCTGTTGACGGATCACAGCTTGGTTCAGTACTTGAGCAGGCTAAGGATGCCGGAGTATATGTACTTGGTTATGACAGACTTATTGAGAACACAACAGGTGTTGACGGCGTTATTCAGTTCGGTTCTGTAAAGACAGGTGAACTTCAGGCTCAGGCACTGTTGGAAGGTCTTGCTAAGGAAAAAGGCGAAGGCCCTTACAATATCGAGCTCTTCGGCGGCGGCCCTGCAGACCCTAACGCTCCTAACTTCTTCAAGGGTGCTATGTCAGTACTTCAGCCAAAGATTGATGACGGTACAGTAGTTGTTGTTTCAGGTCAGATGGATTTCCAGCAGTGTGCAACAATCGACTGGGATAACTCAAAGGCACAGGCTCGTATGGATGCTCTTCTTGCAGGCCACTACTCTGATAAGGAAATCGACGGATGTCTTTCACCAAATGATGGTATTGCACGTGCAATCATCACATCATGTGAGCAGGCAGGTCAGCCAATTCCTGTAGTATCAGGTCTTGATGCTGAGAACGAGTCAGTTGAATGGGTATGGGCAGGAAAGCAGTATTCAACAGTTGCTAAGCCAACAACAGACCTTGTAGGTAAGACAGTTGAGATTATTAAGTCTCTTCAGGCAGGTAACGGAATGCCAACAACAGACGTTCTTACAAACAATGGTAAGAAGGACGTTGCAATCTATGAGTTACCACCGTTGGTAGTAACAAAGGACAATGCTATGGAAGCATTTGCAAATGATCCTGACAGACTTGCACTTTTGAAGTAATAGTCAAAATCATAAAGCAATATAAGTGTTTTGCGGCAACCTGTTGGAATATCCGACAGGTTGCTTGTCATATACGTAAAAAAGAGGTTAAGGTATGGAAAAAATAGATGTTACAGCATTAGGCGAACTGTTAATTGATTTTACAGATAGCGGAAACAGTGAACAGGGGAATCCGGTTTTTGAATCCAATCCGGGAGGAGCACCGTGCAATGTACTGGCTATGCTCACAAAACTTGGACATAGCACAGCTTTTATTGGGAAAGTCGGAGATGATTTCTTCGGTAATCAGCTTCGTGATGCAGTAACTGAAGTGGGCATAGATGCACAGTATCTGCTGATTGACAAGGAAGTTCATACGACGCTTGCAATGGTCCATACATATCCTGATGGCGACAGGGATTTCTCATTCTACAGAAATCCGGGTGCGGATATGATGCTTACCGAAGATGAGATACCGGAGGAACTTATTAAGAGGTCAAAGATATTTCATTTTGGAACGTTATCGATGACTCATGAAGGCGTAAGAGCAGCTACTAAGAAAGCTTTGATGATAGCAAAAGAGGCGGGCTGTATTATTTCCTTTGACCCGAATCTGCGTCCGCCGCTATGGAGTAGTCTTGAACTGGCTAAGGAGCAGGTTCTGTATGGCCTGGAGTATTGCGATGTATTGAAAATATCGGATAATGAGATTCAGTGGCTGACCGGAAAAGAGGATTTCTCAGAAGGTGTTGCATGGATAAGAGAACGTTTTGACATAGCGTTAATTCTTGTCTCTATGGGTAAGGAAGGAAGTCTTGCGTATTACAAGGGCCAGATGGTGAAGGCACTGCCATTTTTACAGGAGAATACGATTGAGACAACCGGCGCAGGAGATACATTCTGTGGTTGCATATTAAGCTATATATGTAATAACGGCATAGAGTCATTAACAAGTGAAGATTTGACTGAAATGCTTACGATGGCTAATGCGGCAGCATCTATTATTACGACGAGAAAGGGTGCGCTGCGAGTTATGCCGTCGGTAAGTGAGATTAAAGAGTTACGGACTGTAAAATAGTTGAAAGAAAAGATATTGTATTGACATAGCCGTGCGGCATAATTTATAATCAAATTGATATAAATATGCCGAACGGCATATTTATTGCCAAAAATTTACATTTTAAGCCGAACGGCATAAAGGGAAGAGATATGAGAGTATTCGATGTTGATTCGTTAGGCAAAGCGATACGTGACAGACGTAAAGAATTGAACTACACACAGAGCCATCTGGCTGAGTTTACCGGCCTTAGTATTACTTTTATTTCTGATGTGGAAAGAGGAAAGAAAACGGCTGAAATTGGGAAAGTTCTTGAACTTTTACATGTTTTAGGGTTAGACATATTAGTTGAAAAGAGGGGATAGACTTATGAGAAAACTGTGTGTCTATATTGAGATAAACGGCAATAATGTCTACGTCGGAGACATTATTGGAAATAATTCAGAAGACGCGTGTTTTACCTACTCTGAGAGTTATCTGGAAAATCATGACAGTAGAGCAATATCAATTGGTCTTCCATTAACAGATAGAACCTTTGATTCATTTTTGACAAGAAACTATTTCGAGGGGTTGTTACCGGAAGGTTTTACCAGACGATGTGTTGCAGAATGGATGCGAATAGATGAGAATGACTATTTGTCAATTCTCGATGGCTTAGGTCGTGAATGCCTTGGAGCATTGAAGATTGTAAATGATGATGATGTGCAATTACAGGCAGAGTATAAGGAACTTACTTCAAAAGAAGTGAGAGAACTGGCAAAAGAGGGTGCAACAGCGTCTGCTGAGTTGGTCACAAAATCACACATTTCATTGACCGGGGCGTCCGGGAAGGTTGGCTTATATTATGATGGGCGGAAGTGGTATCTCCCTATTGGTGATGCACCTAGTACGCATATTGTAAAGCAGAGCCATGTAAGACTTAAGAAAATTGTGTTTAATGAGCAACTATGTCTTCTTACAGCAAGCAAACTGGGAATTGAGACACCGGAGAGTTTTATTGTCAATCTGGATAATTTTGAAGATGAAAATATTTTGTTTGCGACAAGTCGATATGATAGAAAGTTTAAGAGCGACAATAGAGTGATAGGTGCTATTGAGGCACCATACAGGTTGCATCAGGAAGATTTTGCACAGGCATTGGGAATACCGTCAAAAGATAAGTATGAGAAAAAGGGCGGTAACTATATGCGTAAGGCGTTTGAAGTATTGCGATACTATTCGGCAGACCCAATATCAGATCAGGCGAAACTGTGGCGACAGTGCATATTTAATTACTTAATTGGTAATACGGACAATCATATTAAAAATATTTCGTTATTATACAGTGAAGATTTGAAGAGAATACGTCTGGCTCCGGCATACGATATTATTAGCACAATCATATATGATGCGAGTAGCAGAGATATGTCGATGAGCATTGGCGGAGAATATGAGATTGATAAGATTAATAAAGAATTGTTTATGGATGAAGCACATAATATAGCCTTTGGTAAAAGGGCTGCGATGGAAATCTACGATGAGGTGCAAGAGAATTTTAAAAGTGCTTTGATAGAATCTACTGACGAACTTAGTGCGCAGGGATTGACGGGAGTAGATGAAATATGTGAAGCAATTCTGCAACGGAATTATTTGAGATAGCAGACGGGAGTATTTCTTAAAAGGATACAAATATAAGGAGAGGGTGAGTAAGAAGGAAAACAGTGTTAAGAAATCAAAATTCCATTATTCAACTGTCAAACTACCGATGCATACATTGTTGCTAAAAAAACTGAAACAATAATTGTTTTAATACGTTGAATTGTTGTAAATTGTGGCAAAAATATGATAATATAAGATAGAGTTAGTGCTACATTTTTTGCAAAAAAGGACAGCGTAGAATTACTATGGGATTTGATGAAGAATACCTGGATGAATTACTTAAATCAATAGAGCCCATTGTTAATCCTGAGGGGATTAAGGACGAAGAGGATGATTTTGAGCCGGAGGTGCCTGAAGAAGAGCTTACGGATGCCGTGGCATTACCACAAGAAATGCCCGAGCCTGAGCCAATGATGGATCCGGCTATTGCTATGTTGTTGGCTAATGCACCAAGCGTGGATGATGCGCTAGCGGCTGCCGAGAATGCAGCAGAAGAAGCGCCTGCAATGGAAGAAGCGCCTGCAATGGAAGAAGAGCCTGCAATGGAAGAGGCTCCTGCAATGGAAGAAGCACCTGTGATGGAAGAAATGCCTGCAGATGTGATGGCTATGATGGAAGAAGAGCCTGCGGCAGAAGAAGCGCCTGCAGCAGAAGAAGCGCCTGCAATGGAAGAAGCGCCTATAGCAGAGGAAGAGCCTGTAATAGAAGAAACACCTGTGATGGAAGAAATCCCCGCAGATGTGATGGCTATGATGGAAGAAGTACCTGCAGCAGAAGAAGCACCTGCAATAGATGATATGCCTGATTTGGATGGCGTGAATCTTGATGATTTACTTATGGCTGGAGAGGAGCCGGTTGAAGTTGAAGAACCTGAACCGGTTGCAGTTGAAGAATCCGAGCCGATTGACAGTGATATTGATACGGCAGACACAGCAGATATACCGATGGATATGCCGGATTTGTCGTCGATATTGTCTTCTAGTGAAGCCGGTGATGCACAAGAATTGTCAGAAGCTGCAATGAATGAGGCGGCAGAAGAAGCGCCTGCAAGTGCTGAAGAGGCTCCACCTGCCCCAGCTGCGGATATTGATTTGGCGGAACTTCTTAATGTCGATATGGATGAAGGCAATAAGATATTAACGCCGGAAGAAATAGCGGCTATGTTTAATGCAGTCGATGCTGCAACGGGCGGAGAGGGAATTAAATCCGAAAGCGCGGGAAGCACAGAGGAAGAAGCAGCGCAAGCCGAAGGACCGGAAGAACCTATAGAAATAGATATGTCTGAGGATGTTGACCTCAGTGCATTAATACCTGATAAAGATGAAACTGAAATAAGTGAAGAGAATGGTGACGCAGATGCTGAAGATACGGAAGCACCCGCTGATATGACTGATTCGACAGATGAAGTGGCAGATCCGGAAGGAGAAGCTTTGTTCAATTCACTTCTTGGTGGTGATGATATTGTTGAAACAGCTGATGGTGAACCGGAAGCTGAAGTTGCTATGTCTGAGGATGAAGTGGATGCATTGCTAAATGCAGCTAAAGCATCTGCAAATGAAGAATCTGCCGATATAAGTGACAGTGATGAAGATTTATTCGCATCACTTGCGGCTGCCGGCGATGATGCACTTGGCGATATTCAGTCAATTCTTGACAGTGACGAGAATCATGAAGCTGTTGATGAACAGGCATTGCTTGATGCAACCAGTGAAGTTGATGTAGCGTCAACGGTATTGGAAGAAGATTCCCCAGAAGATAAAAAAGCAGCAAAAGCGGCAGCTAAGGCAGCTAAGAAGGCAGCTAAGGCAGCTAAGAAATCAAAGGGCAACGCTGCAGATGATAAGAAAGATGCCGGCGATGCAAAAGAGGGTGGCTTCTTTGCCAAGATTTTGGCAATGTTAACCGAATCTGATGATGAGGATGAGGAAGAGACGAAGAATGAGGCAACCGCAACGGATGCTACAGTTCCGGAAGAAGCTGAGACAGGAATAACTGATGAAAATAAAGAGATTCTTGCCGAAATAGATGGAGAAAAGGGCAAGAAGAAAAAGAAGAAGAAAAAGAAGGGTAAAAAGGGAGAAGAACCATCCGCAGAAGATGCTGAGGGTGAGGACGCAGAAGGCGAAGAGGGCGAAGAGAAGCCTAAAAAGAAAAAGAAAGAAAAGAAGCCTAAGGCTCCAAAGGTAAAAGAGGTCGATGAAAAGCCACAGAAGAAATTACCTAAGAAGAGAGTCAGAGCTACCTTTGCGCTTTGCCTTACAATTCTTGCGCTTATTGTTGTTGCGTGCATGGGATTAACCAAGATTAATAATCTTCATGATGCGAGATGGGCTTTTGATAACCAGGATTACGAGACAACATATGAGAATCTGTATGGCCTTAAACTTAAAGGTGAGGATGAACTGATCTATAACAAGTCGGCTACAATGTTGACACTCAACAGAAAGATTGATTCTTATGAAAACTATAAGAGACTTGGTATGGAAGAAAATGCTCTTGATGCATTGCTTAAGGGCGTGAAGATGTATCCGCAGATACGTGAAAAGGCTGATTTGTATGGTGTGACACCACAGATTGATTATATGTATTCTAAGATACTTGAATATTTGGGCGAGTATGGCTTAAGTGAAGAAGATGCCATTGAAATTATCGGATATGAAAGTCGTGTAAAATATACATTGAGAATCCAATCCGTTATAACAGGTGCACCGTTTACTTATGATGATGATATTGCGGCAGAAGAACAGGTGGATACACCTGAGATGGTAGAAGAAAAGAACGTAGAAGATATTTTGCCGGAAGAGAATGATTTCCTGCCGGATGACCCAAATTCAATTTATGAAGATGGTGAACAGCCTGCTACGGCAGAAGAAACTTCGCAAGAGACAGAGCCTGCGGAAGATAACGCGGACAAAGAAATAGATGCATATACAGAGGTAGTTAGACAGTAAATTATGATAGCAATAATAGATTATGACGCAGGAAATATCAAAAGCGTTGAGAAAGCACTTGAATATCTTGGAGCACAGTATGTATTGACAAACGATGCAGATGTATTACTCAAAGCCGATAAAGTATTGCTTCCGGGTGTAGGAGCTTTCGGAGATGCAATGAATAAACTGAATAAGTTCGGTTTGGTACCGATTATCAGACAAATTGTTGATAACGGAACTCCGTTCCTTGGGATATGTTTAGGCATGCAGGTGCTTTTTGACAGTAGTGAAGAGGCACCGGGAGTGGAAGGACTTGGCTTGATACCGGGAAAAATTGTTCGATTTTCGTCGGATAATAATTTGAAGATTCCGCAGATAGGATGGAATCAACTGACACTTCAAAATAACGGTAAATTGTTTAAGAATGTAAACGAAGGCGATTTTGTTTATTTTGTGCATTCATATTATTTGAAAGCAGAGAATGAGTGTGATGTGGTTGCCACTACTGAGTACGGCGATCATGTTCATGCAGCCGTTGAACACGGTAATGTCTATGGTTGTCAGTTTCACCCGGAGAAAAGTTCTTCGGTTGGTTTGACAATACTTAAGAATTTTGTGGAAATGTAGGATAAGATGATGCATACAATAAGAGTTATCCCTTGTTTGGATGTGAATAACGGAAGAGTGGTTAAGGGTGTCAACTTTGTTAATCTTAAAGATGCGGGTGATCCTGTTGAGATAGCAACGGCGTATGATGCGGCCGGAGCGGATGAAGTTGTATTCCTGGATATAACAGCAAGTTCGGATGGTAGAAAGACAGTTGTCGATATGGTACGTAAGGTTGCGGCCAAACTGTTCATTCCATTTACTGTCGGAGGCGGAATAAGAACGGTAGATGATTTTAGAGAATTGCTAAGGGAAGGCGCCGATAAAGTGGCAGTCAATTCAGCTGCAATTAAAAGACCGGAGCTTATAAAAGAAGCATCGGACAAATTCGGCAGTCAGTGTGTTGTGGTGGCAATAGATGCCAAGCGCAGAACAGTAGGTGAAGGCTGGAACATATATCTAAACGGCGGTAGAGTAGATACCGGTATTGATTGTATTGAATGGGCCAAGAGGGCGGAAGCACTCGGCGCCGGTGAGATTTTACTTACAAGTATGGATTGCGACGGAACAAAGGCGGGATTTGATTTGGAGCTTACTGCTGCAGTATCAGATGCAGTCGGAATACCTGTTATTGCATCCGGCGGAGCCGGCAAATTGGAGCATTTCTATGATGCAATAGAAAAAGGACACGCAGATGCAGTATTGGCAGCCTCGTTATTCCATTACAAAGAATTGGAGATAAAAGAGGTTAAGAATTATCTTAAAGAAAAAGGAATTGATGTAAGACTATAATTTTAGCCCCTAACAGGGGCTAAATCTATGTAGAGGTGTATATGCAGATAACTAATGATTGGTTGCCGACAATACAAAAAGAATGTGCCAAAGAATACTATAAGAACTTGTATGAGTTTGTTAAAGAGGAATATGCTACACAGGTAATATATCCTAAAAGTGATGACATTTTTAATGCATTTCATATGACACCACTGTCGGAAGTTAAGGTGTTGATACTTGGACAAGACCCTTATCATGAATATAATCAGGCACATGGTTTGTCGTTTTCGGTACCTGTTTCGCAAAATAAGATTCCGCCGTCGCTTCAGAATATATATAAAGAATTGAAGGAAGACTGCGGTTGTTATATTCCTAATAACGGATATCTTGAAAAATGGGCAAAACAAGGCGTACTGATGTTGAATACGGTATTAACCGTACGTGCGGGAGCTGCCAATTCGCATAAGGGAAAAGGTTGGGAACAATTTACTGATGCGATTATTCGTGCGGTAAATGAGCAGGACAGACCGATCGTATATATGCTGTGGGGTTCGCCTGCACAGAGTAAGATTCCGATGTTGAATAATCCGAAGCATCTTATATTGAAATCGGTTCATCCGAGTCCGCTTTCTGCATATAGGGGATTCTTTGGATGCAAGCACTTCAGTAAATGTAATGAATTTCTGGAACAAAATGGAATAGCACCTATTGACTGGCAAATAGAAAATGTATAATTGATGATTATATGAGTACTCAAATATATTTATGCAACATCAGAGCGTTGGATGATGAGGACAAATACAAAAGTGCATACGAATCTGTTGACAGCACAAGAAGAGCAAAGGCTGATCGCTACAGAATGCAGGCTGACAAGTGCAGGTGCGTTGTTGCCGGATGCTTGTTACGCTATGGTCTTTTATTGCAAAATGTTTACGATTGTGACATGGGTGTCAGCGAGAGCGGGAAACCATTTTTGAAAAATCATAAGGACATATTCTTTAATCTGTCTCATGCAGGTGATGAAGTGATGTGTGTCATATCTGACAAAGAGTGCGGTTGCGACGTTGAAATGTATGCACATAACGGAATGGAAGAAATAGCCGAGCGTTTTTACAGCAAGAAGGAATTGGAGTATGCAACAAGTGCTGATAACAATGAAGAGAAGATACACAGGCTTATAAGACAATGGACTGTCAAAGAAAGTGTTCTTAAGGCAAACGGTAGCGGATTGTCCGGCGGAGTTGATTCGGTTGATGCAATCTTACCGAATGCAATCGGAAGTGTTTTTCATATAAGGGATTACAGCCTTGTGGAATTTGTGAGTAATAAAGATTATGCATATACGGTAGCCATACTTGGCGACCTTGGGGAATATAGTGTGAATCGTGTTGAAGTAGAAGATATTTTGATGCAGTTTGATTCTTGACAATGCATATCCTGTCGTATAATAATTGTTTGTAAAATTGTAAATGGGATGTATTGCTAACAATGCCTTTACAGGAAAGGCAAAAATTTGCAAATTGGCCGAGCTGATTGCATAGTCGCTTGGTGATAAATAAAGGAGGAATATTATGAAGATTGGTATTGTCGGATACGGTAATTTGGGTAAGGGCGTTGAGTGCGCTATTAAGCAGAATGCGGATTGCGAACTTGCTGCAGTTTTTACAAGAAGAGATCCTAAAACAGTTAACATTTTGACAAGCGGTGTGCCGGTTGTGAATGTTGCCGATATGGAACAATATAAAGATAAGATAGATGTACTTATTATATGTGGCGGAAGCGCTACGGATCTTCCTAAGCAGACTCCTGAGTATGCAAAGATGTTCAATGTAATTGACAGTTTTGATACACATGCAAGAATTCCGGAGCATTTTGCCAATGTAGATAAGGCTGCTAAAGAATGCGGACATACAGCACTTATTTCCTGTGGTTGGGATCCGGGTATGTTCTCGCTTAACAGATTATATGCTAATTGTATTCTTCCAAACGGTAAGGATTATACTTTCTGGGGTAAAGGTGTATCCCAGGGTCACTCTGATGCAATAAGAAGAATTGACGGTGTAAAGGACGGTAAGCAGTATACTATTCCGGTTGAATCGGCACTTACAGCTGTAAGAAACGGTGAAAATCCTGAACTTTCAACACGTCAGAAACACGTAAGAGAGTGTTTTGCGGTAGCCGAAGACGGCGCTGATTTAGCAAGAATTGAGAATGAGATTAAGACAATGCCTAATTACTTTGCAGACTATGATACTACGGTTCATTTCATATCTGAGGAAGAACTTAAGGCTAATCACAGCGGTATTCCTCATGGTGGATTTGTATTCAGAACCGGAAAAACAGGCTGGGATAATGAGTACAATAACGTTATTGAGTATAGTCTTAAGCTTGATTCCAATCCGGCATTTACATCCAGTGTTATCGTGGCGTATGCACGTGCGGTATATAAGATGAATGCTGAAGGTATGACAGGATGTAAGACAGTATTTGATGTTGCACCTTCATATCTTAGCCCACTTAGTGCTGATGAAATACGAGCTCACTTGTTATAAAAAGGATTAGACATGAATTCATATATTAATGAAGTAGATTTTTTTAAGAATAACAATATAGAAGAAATAGCGGATACGTATGGTACTCCGGTGTATGTATACAATGAAGACATCATTCGTGACAGAATGAGAAAAGTGTCGGGTGCTATAACAAAGTATCCGTATACAGCCAATTATTCGGTTAAAGCTAACACAAATATTCATATCTTAAAGCTGGCTGTATCCGAGGGCATCAACTGTGATGCTATGAGCGTTGGTGAGATAAAGATGCTTCTTGCTGCAGGTATGCCGAAAGAACGTATATTTTTTGTGCCAAATAATGTGTCTGAGCAGGAATTGCAGTATGCCATTGACGAAGATATTCTTACAAGTCTTGACAGCCTTAGCCAACTTGAAATGTACGGTAAGTTAAATAAGGGCGGCAGATGTGCTGTTCGAATCAATCCCGGAGTTGGTGCAGGTCATCATGAGAAGGTGATAACGGCAGGTAAGAAGACAAAGTTCGGTATTGCTGAGGAAGACATTGACAAAATAGCTGACATTGTAGAGAAATATGATTTGAAACTGGTCGGAATAAACCAGCATATAGGCTCACTTTTTATGGACCCGCAGCCATATCTTGATGCGGTTACCAATTTGCTTAGAATAGCAAGAAGATTTAAGAATCTGGAATTTGTTGATTTTGGCGGAGGATACGGTATTCCGTACCATAAGCTTGATGATGAGAAAGATTTTCCGATGGAAGACTTTAAGAAAAAACTTGAGCCGATTCTTGATGAATTTGTTGCCGATTACGGATATGCACCGCTTTTCAAATCAGAGCCCGGAAGATTCTGCGTTGCGGAAGGTTCTGTAATACTTGGCCGTGTTCATGCACTCAAATCCAATAGCGGTGTGAAATATGTAGGAACCGATGTTGGAATGAACGTGCTTATCAGACCGTCAATGTATGATTCACATCATGATATTGAAGTTGTAAGAGATGGAAAAACGGTTGCCAGAGAAGATATGGAGACAGTTACGGTAACGGGTAATATCTGTGAAACCGGTGATATTTTGGCAAAAGACAGACAGTTGCCAAAGATTCAACAAGGCGACTTGATATGTGTACTGGATACAGGTGCGTACGGATACAGTATGTGCTATCCGTATAATTCGAGACCAAGGCCGGCTGAAGTCATGATTTGCAGTGACGGAAGCATTGAATTGATAAGAAGAAAAGAAACAATCGAAGATTTAATGAAATTACAGATAAATTTATCTTGCAAATAGAGATAGTCTATGATACACTAACGATTGTTCGCCGGTGTGTCGGAATGGCAGACGATGCAGACTCAAAATCTGTTGTGGGTAACCACGTGCGGGTTCAAGTCCCGCCACCGGCAGTGACCTCAAACCTTTGCTTACTACAAAGGCTTGAGGCTTTTTTCGTATAGAGACCTAAGATGTATTAATTATGGAGAGAATATGAGTACTGGAATGATTGTACAATTGGTGGTAATAATAGTGCTGATTGCTTTGTCGGCTTTCTTTTCATCTGCGGAGACTGCGCTTAGTTCCGTTACCGAGATTAAGATAAGAAGCATGGTGGAAGAGAATGTCAAAGGTGCAGTGATTTTATCCAAAGTGGAAGAGAACTATGGAAAAATGCTGAGCACAATTTTAATTGGCAATAATATTGTTAACATTTCGGCATCGTCTATTGCAACCAGTTTTACCATAAATGTGTGGGGCAATGAATTTATCGGATATGCTACGGGTGTATTGACAATGGCGGTATTGCTATTCGGAGAGATTGTGCCAAAGAATGCCGCAAAGGTTAAAGCTGAGGGAGTTGCACTTGTATATGCACCGATAATATATGGATTGATGTGGATACTTACACCTGTAATATGGTTGGTGGATCATATTGCAAAAGCAATTATGTGGGCGTTACGTATTGATCCGAATGAAAAGAGTGCTATTACGGAAGCGGAGCTTCGTACCTATGTAGATGCCAGTCATGAAGATGGTGTTATTGAAAAAGAAGAGAAAAACATGATAAACAACCTCTTTGATTTTTCAGATGCCGTGGCAAAAGAGATAATGATTCCGAGTATTGATATGATATGTGTGGAAGATTCGGCATCCTATGATGAGATTATGGATGAGTTCAGAGGATGCATGTATACCAGATTTCCCGTATATCACGAGGAAAGAACCAATATTATCGGACTTATTAATATCAAAGATCTTATTACCTGCACCGATAGAAAGAACTTTAAGGTGTCTGATTATATAAGAGAGGGCTATCTGACTTACGAGTATAAGAAGACAGCTGATTTGCTTATGGAGATGCGTGAATCAGCTATGAATGTAGCATTTGTTTTGAGCGAATACGGCGCTTGTGTGGGAATGGTTACATTAGAGGACCTTCTTGAGGAAATAGTCGGTGAGATAAGAGACGAATATGATGAAGAGGAAGCCGAGTCGATTAAGAAGGTAGAGAAGAATGTGTATATTGTTGACGGAAGTCGTAAATTGGATGATGTCAATGATGCGCTTAATACACAATTTGACAGTGATGACTATGATTCGATAGCGGGCCTTGTGATAGAGCATTTGGACAGAATGCCTATGGTGGGAGATGAGGTATCTCTTGATAACGGCGTTTTGCTTAAGGTTAATGAGGTAGAACAAAACAGAATAACAAAGGTACGTATTGTTTTACCGCTTGAAGAGGAAGTACTGTAAACAACGCAAGATTTTACTTGTTTTGTTAGACAAAATGTGTGGAAATATCAATGCTTTTGTGGTATACTTCATAAGATGTGCGCAAATGAACATTGCACCGTCACACATATTCATGATGAAAAAAAGAAATCTGCAAATAGGGAGGAAAAGTCATGAAAAAGAGTTCGGCAATCATATGGTTATGTGTATTGCTTGCATTGCTTGCAGGTGGTATCTACACAGCACTGTATGGATTGGATGCAGAAGGTACAGGTTCTGCAAAAAACATTAAGCAGGGTCTTGATCTTGCAGGTGGTGTCAGCATCACATATCAGGTAGTAGGTGATGAAGACCCAAGTAAAGAAGATTTGTCTGATACAGTCTATAAACTCCAGAAGAGAGTAGAAGGATATAGTACCGAGGCACTTGTTTATTCGGAAGGCGGAGACAGAATCAATATTGAGATTCCGGGTGTGTCTGATGCCAATTCCATTTTGGAGGACCTTGGTAAACCCGGTTCACTTTATTTTATCAAGCAGACAGATGCTGAGGGTAATCTCAACTATACTCCTTTAGGATATAGCGAAGAAGGCGATATCATCTACGATATGCCTAAGGATATTGATACTCTTATTGCCGATGGTAGTGTTGTAATGTCCGGTACAGATGTAGCTGATGCACAGGCAGCAAGCTATAAGGACAGCATGAGCAATCAGCAGTTTGTTGTAAGCCTTAATTTCACACCTGATGGAAGTAAGAAATTCTCGGATGCAACAACAGATGCATTCAACAAGGGTGAGTCAATCGGTATCTATTATGACGGAACAATCGTAAGCGCACCTAATGTTAACGAGCCTATTACTAACGGACAGGCTCAGATTTCGGGAAGCTTCACATATGAAGAAGCAGAGAGACTTGCAAGTACTATCCGTATCGGTGGACTTAAGCTTGAACTTGAAGAGCTTCGTTCCAATGTTGTAGGTGCTCAGCTCGGTCAGGAAGCAATTAAGACATCGCTTTTGGCAGCAGCAATCGGTTTTGCCATTGTAGCAGTACTTATGATTGCTATATATTGGTTACCCGGATTTGCTTCAATCATTGCACTCAGTATTTATACAGTACTTACTGTACTTTTAATCAGTGCATTTAATATTACACTTACTCTTCCCGGTATAGCAGGTATTATCCTGTCAATCGGTATGGCCGTAGATGCGGACGTTATTATCTTTGCCCGTATCAGAGAAGAGATTGCGGCAGGTAAGACTGTTGCATCGGCTATTGATATAGGATTTAAGAAAGCTTTATCGGCTATTTTGGATGGTAACATTACTACACTTATCGCAGCACTTGTACTTGGAATTATGGGAACCGGTTCTGTTAAGGGCTTTGCTCAGACACTTGGACTCGGTATTGTTGTTTCAATGTTCACTGCTCTTGTTATTACAAAGCTTATTCTTAAGTCATTGTATGCACTCGGTCTTAAGAACGAGAAGCTTTACGGTAAGGCAAAAGAGCGTAAGACGGGCAAATTCATTTCAAAGAGAATTGCTTTCTTTGTAATTTCTGCTGCTGTAATAATTGCAGGCTTTGTATGTATGGGTGTTAATAAGGCTTCAGGTAATGATTTGCTTAACTACTCTATGGAGTTCAAGGGTGGTACATCTACCAGCGTAACATTTAATGAAGATATGAGCCTTGAAGTTCTTGAAAGCAAGGTTGTACCTGTAATTGCCGATGTGATTGGAGACAGTGAAGTACTTCCTCAGAAGGTTCAGGGTAAGAACGAAGTTGTATTTAAGACTAAGACTCTTGATGTAACAGAAAGAGAAGCTCTTAACAATGCGCTCGTTGAGAACTTTGGCGTAGATGCTGAGAAGATAACAGCCGAGACAATTTCATCTACAATATCAAGTGAGATGAGAAGCGACGCTATTATAGCTATTGTTGTTGCTACAGTATGCATGCTTGTATATATCTGGTTCAGATTCAAAGATATTCGTTTTGCCGGAAGTTCCGTACTTTGTTTGCTTCATGATGTACTTGTTGTTCTTGCGTTCTATGCGTTTGCAAGAATCTCTGTCGGTAATACCTTTATCGCATGTATGCTTACAATCGTAGGTTATTCAATTAATGCGACAATCGTTATATTCGACCGTATCAGAGAGAATCTTCCTACAATCAAAAGCAAGAACGAGGATGAGCTTAAGGATATGGCTGATAAGAGTATCAACCAGACAATGTCACGAAGCATATTTACTTCACTCACAACCTTCATCATGGTTGCAGCACTTTACATTCTCGGTGTAACATCTATCAGAGAATTTGCATTACCTTTGATGGTAGGTATTGTGTGTGGTACATATTCATCTGTATGTCTTGCAAGTGCATTATGGTATGTATTCCGTACTAAGATTGTTGCCAAGGCAAGCAAATAATATTACAATGATTTATGAGCATCGGAGCAGTTTGCTCCGATGTTTTTTTTCTATAAAAAGGTAAAAAAGATATGTCTAAATGGGTAGTTGCGGCTAAAAGAGCTGATTTTGATACAATTGCAAAAGAACTTAATGTTGATCCGGTGTTAGTGCGAATCATGCGTAACAGGGAACTTTTGACAGCTGAGGATATGCGAAGTTTTATAGAGGCTGATAAATGTACGCTTCATGATCCTTTTTTACTTAATGATATGGATAAGGCTGTTAATATAATTTCATCCAAAATTGACTTGGGAAAGCGCATTCGTATAATCGGTGATTATGATGTGGACGGTATAACATCCACATATATTTTGTTTAATGCATTAAGCCGCATGGGGGCTTTGGCAGATTATGCCATTCCCAATCGTATTACTGACGGCTACGGTATTAATGAGCATTTGATTGATGAAGCAGTGAATGCGGGGGTTGATACAATCATAACCTGTGATAATGGTATTGCGGCAAAAGCAGTGATTGATAAGGCAAAAATGTCCGGTATTACGGTTGTTATTACTGACCATCATGAGGTCCCGTATGAGGAAAATGATGGAAAAAGGAAATACATATACCCCAATGCTGACGCAATTATTAATCCAAAGCGTGACGACAGTACATATCCGTATACCGGAATATGTGGCGCAATGGTTGCATATAAGCTTATTGTGGCATTATCGGCAAGCCATCCGTTGCCACAGGAAGAGCTTGATATGATGAGAGATATGGCTGCGATAGGTACGGTATGTGATGTTATGGATATATGCGATGAGAATCGTGTGCTTGTAAAGCAGGCGCTTGCCAATATGGAAGAGCATATGAATATAGGCATTGCTGCGCTTAGAAAAGTATGTGAGATAGATAGTAAGCCGATTAATGTATATCAGTTAGGTTTTGTTATCGGTCCGTGTCTCAATGCCACAGGTCGATTGGATGACGCAAATACGTCAATTGAATTATTATCATCACATGATTACAGAGACGCCATAGTGATGGCTACCAAATTAAAGCAGCTAAATGATTTGCGTAAAGCAATGACAGAACAGGGCATAAAGGATGCCTTTGAATACATTGAGAATAATAATCTTGCAGACAGTAAGGTGCTGGTAGTATATTTACCTGATTTGCATGAAAGTCTTGCAGGCATTGTTGCGGGACGAATTCGCGAAAAGTATTACAGACCCTGCTTTGTTCTGACAAAAGGCGAAGAGGGTATAAAAGGTTCTGGTCGGTCTATAGAAGGATTTCATATGTATAACGAGATGGTTAAATGCGGTCAGCTTTTTGCCAAGTACGGCGGACATGCCATGGCGGCGGGATTAACACTTGTTGATGAGACTCCGGATAGATTTATAGAAGCAATAAATGACAATTGTACTATGAATATTGAGGATATGTTTGAGAAAATCACTATTGATGTGCCTATGCCTCTGTCGTATGTTACCGAAGATTTGATTGACCAGCTCGATATATTGGAACCATTCGGTAACGGTAATCCAAAGCCTGTTTTTGCACAGAAAAATATTATGGTTTGCGGTGTAAGCTTGATGGGTAAAGAGAAGAATATGGCGAAAATCCGCATGCGCGAAAATGCGACCGATTTTGACGGTGTACTGTTTAGAAAAGTGGATGAACTTAAGAACTGTATTGATGAAAAATACGGTGAGGGAACATGGGATGATCTGATAAAGTCAGGTAATCGTTCGGGCAAGAATGTGCTTATTGATATTATATATTATCCTGCGGTAAATGAATTCAGAGGAAGACGTAATATTCAATATGTTATCGGGGACTTCAAATGTTGAATAATGATACATTTTAGTGTAAAATTAATGGTGCATAAGTACTAGGGTACGAATAATGTGGGACTACGAAAAGCTATGGAATATTGATAGATGTATTCGGAACGGATAGCTGTGAGAATGTAGGAATCAGGGAGGTATAATATGGCAGAAAACAAGACATTATCTAGAGACGAGATGGTAAATGCTCTGTATGAGAGCTTTACGGGACGTAAGGTTAATGAAAGAGAAGATACCTATATTGGCAGATATGATCCGGATACAGGAACATATTATTGCGGTGTGGATGCGCAGATTGACCATAACAGATTGGAAGATATTAAGAGATATATTGCCAGTAGATATTATGATTATATGTATGTCAGGACGGATAAGAATGGAGCATCATATCCCAAGGAAGTGTTGGAAGCCAATCAGATAAAGGGCGAGGCACTCAAGAATCTGATGGACAAATTCAATATTCCGATTAGTAATTTCAATGCATATAAGGATAAATAGAATATCTTAATATATATCATCAGATTTTCTTAAGAAAGTTTAGTTTCATTTTATTAAATGGACACAGTTTGAACACATTTACAATGTAATATGGTGAACATAGATAGTTGATTACTCACTATCTCCCCCCTCATAAGAACGAAGGCCTGACCGGCGACGGTCAGGCCTTTGTATTTTGTGCTGTTTTGTGTTATTCTTATGGTTAGCGTTTGTGCACAAAAGGGATGGTATGAGTATGAGATTAGAAGATCTTTTATGTGAAATAGAATACGAAATTGTTAACGGAAAAAAGGAACGTGAAATTTCGTGCGTTGTATATAATTCAAATGATATTGTTGAAGGCTGTTTGTTTGTATGTGTCAAAGGTGCAAAATTTGACGGACACAGTGCTGTGCCCGAAGCAATAAGCAAGAAAGCTGCCGCAGTGGTCGTAAGCGATACGGTAGATGTTATGGGCTCGGATATAACGGTAGTTAAGGTGAAAGATACAAGATATGCAATGGCATTTATTGCGGCTGCGGTTAACAACCATCCGGCTAAGAAGCTTACAACGATAGGTATTACGGGAACAAAAGGTAAGACTACTGTTACTTATATGGTGAAGTCCATTCTTGAGAATGCGGGACATAAAGTAGGTTTGGTAGGTACTATTGAGACAATAATAGGTGATGAGCATATTCCATCAAAGAATACTACTCCTGATTCGTATAAGCTGCAGGAGTATTTTGCAAAGATGGTGGAAGCAGGATGCGATACAGTGGTTATGGAAGTATCCAGCCAGGGCTTGATGCTACACAGAACGCAGGGATTTGTGTTTGATATCGGTATTTTTACCAATCTCGAACCGGATCATATCGGACCGAACGAGCACAAGGACATGGCTGATTATATGCGTTGCAAAGGCTTACTGTTCAAGCAGTGTAAGGTGGGAATTGTAAATGGTGATGATGAGCATGTAGATACCGTCACAAGCGGTCATACATGTGAGTTGCTTACATACGGTCTAAAGGAAGGTGTTTCTTACAGAGCTTATGATATGCGTCTTACAAGAGGTGAAGGCAGTATCGGCGTGGACTTTAGAGTAGCCGGCAATGTAAATATGGAAGTTGAAGTGAATACTCCGGGAATATTCAGCGTATATAATGCCCTTACGGCTATTGCAATCTGTGATCAGTTTAAGGCAGATGAGAAGGCAGTAAATAAGGCATTAAGATCAGTTACGGTTAAAGGAAGAATAGAAATAATCCCTGTATCCGATAAGTATACATTGATGATAGATTATGCGCATAATGCGATGGCATTAAACAGTCTGCTTAAGACTTTGAAGGAATATAATCCGCACAGACTTATTACTGTGTTTGGATGCGGCGGCAACAGAGACAGAAACAGACGTTTTGAGATGGGTGAAGTGAGCGGAAAATTGTCAGACCTTACAATTATTACATCTGATAATCCGCGAGATGAAGAGCCGTTGGATATCATGGAGGATATAGTAACCGGTGTTGAGAAAACTACCGGAAATTACATTAAGATTGCTGACAGAAAAGAAGCAATAAGATATGCGATTACACATGGCGAGCCCGGAGACATTATTGTTCTTGCAGGAAAAGGTCATGAAGATTATCAGGAGATAAAAGGCGTCAGATATCCGATGGACGAGCGTATCCTGATTAAAGAGATATTGGAAGAAGAAAAGCAGTGATTGTGACGGAGGAAGAATATGCGATATGCCAATATAATAATAGATATATCGCATGAAGCGGTTGACAGGCCGTTTACATATATTATTCCCGACAGATTTGAAGAAATGTGTCATCCGGGAACTAAGGTTAAAGTGCCTTTTGGAAAAGGTAATAGTGTCAGGGTGGGATATATTCTTGATATATCGGATAATCCGGATGTACCGGTCTATCGATTAAAAGAGATAGAGGATATTGTTCTGTCACAGGATGCGACAGAGAGCAAGTTGATTGAGCTTGCTTTCTTTATGAAAGAGCGATATGGCTCTACGATGATTAATGCGCTAAAGACTGTTTTGCCGGTGAAGAAGGCTTACAGAGGCAAGAAGAAGCAGTTACCTGCAGATGATTCGGTATCGTCTGCAACTGTAGAACTCAATGAAGCGCAGCAGTCTATTGTGGATGAATTTGCAAGTGATTATGACACGGGTGTCAGAAAGACATATTTGATTCATGGTATAACAGGCAGCGGAAAGACAGAAGTCTATATCAATATGATTCGTCATGTTGTAAGCAAAGGCCAGTCATGTATAGTGCTCATTCCGGAGATAGGATTGACTTATCAGACGGTTATGAGATTTAGAAAGTATTTTGGTGACAGAGTAGCAATTATGAATTCGATGTTATCGGCAGGCACCAGATACGAACATTGTTGCAGAGCAAAAAACGGTGAGATTGATGTGATAATCGGTCCAAGGTCTGCATTGTTTACGCCGTTTGCCAATATCGGACTTATTGTAATTGACGAAGAACATGAAAGTACGTATAAGAGTGAAAATGTGCCAAGATATCATGCAAAAGAGGTTGCGTTGAAGTTGGCTTCTATGCATGGGGCATCAGTGGTACTTGGCAGTGCAACACCGAGCGTAGATTCGTATTACAAGGCTATGCAATCAGACTACCGTCTCTTTACGATGGACAAGCGTGCCGGAATGGGTGAATTACCATCGGTTGATATTGTGGATTTGCGTAATGAGTTGGCAGAGGGAAACAGATCGATTTTCAGCAGAAGGCTTATGGAACTTATAAAAGATCGCCTTGATAAGAAAGAACAGATTATGCTCTTTATTAACAGGCGAGGATATGCCGGATTTGTATCGTGCAGAGCTTGCGGTGAAGCAGTAAAATGTCCGCATTGTGATGTATCTCTTTCTGAGCATAGAAGCGAGGGCAAGCTTGTATGCCATTATTGCGGGTATGAGATTGTTAAGCCAAAATTGTGCCCTGTATGCGGCTCGAAATATATATCATCTTTCAGAGCGGGAACAGAGCAGATAGAGGATGAAGTGCGAAAAATGTATCCCGGTGTGCGTACTCTCAGAATGGATGCGGATACTACCAGACAAAAGGGTAATTATGAGAAGATTCTTAGCAGCTTTGGTAATCATGAAGCTGATGTACTTATCGGTACGCAGATGATTGTTAAGGGGCATGATTATCCGCTTGTTACATTGGTCGGAGTGATTGCGGCGGATATAGGATTGGCTGCAGGCGATTATGCGGCAGGAGAGCGAACGTTTGATTTGTTGACACAGGCTGCCGGACGTTCCGGAAGAGGAGACAGACCCGGTAATGTAGTGATACAGACATATCAGCCGGATCATTACAGTGTGGTGCATGCTGCCAATCAGGATTACAAATCATTCTATGAGGAAGAAATAACCTATAGGGAGATATCTATGTATCCTCCTGTATGTAATATACTTGCTGTTATGGCTTCCGGTAAGGAGATGAATGCAACACTTTCACTTATCAGTGAAATGGCTACGATTGTCAGACAGTATAACAGTAAGCTTAATGTGATTGGACCGGGAAGTGCCGGTATTGGAAAAATCAATGATTATTACAGATATGTTTTTTATATTAAAAATAAAGACATGTCGGTATTGATAAAGATTAAAGATATGTTGGAAAAATATCTTACGAATGCAAAAAGCGAAATTAGTGTGTGGTTTGATGTGAATCCCATCAACCCATTCTGACGGATTGGAGGAAAAATGGCTTTAAGACAAATTAGAATCAAAGGTGATGCAATTCTTGAGAAAGTATGCAAAGAAGTAAAAGAGGTAACACCGAGAACGGAAGAATTGATTAATGATATGTTTGAGACAATGTACGAGGCTTGCGGAGTTGGATTGGCTGCACCACAGGTCGGTATATTGAAAAGACTTGTTGTAATTGATGTAACAGGTGAAGATCCGATTGTAATGATTAATCCGAAAGTTATCGAGACAAGCGGAGAACAGCGCGGATATGAGGGTTGCCTTAGTTTGCCGGGTAAGAGCGGAATTGTTACCAGACCTAATTATGTGAAAGCCATGTACCAGGATGTTAACATGGAGACACAGTTCATTGAGGGTACGGAATTGCTTGCAAGAGCCATTTTGCATGAGATAGAGCACTTGGACGGACATATGTATACAGAAAAAGTCGAAGGCGAGCTAATAAACAACGAAGATTTGGAAAATGCATACGAGGGTGAATAATGCGAGTAATATTTATGGGAACACCTGATTTTGCAACAGGTGCATTACAGGCAATAATTGATGCGGGACATGATGTTGTCCTTGTGGTAACACAGCCTGACAGACAAAAAGGAAGAGGCAAGGAAGTGCAATTTCCGCCTGTAAAGGAATGTGCAATAAAAAACGGAATTGATGTATTTCAACCGGATAAAATTAAAAGTACCGAATCGGTAGAATATCTTAAAAAATATGAAGCGGATATTTTTGTTGTGGCAGCATTCGGACAGATTTTGTCAAGCGAGATTCTTAATATGCCAAAATACGGATGCGTGAATATACACGCGTCGCTTTTGCCCAAATACAGAGGCGCGGCACCGATTCAGTGGAGTATATTGGATGGTGAAGAGCAGACCGGTGTAACCATTATGCAGATGAATGAGGGCCTCGATACAGGTGATATGTTGTTACAGAAGGCCATCACAATAGAGGATGACGATACAGGTGAGAGCCTTTTTGATAAATTGGCAGTGCTTGGCGCAGAGGCGATTGTCGAGGCATTACCTCTTATTGAAAAGGGACAACTCACTCCCGTTGCACAGGATGAAGAACTGAGCACATACGCCAAGATGCTAAAAAAAGATCTGGGCAATATAGATTGGAATATGGATGCTGTGAAGATATCCAGATATGTAAGAGGCCTTAATTCATGGCCTAGTGCATATTCTTTCTATAACGGAAAGACATTAAAGATATGGAAAGCAACAGCAATTGAAACAACATACAAAAAGGGAGAGTATAACCCGGGTGATATAGTAAATGTTGATAAAGACAGTTTTGAAGTTATGTGTGGTGAAGGCTGTTTGCAAATAACCGAAGTGCAGCTTGAGGGTAAAAAACGAATGACTGCATCGGATTTTTTAAGAGGATGTAATATAAAGGTTGGCGACCGCTTGTTATCAGGTCGTTAATCGGTGAGGATTGTTTATGGGTGATAATCGCGTCAATATAAGAGAATTGGCAGCTGAGATGTTGCTTGCTATTGATAAAAAAGAAGAGCATAGCCACATTTTGCTTAAGAATGTATTGGATAAGTATGATTATCTGCCAAAGACTGATAAAAGCTTTTTGAAGCGTGTTGTGGAAGGAACGTTGGAATATCGTCTACAGATTGATTATATTCTTAACCAATTTTCAAAAACTCCCGTAAACAAGATGAAACCGCTTATCAGACAGATACTTAGAATGAGCGTGTATCAGATTTTGTATATGGATAAGGTGCCTGACAGAGCTATTTGCGATGAGGCCGTAAAGCTAACCGGAAAGAGAGGCTTTAAGGGCCTGCAGGGCTTTACTAACGGAGTGCTACGCAATATTTCAAGAAACAAAGATAATATTGTATGGCCGGATGAAACAAGTAATCCGAGTGAATATTTGTCGGTAAAATATTCATGCCCTAAACTTGTGGTTGACGAACTGCTTGAAGAATATGGTGCAAGTAAGACCCAAAGCATATTGCAGGCATATTTGGAAAAACGCAAACTGTTTGTGCGAATTGATGAATACAAAGGTATGCCAAAGCTTGATAGTATCCTGAATGAATGGGAACAAAACGCAATCAAGTATTCTGTGTCGGACAGATTGCCATATGTATATGAGATTGACGGAATAGATAAGCCGGAGAGCCTTGCTTTGTTTAACGAAGGCTTGTACACGGTGCAAGATCTTAGCAGTGCGATGGTGTGCGAACTGGCAGACATTAAAAACGGTGATTTGGTGCTTGATATGTGTGCGGCACCTGGAGGTAAGAGCCTGCACGCTGCAGCAAAGATAATGACATTTGGTAAGGGCGATTGCTCAATGGGACGTATTATCAGTCGTGATATATCGGAATACAAAACAGATTATATAGATGCTAATGTTGCAAGAATGGGATATACGACACTTGTTACCACGCAAGTGTTTGATGCAACGGTATTTGATGATAACTTGGAAGAGAAGGTTGATGTGGTGATATGTGATGTGCCATGTTCGGGATATGGCGTCATCGGCAAAAAACCGGATATTAAGTACAATGTAACGGCCGAAGGCTTTGAGACATTGGGAAATCTTCAAAGACAGATTGTTGATAATGCCAAAAGATATGTTAAGTCGGGCGGAACACTTATGTACAGTACCTGTACATTGCGCGCTGACGAAAATGAAAAAATGGTAAAATATATTGAGTCCGAAGATGGCTGGAGTGTTGTTTCGATGGAAAAATATACTCCCGATGAAGGCAGTGACGGATTCTTTATTGCCAAATGTGTGAAGAAGTAATGGATATTAAGTCGTTAACAGAGGAAGAATTAAAAAATCTAATTACAGATGAGGGATTTCCCGGATTTAGGGCAAAGCAGATATACGACTGGCTGCATGTCAAGCTGGTCAGAGATTATGATGCTATGCTCAATTTACCGTCTTCAATGAGAGAAAGTTTTAGGGAAAAATATCCGATTACTGTTGTAAAACAGGTACGAGTGCAGGAATCCAAACTCGACGGAACCCGTAAGTATCTTTTTGAACTTAGCGACGGTAATTATGTAGAAAGTGTATTCATGAGATATAAGCATGGCAACAGTGTGTGTATCTCATCACAGGTAGGCTGTAAGATGGGATGCAGGTTCTGTGCATCTACATTGGACGGATGGGAACGTAATCTTTTGCCGTCGGAAATGCTTGATCAGATATATGCAATAACTCTTGATACTAAAGAGAGAGTATCCAATGTTGTTGTAATGGGTACCGGTGAACCGATGGATAATTATGACAATTTTGTCAGATTCTATAAGCTTTTAACTTCCGAAAACGGTTTGAATATATCCGGTAGAAATGTAACCGTATCGACATGCGGGCTTGTACCTATGATGAGAAAACTGGCGGATGAGAAATTAAGTCTTACGCTGGCCTTGTCATTGCATGCGGTAAGTGATGAGAAAAGAAGAACACTTATGCCAATAGCCAATACATATTCCATTGATGAACTTATGGATGCATGTCAGTACTATTTTGAAAAAACGGGAAGACGCATTACATTTGAATACAGCCTTGTAGCCGGAGTAAATGATTCTATAGAAGACGCAAAGCAGCTTAGTGCACTTGCAGGCAGAGTGGGAGCTCATGTTAATCTTATTCCTGTCAATCCGATTAAGGAAAGAGATTACGAAAGAGGCAGTGCCAAAGCAATTGCGGCATTCAAAAATAAACTTGAAAAAAACGCAATAAATGTTACTATTAGAAGGGAAATGGGGCAGGATATAGATGGAGCCTGCGGACAGTTGAGAAGACGACAGATGCTTGAGAAAAGCAATGATATTGAGAGGAAATAATGATTAAGACTTTTTCTATTACCGATATCGGTAGGAAGAGAAAACTGAATCAGGACTACGTATATACATCAGAGATGCCTGTAGGTAATCTGCCGAATTTGTTCCTTGTTGCAGATGGCATGGGAGGACATAATGGTGGTGACTATGCATCCAAATGTGCTATTGAGACTATCGTAGAGTATGTAGCAGATCTTGAGGATACACAGACCGTTACAATTCTTGAGAAATCCATTAAGGAAGCCAATAAGGTTGTGAGAAGACGTGGCGAGGAAGATGAAGCGTTAAACGGAATGGGTACGACAATCGTAGCAGCTTCAATACAGGATGGTGAGCTGTGTGTTGCCAATGTCGGCGATAGCAGATTGTATATAGTTAATAGACGAGAGATTAGGCAAATAACCAGGGACCACTCTTATGTGGAGGAAATGGTGCGCCTGGGTGAGATAAAAAGAGAACAGGCAAGAAGTCATCCGGACAAGAATATTATTACCAGAGCTGTTGGTGCTATGGAAGACATCGACATTGACTTCTTTAAGGTCAAGCTTAATCGTGATGACATTGTGTTAATGTGTTCGGACGGTTTGACCAATATGATTGAAGACGAAGAAATCAGAATGATTCTTGAAGGACAGAGAGATATTGTTGAGAAGGCAGAAAGCCTTGTTAACGCAGCAAACAACAATGGCGGTAAAGATAATATTGCCGTGGTATTGATTGAGGTAACTGATGATTAAGATTGGTATGATGATTGGGGATCGTTATGAGATCCTTGAGAAAATAGGAACCGGCGGAATGTCGGATGTATATAAGGCAAAAGACCATAAGCTGAATCGTTTTGTTGCTGTAAAGGTACTCAAACAGGAATTTAGCGAAAACGCTAATTTTGTATCACGTTTTACAGTAGAAGCACAGGCGGCAGCAGGCATGATGCACCCCAATATTGTTAATGTATATGATGTTGGAGAAGAAAACGGAACTCACTTTATTGTGATGGAACTTGTTGAGGGTATTACTCTTAAGAAGTATATCGAGAAGAAGTCACGTCTGTCTGTTAAAGAGGCTGTAAGTATAGCAATACAGGTTTCTATGGGTATTGAAGCCGCACATAATAATCATATTATTCATAGGGATATTAAGCCGCAGAATGTTATGATTTCCAAAGACGGTAAGGTTAAGGTGACAGATTTCGGTATAGCAAAGGCTGTTACCAGCAATACAATAACAAGCAACGTTATGGGATCTGTGCATTATACATCACCTGAGCAGGCAAGAGGCGGATACTCGGATGCCAAGAGTGATATCTATTCATTGGGTATTACTTTATTTGAAATGCTTACGGGCAGAGTACCTTTTAATGGGGAGACAACCGTAGCTATTGCCATTAAGCATATCCAGGAGCCGATGCCTTCGCCACGTGAATATACTATGGAAGTGCCGATAAGCGTTGAACAGATTGTGCTTAAGTGTACACAGAAGAGCCCTGACAGAAGATATCAGAATATGCAGGAGCTTATAGATGATTTGAAGAGATCTTTGATGACTCCGGATGAGGACTTTGTTCAAATGGTTGATCCGGATGAGGAAGGTGCTACAAGAGCAGTACCGGAGACGGAGATTCGCGAGGTAAAATCATCATATCGTAATGTTGACAGATATGAAGATGAGTATGAGCCCAATGTAAGGCTTAATGAGAATAGAAAACCAAAGAGCGAGAAGCCTAAGAAACCTCAGACTTCACCTCAAAAGAGACCAAAGAATATTGATGCGAAGCCTGCTGCAAGAAATAGCAGCAAAAGAAATGATATAAAAGCAACAGAGTATGATGACAGAGCTGAGAGAATAACAACAATATGCGCGGTTATTGCGGCAGTTGTAATAGGTATTCTTATTATCTTCATCGTGGGCAGAAAATTCGGATTGTTTACCTTCAGTCATTCGAATACTGAGACAACAACCGCTTTGGCATCAGAGGACGCACAGACACATACATCATCTGAGAATGAAGTACTTGTGCCGGATGTTCATGGCTTGTCATATGCGGAAGCAGTTGCTAATCTCAATAAAGAGGGGTTTGAAGTTGAGAAGGTAGAAGTACCGAGTGATACAGTGGCTAAAGGTAATATTGTGGACCAGTTGCCGGCAGCAGGAGAGGCGGCACGCCGCGGTACAACAATCAAATTAAGTGTCAGTACAGGCCCGAGTTCATCACAGGTAGAAGTGCCTAATCTGGTTGGTCTTGATGTGATGGATGCAACAGCGATACTTATTGAAAAAGGTTTGCAGGCAGGTAATATTGAAGAAACTACCAATGATGATGAGAAATTGATTGATAAAGTATGTTATCAGAGCTATCAGGCGGGAACAATGGTTGCTGCAGGTACAGCGGTAGATATGAAATTAAGTATCGGCTTAGGCGCAGTGACATATAGCTATGCCGGTAATATCGAGAGTCCAAATGTTGAGGACTCAAGCTATGTTCCGGGAACGGAAGCTACGGTTATTTTGACAACTTCAACAGGCGTCGAATTGAAACGCGAGACTACGACAAGTTTCCCTGTTGCGATGAATATTTCGGGAATAAGCGATTGTGATTCAGGTGTAGTTACGATTATTTACACTATAGAAATACCGGGAAGTACGACCACCGGAGATGACGGAGAGGTTATAGATGTTCCTTCGGTTACAGAGGAGAGAAATATAACAAGAACTGTTCAATTTACAAAAGAATAGGATGTATATGCAGGGAAAAATAATTAAAGGAATTGGTGGCTTCTATTACGTACATAATGGAAGCCACATTTTTGAATGTAAAGCCAAAGGCGCTTTCAGAAAAGATAAGGTAAAACCGTTAGTCGGTGATGATGTGCTGTTTGATGTACTTGATGAGAAAGCGTGCATCGGCAATATAACACAGATTCTGGAAAGACACAGTGAGATAATACGACCGGCCGTAGCCAATGTGGATCAGGCACTTATTATTTTTGCAATTGCAAAGCCCGAACCCAACTTCAACCTTTTGGACAGATTTATTATTATGATGGAGCAAAAGGGATTGCCGTGTATTATTTGTTTCAATAAGCAGGATATAGCGACCGAAGAAGAGAAACAGCGTTTGAAGGTTGTCTATGAGTCATCAGGATGCAGGGTGTTATTTGTAAGTGCTCTTGAAACAGAAGGACTCGATACAATAAAAGAGCTGCTTTTGCATAAGACAACAACGGTTGCCGGTCCGAGCGGCGTCGGCAAATCGAGTATTATTAATGCACTGCAGGGCAATGTTGTTATGGAGACCGGAGAGATAAGCAGTAAGATTGAAAGAGGCAAGCATACAACGAGACATTCCGAGATGATTGCCATAGATGCGGATACATATATTCTTGATACGCCGGGATTTAGCTCGCTCAATCTTTTTGATATAGAGAAAGAAGAACTGAAGGAGTATTACACGGAATTCGGTGAATATGCTAATCAGTGCAAATTCATGAATTGTGTTCACGACAACGAGCCGGGCTGCGCGGTCAAGGCTGCGGTTACAGACGGCGCGATTAGTTCGCTAAGGTATGATAATTATAAGCTGTTGTTAAATGAATTAGCCGAAAAGCGAAAATATTAGAAACTCAAACTGTTGTAAAATGTGAAAGTAATGATGTGAATACTATTATGTTCGTGGTACGGAGGTATGTATGTTAATTAAGGTTGAACATTTAAGTAAATCCTATAATAATGTTACACCAATAAAAGATATATCATGTGAAATCAATAAAGGGGAGGTAATATCCATAATCGGTCCATCGGGTACAGGAAAAAGTACATTTATCCGATGCCTCAATCTTTTGGAAAAGCCGACGAGCGGAAAAATTATCTTTGATGGTATGGATATTACAGCCGGTGTTGATGTAAATAAGCTGCGTAAACGTGTTGGAATGGTATTTCAGTCTTTTGATTTGTTTAGTGACAAGACCATTATTGAGAATATAATGTTAGGACCATGTAAGCTCTTAAAGGTACCAAAGAAACAGGCTTATGACAGAGCGATGGAATTACTGCGAATGGTATATTTGGAGGATAAAGCGACAGCTTATCCGTTTGAATTATCGGGAGGTCAGCAGCAAAGAGTTGCGATTGTGCGAGTGATTGCAATGAATCCGGAAGTGATTCTTTTTGATGAACCGACATCTGCACTTGATCCTACTATGGTGGATGAAGTTTTAGCAGTAATAAAGCAGTTAAAGAAACAAAAAATGACGATGATTATCGTTACTCATGAAATGGCATTTGCTAAAGAAATCTCCGACAGAGTATTTTATCTTGATGAAGGTGTTATATATGAGGAAGGTACATCCGAGCAGATATTCGACAATCCTACAAAGGATAAAACCAGACATTTTATCAGAAAGATGAAAGATTTGAATATCAGCTTTGCGGTTAAATCCTTTGATTTTTATAAAATCAATTCACAGATTGCCGATTATGCCTGCAGATATAATATTTCGCATAACAGAGTTATTCAAATGTATACGGTGGTGGAGGAACTTGTTGCACTTAAGCTGTTACCTGCGCTTTCGGCACAAACAGAGGTGGAGTTGATATTCTCATATTCCGAAAAATACGAAATTATCGAAGGTACAATATCTTACAAAGGTGAATGTATTAATCCGATAGAACTGGGTGATGAGTTGTCCGGTCAAATTCTTAAAAATGCTGTGAAGAAGATTGAACATTCATATGATACGGAAAGTAAGATTAATACTGTTAGTATAGAAATGTAAGTGTTGTTAGTTGATGTGGAGTGAAGATGAAAAGTTGCGGATTGGGTTCTATGGAAAAAAGAAAAAGACTTTTGATTGCAGAAATAATAATTTGTATTGCGATATTTCTTGCAATTCTATTACCGAATGTTTGCGGTACAACGACACAAAATGATATTTCGGGAGATATTGAAGGTGTATTTACGCTTGATGGAATGACAGCTGCTGTGATTAATAGCGATGTGGCCGATAAGACGGTACATAATAAATATCCTCAATCAAAGGTAGTGGAATATACAGATGTTGATGAAGTTGCAAATGCATTGGATAAAGAGAATGCTGATTTTTTTGTATGTTCCTTTGAAGAAGCGATTCTTCTGCGTGATAAGTATGAGGAATTATACATTCTTCCGGGTGCTCTGATCGTTGATGGTGTTGAAAATTTCGTGGTTATTAAAAAGGAACGCTATAAGTATGGCACAACGAATAAGACATTCAAGGATGTTGAAAATGCGGGAGCAACAATCGCATGCATGAGCGGAACTGATGACCAGATACACTTGGAGGAGAGATTCCACGATTGTCAATTTAAGTATTATCCGGCACTGCCTGATATTTTGCAGGCGGTCAGTATTGGCGCGGTAGACTACGGTTCTGCTTTTGATAACACACGAGAAGAGCAACTGGCACAATTTGAAGACATTGCGGCTCTTCCGGAGAATTGTTATGTTAATAAGTTTTCATTTATGTTTCCGAGAAATGACAAGGGTAACAAACTGTGTAAGGAATTCAATGATTTTTATAAAAAATGCCGCGAATCCGGAGTATACGATGAGATGCTGGCAAAGTGGCAGAGCCAGGATGAAAGCAAATATGTGATTGATGTCGATAGCTACAAGCCTGATGTTGATAACGGTCAAATATCGGTTGTAACGCTTGGAAAATGGACGCCGATGTCATTTATATATAATAACGAGTTATCGGGTATGTATGTTGAGTTGACATATATGTTTTGTAAGGAATACGGATATACTCCGCAATTTAGTATAGCTGATATAGATGGTGAACTGGCGGGTGTTGCCACCGGAGAGTATGATATGGTGGCAGATATTGCTTCGGAAAATGAAGAAAGAAAAAAGAATGTTATTTTTTCGGATACAATACTTGAAGAAGCTACAATCCTTGTAACGAAGGCTGATACAGACGCAATTAAGGAAGTGCCGAAAGCTCAGGCGTTTGTGCAGTCAATAAAGGAAAGCTTTGTTAATTGTTTTATTACGCAAAAAAGGTATCAAATGCTTTTTGACGGATTAAATGTAACAATAACCATTTCGTTATTGTCAATATTGTTGGGAACTGTTCTTGGTGGCATCATATGTGCGCTGAGAATGAGCGGTAACACATTTTGCGAAGCGTTTTCCATTATATATATTAAGCTTGTGCAGGGCATGCCGATTGTTGTATTATTGCTGCTTCTATTTTATGTTGTTTTTGCAGGTACCGGAATAGACAGCAGGTGGATATGCGTTGTCGGCTTTTCACTGGATTTTTCCGCATATTGCTCGGAGATATTCAGAACCAACATTGAAAGCGTGCCAAGGGGACAGAGAATTGCGGCCAGAGCTTTGGGATTTTCCGAAGTAGGTGCTTTTACAAGAGTTGTATTACCGCAAGCATTGATAGGCATTCTTCCTGTTTATTGTGGTCAGGTTGTTTCGCTTATCAAGCTGACCAGTGTGGCCGGATATATTGCGGTAGTTGATTTGACCAAATCATCAGATTTGATAAGAAGTGCTACATATGAAGCGCTCTTCCCGTTGCTTGTTACGGCTCTTGTGTACTTTATCCTGGCTTCCGTTATAAATCTATTGCTTAGGATAGTGGGAAAACATTATGGACCAAGGCTGAAACCATCACGGTGAAAGAGGTTGTAGCATCATTATTGAGATTTCTATTTTGTTGTGATATTATTCTATTTGTTTGTAAAAATATATGTTGGATGAGATGCTTTTTGTGACAAAAGAATCGTCCTCAAAGGAGAAGAATATGAAACTCGGAATCGTTGGACTTCCTAACGTGGGTAAGTCGACACTTTTTAATTCACTTACAAAAGCGGGAGCAGAATCGGCTAATTATCCGTTTTGTACTATTGATCCCAACGTTGGAATAGTAACGGTGCCGGATGAAAGACTTAAACTTCTTGGTGATATGTATCATTCTAAGAAGGTTACACCGGCTGTTATAGAATTTGTTGATATTGCAGGTCTTGTAAAGGGAGCATCCAAAGGCGAAGGCTTGGGCAATCAGTTCCTTGCAAATATTCGTGAGGTTGATGCAATTGTTCATGTGGTTAGATGCTTTGAAGACCCTAATGTTGTACATGTAGACGGTTCAATCGATCCGCTGCGTGATATTGAGACAATCAATTTGGAACTTATTTTCGCTGATGTCGAGGTGCTTGAAAGAAGACTTGCCAAGCAGGGAAGAGCTGCTTGTAATGATAAGAAGATTGCAAAAGAAGCACAGATGCTTAAGAGACTTATTGAGCATTTGGAAGCAGGTAAACTTGCTATTTCATTTGAATTGAACGATGAAGATGAAGAGAAGTGGTTTGCTGAGTACAATTTGTTGACAGCGAAGCCGGTCATTTTTGCTACAAATGTTGCTGAGGATGATTTGGCAGATGATGCCGCTAATAATGCCAATGTTGGAAAGGTAAGAGAATTTGCTGCTTCCAATGGTTCTGAAGTGTTTGTAATTTGTGCACAGATTGAACAGGAAATCGCAGAGCTTGATGACGACGAGAAGCAGATGTTCCTTGAGGATTTGGGCTTGTCGGAGTCGGGACTTGATAAATTGATCAAGGCAAGCTACAAGATTCTTAATTTGATGAGTTTCTTGACCGCAGGTGAAGATGAGACTCGTGCCTGGACAATCAAGATAGGCACCAAGGCTCCGCAGGCTGCAGGTAAGATACATACCGATTTTGAGAGAGGATTTATTAAGGCGGAAGTTGTTAATTATAAGAATCTTCTCGAATGTGGTTCCCTTAGTGCTGCAAGAGATAAGGGCCTTGTGGGAATGGAAGGTAAGGATTACGTTGTTAAAGACGGAGATGTAATTTTGTTCAGATTCAATGTGTAAGACTGTTGTTAAAAACTAACAAAGTTTTGATACGAAAAATGTATAGTATGACTATAAATAAAGAGTCGCCACTAGATATAGTGGTGGCTCTTTTTTGCGTGTCCAAATATGCCCTCCACATAATGAGAAGTGATGAAAAACGCATAAAATAGGCGTTTACAGCAAATTTGATGCATGGTTTCTATTGCATTTTACTAGAAAATGATATAAAATGTGGTTAAAAGTGGATGGAAATGGTAAGAAAGTGGAACAAAGTGGTGGATATGTCATCAACTTTGTGGATAACATTTCAAAAGGGTTACGGTGATACACATGTTTATGGGAGAGTACAATCACACAATTGATCCAAAGGGAAGAGTAATTGTACCCGCAAAGTTTCGCGAAGCTCTTGGAGACAGATTCGTTGTTACCAAGGGACTTGACGGATGCTTGTTTGTGTATGACATGACAGAATGGGCGGCTTTTGAAGAAAAGCTAAAAACACTTCCAATTACCAATAAAGATGCGAGAGCTTTTGTAAGATTCTTCTTGGCAGGAGCAACCGATGTTGAGGTTGACAAACAAGGAAGAATACTGTTACCGAGTGTGTTGCGTGAATTTGCCGGATTAACAAAGGATGTTGTGCTGATCGGAGTAGCCAGCCGTGTTGAAATATGGAGCAAAGAGAATTGGGAAGGTACAGCTGATTTTGATGATGTTGAAGATATCGCAGAACATATGGCAGCACTTGGACTGAGTATATAACGATAGCGGAGAAATGAATGGTTTTCGAACATAAATCGGTTCTTCTTGATGAAGTGTTAGAGGGACTTGCAATTAAGAAAAACGGAATATATGTTGACGGAACTTTAGGAGGCGCCGGTCATTCGTCTCATATTCTTGAGAGACTTGGAGAGAACGGCAGACTAATCGGTATCGATCAGGATGAGGCGGCAATAGAAGCGGCGACTGACAGAATCGGTGCAGATAGCAGAACAACTATTGTAAGAAGCAATTACAGCAATATGAGTAATGTATTATCCGAGCTTGGTGTTGAGACGGTAGATGGTATTTTACTTGATTTGGGAGTGTCATCATATCAGCTTGATACTGTGGAACGAGGATTTTCCTATAGATTTGATTCTGCGCTTGATATGAGAATGGACAGACGCCAGACACTTACGGCAAAGGAAATAGTAAACGGTTATTCCGAAAAGGAACTGTTTAGAATAATCAGAGATTATGGCGAAGAGCAGTTTGCTCAGAATATTGCAAAACACATTGTTATGGAAAGACAGCAACATCCGATTGCTACCACCTTTGAACTGAACGAAATAATAAAGAATTCGATTCCGGCAAAGATGCGTAAGAACGGACATCCGTCAAAGAAGACTTTTCAGGCAATCAGAATAGAATGTAACAGAGAACTGGATGTATTAAAACAATCTCTTGACAGCATGATTGATTTGCTGGGGCCTAACGGCAGACTTGCAATTATTACATTTCATTCTTTGGAGGACAGAATTGTAAAGTCAAGCTTTAGGGCAAACGAGAATCCGTGCACCTGTCCACCGGAATTCCCGGTATGTGTGTGCGGCAAGGTAAGTAAAGGCAAAGTGATTACAAGAAAACCTATTCTTCCGGGAGAGACAGAGATGGAAGAAAACAGCCGAGCAAAGAGTGCAAAGCTGAGAATATTTGAACATATATAGTGTTCATGTTAGCCAGGGGGGCAAAAAATGAACAATCGTCAAGGAAGACAACTGAATAGAACAGCGTCACAAGCTGACTATATTGTATATGGAAATACGGTTAGAAAGCCGGCAGAACGCAGAAGTGACAGACAGATACGTACTGTTCGTGAAGTAAACAGAAGGAATCGTGACAAAGCACGTTACATGAATTTGGGATATGTGTTATTCTTAAGTGTAGCGGTTATGGTTACTGCACTTACTCTTTTAGGATATGTTGAGGCCAAGAATGAGTTAACGGTAAGCATTAAGAACGTTGCAAAACTGGAGAGCAGATTGCATTCTCTTACGTTGACAAATGATGAAAATCTTGACAGAATTAATGAGGCTGTCAATGTCGAGGAGCTCAAGAAAATAGCTGTTGAAGAGCTTGGAATGACATATGCCAAAGAAGGTCAGGTTGTAATCATCGATGATGAGGGAAGCGATTACGTAAGACAGCTTCAGCAACTACCGTAGTATCAGGAGCAGTATTTTGAAGAACAGAAATAAACAGAGTGAGAATATCACTATATCTAATAATTCGTTTAATAAGAAAATGCAAGAGAAGCTGGTAGTACTATTTTTGATAGTACTGCTGGCTTTTGCTGGGTTAAGCGTCAAATTAATCAGCATTACAAGAGATAATGGCGAGCAATATAAGAAGCAGGTACTTAGTCAGCAACAATATGAGAGTATTACAATTCCTTATAAGAGAGGAGATATTCTCGATGCAAAAGGCAATAAGCTGGCAACAAGTGAGAAGGTATATAATCTTGTGCTTGATTGTAAGAACATGAACGCGAAGGAAGGCAGCGTTGACGCTACGATGGCAGCATTGAAATCATGTTTTTCCGACTTTGATGAAGGTGCGGCAAGAGAGTATCTTGCAGCAAATCCTACTTCACAATACTATGTGACCTTAAAACAGCTTACCTATGATGAAATTGCACCGTTTGAAGAAATGGCAGCAAATACGAAAGATAATCCGTTAATTAGCGGCGTCTGGTTCGAAGAAGAATATAAAAGAGTATATCCGAATAATGAGATGGCTTGCGATCTTATCGGATTCACGGGCAAGGATAACAATGGCTCGTATGGCTTGGAGCAGTATTATAACAGTGTATTAAACGGTGTGGATGGTAGAGAGTACGGCTATCTTAATGATGATGAGACTCTTGAGAGAACTACGGTTCCTGCTATTGATGGATACAATATCGTTACAACCATAGACGGAAATATTCAGCAGATAACCGAAAAATATTTGTATCAATATAATGAGGATCATAAGAATAATGCACGTGACGGCAATGGCGCCAATAACGTGGGATGTATCATAATGGATGTAAATAATGGCGATATTCTGGCAATGGCCGGATATCCGTGCTTTGATCTCAATGATACAAAAAATACAGAAAGACTTATCGGTTCCAAATTTGTCGGAGAAGATGGCAAGGTGGCATATGATGCAGAGATAATAACTGCAGAGAATATGGACGAATTGCTTGCCACAGATGAAGATGTATATCGCAATCTTAATAATTTGTGGAAGAATTATTGTATTTCCACTACATATGAACCGGGTTCGGTTGCAAAACCTTTTACTGTTGCGGCGGGACTTGAGAGCGGAAAAATGTCAGGTAATGAGCTGTATACATGTAACGGACAGTTGCATGTCGGCGATCATGATATCAAGTGCCACAATTACAAAACAGGTGGTGACGGAACTTTGTCTGTCGGTGAGGCGATTGAGAAGTCGTGTAATGTGTGCTTGATGCTTATGGGTAAGCAGATTGGTAAGACAACTTTCCTTGAGTATCAGGAGAAATTCAATTTTGGATTGAAAACAAATATTGATTTGTTTGGAGAAGCCAGGACCAATACACTTGTTTTTAATGACAAGAATATGGGAGAAACAGAGCTTGCAACATCTACGTTCGGTCAAGGATTCAATGTGACTATGATTCAGATGATTACAGCCTTTTCGTCACTGGTTAACGGTGGAAAATACTATGAGCCGCATGTTGTTAAGAAGATAACGGCAGCTGATGGTTCGGTAGTACAGAATATTACTCCACGTGTGCTAAAACAGACTGTATCGGCACAGACATCGTCAAAGATTATCGAGTATTGTAACGGTGTTGTTACCAATGGTACCGGTAAAACCGCAAGACCTGCGGGATATGCAATCGGAGGAAAGACAGGAACTGCCGAGACAATTCCGAGAGATAAGATTAATTACGTTGTTTCATTTATGGGATATGCTCCGGCCAACAATCCTCAGATAGCAATATATGTTGTTGTTGACAGACCTAATGCCGTATTCCAGGACGATGCAAAATATGCAACGAAAATTGTAAGAGATATTCTTACGGAAGTGTTGCCTTATATGAATATATATATGACAGAGCCCTTGTCCGATTCTGAGAGAGAAGAATTGGAATCACTTAGCATAACTATCAAACAGGCCAATATTTCCGAAGAAGAAACTCAGACAGAGGAAGAGACGGAACAGATTGAAACTGATGAGAACGGTGAAATTGATGCTCGAGGCGGTGATGTAACTTCATCTACACCTCTATCTGACGAGGATATGCAGTCTGATAATGCGGATACAGCTCCGCTTACGGGCGCAGTACTTAATGAACAAAATGGTCTCGGCGTTTTGGAGGATACAGGTAATGACCCAAGATAAGAGAAGACGTATCGGCGGATACGTTGATTACAGTTTAATATTCATTATCATTGTATTGCTTGGATTTGGACTTATTATGGTATATTCAACAAGCTCTTATGAGGCCAGCGTTTCTTCTAAGCTTCAGAATGATGCTGCTTTTTATCTGAAGAAGCAGATGTTTGCTACATTGGTAGGTCTCATTATGATGATACTTGTATCAGTAATACCGTATCATTTTTGGGAGAGATTTGCCGGTTGGGGATATATTGTTTCAATTATACTTATTTTACTTGTGTTGACACCGCTTGGCATCGAAGCAAACGGTGCCAGAAGATGGCTTAATCTGGGTATATCGGTTCAGCCGGCAGAGATAGCAAAGCTTGCTATGATTCTGTTTCTTGCATCTTTTGTTTGCAAACTTGGTAACAATATAAGGCATAGAAAGGGCTTTTTGTTTGTGCTGTGCGCACCGGTGCCTATATGCCTTTTAGTATGGTTAATAACGGATAATATGAGTTCTGCAATTATCATTTTTGCAATTGCATTTATTATGTTGTTTGTTGCGAGCCCGGAATATAAGAGATTCGCGGCGATTGTCATATCTGTAGTGGCACTTGGTACGTTACTTATATTTGTTATTGCAAAGGCAGGTGCAGGCGGCGGATTTGGATTCAGAGGTGCCAGAATACTTGCTTGGCTCAATCCCGAAGCATATTCGTCGGGTACAGGTTTCCAGACATTACAGGCATTATATGCGATTGGTTCGGGCGGAATATTTGGAAAAGGCTTGGGACAGAGTACACAAAAATTGGGATTTATTCCGGAAGCACAGAACGATATGATCTTTTCAATTATATGTGAAGAACTGGGATTGTTTGGCGGAATATGTATCATTTTGCTGTTCATATTGATGCTTTGGAGATTGATGATTATTGCCAATAACGCACCGGATTTGTTTGGCGGATTGCTTGTTGTTGGTGTGATGGGACATATATCTGTTCAAGTGTTGCTTAATGTAGCGGTTGTTACAAATACTATTCCCAATACGGGAATTTCGCTTCCATTTATAAGTTACGGAGGTACTTCCGTTATGTTTTTGCTTATTGAATTGGGATTGGTATTCAGCGTGGCCAGATCGATTGAATTCAAGGATTAACATATGGCAAAGAGCAGTAAGAAACAAAAAGTGAATACAAAGTCGGCAACGATGATGTCTATCGAGAAACAAAAGAAGCTTGGCGATACTGTTTCATTAGCTTCATTGACTGCGGAATTACCGATATTTTCATCTAATTTGGATGCTCCGGACAGAAGACTTATTAAAAGCAAAAAGAGCAAAAAGAAAGATGATAAGAAGAAAGTAACGAAAAAGGTAAAAAGATCAGCAAAGGAGAGAATACTGGATTTTGTGATGGATCACAGAATTCTGTGTGCCTTGTTGTTTTTACTGATTATACTTAGTGCGGTATTTGTGATTGTTGTAAACATCTATACGGTTGACACGGTACTTATTGAAGGCAATGTGCATTATTCGAATGAAGAAATATACAATTTTGTATTGAATGACCGTTTTTCGAAAAGCTCATTGTATCTGTCAATGAAGTATAAAAATAAGGATATTGAAGATATTCCGTTTATTCAAACAATGAGTGTGAAGATTGTTAATCCGTCAACAATAAAGATTAGCGTATATGAAAAGGCTATGGCCGGTTTCGTTGAAAATATGGGAAGATATTTTTATTTTGATAAAGACGGCACTGTGGTAGAATCATCTGAGAGTAAGACAAAGGGTATTCCTCAGATAATGGGCCTAAGCTACGATCATATTGTTCTGTATGAGAGATTACCTGTAGAAAATGAAGATATTTTCAAACAGATACTTGAAGTAACACAGCTTTTAAAGAAACATGAATTGGAAGTTGATAAAATATATTTTGATTCCAATTTGAATATTACCTTGTATTTTGATGATGCAAGGATTCAACTTGGTGATTTCACAAATATTGATGAGAAAATTATTCGTTTGAAGGCAATTTTACCAAGCTTGGACGGGGAAAAAGGAGTACTGAGACTGGAAAATTATACGAGCGAAGATAGTATAGTGACTTTTGAAAAAGATAAATAGTAGTACAATATGCCTATCTTTGCTAAAAACAAAAAAAAAGATTGCGAAAACGAAGAAAAAATTATATGATAAAGAGTGTGATTTAAGCGTGGGAGAAGGAGGAGAGACTCTTGCTTGAGGTAAAGACAAATGATGCGCAGGCCGGTGCAAAAATCCTTGTTGTTGGTGTAGGTGGTGCCGGTAATAACGCAGTTAACAGAATGATAGAGGAGAACATTTCCGGGGTTGATTTTATTGGTGTTAATACAGATAGACAGGCATTGTCACTTTGTAAGGCACCTAAACTTTTACAGATTGGTGAGAAGCTTACAAAAGGTCTTGGCGCCGGTGCTAAGCCTGAGGTAGGTGAAAAAGCTGCAGAGGAAAGCTATGAAGAGTTAACTAATGCTCTTCGTTCATATAATATGGTATTTGTTACTTGCGGTATGGGCGGCGGTACAGGTACCGGTGCTGCTCCGGTTGTGGCTAAGATTGCCAAAGATATGGGTATACTTACTGTCGGTGTAGTTACAAAGCCTTTCAGATTCGAGGCTAAGACTCGTATGCAGAATGCAACCGGTGGTATTGAGAGACTTAAAGAGAATGTTGATACTCTTATTGTTATTCCAAACGATAAGATTCTTGAGATTGTAGATCGTCGTACAACAATGCCTGAGGCTCTTAAGAAAGCCGACGAAGTGCTTCAGCAGGCAGTGCAGGGTATTACCGATCTTATTAATGTACCTTCAATTATCAATCTTGACTTTGCGGATATTCAGACAGTTATGCGTAATAAGGGTATTGCACATATCGGTATCGGTATCGGTAAAGGTGATGACAAGGCTAAGGAAGCGATTGTTATGGCTATTGAGTCTCCGCTTCTTGAGACAACGATTAAAGGTGCTACAGATGTTATTCTTAACGTATCCGGTGATATTTCAATGTTCGATGCAGATGATGCAGCCGATTATGTAATGTCGATTACAGGTGAGGATATCAATGTAATATTTGGTGCTATGTATGATGACAGTGAAGCTGATACATGTAAGATTACTGTTATTGCAACAGGTATTGATGAAGTAAAACAGTCACCGTTTGGAACAGCTTCAAGATTCAGTACAAGAAACGTAATCAGAACCAGTCAGACAGCAGGTGCTTCAACAGCATCAAGCGCTGCGGCTCCGTTACAGCAGGGTGTAAGACCTACTCTTAATCCGTCAGCAGGCACAAGACCTGCCGGTGCGGTAACTCCTAATGCTGTTACGCGTAACTTTGGTACACAGAAGACAACTGATATCAAGAGTAAGATCGACGAACAGCAGTTAAAGATTCCGGATTTCTTGCAGAAGAAGTAATTGATTGAAGTAAGATATGATATTTGAATTCCCTTAAACAGGTTGGCTACACTAATCTGTTTAAGGGTTTTTTATTGCAAAAAAAGCGTAGCAATCTTTTGATTGCTACGCCTAAAAAATAGATGTTTTAATTAATTTGTAAATGAGTCAGGCTCTACGTCTGACATATCACCGGCACCGATATCCAACATATTGACTGTTCGTCTCTTCAGTCTTGCCTGCTCGGATGCTTCTAAAATATAATCCTTTATCTCTTTTGCTTTTTTAATATGTTTGATAAGCAAGATGGGATCGGTTGAATCACCGGTTATGCATGTGATTGTACCTAATCCGAAGATTCTTTCGATAAATGTTCGAGTCAACTTAACGTCGACAACTTTATACATATAGCAATCATTCTCTTCTTTTTTGAAGAATCCTGTATCAATCGTAATCATATCATCTTTGATTGAATAAACTGTAAAAGTAAATGGTAGACCGAAAAACAGCCATCTTTTGCGCTCTCTAAATGTCATAATAAGCACCTCCGTTTCATATGTATTATAATTATACGATATTTAGATGAATTTGTCATTGCTAAGTACAATTTATTGTGTTATCATACATAGAAAGAAAGAGGAGACTGAAGTGAGAGCTACTATTTACAGACAGGCTTTATTGAATAGAGGATGTATGGATTGACGAAGGGAATATTATTTTCTCTTCGTTTTTTTTATAGTAGCGCCAGAATTTGTTAAGGAGAGGTAAAATGCCAAGACATTTGATGAATCCACTTGATTTTTCAGTGGAAGAATTGGAAGAACTGTTTGATTTGGCCAATGATATTGAGGCTAATCCAAAGAAGTATGAAGATGCATGTAAGAGAAAAAAGCTTGCAACCTGTTTCTATGAACCAAGTACAAGAACCAGACTTAGTTTTGAGGCGGCAATGCTTAATTTGGGCGGAGAGGTATTAGGCTTTTCCGATGCGGCAAGTTCATCCGCGGCTAAAGGTGAGAGCGTTTCTGATACAATCAGAGTGATATCATGTTATGCGGATATTTGTGCAATGAGACATCCGAAGGAAGGTGCGGCTTATGTTGCTGCCGCCAAATCACTTATTCCGGTAATCAATGCAGGAGACGGCGGACATCAACACCCGACACAGACATTGACAGATTTGCTGACTATCAGATCTTTGAAAGGCCGACTGGGTAATTTTACGATAGGCTTATGCGGTGACTTGAAATTCGGCAGAACAGTTCATTCATTGATAAATGCACTCAGCAGATATGAAAATGTAAAATTCATATTTATCTCGCCTGAAGAATTGAAGGTGCCGGATTATATTACAGATATGTTGAACGAGAAAAATATTGAATACAGAGAGGTTATTCGTCTGGAAGATACGATTGGCGAATTAGATATTCTCTATATGACTCGTGTACAGAGAGAGCGCTTCTTCAATGAGGAAGATTACATTCGATTGAAGGATTTCTACATTCTTACCAAGAGCAAGATGGAGCAGGCCAAAGAGGATATGATGATTTTGCATCCGTTACCGAGAGTTAATGAGATATCGGTAGAGATTGACGATGATCCGAGAGCTGCATATTTTAAGCAGGCCGCGTATGGAGTCTATGTTAGAATGGCGCTTATTCTGACTTTGCTCGGAATAAAGATGTAATGGGAGGACAAGTATGCTTAACGTTGGTAAAATAGAAGAGGGTTTTGTACTTGATCATATTAAAGCAGGACAGAGCCTTGCGATATATCATCATCTTAGACTGGATAAAATGGATTGTACTGTGGCAATTATTAAGAATGCCAAGTCAAATAAGATGGGAAAAAAGGACATTTTAAAAGTAGAATGTCCCATCGATTTATTGGATATGGATGTACTTGCGGCAATTGATTGCAATATAACGGTTAATGTTATAAAAGATGGCGTGATTGTAGGAAAAAAACAATTGACTTTGCCAAAAGAAATAAGTCATATTTTTAAGTGCAGTAATCCACGATGTATTACATCTATTGAGCAGGAACTGCCACATATTTTCTTTTTATCGGATGAAAAGAAAGGTATATATAGATGTAAATATTGTGAAGAGAAACTTGATAAGAGAAGATTTGTATAGATATGACACAAGTGTCATATTATGAGGTGACAATATGAACATAAATGACGCTTTTGAATATATAGAAGACTGCGCAAAATACGGTAGTGTTCCGGGACTTGAGAGCATTACCGCATTGTGTGACAGGCTGGGGAATCCACAAAATAATCTCAAATTCATTCATGTTGCGGGCACAAACGGCAAGGGTTCAACACTTTGCTTTGTGTCTACAATTATGTCACATGCGGGACTTAAGGTCGGTAGATATGTTTCTCCGACTATAGTTTCATATCTGGAACGTTTTCAGGTGAACGGTGTATTAATGTCGAAGAAGGCATTTGCTTCCTATGTTACAAGAGTTGCGAGCGCTATTGATGATATGATAAAAGAAGGGCTGCCGCACCCGACTGCATTCGAGATAGAGACAGCTATTTCATTTCTTTTTTTCGTTGATAAAAAATGCGATATTGTATTGCTTGAATGCGGTATGGGCGGAGCTTATGATGCTACAAATCTTGTGAAGACATCAATTATAGAGGTTTTTGCTCATATTGATATGGATCATATGCAATTCTTAGGTGAATCACTTGAGGAGATTGCAACTCAAAAGGCCGGGATAATAAAAGAGTCAACAGCGGTTGTATCCGGTGTGCAACATTTGCAGGTGAGTAAAATATTAGAGAATGCATCAATGGAAAATAATGCATCTTTTGATTGTGTTCAAGAATCATTAATTGACAAAATTAAATACGGTGCAAATTATCAAGAGTTTGAATATAAAAAGGAAAAGTATAGGACAACTCTCAGAGGAACCTATCAGATATATAATGCGGCATGCGCAATTGAAGTGATTGCATGCTATAACAGACTGGTTGTGTTGAATAACGACGGAATAAATGTTAATCTAGACAAGTGGTGGTGTAATAAGAAAGTGATATCCGATGCACAGATTAAATGGGGCTTGTTACATGCAAGTTGGCCGGGAAGAATGCAGATTGTATCAAAGACACCGCTAATAATTGCAGACGGTGCTCATAATCCGGATGCTGCCGCAAGATTAAAAGAGACAATTGATATATATTATAAAAATAAGCGCAAAATTATTATCATAGGAATGTTTAAGGATAAAGAGATTGACAAGGTTATTAAACTACTGTGCGAAGATGCGGAAATGGTACTTACGGTAGCTACACCGGGCAATCCAAGAGCATTACCGAGTGTGGAATTGGCACGTGAAGTTATGCGTGTTAATAAGAATGTGACATCGACCGACAGCGTGGAAGAAGCTGTTTGGATGGCAAAAATGATGGCCGATAAAGACACGTTGATATTGGCATGCGGTTCGTTGGCATATCTTGGAAGGTTGATGGATGCCGCCAAAATACAAAAGGGAGCAAAACATTAATGGTTGATAAGAAGAAAGTACGTGAAGCAATAGAAATGTTGCTTGATGCAATCGGAGAAGATAAGACAAGAGAAGGATTGATTGAGACACCTGACAGAATCGCCAGAATGTATGAGGAAATATTCGGCGGAATGGATATGGAATGTGACGAGATACTAAGTAAGCGATTCAGTGTTGATAACAATGAGATGGTAGTAGAAAGAGATATTACTTTCTATTCAATGTGTGAGCATCATTTGCTGCCATTTTACGGTAAAGCACATGTTGCATATATACCTAACGGAGAGGTGGTTGGTTTAAGTAAGCTTGCAAGAACCGTTGAAGTATATGCGAAGCGCCCACAGATACAGGAGAGAATGACTGCACAGATAGCAGATGCAATTATGAAAGAATTGGCGCCAAAGGGTGTTATGGTAATGCTTGAAGCTGAGCATATGTGTATGACTATGCGTGGTGTTAAAAAGCCGGGCAGCACAACTGTGACCGTAGCTACAAGAGGCGATTTTGTCGACAATGATAAGCTGCAGAGTACATTTTACGGAAGAGTTCGTAATTTTAGATTATAGGTAGACATGAAGATTGGAAACAGAGTATTTGATACTAATAAGCATACATATATCTGCGGAATATTAAATGTTACTCCCGATTCGTTTTCGGACGGAGGCAGTATAAAGAATATATCCGATGCCTTGTATCGTGTTGAACAAATGATATCGGAGGGCGCGGATATTATTGACATCGGCGGAGAGAGCACCAGACCCGGAGCAGATAGTGTGAGTGCAGAGGAAGAACTTTCAAGAGTAATACCGGTTATTGAAGCGATTGCAGAGCACTTTGATGTACCTATTTCGTTGGATACATACAAATCATCGGTTGCAAGTCTTGGAATTAAAGCCGGTGCGCATATGATAAATGATATTTGGGGGCTAAAATATGATAATACTATGGCACAGGCGATAGCTGCATCTTCCGATACGGCTTGTGTATGTATTATGCATAATAGACATCCGATATCTGTTAAAGGTGACGCGACAGATTATGGTTATGTTGATATTGTGGCTGACGTATCCAATGATCTTATGCAGTCGATTCAACTGGCAACAAATGCAGGAATAGGTGATGAGCGAATCATTATTGATCCGGGGGTAGGTTTTGCAAAGGATGTTAATCAGAATTTGCAAATTATTGAATCGATTGATAGGTTGAAATGCTTAGGGTATCCGATTTTGTTAGGATGCAGTCGCAAGTCTTTTATCGGGAAAACGCTTAATCTGGATATTGATGACAGGTTATATCCTACAGTTGCAACATCTGTGATTGCGGCTTGTAAGGGGGCGGCATTTGTACGTGTGCATGATATTGCGCCAAATGTATTGGCAGTAAAAATGGCGGAGGCAATAATAAATTCATAAAATAGGGGGAGAAAAATGGACGAAATCAGAATCAAAGGACTCAAAGTGTATGCCTATCACGGAGTGTTTGCTCAAGAGAAGAATGAAGGGCAGAATTTCATTGTAAATGCGGTATTGCATACAGATACAAAGTATGTGGCAAGGAGAGACGACTACAATGAGGCTACCGATTATTCAAAGGTGTGTACAACAATCGAGTCTGTTATGACTGAGACTAAATATGATCTTATTGAGACTGTAGCAGAGAAAGTAGCAGAAAAGATATTGCTTACATATGCGCATATAAAAGCTGTAGATATTGAGGTGTGCAAACCTGAGGCACCCATGCCGATGGAGGTGGAGAACGTCTCGGTTAAGATTCACAGAGCTTGGCATAATGTATATATTGCGTACGGTTCCAATATGGGAGATTCGGAAGGCTACATTGATGATGCGATGGAAGCATTTGATAAGCACGAGCAGATTAAGGTGAAAAACGATTCTACGCGTATTTTGACAAAGCCTTACGGACCTGTTGAGCAGGATGACTTCATTAATGGTGTTTGTCATATTAAGACAATTATGTCGCCGGAGGAGTTACTCAAATATCTTCATATTTTGGAACAGCATGCTAACAGAGTGCGTGATATTCATTGGGGTCCCAGAACTCTTGATTTGGATATAATTATGTATGATGATCTTGTATACGAAAGTGAAGATTTGATTATTCCTCATGTTGATATGGAGAATCGCGATTTCGTTTTGAAACCGCTTATGGAGATTGCGCCGAATATGCGCCATCCTATTCTTAAAAAGACGATTACGCAGTTATATAATGCACTTGAGGAAAAGACGGAGAATAAAAATGTTTGAGCAGATTACCGAAGAAATGCTTGATTTTGTAGGAGCGAGTGTTACTCCTTTTCATGCGGTTAATTCAATATGCGATACTTTGACTTCAAACGGATATGTACGTTTGGAGGAAGGGCAGGAGTGGAATATAGAATGTGACGGGAAGTATTATGTAACAAGGAACGGTTCAAGTGTTATTGCTTTTCATACAGGAAATAGTGCTAAAGACTATTCTTATAATATTGTCGCAACTCATTTGGATTCTCCGACATTCAAATTAAAAGAGAATGCTGCTGTATATTGTGGTGAGAAATATTCCAGACTTAATGTTGAAGGTTATGGCGGAATGATTTGCTCAACCTGGCTTGACAGACCGTTGTCTGTAGCGGGAAGAGTAATTGTCAAAGATACTAATAACAGACTTTGTACTAAGCTGGTTAATTTGGACAGAGATCTTTTACTTATTCCCAATGCAGCGGTACATATGAATCGTGAGATTAATGATGGCTTTTCGTATAATAAACAGGTTGATTTACTGCCGCTTCTGTCAGGGGATAAATGTACGGGCGGAATAAACAAACTTATTGCAGATGAATTATCGTGTGATGTTACGGATATAGTCGGTTCGGACCTATTTTTATATGCAAGAGTAGCACCGTCTGTGTGGGGAGCAAATTTTGAATTTGTTTCATCGGCAAGGTTGGATGATTTGCAGTGTACATTTGCAGCTCTTAAGGCACTTACAGATACAAATGCATCGTCTGCAATTAATGTAATGGCATGTTTTGATAACGAAGAAGTGGGCTCCACTACAAAACAGGGAGCGGATTCTACATTTTTGCAAGATACGTTGATGCGTATTAATCAATCGCTTGGAGGCACAAACGAGACATATTTGCGCGCGTTGTCTGACAGCTTTATGCTTAGTGCCGATAATGCTCATGCGGTACATCCCGCACATCCGGAATATACTGATGAGAGTAATCGGGTATATATGAATGAAGGTGTGGTAATAAAATCGCACGCAGGTCAGAAATATACATCTGATGCGATGAGCATGGCAATAGTTCGTCAGCTTGCATCATATGCAGATGTTCCGATACAGTTTTTTGCCAATCGTTCCGATAAGGTCGGCGGAAGCACACTGGGCAATATTTCGGCAGGACATGTCTCGGTAAAATGTGCAGATATAGGGGCACCGCAGTTGGCAATGCATTCAAGTTACGAGACATGTGGTATGAAAGATACATACTATTTGTGGAAATTAATGAAGAGCCTATATATGACACGACTGTCATATAGTGAAGGCGGATGTATAGATTTTTTGACATAATACAATTCAAAAATTATGCGTGTGCTTTGAGAAGCTTATACAGTTCTTCTGTTGCAAGACGCGTTTTGGCAACAACATCACCCGAATCCATAGGGAAACAATAGTAAAGCACACCCATGTTGCCGATACAGATAACATCGCCAATCTCATACCAATAGTAATCCGAATAAAGACTGTATGATGCTGTAGGGGATTGAACATAATCAAGTTCGCCGTCGCAACCGGTAAGATGGAATCCGTTGGTATCATGTGATAATCTACCTGTTCCGACTTCGTATATGGAATCGGTGTTTACCATCATACATATTTTAACCGGAATATCAAGGGAATATGTGCCGGCTTCAAGCTCTTTCCTGACTTCATATCGTTCCCAGGCATACCAATCCGGAATATGGCTGAAATCAAATTTGTGTGAGTGCGTGGTAGGAACAAGAGAATCCTTGCATTCCAAGTATCCATATTCGTTTAATGTGTACTCAACCCCGCAATTGCCGCATGTGAGAGTTGTGCCCATGCCTTTCATCTTGCCCTCATGCAAACATTGCGGACATTTGTATAGAATACGATTGAGTCCGTCAGCTCTAAATGATTCTGATATTTTGATGTTGTTTTCTTTCTGCCATTTGAAATGGTCATAGGTAAAATTCTTTTCGATAATCTTTTGTATATCATCAGCAGTCATATATGCAATATCTTCTTTTGGAATTATAAGCTCCATATGTGCCGATATTTTTACATCACGAACCTGCAGACAGTTATATAACGGATCTCTGTGGAAAGCACCTTTGGTGGATATCATTACTACCGGAACGTTCATTACTTTGATGCATTTACCTATTGTATCCGGCAATGGTGTTGTTGTTCCATCAAAACTGTAGCTTGCTTCCGGATACATAAGTACCGAACTTTTTAGATTGTGAAGAGCATGTGCGATGTCCCTGACAAGAACAACATCGGTGACAAATTTGTTGGTAGGGATACAACCTATGCGACGCATAAGCCCATCTTTCCCGACAAATCCGTCAGAAGTACAGACGATATGGTAAGGCTTGGGATATATCAGCGCACTTGCAATTTCAAGATCTATAAAGCTTGAATGATTCATAAGATACAGAACGGGTTCATCGGAATTGAGTGAATCAATACCGGATTCTGTATGTGTAAAACCGACCTTTTTTAAATCCTTTTTGCTTAGAGTGTGAATGAGCTTTCTCATTGCTACCGATTGTTTAATCGGTCTGTGATGTGATGGAGGTGTGAGTGCACACACTTTTGAGTATTCCATTTTAGTAACTTTGATTTTCATAGATTAACCTCACTTGAAATGACACATGTGTCAGTTCGACTAGTCAATTACACCGGGATCAAAAGTGCCGACGTTGATATCTCCGTACAACATCTGGTGATATATGGGGACATCTTCATCGTATTTGTGAAAATATACATAAGTTGATGTTGCATTTATGTCGCAGAAAACACCTTCCGCGATAATCTCCGGTTCGCCACCGTCTATTGAAATACGTTTTAATGCAGCATCGGGTTTAGAAGAATTGCTTTGGTAATATATTTCATTATTACATACGTTAAACATTTCGACACGTTCGTTTGTGAGAGCAATGTCTTCGCCGCTTGAAAGATTATAACGGTGTAAGATGTAATTGCTTTCAAGATCAATATAATATATGTCGCCGCCAATATATACGGGATTGTACATTTGACGTTCATATAAGCAGGTGCTCATATCTGTTGCGGTGTCAAGCGCATACAAGTACATATCTTCGGATGCACCTGCGTAGTATAGCGTACCGTAATTAAGTCCGGCAGGGGATACCATATTTGCAACCACAGTTTTATTATCCTTTTTATCGATTCTTATTTTATCAAGGTCTGTGCCGGAATTGTTGCGATAATGCTGATAATACAGGTTGCTGCCGGAAAGAGATGCGATACCGACTGCATCCTGGGTGTAGCATATTGAGTCAGAACCGTTCTTTTTAATACTGTACAGTCCTTTTGCGCGTCTTACAAATCCCAGACCTTTGCCGCCCGAAGCCCCGCTCATTGAATAGTAGATTCTTCTGCTGTCGGCATTTATTGATTTCACTCCGACATTCAATATCTTTTTGACATTGCCTTCGTTGACATCCATAGAATATAGAGCACCGTTATCATATGGATTGGAAAAATATACTATACCGTCTTTTTCGCAGAATAAGCCATTGTTATTGAGATTGCAGGCGGTATTGCCAATGACACCGTTATCATTAAGCGGCATTTTGCTTGAATATACAGAAAAGAAGATGAGTAATGCCAATATGAAAACGATAATACTTAAGGTTATTATACTTTTTTTATTCATTATGTTCTCCCCAACATTTTGGTATTCGAATACGGTATATATGTGTTATATCGATATTGATATTCAATACGAAATGCGTGCAAAACGAATCACATACCATATGGTGTATGTTAGGCTCGCAAACCATACAATATATGCATTTCACATGTTGATTATATCGTCTTAATGGCTTGCTATCAAGACTATTCTGCGATAAAATAAAAATATTAAACATGTGCTTTTTTAGGAGGTTTATATGGCCAAATCAGTTTATAGAGCCGGGATAGATGAGATAGATGCTCAGATTGTCGAATTGCTTGAACGAAGAATGGCAATATGTGAGCAGATCGGTATTGAAAAAGCCCAAAGCGGTGAAGAAGTATTGGATGCAAAAAGAGAGTGGGAAAAGATTAATTCCATCAAAGAACTGACTCATCATGTACCGTACAGAGAGTATATGGAGAGAATATACATTGAGATTATGGCTCAAAGCAGATATCTGCAGACCAGTATTGCATCTCAAATAGAAAACGGACAGGACGAAATGTGATGAGAGAAAAAGAACTTATAGTATACAAAGATTGTGATGATGACGGATTGCTTAAGGATATGTCGTTCCTTATGTCTCATTACGATGATGAGTACTACAATATTGAAGATATGCAGGCACTTGCTTATGAGTGCATTCATAAGATGCTTGAGATGGCAGGTAATCATGGTTTTTCGGGTAATTTGTGGCACTGCTATTTGACCAATCTATTGGTCAACAATGAGAATTGCTACAGTCGTTCAACCGAGATTACAGGCGCAATTAACGGAACAATTAATGATGCGGTGCTACATGACATTGTAATTATGAAAGAATTCTATGATTATGATTTTACACCGATGATAGAGACATTACAGCTAAACGGTTTTGAACTTATTGAGAATTACGTTGCATCCACAGAGGAAAGTAAAGTCTATAACGACAGAATCAGAAAAAGAATTTGTGATCTTGCAATGGCTTTCCGCAATAATAATACCCCGCAGGAGATGAAGGATACACTTACACTTTTCTATAAGGATTATGGTGTGGGAAGATTCGGACTCCATAAAGCATTCAGAATAGCACATGATGAAAAAGGCAATACAATTATTGTACCGATTCTGAATATTACACATGTAAAATTGGACGATTTGGTAGGATATGAGCTTGCCAAACAGAAATTAAGAGAGAATACAGAAGCATTCTTAAAAGGGAAAAAGGCCAATAACTGCCTATTGTTCGGAGATGCCGGAACAGGTAAATCATCAAGTATAAAGGCTATTGCCAATGAATACTATGAGCAGGGATTGCGCGTAATCGAAGTATATAAGCATCAATTCAAAGATCTCAACGATGTGATTGCCCAGATAAAGAATCGTAATTACAGATTTATCATATATATGGATGATTTGAGCTTTGAAGAATTTGAGGTTGAATACAAATATCTTAAAGCGGTTATTGAAGGCGGTATTGAGAAGAAACCAAAGAATGTATTGATATATGCCACTACCAACAGACGCCATCTTGTTAATGAGAAATTCTCAGACAGAGAGGATTCGGTACATGAATCCGATACTCTGCAGGAGAAATTGTCATTGTCAGCAAGATTCGGATGCAAGATATATTTTTCATCACCCGAGAAGAAGGAATATCAAAATATTGTTAAGGTATTGGCGAAGCGTAACAATATTACAATGAGTGAAGATGAGCTTTTGGCCGAGGCTAACAAATGGGAAGTATCCCATGGCGGATTGTCGGGTCGAAGTGCTCAACAGTTTATCGATTATTTGTTAGGTAAAGAATAGAATGTCGATGTGAGGAGTTATATGGCGACTAAATTATTTGCGGCCATAGATGTAGGGTCATACGAACTTAATCTCAAAATTGTTGAATTCGGACCAAACGGTATGCGCGAAGTTGATGCGGTAAGATATCGACTGGATTTGGGTACAGATACTTTTTCAACGGGCAAGGTGTCTATTGAGAAGGTTGATGAATTGTGCAGAATTATTGGTGAATTTGCAAAGATAATGAAGTCATATCATGTGACCGAATACCGTGCATACGGTACCAGTGCAATAAGAGAGACAAAGAATACGCACATTTTGATTGATCAGATTGAGCAAAGAACGGGAATAAGAATCGACGTAATCAGCAATTCGGAACAAAGATTTCTGGATTACAAATCCGTTGCATCCAAGGGTGATGACTTTGATAAGACAATCGGCAAGGGCACAGCTATTATAGATATCGGTGGAGGCAGTATACAGATATCACTGTTTGACAATGACAAGCTTGATGTCACGCAGAACATGAAACTCGGAGTATTAAGACTCAGAGAGAGACTCAATAATCTGGCAGCCAAGCCGAGTCGTCACGGAGCACTGCTTGATGAGATGATTGGTGCGCAGTTATCAGTATTTGATAAGTTGTATCTTAAGAACAGAAAGATAGAGAATCTTATCATTGTTGATGATTATATTTCACCGATTACCCTAAAAAGAACGATGGATTCGGATACGCCGGGATTTATTAATGCCGAGAGATTTGAGGCATTCTTTGAACGGTTGAAGGTAATGAATGCCGTTGAGTTTTCAAGAAAATACAGTGTTGCACTTGAAAATATTTCACTTGTTTTTGTATCAGCACAGATAATCAGATCCGTGATTGCATTAACGGGTGCAAAGACAATATGGTGCCCGGGAGTTTCGCTTTGCGAAGGTATAGCATACGAGTATGGTGAGAGCAAAAAGCTTCTTGTCAGTCCGCATGATTTTGAAGAAGATATAGTCGCATGTGCTCGTAATATCGGTAAAAGATATATGAGTGATGATAAGAGAAGCCAGACTCTTGAAAGTATATGTATGACTATATTCGATGCGATGAAGAAAAGACATGGCTTAACGGAAAGAGACAGATTGTTGCTTAGAATATCAACAATCCTGCATGATTGTGGAAAATATATAAGTTTGTACAATCTTGCAACCTGCAGTTATGACATAATAATGTCTACCGAGATAATAGGATTGTCTCATGCCGAACGCGAGATAGTGGCTAATGTAGTAAAGTTTAATCATAGATTTTTTGATTATGACGCAACAGTATCGGGAGTTGAACATCTTGGCGAAGAAGCATATATGAAGATAGCCAAGCTTACTGCCATATTACGTGTTGCCAATGGTTTGGATAAGAGTCAGAAGCAAAAATTCGGCTGCATTAAGGCTACGTTGAAGGATGATGTTTTAACAATAACTGTTCGCACAAACAAAGACATAACCTATGAGAGAGGAATGTTTGAGATGCGTGCGGATTTCTTCGAAGAGGTATTCTGTGTCAGACCTCAGATAAAGCATATTAACAAGTTGTAGTATTTTGCATATATGGGAGGTCCAATTTGGGAAAAGCAGACTTTAGTAATCCTGAATATTATTACAACAGAGAATTGAGTTGGATTTTGTTTGATAAGCGTGTGCTGTCGGAAGCCAATGATAAGACCATACCGTTGCTTGAAAGAATTAAGTTTTTAAGTATTACGGCATCTAATCTGGACGAATTTTTTATGATTAGAGTGGCATCGCTTAAGGATATGGACAACGCGGGATATAAGAAACCCGATATTGCCGGTTATAATCCGAGACAGCAGCTTAAGTTGCTTAATGTTGCGACGCATGATCTGGTGAAAGAGCAATATGATGTTTATGATACGCTTGTAGAACAATTACGCGAAAAAGGAATTGATATATATAAAGATGACAGCAGATTGACGAAAAAACAGGCAGTTTTTGCAGATCGTTTTTTTGAAGATTATGTGTATCCGGTATTGACTCCTATGGCGGTAGACAGTTCGCGTCCTTTCCCGCTTATCAGAAATAAGTCACTCAATATCGGTGCTATTGTCAGAAAAAAGGAAGATGCAACACAAGATTATGAATTTGCAACCGTTCAGGTACCGAGTGTTTTACCTCGTATTGTTGAGATTCCTAATGAAGGTACTGAGGGCAAGGCATACATTTTGCTCGAGAAGATTATTGAACGTAATATAGATAAGCTGTTTCTGAATTATGATATTCTTTCAATGTGCGAATTTAGAGTTATGCGTAATGCCGATCTTGCGATTGATGAAGAAGAAGCGGCAGATTTGCTCAAAGAGATTGAGAAACAGGTTAAGAAAAGACAATGGGGCGAAGCTATTCGTCTGGAGATAAATGAAGGCGCAGACAGCAGGCTTGTAAATATTCTCAAATCCGAACTTAAGGTAAAAAGAGAAGAGAGATATTCAATAGCCGGACCTCTTGATCTGACGTTCCTTATGAAGATGTATGATATAAAAGGTTATGATGAGCTGAAGGAAAAGGAGTACACGCCGCAGCCTGTTCCGGCACTAATCGATTGTACAGATATTTTTGAGGCAATTCGAAAAGAAGATATATTGATGCATCATCCATATGAATCATTTGAACCGGTGGTTGGTTTCGTTAAAACAGCCAGCACAGACCCTGATGTTTTGGCAATTAAACAGACATTATACAGAGTCAGCGGTAATTCGCCTATTGTTGCGGCTCTTGCGGAAGCGGCCGAGAACGGTAAACAGGTTACGGTACTTGTTGAATTGAAGGCAAGATTCGATGAAGAGAACAATATCGTATGGGCTAGGAAACTTGAGCAAGCCGGTTGTCATGTAATATATGGTTTGGTGGGTCTCAAAACACATAGTAAGATTACTTTGGTAGTGCGTAAAGAAGAGGACGGTATCAGAAGATATGTTCATCTTGGTACCGGTAATTATAACGATTCAACAGCCAAGAGATATACTGATGTCGGATTGTTTACCTGTAAAGAGGCAATAGGTGAGGATGCAACGGCGGTATTTAATATGCTTTCGGGATATTCCGAGCCGGCCGGCTGGAATAAATTAAGTCTTGCACCACTTTGGCTTAAGGACAGATTTATATATCTTATCGGCAGAGAAAGAGATAATGCTCTTGCAGGACATCAAGCGCACATTATTGCCAAGATGAATTCGCTTTGTGATCCGGATGTAATTGAAGCACTGTATGAAGCATCGAGTGCAGGCGTAAAGATTGAATTGATTGTCAGAGGAATTTGTTGTTTACGTGTCGGCATTCCGGGAGTAAGTGAGAATATTACGGTGAGGTCTATAGTAGGCAATTTCTTGGAACATAGTCGTATATTCTATTTTGAAAATAATAAGAAACCTGAGTATTATTGCGGTAGTGCCGATTGGATGCCACGTAATCTTGAAAGACGTGTGGAGATATTGTTCCCTGTTGAACAGGACAATCTGAAAGAGCGTTTAAAATCAATTCTTATGACAGAATTGAATGACACAAAGAAAGCACACAATTTGCAAAGTGACGGCACATATAAGAAAATGTCGCGAGCAAGAAAATCTATATCTTCACAACAGATTTTCTGTGAAGAAGCTTTCAGTGTGGCAAGTAAAGCTATTGAAGGAACGGATAAGAACGATGTTATGCAGACAAGACGTTTTATTCCGGAATAAATATTGGGTAATATAGTAGAAAGTTGGAGAGAAAATGACTGATACAAAGAAGAAAATTGTTCTTGCATCGGCATCAACAAGAAGGCGTGATTTGCTCGAACAGATAGGCCTTACTTTTGAAATATGTGCCAGCAAAGGACCGGAAATTACAACAAGATTTATGCCTGAAGAAGTGGTAAAGGAATTATCATATCAGAAGGCGAAAGATGTATATAATCACGGCAACAGGGATGCGGTAGTTATTGGTGCGGATACCATTGTATGGTTTGAGGATGAGATACTTGGTAAGCCAATGAATGAACACCAGTGTAAGGAAATGCTAAAGAAGATACAAGGCTCTAAGCATTATGTATATACAGGCGTCACAATTATGTGGTGTGAGAATGATTCAACGCATATGATTACATTCTATGAATGTACAAAAGTAAAACTGCATGCAATCTCGGATGATGAGATTGATGATTATATTGCAACAGGCGAATCAATGGATAAAGCCGGCGGATATGGTATTCAGGGTTATTTTGCAAGATTTGTTGACGGCATTGAAGGTGATTATAATAATGTGGTAGGTTTGCCGGTGGGCAGATTGTACCAGGAAATGAAGAAATTGGAGTTGATATAGATGAATGAATTGGATGATATGGTAGTTAATGCATTCTTTAAGAATCAGTTAAAGCTGTTTCCGAAACAGGTCGCTATGACAAGAGCTGAAGCTAAGGAGTTCTTAGAGGAATGTTATGCGGTTGTAGTGAATTCGCCCAAAGATGTATTACAGTATTTTGTTGAAGAAGATATTGATACCGAAGGCGCCGATGAAGAGTCTATCTTGGCGGCAGATGAAGTGTTTGCCGTGGGTGACGGCCGATATCTCATTGTTGAAGCATAGATTTGTGATTTTTTGATAGTCGAATTGCGTTTATGTTTTGCAGGCACGTTGTGGGCGTGCTTGCTTTTTTTTCGACTAACTTGTACAATAGACGACGATGTGTAGATTAGTGTAAATTAGACTGCATGGAGGAGTATAAGATGATTAGTGCCAATAATGTAACCTTGAGAATCGGCAAAAAAGCCCTTTTCGAGGATGTTAATATTAAATTTACGGAGGGCAATTGCTATGGACTTATAGGTGCCAACGGTGCCGGTAAGTCAACCTTCCTTAAGATACTTAGCGGAAAGCTCGAGACAACAAACGGAGATATAGCGATGACTCCGGGACAGAGAATGTCTGTCCTTGAACAGGACCATTTCAAATATGACGCATATACGGTTATGGATACCGTAATCATGGGTAACCAGAGACTTTATGACATCATGAAGGAAAAAGATGCAATCTATGCCAAGGAAGATTTTTCGGATGAAGATGGTGTAAGAGCTGCAGAACTCGAGGCGGAGTTTGCTGAGATGGACGGTTGGGAAGCTGAGTCCAATGCGGCTATGTTGCTTAATGGATTGGGTATAGATACTGAGTTTCATTATTATATGATGTCCGATCTTGACGGTAGCAAGAAGGTTAAGGTATTGCTTGCAAGAGCATTGTTCGGTAATCCGGATATTCTTTTACTTGATGAGCCGACCAACCACTTGGACATGGATGCAATTGCATGGCTTGAAGAATTCCTGATTAATTTTGAGAATACTGTTATTGTAGTTTCTCATGATAGATATTTCCTTAATAAGGTATGTACACAGATTGCAGATATTGATTATGGCAAGATTCAGCTTTATGCAGGTAATTATGATTTCTGGTATGAGTCATCACAGTTGCTTATCAAGCAAATGAAAGAAGCCAATAAGAAAAAAGAGGAAAAGATTAAGGAATTGCAGGAATTCATCTCAAGATTCTCTGCAAATGCGTCAAAATCAAAGCAGGCAACTTCACGTAAGAGAGCTCTTGAGAAGATTGAGCTTGATACAATTAAGCCAAGTAGCAGAAAATATCCTTATATTGATTTTAGACCGGATAGAGAAATCGGAAATGAAGTATTGTTTGTAGAAGGCATTTCAAAAACAATAGAGGGTAAGAAAATACTTGATAATGTCACATTTACCGTAGGTCATGATGATAAGATTGCATTCGTAGGCGGCAATGAATTGGCAAAAACTACATTGTTTAAGATACTTGCAGGTGAGATGGAACCTGATGAAGGTACATACAAATGGGGCGTTACTACATCACAGGCGTACTTCCCGAAGGACTTTACCGAGGAATTCAATAATGATTACTCTATAACGGAGTGGTTGACAGGTTATTCTCCGGTGAAGGATGTTACATATGTCAGAGGATTCCTCGGAAGAATGTTGTTTGCAGGTGATGACGGTGTTAAAAAGGTAAAGGTATTGTCAGGTGGAGAGAAGGTAAGATGTCTGTTGTCAAAAATGATGATTTCCGGAGCAAACTGTCTCATTTTTGATGAACCGACCAACCACTTGGATATGGAAGCAATTACTGCTCTTAATGATGGTATGATTAAGTTCCCGGGAGTTGAATTGTTTGCATGCCGTGACCACCAGATTGTACAGACAACAGCTAACAGAATTATTGAGTTTTTGCCTGACGGAACGATGATTGACAAAATCACTACATATGATGAATATCTTGAGAGTGATGAAATGGCAAGAAAACGTACTGTTTATACAAGTGATGGCGAAGACGACGAAGATTGATTTATGGCCATAGTGGTACGGTGCGCCCTGCGACTATGGCTTTTTATTTGGGAGATAAAATGCGCGCAATAGATTTGCATACACATACATTATATTCGGATGGAAGTATGACTCCAAAAGAGCTTATTGATTATGCAATCAGTAAGAATTTGTCAACACTTGCAATTACCGATCATGATTCGATTGACGGTCTTGAAGAGGCGATAGAATATGCCAAAGACAAGGATATCGAACTTGTGCCGGGCGTGGAACTTGCAACCGCTTTTGAAGGTCAGGATATACATATCGTAGGTTTGAATATTGATTATAATGCACCGGATTTTGCAAAGTATCTGCAGGATTTTGTCGACCAGAGAGAAAAACGTAACCGAAAGATGTGTCAATTGCTTACCGAAGCAGGAATGCCGATTGATTTTGATGAAATGAGTGCCAGATATGAAGGCAGTGTGATAACAAGAGCTCATTTTGCCAGATATATGCTGGAACTTGGATATACAACATATCTCAAGGAAGCATTTGAAAGATATGTCGGTGACAGATGTCCGTATTTTGTTCCTCGCAGTAAGATTTCTGCCGCAGAGGGCGTGGAATTGATTGTAAAGGCAAAAGGAATTCCGGTGTTGGCTCATCCGCTGCTGTATCATATGAGTTGGGACAGGATTCAGAAGTTAACGGATACTTTGTTACCTGCGGGACTTATGGCTGTTGAGGCTATATATACAACAAATGTAGGTAACGATGAAAGAAAAACAAGAGAATTTGCAAAAAAGAACGGATTGCTAATATCGGGTGGCTCGGATTATCATGGTGAGGCCAAACCCAAAACAGATTTGGGTACGGGCTTCGGTTCATTATATGTACCCGAGGAAGTATGGGATAATCTTAAAGCCGCATGGGAGGAAAGATATAAGTGAAGATACTATTTACCGATTTGGATTATACTTTGCTTAATAATGAATCAAAGGTGTCGGAATATACGGCAAATGTGCTACGCACGTATATTGGAAACGGCGGTAAACTTGTGTTGGCAAGCGGAAGACCGCTTCCAAGCGTAATGGAAGTTAGGAATACACAAAACATTGCATTTGATGGGATGTATATTATAGCAAATAACGGCTCGGTAATATATGATTGCACAAAGGATGAAGTTATACGTAAAAAGACGGTATCATTTGAAGATACGGTAAACATTTGGAAAATGGCTTTGGATATGGGGATACATATTCAGACATATACCGATGATACGATTTTGACATGTGCCGACGATGATGAAATAAAGCACTACACAAAAAAGATACATATTCCATATGAGGAATGTGCCAATCCTTTGGATAAGCTGAAGAATCCGCCGTATAAGTTGCTCGCGGCAGATTTGAATAATAAAGATAAGCTGTATGAATTACAAAACAGAATACTGGAAGAATACGGTGACAGAATAAATGCCGTTTTTTCTTCGGATATATATCTGGAAATTTTCAATATAACATCAGGTAAGGGTGATGCTGTTACCTGGTTGTGTGATGCTCTTGATATTGCGATTGATGATGCGTATGCCGCAGGAGATGCAATGAATGATTTGTCGATGATTGAAGCAGCAGGACATGGTATTGCAATGTGTAACGGTTGCGATGAAGTTAAGAACATCGCAGAAATAATAACCGAGTACGATAATGATAATGATGGTCTGGCGCGCTTAATTGAGAGCCTTTAAGGCGGGGGATATATGGGTAAGAACAGAACTGTACATTATGCACTTATTAATATATTCTATTTTGCAGCATATTCGGGTGCGCATGCATATGCTGCGGTATTTTTGTTGGATCGAGGATTCAGCAATACTCTTGTTGGTGTGATTCTTGCATTGGCCAATATTTTATCTGTGGTAGTAGGACCTATTTGGGCAGGAATAATTGATAAGTATGCTTCCGTTACAAACAGAAGAGTGTCTATGGCTTGTGCGACTCTTTGTGCCGTACTTTGCATTATGCTATATTTTGTTAATGTTATGGCCATAGTTTTCATTATGTATGTGATACTCTATACATTGCAGATGGCATATCAGCCTTTGATTCAGGCGATGAATTTTGAATATACTGCAAAAGGTGATAAGATTAATTTCGGCCTGGCAAGAGGTTTGGGCTCATGCGGTTTTGCGGTCACGTCATTGTTTACCGGCAGACTTGTGGCACAATCGGGTGTTGATAAGATGCTAATAGTAAATGTTGTGATTTTTGCGGTTGGTGCCGTTTTGTTATTAACATTTAAAAATTCAGCAATATGTAATGAAGAGTTACAGGAAGAAAAAATAGCGAAGCGAAATGATTCGCTTTGGGGATTTGTAAAGACATATCCTGTATTTATGCTGTTTGTATTCGGCGGTGCATGTCTGTTCTTTTCACATAATGCACTTAATGATTATCTTATTCAGATTATCACACCGATTGGCGGTAACGAAGAGATAATGGGTAGGATGGTTATGCTTGCAGCATGTCTGGAACTGCCGGCTATGGCTTTGTTTGAAATAGTGCGACGCAAAGTCGGAATTAAGAAAATATTGATATTGTCTGCGGTAATGTTCACCGTAAAAAGTCTTATTATGTTCTTGGCAAGTAATCTGATAATGGCGTATATTTCGCAGGTATGCCAGATGTTTGCGTATGCTTTGTTTATTCCCGGTGCAGCATATTTGGCAGAAAATATTATGGAACAGGGTGATAAAACAAAGGGCCAGGCATATACCAATATGGCAATAACATTGGGCGGTGTATTTTCGGCACTTGTATGCGGAAGGGCATTGGATCAATACGGAACACATACAATGCTTGGAATTGCAACAGCATTGGGTGCAGCAGGAACGGTAATTATGATTATCTCAATTCTGTTGCTTGGAAAGAATAAAGAGCACTAATTGTGATTGATTAAGTGCGTGAATATTAAAAAAGTATAAAATTGCTAAAAACGGTCATTTATACCTTGCAAAAAATGCGAAAATGGCTAAAATAGATAATTGTTGAGAGATTGTTAGCACTCGCAAACGTCGAGTGACAAAATATAAGCGATAGGAGGCTATATTATGAATCTTGTACCATTGGGTGACAGAGTTGTATTGAAGCAGATGGTAGCTGAAGAGACTACCAAATCAGGAATTGTTCTTCCGGGACAGAATAAGGAGAAGCCACAGCAGGCAGAAGTTGTTGCTGTAGGACCGGGCGGAATGGTTGACGGCGTAGAAGTTAAGATGGAAGTAAGCGTTGGCGATAAGGTAATCTATTCTAAATATTCGGGAACAGAAGTTAAGATGGATGACGTGGAATATATTATTGTTAGTCAGTCTGACGTACTTGCAATTGTTAAATAATCGGAGGTTTTGAAATGGCAAAAGAGATTAAATACGGAGCTGACGCCAGAGCAGCACTTGAGAGCGGCGTTAATAAGCTTGCTGATACTGTTAAAGTAACAATCGGACCAAAGGGTCGTAACGTTGTACTTGATAAATCATATGGTGCACCACTTATCACAAATGATGGTGTTACTATTGCAAAAGAGATTGAACTTGAAGATGCATTCGAGAATATGGGTGCACAGCTTGTTAAAGAAGTTGCAACAAAGACAAATGATGTAGCAGGTGACGGTACTACAACAGCTACAGTACTTGCTCAGGCAATGGTTAACGAGGGTATTAAGAACCTTGCTGCCGGTGCCAATCCAATCATCCTTAGAAAAGGTATGAAGAAAGCAACCGATACAGCTGTTGAGGCAATTCTTAAGATGAGCTCAAAAGTAAACGGTAAAGAGCATATCGCAAGAGTTGCAGCTATTTCTGCAGGCGATGATGAAGTCGGCGGACTTGTAGCAGATGCTATGGAGAAAGTCAGCGGTGACGGTGTTATCACTATTGAAGAGTCCAAAACAATGCAGACAGAGCTTGACCTTGTAGAAGGTATGCAGTTTGACAGAGGATATATCTCTGCATATATGGCTACAGATATGGAAAAGATGGAAGCTGTTCTTGATAATCCATATGTTCTTATTACAGATAAGAAGATTAGTAATATTCAGGAAATTTTACCTGTGCTTGAGCAGATTGTTCAGGCAGGTGCAAAACTCCTTATTATTGCAGAGGATGTAGAGGGTGAAGCTCTTACAACACTTATTGTTAATAAGCTTCGAGGAACATTCAATGTTGTTGCTGTTAAGGCTCCGGGCTATGGTGACAGACGTAAAGCTATGCTTGAGGATATCGCTATTCTTACAGGTGGTACTGTTATTTCGGAAGAGCTTGGTCTTGATCTTAAGACTACAACAATCGATCAGCTTGGTAGAGCAAAGAGCATAAAGGTTCAGAAAGAGAATACTGTTATCGTAGAAGGTGCCGGCGATAAGGCAGCTATCGAAGGAAGAATCGGTCAGATTAAGCAGCAGATTGAGACAACAACATCTGATTTTGACAGAGAAAAACTTCAGGAGAGACTTGCAAAGCTTGCAGGTGGTGTAGCCGTAATCAGAGTTGGTGCTGCAACAGAGACAGAGATGAAGGAAGCAAAGCTTCGACTTGAAGATGCTCTCGCTGCAACAAGAGCAGCTGTTGAGGAAGGTATCGTATCAGGTGGTGGCTCTGCATATATTCATGCATCAAAGGAAGTTGCAAAGCTTCTTGATACATTGGAAGGTGATGAGAAGACAGGTGTTAAGATTGTACTTAAGGCTCTTGAAGCACCTCTTTTCCAGATTGCAGCCAATGCAGGTCTTGAAGGCGCAGTAATAGTTAATAAAGTGCGTGAGATGGAAGTTGGCAACGGATATGATGCTTTGAAGGATCAGTATGTAGATATGGTTAAAGCAGGTATTCTTGATCCTGCAAAGGTATCTCGTTCAGCACTTCAGAACGCAACAAGCGTTGCATCTACACTCCTTACAACAGAGTCGGTAGTAGCAACAATCAAAGAGCCTGAACCGCCTATGCCGGCAGGTGCAGGAATGGGGGGAATGTACTAATCCATCGTTGATATGTATTGTTAAGCATCCAATATCTGTTATGCAGATATTTGGATGCTTTGTTTTTTGCAAGGTTGAGTGTTATGAAATACTATTTGGCACCGTTAGAGGGTATAACAACATATGTGTTCAGAAATGCGGTACATGAATATTTTGGGGAGGGAATAGATAAATACTTCGCTCCTTTTATTATGCCGTACGAAAAACATATTCTTACAAATAAAGAGGAGAATCAATTGTGTCCTGAGCACAATGTGGGAATCAATCTGATTCCGCAAATCATGACCAGTGTGCCAAAAGAAGTTATTCGAATAGAATCGGCATTATTGGAATATGGTTATGAGGAATACAATCTTAATCTTGGATGCCCGTCGGGAACTGTTGTAAGCAAAGGAAGAGGGGCAGGCTTTCTAGCCGATCCGGAGGGTGTTGACAGATATCTTGATTACATTTTTGAGCATACAAAAGCTAAAGTAAGTGTGAAAACACGTCTTGGAATGTATGATAGCGAGGAGTTTGCGGAACTGCTTGAGATATATAACAAATATCCGCTTGAGGAACTTATTATTCATCCGAGAGTGAGAGAGCAATTCTATAACGGACAACCTGATATGGCTATGTACGAATATGCGACCTGCAATTATAATGGCAGCATTATTTACAATGGAGATGTAAGATGTGCCAAAGATGCTCAAAGCATAGAAAGCAGATTCGGTGAGGGAGCGGATTTGAAAGAAGGACAGATAACTACAAGCGGAATTATGATTGGCAGAGGTATTGTGGCTTCTCCGGGATTAATCCGTAATATAACATCAAAAGAAAAGGAAACATGCGAAGAAATATGGGATTTTTTGGAAAAATTGCGTATTGATTATATGGCAATTATGTCGGGTGAAATGCCGGTATTGCATAAAATGAAGGAAATATGGTGCTATCTTGGTGGCTCATATGGGGAAAATTTTTCGAAAGAATTGAAAGCAATCAAAAAAGCAAAAACCCTGGCACAATATACTTCAGCGGCAAGAATGGTTGTGTTTGGACAGAATATATCGTAATAAAAACTATATTTTGTCTTAAACATTGATAAAAATGTCAAAAAGAGGTTGATGAACGTATGATATTTTTATAGAATAATATATGTGTTTGATGATGTGATTGAAGGGGACATGAGCATATCAATCAAAATATTTTGGAGGATAGTAGTATGGCTATGAGATTGGTTACACGTTCGGATTTTGATGGACTTGCATGTGGCGCATTATTACTTGCTGCCGGTGTGGTTGATACATGGAAGTTTGCACATCCGAAGGATTTACAAGATGGTTTGGTTGAGATTGATGAGAATGATTGTTTGGCCAACGTTCCGTATGTAGAAGGTTGTGGTCTGTGGTTTGATCATCATTCGAGTGAGCATGAGAGACTCGCATTGGAAGGAAAGTATAAGGGCGAAAGCAGAATTACACCTTCATGTGCAAGAATAATATATGAGTATTATGGTGGAAAAGAGAAGTTTCCTAACTTTGACGATATGATGGTAGCTGTTGATAAAGTTGATTCAGGTAATCTTACGGTTGATGAGATAATGAATCCTACCGGCTGGATTCTTGTCGGTTTTCTTATGGATCCAAGAACAGGCTTGGGTAGATGGAGACAGTTTACAGTATCTAATTATCAGCTTATGGAAAAATTGATGTTTGCCTGCAAGGATATGAGTACAGAGCAGATTCTCAATTTGCCGGATGTTAAAGAGCGAATCGAAGTATATAATGAGCAGACACAGAAATTTAAAGAGATGGTAAAAGCTCATACCAGAGTAGAGGGTAATCTCATTATCAGTGACTTGAGAGGTGTTGATCCCATCTACACAGGTAATCGATTTATGATTTACAGTATGTACCCTGAGCAGAATATTTCAGCCTGGATTGTTAGCGGACGTGGCGGTCAGGGATGTTCTGCAGCAGTAGGATACAGTATTATTAATAAGACTTCAAATGTAGACGTAGGAAGCTTGATGCTTAAATACGGAGGTGGCGGACATAAAAAAGTCGGCACCTGTCAGTTCTCTAATGAAAATATGGAGAGCGGATTATCCAAGATGCTTGAAGAATTAACCAATATGGCTAATGCATAAGATATATCCTCTGCACTTTGTGCAGAGGATTTTTTCAGTAGAAATGTGGTTTGAGAGTTTATGAAGAAATTGTTGCGTTATTTAAAAAAGTACATATTGCAATGTATTTTGGCACCTTTGTTTAAGATGCTTGAGGCGTCATTTGAGTTGATTGTGCCACTTGTCATTGCAGCATTAATTGATGATGGAATAGGAAGCGGCAATACAGGCATTATTATGCAGAAAGTAGTTGTACTTTTTGTGCTTGCCTTTGTTGGCATGGTTGCGGCCATTACAGCACAGTATTTTGCCGCAAAAGCTGCCATCGGATTTGCAACGAATGTGCGTAGTGCATTGTTTAGCCACATGATGTCATTATCCGCAGCCGATGCTGATAAACTTACGACGTCAACTATGATTAATCGAATGACAACGGATATTAATCAGGCACAAACGGGTGTTAACATGTTCTTACGATTGTTTTTACGTAGTCCGTTTGTTGTGTTTGGTGCCATGATAATGGCATTTACAATTGATGTCAAAGAAGCACTCATTTTTCTTGCGGTTATTATTGTCCTCTTTTTGGTGGTTGCAGTTATTACAGCTGCCAATATTCCGGCACTTAAGATAGCTCAGGGAAAGTTGGATAATATTACACGAGTAGTAAGAGAAAATCTCATGGGTGTAAGAACTCTTCGCGCTTTCAGACTTGAAAAAAAGGAAATCGAAGATTTTGATTCTGTGAATAAAAATTATGTTATTGCCGGCAAACATGCGGGAGCAATATCGGCATTGCTTAACCCGGTTACGTATTTGATAATCAATCTGGCCATTGCAGTACTAATATATACAGGCGGATTGCAGGTCAGAACCGGTACACTTTCAACAGGACAGGTAATTGCCTTGTACAACTATATGTCACAGATACTTGTGGAATTGGTTAAATTGTCCAATTTGGTTGTAACACTTAACAAAGGAGTGACAGCTGCGGGAAGAATCTCAGATGTTTTGCAGACTTCTCCATCTATGGTATATGGAAAGAGTAATGGTGATGATGTAATAAAAGGAGTTCCTCAGATTGAATTTGAGAATGTTTCGCTTACATACGGTGATGCCAAAGAAGCTGCATTGATGAACGTTTCATTACAAATTTATGCCGGTCAGACAATAGGAATAATCGGTGGAACAGGAAGCGGAAAGAGTTCTATGGTTAATCTTTTTACCAGGCAATATGATGCTACGAGCGGTAGTGTCAGATTTTATGGTAAGGATATTAAAGACTATTCAAAAGAGTATATTAATTCCAAAGTATGTGCCGTTTTGCAGAAAGCGGTGCTTATCAAAGGTACGATAGAAGATAATCTGCGGATGGGAAACAAAAATTGTACGAATGAGGAGATGATTACGGCACTTAAAGCTGCACAGGCTTATGATTTTGTATGCGAAAAAGGCGGACTTAGCGCAGCCGTAGAACAAGATGGACGCAATTTCTCCGGCGGACAGCGTCAAAGATTATCTATTGCTAGAGCGATAGTCGCACATCACGACATAGTATTATTTGATGATAGTACATCTGCTCTGGACTATGTTACGGAGCGGGCGTTTAGACAGGCATTAGAGAATGTGGGAGAGGGCGTGACCAAGATCATTATATCGCAGAGAACATCTTCTATTATGAACGCTGATATGATACTTGTGTTTGAAGACGGAGAGATGGTTGGCGTTGGTACCCATGAAGAACTGTTGAATAACTGCGAGGTATATAAAGAAATACATAACAGTGCAGGCAGACAATATGAGGAGGTGCAGACAGTATGAAAGCTATAAAGACTTTGCTCTCCTATATCGGAAGGTATAAATGCCTTGTATTTTTGTCAATTATACTGGGACTTGTATCCAGCCTTACGGCTCTGCTTGTGCCTATTGCTTTCGGACAGGCAATAGATGCAATAGTTGTGACGGTAACTGACGATAATGCAGCACTTTTAGCATCCAATCATCTACAGGGCCTTGTGAAATATGTGGTAATAGCACTCGGGTGGGTTGCAATTACTGCATTAATGCAGTGGCTGATGGGAATAATCAACAATAAGATTACTTTTGAAATAACAAAAGATATAAGAGCTGATGTTTTTCGTAAATTACAAAGAGTATCAATCGGGTATTTGGATAAGAATCCTACAGGCGAATTGGTTAGCAGAATGATTGCTGATATTGATACCTTATCGGAAGGATTACTCTTAGGTTTTACCCAGGGATTTACGGGACTTATTACTATTGTCGGAACAATATACTATATGTGGACTATGAGCCATGTTGTAACGATTGTGGTTGTCTGTGCGACACCGTTATCAATTGTTTTGGCTAATTTTGTTGCGACAAGAACTCATAACATGTTCGTTAAACAGTCTGCAATAAGAGCAAAACAAACGGCATTAATCAACGAAATGTTAGAGAATCAGAAAACAGTAAGAAACTTCGGCTATGAAGATGTTGCAATAGACAGATTCGAAGAACTTAATAATGAACTGGCAGGTTGCTCGCTCAAAGCATTGTTCTATTCATCTACGGTTAATCCCGGTACACGTTTTGTAAATGCAATTGTATATGCTCTTGTTGCATTGGTAGGAGCCGGCAGAGTATTGGGAGGACATATTACTATTGGTAGTCTGACGGCATTGCTTAATTATGCAACACAATACACCAAGCCGTTTAATGATGTGAGCAGTGTTATAACCGAATTACAGAATGCCCTATCCTGTGCACAGAAAGTCTTTAGTGTATTGGAACAGGATGATGAGGCCGACAATGAATTATCTGCTAATGCAGAAGATATAAATGACACAAGTGTCACAAATAGAAAGGCAGATGATTTTAAAGTAATCGACGGAAATGTTGAGGTTAGAAATGTATCATTTGCATATTCGAAGGATAAACCGCTTATTGAGAATTTCAATATTAAGGTAAAAGCGGGACAAACAGTTGCTATAGTCGGTCCGACCGGTTGCGGAAAGACTACACTTATCAATTTGCTTATGCGGTTCTATGATGTTGATGAGGGTACGATTTTGATAGACGGTACGGATATTGCATCATTGTATAGGCAAAACGTCCGAGATAATCTTGGAATGGTATTGCAGGATACATGGATTAAAACAGGAACGGTACTCGAAAATATATGTGTGGGCAGAAGTGATGCCGGTAGAGAGGAAGCTATTTTAGCTGCAAAGAATGCACATGCTCACAGCTTTATTAAAAGATTGCCGGGCGGGTATGATACACTGCTTGGCGAAAGCGGGGTAGAACTTAGCGTGGGGCAGAGACAGCTACTATGTATAGCACGAGTAATGTTGGCACTCCCACCGGTGCTTATTTTGGACGAGGCTACATCCAATATTGATACACGTACGGAAATAAAGATACAAAAAGCTTTTCATACATTAATGGATGGCAGAACTACATTTATCGTAGCACACAGACTGTCTACAATAATGGATGCCGACATTATTATTGCCATGAAAGACGGACATATTGTTGAGCAGGGCAGTCATGAAGAACTTATGGAAAAAGGTGGCTTTTACAGTGAACTTTTTAATGCTCAATTTGCGTAATATAAGCGAATTTTCTTTATGATACAGGTGCTGTTTTTCGTTGACGTACAAATACTTGGTAGAGTATAATTATTGTTAAGTTTTTGAGAAAAAACACAATATGTTGTTTGAATAAACGTAGTAAAAGGATAGCGTAATGAAGAAACTTGAAGATTATGTAGTTACAATTCCGGATTTTCCGAAGCCGGGAATTATGTTTAGAGATGTTACCAGCGTAATCGAGGATGCTGATGGGTTCAAATTGGCAATAGATACAATGGTTGACATGATTAAAGATATCGATTTTGACATTGTAGCCGGTGCTGAGGCAAGGGGCTTTGTTATGGGAGCACCTATTGCATATTTGATGGGTAAGCCGTTTACGCTTGTCAGAAAAAAAGGTAAGTTGCCACGTGAGACTGTTGAGCGTGAATATGCTCTTGAATACGGAACAGCGACTATTGAGATTAACAAAGACAGCATCAAAAAAGGTGACAGAGTCCTATTGGTTGATGATCTTATTGCTACAGGCGGTACTTTACAGGCATCTGCAGAACTTATTGAAGAGCTTGGCGGTGAAGTGGTCGGTGTTGCTGTATTGATGGAACTTAAAGGCCTTAATGGCAGAGAGTTGTTAAAATGCCCTGTATATTCAGCTATATCATATGAGGGTAAGTAATCACGGTATCTATATGAGGGGTAGATGAAGGTGAGTGCGATGGAAGAAAAAAAACTCGTAACATCTACAAGTGAAGAACATGGACTGGTGTTTGATGACGGTCGTATTGAATCCTTACAAGAATTCCTCCCTCCGGAGGATCTCTATTTGGATCTTATTTCGCGTGTCCGCAAATATCATCCGTCCGATGATATCAGCCTGATTGAGAAAGCATACGAAGTAGCCGGAAGTGCGCATGCAAGTCAGGTACGTAAATCCGGTGAGCCGTATATTGTGCATCCGTTATATGTTGCCATTATCCTGGCTGATTTGGAGATGGATAAAGAGACTATCACTGCGGGATTATTGCATGATGTTGTGGAAGATACCGAGTGGACTTTTGATGATGTTGTAGAAGAATTCGGCGAAGAGGTTGCACTTTTGGTTGATGGTGTGACTAAACTCGATTCTTTGCAGATGGCAGAGACTGTCGGAGCGGATAAGGCAACAGATAGAGCAGAGATGCAGGCAGAGAATCTTCGTAAGATGTTTCTTGCCATGGCTAAGGATATAAGAGTTATTATAATAAAATTAGCCGATAGATTGCATAATATGCGTACTCTTAAGCATATGGCGCCCGAGAAACAACAACGTATAGCTAGGGAGACGTTGGATATATACAGTCCTATCGCACAGCGACTTGGTATATCCAAGATTAAAGTTGAGTTGGACGATCTTTCGTTAAAATATCTTCAACCTGAAGTTTACTATGATTTGGTTGATAAGATTGCTATACGAAAAAGTGAACGTGAAAAGTATATTAAGAAGATTGTTATAGAAGTAAAGAAACAGATAGATGATGCCGGTATTAAGGCTGAAGTTGACGGTCGAATTAAACATTTCTTTTCTATCTACAAGAAGATGAAGAATCAGAATAAAACAATAGAGCAAATATATGATTTGTTTGCTGTTCGTATTATTGTTGATTCGGTTCGTGACTGTTATGCGGCTCTTGGTGTAATTCATGAACTTTATACGCCAATTCCGGGAAGATTCAAAGATTATATTGCAATGCCCAAGGCTAATATGTATCAGTCGATTCATACAACACTAATTGGTGAATCGGGACAGCCGTTTGAGATACAGATTCGTACATGGGAGATGCATAAAGCTGCCGAGTATGGTATTGCCGCACATTGGAAGTATAAAGAGACTTCTGATGGAAAAAGAGGCAATTTCGGGGAAGAAGAGAAACTTACCTGGCTTAGACAAATCCTTGAATGGCAGAAGGATATGTCTGATAATACCGAATTTATGAAGCTGCTTAAAAGTGATTTGGATCTCTTTTCAGACAGTGTTTATTGTTTTACTCCGACAGGCGAAGTAAAGAATCTTCCTGCGGGAAGTACGCCTATTGATTTTGCATATGCAATTCACAGTGCAGTCGGAAATAAGATGGTAGGCGCCCGTGTAAACGGCAAATTGGTTAATATCGATTATGTGATTAATAATGGCGATAAGATTGAGATTGTAACAAGTCAGAACAGTAAGGGACCAAGTCGTGACTGGCTTAATGTTGCCAAATCGACACAAGCTAAGAATAAGATTAACCAGTGGTTCAAAGCTGAACTTAAGGATGATAATATTCAAAAGGGTCGTGAGAATATGTTGACATATTGCAAAACTCATTCGATTGAGCTTGCCAACATAAAGAACCCAAAATACGAAGAGAAAATAATAGATAAATACGGTTTCCATGATTGGAACAGTGTACTGGCAGCAATCGGGCATGGTGGGTTGAAAGAAGGCCAGATAATCAATAAGATGCTTGAGTATTATGACGAAGATCATAAGAAAGACATCACTGATGAAGAAGTTCAAAAAAAGATACAGGAAGAATATAAAGCAACCAATGTTTCAACAAACAGCAAGGGTGGAGCAATCATCGTGCGCGGTGTGCATGATGTATCTGTAAGATTTTCAAAATGCTGTAATCCGTTGCCGGGAGATGAGATTGTGGGCTTTGTAACGCGAGGACGAGGCATTTCGATACACCGTAATGATTGTATTAATATGTTAAGTTTGTCAGAGATGGACAGAGTCAGATTGATTGATGCCGAATGGCAGGATACATCTAATGACAGTAATGTCATTTATCAGGCCGAACTTGTTATTTTTGCACATAACAGAACAGGCTTATTGGTAGATGTATCACGTACATTGACGGAGAAGGATATCAATATCATTTCGGTTAATACCCGTACTTCTAAGCAGGGTATTGCAACAATGACTCTTAGCTTTGAGACTACAGGACGTGAACAACTCAATCATATAATAGAGAAATTACAGATGATTGAAGGTGTTATGGATATTGAGAGAAGAATGGGCTGATAGTGTATTAGACATGATGCCCAAATAGGAGTAGTATGAGCAACTTGAAGATTGGCAAGATAGTATTAAGTGTGTGTGAGACTAATTGCTATTATGTATATAGAGAAGGTGACGAGAACTGTATTGTTGTAGACCCCGGTGACAAGGGAGATTATATCTATACGGTCTTAAAAGAGAAGGGACTTGCGGTGTCTTGCATTTTGCTTACACATGGTCATTTTGATCACATTTGGGGATGTGAGGAATTGCGCCAATTGTCCGGGGCAAAAGTGTTTGCTCTTGATGAAGAGAGAGCTGTTTTAAAGAATGCAAATCTTAATGTGTCGGATATGATTGGCAGATCTTGCACGATTGAAGCTGATGAGTATGTTCATGATATGGATGTACTTACACTTAATGGAATGAAGATACAGGTATTGGCTACTCCGGGTCATACACAGGGATCATGTTGCTATAATTTTGTTGAAGAGAATACAATTTTTACGGGTGATACTTTGTTTGAAGAGAGCGTTGGAAGAACGGATTTTCCTACGGGCTCGGGCAGAACATTGAGTGAATCGATATCAACAAAACTTGCACCGCTTTCTGATGATATTGTTGTATATCCGGGACACGGTTCACAGACCACAATAGAACATGAGAGACAATATAACCCGTTTTGGACGAAATAATATGATAGTAGTTAGATGTAGTGAAGACAATTACATATATGATATTCATTCGCTTGTAAAAGCATTTTATCCGGCAGAAGAAGTTAAGGCGTTCAGAGAAGGTGAGAAGGAACTGAATTCCGATGATGGTCTGCCGGAATTTTATGTTTATATGGGCGTAAATGAGATAAAGATTCAAGTCTTTGACAGAAGCAATGATATAACATCAAATCGAGAAATGACCTCCGGGGCTGTGAATATTTCGGATAGAGTGTCATATAAGAATGAGCTTAAAAGATGCTTGTACAGTATTTTGTCAGAAGTAACGGGAAAGCAACTTCCGTGGGGATCTTTGACCGGAATAAGGCCTACTAAGATAGCGATGAATAAGATTAGTGAGGGTATGTCGGATGAAGATGTGCTGACATATATGAAAGATACATACTTTTGCTCGGATGCTAAGGCCATATTGGCTGTGAATATTGCTCATTATGAGAAACGGATTTTATCGGAGATAGATTATGATAACGGATACAGTCTGTATATTGGTATACCGTTTTGCCCAAGCACTTGTTTATATTGTTCATTTACTTCGTATCCGATTGCGATGTATGAGAAGATTGTCGATGAATATCTTGGTGCTTTGAAAAAAGAGATAGATTATGTGGCTGAGAATATGAGCGACAAAGTGTTGGATACAGTTTATATTGGTGGCGGTACCCCTACAACTTTGACGGCGGAACAATTGGAAGAGCTCATATCATATTTGAAAAGCAAAATAAATCTTGAGAATATAAAAGAATTTACCGTTGAAGCCGGTAGAGCAGATTCGATTACAGAACAAAAACTTGAAGTGTTATATAGAATGGGTGTAACAAGAATAAGTGTAAATCCGCAGACAATGAATGAGGAGACACTTAGAATTATCGGAAGAAAAGCTACTGCAGCGGCAACTGTTGAAGCATATAAGCTCGCAAGAAAAGTAGGCTTTGATAATATCAATATGGATTTGATAGTAGGTTTGCCAAATGAATCAATTGATGATGTTTCCGATACCTTAAAAAGGGTAAAAGAGTTGGCACCGGATTCGATTACGGTTCATTCTCTGGCAATAAAGAGAGCCAGTCGCTTAGCACAGGTGATTGATGAGATGGGCTATGAGACTATCAATAATTCAGATGATATTATGACATTGGCTCAAGATGTTGCAAGTGATTTGGGAATGAGTCCGTATTATCTGTACAGGCAGAAAAATATGTCCGGCAATTTTGAAAATGTCGGATATGCAACAGAAGGTAAAGCAGGAATATATAATATTCTTATCATGGAGGAGGTTCAGTCGATTGTCGCACTCGGTGCCGGAACAGTCACGAAACGTGTGTATGGAGACGGCCGAATTGAGCGCTGTGACAATGTGAAAGATGTTACCCTCTACATCAGTAAAATAGATGAAATGATTGATCGCAAGCGTGAGCTTTTTAAGGACTAAAAAGAATTTTTGAAGGAGACTAACTATGAAAACACAAGAAGAATTGAAAGCCTTGAGAGAAGAATTTGAAATTGTGAGTAGGAAGCTTTATGAGTTGACAAATGAAGAACTTGTACAGGTAATCGGTGCAGGCTGCTGCGAATCGCAAGAATGCGCCAATTCTATACTTGTGGATTCTGATATGGCGGAGGAAGCGACGAGGTTGGCTCAAGCACAGATTATGCAGCAGGCGTCACAAGGAATGGTGGCACAGAATAACCAGAGAATAGCTGATGTCCTTGGCCTGCTACAATGATGCGACATAAGATTATTTATCAGAGACTTCAGCCATTATTAAAGAATATACCGGGTAAATAGTATGTAGGGACAGTAAAGTAAACTGTCCCTATTCATTTGTTTTAAAGATTACACAACAGAATGGTTTAGTTAATGATGAAATAGACAAGGGGCAGCTATGCTGCCCCTTGTTTTGCATATATATGCGAGTATACAACTTATACATCTTCGTTTTTCAAAAACTTGCTAAGTGGTATGTTTATAATATATGCAAGTGCACCACCGATAAGTGCGGTAATGAACTGCGTTATTGAGAAGGTGGTCTGGAAAACGTTTATTTTGGGAAGCATTGCTTCAGGTAAAAGTGCAGGGATAATAATAAGTGCTATTACAATTCCCATAAAAAGCCCTTTTAGTATTGCGCCAATAACAATAGATATCGTGAATCCAATTTTGCGGTTGGGTTTGTCCTTTAAGAAATAAACAGCTACAACAAGTAATATATTTCCAATCATTATACATGGCATAATGAGGGGAATTGCTGCAATAATAGGACTGCCTGTAATGAAAAACGAGGTAATTGGTGTGATGACAGATATAGCGATTGCGGCCCAAAGTCCTGCTGTCAGTACACAGATGATCAGGCATGCGTTAATAATCGGTCCGGTAATATATACGGACATATTCTTGAATATCTGACTGATTATGCAAATAGCAAGAAGTGCAGCTGCATAAGTCAGACTTTTAGTATTTACTTTTTTCATAAAAAATATCCTTTCTGTGAGATTATAGAGGTGTCTGCATTGCTTTTACGGTAACACCGGGTATGCGACCAAGCGAGCCTGAAAGAGCAGCAATTTCATCGCCGCTTGCTTTGATTATTACGGATATGATGTTAAGCGATTCATCACGATAGGGAATTCCCATACGTCCAACAATTTTATCTGCGTACTTATGTAACAATTCATTAACAGCATTTGCAGATGTGATATCGCGTACAAACAAACCGATAATGGCGATTTTCTCTTCCATATTGTCCTCCTTTCCTCATAGTCGTAAACATATGTGAGACACTTGCACCGGATGTTTACGCTAATCCCACAGAACAATCTTAACCTTGGGAAGTTAAATAACTTGCCTTGGACATAGATGGACATGTTCTTATATGCGGGGACGTTTGACAGGCTACTTTGCCGTGAACTCACAATACGGCATTTGGGCTGACAAGCATCGAATATATTTTAGTTGCTTTTTGATAAAACGACAAGTGATTTTGCTAATCGTCTACAATAATATATGTATAAATGGTTGCTTATATTGCAATATGTATTGTAAAATAAAGTGTTATGAAAACACTAGGAGGATTGAGATGACATTATCAAAGAAACCTACAACAGGTATGAAAGACATTTTACCACAGGAGATGAAAATCAGGGATTACGTGATTTCTGTTATTCAGGAAACATATGCGCAATTCGGATTCACCCATATAGAGACACCGTGCGTTGAGAATATCAACAATCTTAATTGTAAAGCAGGCGGAGAGAATGAGAAGCTTATCTTCAAGATTATGAAAAGAGGAGAGAAGCTCAATCTGGATACGGCGAAGGAAGAGAATGATTTGACAGATTCGGGACTGCGTTATGATTTGACAGTACCGCTTGTCAGATTTTACTCCAATAATGCAGCAACATTACCAAGTCCGTTCAAGGCATTACAGATTGGACCTGTATGGAGAGCTGACAGACCGCAAAGAGGCAGATACAGACAGTTTTATCAGTGTGATATAGATATACTCGGTGAGGCCAGCAACCTTGCGGAGATTGAACTCATTACAGCTACAACAACTACACTTGGCAAGCTTGGATTTGAGAATTTTGAGATACGTATTAACGAAAGAAGAATTCTTAAAGCAATGGCAGCTTACGCAGGTTTTCCCGAAGAGGAATATGACAATGTATTTATCATCTTGGATAAGATGGATAAGATTGGATTTGAAGGCGTAAAAGAAGATCTAGCTGCACACGGTTTTGCTGCCGACAGTATAGATAAGTATCTTGATATCTTCAAAAAAATGGAGGAGCATGCGGCTGACGGATTAGCGTTTTTGGCTGATACACTTGGGGAGTATCTTGATGAAGAGATTAAGAATAATCTTAGTGAGATTATAGAATCTGTCAACGCGACAAAGGCAGCCAAATTTGAAGTAGTATTTGATCCGACACTTGTTCGAGGAATGAGTTATTATACCGGAACAATTTTTGAGATTGCAATTCCGGAATTTGGCGGTAGCTGCGGCGGCGGTGGACGATATGATGAGATGGTTGGCAAATTCACAGGACAGAATACACCGGCATGCGGTTTCTCTATCGGTTTTGAGAGAATAGTATTATTGCTGCTTGAGAATGATTTTAAGATTCCGGATGAAAAACAAAAGGTTGCATTCCTTATTGAGAAAGGTGTTTCTTCAAAGCGCATGTGTGAAATAATGAAGCAGGCGGCTGAATATAGGGCTGACGGCAAGCAGGTACTCGTATCGCGTATGAATAAGAATAAGAAGTTCCAAAAGGAACAGTTGGAAGCACAGGGATATCATGAGTTCTGTGATTTCTACAAAGAGGGACTTAAGAACTAATAGCTTGTAAGGGTGAAAAGATGATAAAAGGCAATCATAATATGGAGTGCAAGGAATTCATATCACTTATTCCGGATTGGCTTGATGACAACCTGAGAGGTAAGGATGCGGATAGATTTATGCAACATATGGATACCTGCGCTGAGTGTTCGGAAGAACTTCATATCCAATTTCTTATTAAAGAAGGTATATCACGCCTTGAGAGTGGCGCCGGATTTAATCTTAATAAGGAGTTGAATGCCAAAATGAGTGACTATCGCAAGACGTTGCATAATGAGAAGACAGGCAACTATGTTGTATATGCGATGGAAGTTATTTCGGCGCTTATTATTGCTTTTATTTTGATACTGGTATTTATATACAAATAGGCTGGATGATTATATGAGTAAACTTCTGTTAATAGATGGACACAGCATAATAAACAGAGCATTTTACGGTGTTCCCGAACTTACTAATTCGAACGGAACACATGTGAATGCAATATATGGATTCCTAAATATTATGTTTAGTTTGATGGATGAGGAATCACCTGATTATATGTGTGTTGCTTTTGATGTAAAAGCACCGACGTTCAGACATGAACAATATAGTGAATATAAGGGTACACGTAAGCCAATGCCTCAGGAATTGCATGAGCAGGTACCGATACTTAAAAGTATATTGCAGGCAATGAATATTACTACATTTGAGCACGCGGGCTGGGAAGCTGATGATATATTGGGTTCACTTGCCAAGTGGGGTGAGAACCGGGGCTTGGAAGTTAGTCTTGTATCGGGTGACAGAGATTTGTTGCAGATTGCATCAGATAAAATAATGATATGTATTCCGAAAACAATGGGCGGTAAGACTATTACCAAGAGATATCATACTCAGGATGTCATTGATGAATATCAGGTGTCACCGGCGGGCATAATAGAACTTAAAGCGTTAATGGGTGATAGTGCGGATAATATACCCGGAGTTCCTAAAGTCGGAGCTAAGACCGCTACGCAGTTGCTGGTTACTTACGGCTCGGTAGACGGTGTATATGAGAATTTGGATAAGATTACTGCAAAGGCATTGCATACCAATCTTGAAGAGAATAAAGATAAAGCATATTTAAGTAAATGGCTGGCTACAATTAAGACTGACTGCGATACGGGGTTGGGACTCGAGGAATTGAAAATAGGCGACATTTACAATGAGGATGCTGCAAAGTTACTGTTGTCGTATGAACTTAAAAGCATACTGAAAAGATTTGATAAAGTTAAGCACACGTCTGTTTTGACAACAGATATTGTGTCGGAATTTTGTCTTGCTACACAGATAGATGAGTGCGATAGGGTATATGAAGAAATAGCAAAAAGAGATATTAAACTTTTGGCGGTATGTCTAATTACCGATGGTAAAGAAATGACAGGCGTGTCAGTATCTTTTGATGACAAGACTTATGTTATTGTCAGCCGTTTCTTTCTTACATCGGATTATATAATTGACGGCTTGCGTAAGGTTATGCAGGGTGGTTCATTTGACATAGTGACATGGGATATTAAGAGCCATTATGAAGTGTTTGACAATATAGACATGAATAGATTGCATGATGCGCTTATCGAGAGTTATTTGTGTAATCCGCTTAAGAGTGATTATGCGGTTGCGGATGTAGCAATGCAATATCTGGATATTCCGCTTAGAAATGCGAAAGATATATTTGGCAAACTGTCAATAAGTGATGCATCCATATCAATGGAAAAGGAATTTAAAGATTTCTTTGGAACCACATCATATGTGGTGCAAAAAGTGCATACACTGTTAGCCGATAAGATAGAAAGCCTTGGAATGACGAAGCTATACAGGCAGATTGAGATGCCGCTTAGCCGTGTGTTATACAAATGTGAACGAGAAGGCGTGCTTGTTGATAAGGATAAATTGCAAGCTTTCGGAACAAAGATTTCCGATGAGATAGCTGAACTTGAACAGTCAATATATGATGCAGCCGGTACGCAATTCAATATCAATTCTCCGAAGCAGTTGGGAGAGGTGTTGTTTGAAAAACTCGGCCTGCCGGGTGGAAAGAAAACGAAATCGGGATTTTCGACTGCAGCTGATGTACTTGAGAATCTGGCAGAAGATTATCCTATCGTGAATTCGGTACTTAGATACAGAGCACTTGCAAAACTTAAGGGTACATATGTTGATGGATTGATTGGATGTATTGCATCGGACGGAAGAATACATACCACTTTCAATCAGACAATTACGGCAACAGGAAGAATAAGCTCTACAGAGCCTAATTTGCAGAACATACCGGTAAGAACTTCGGAAGGAAAAGAGATAAGAAAGTGCTTTGTGCCGAAAGAAGGATATGTATTTGTAGATGCCGATTATTCGCAGATAGAATTGCGATTACTGGCACATATGTCGGAAGATAAAGGATTGATTGAAGCTTACGGAATGGATGCCGATATTCATCGAATAACTGCATCTAAGGTCTTCAATATTCCGTTTGATGAAGTTACCCCGGAGAGAAGAAGAGATGCCAAAGCCGTTAATTTTGGTGTTGTATACGGCATCAGTTCATTCGGACTCAGTAAGGATTTGGGAATATCCAAAAAAGAGGCGGCTTCATATATAGAGGACTATTTTAAGACGTATCCGCAGGTGAAGAATTTCTTGGATACAACTGTGGAAAATGCCAAAAATGACGGACATGTCACAACGCTGTACGGACGAATAAGACCTATTCCGGAATTAAAAAACAGCAATGCAATGATTCGACAGTTCGGCGAAAGAGTGGCTATGAACAGTCCGTTGCAAGGTACGGCTGCAGATATTATGAAGCTTGCAATGATTGAGGTGGATAAGGCACTGGAAAAATCCGGACTGGATGCAAAGATGCTGGTTCAGGTTCATGATGAACTTTTACTGGAAGTAAGGAAAGACCAGGTAGCGGAAGCATCAAAAATATTACATGATATGATGTATAATGTGGCACAGCTGTCAGTGGCTTTGGAAGTAGATGTTAACGCAGGAGACAATTGGTGCGAATGCCACTAGGATGATAATATGAAGATAATCGGTATTACCGGTGGAGTCGGTGCCGGGAAAAGTGAAGTACTCAAATTGTTACGTCAAAATTATAATTGTGAAATTGTATTGGCGGATGACGTAGGCAATGAAGTAAAAGAACCCGGGCAGGACTGCTATAAGGAAATTGTGAATATTGTAGGAGAGCAAATTCTTGATGAATCGGGCAGAATAGATAAGGCCAAGATGGCGGCGGCAATATTTGCTGATGATACATTGCTTGGTAGAGTTAATGCATGTATTCATCCGGCTGTCATAAAGCGTATTAAGGAAAAAGCCGAGAACGCAAGGAAAAGCGAGATATATGATTATTTCTTTATTGAAGCGGCATTACTTATAGAATGCGGATTTAATGATTATGTGGATCAGATGTGGTATATATATGCTTCAAAAGAGGTACGCAGGCAAAGGTTGAAAATGACCAGAGGCTATGCGGATGACAAAATTGACGCAATAATGTCCAGCCAGTTAAGCGATGAGCAATTTAGAGCGGGAGCGGATGTTATAATTGATAACAGCGGTGAACTTACAGATACATTCAAACAGATACAGAGAGCACTTGCTAAATAGGAGGCAAAATGGGAGAAGCTAATAATCCTAATCAATTGGTATATGGTCTTGATATCGGAACGAGAAGTATTGTCGGAACGGTAGGTTACAAAAGAGGTGACAAATTCGTTGTTGTAGCACAGTGCAACAAAGAGCATGAGACCAGAGCTATGTTAGATGGTCAAATTCATGATATCGGTAAAGTAAGTGAGACGATTAAGGAAGTCACAAAGAGACTGGAAGAACAAATAGGCGGAACGCTTCACCGAGCATGTATTGCGGCTGCCGGACGTGTACTTCGCACTATGCAGGTACATTCCGAACTTGATTTGGAAGAAGAAAAGGAAATAAATGAAGAGGATATTTATACTCTTCATTCAATAGCTATAGAAGATGCGTATAAGGAGTTTTTAAGTAAACAGGATGATGCCGATATGAAATTCTACTGTGTAGGCAGTAGCGTTGTCAGGTATTATCTTAATGATTTTGCGATATCCAATCTTGAGAATCATAAGGCAAAGAAAATAGGTGTAGATATGATTGCCACATTTTTGCCAAATGATGTTGTAGACGGATTATATAAAGCTGTTGAAATGTCAGACCTTGATGTAGCCAATTTGACATTGGAGCCTATCGCAGCTATTCAGTTGGCGATACCTGAGAGATTTAGACTTCTTAATATTGCACTTGTTGATGTAGGAGCAGGTACATCGGATATATCAATTACCAAGGATGGTTCAATTATTGCGTTTGGTATGATACCTACAGCGGGAGATACGCTTACCGAAAAGATTGCCAATCATTGTATGATCGATTTTAACGGTGCGGAAATAATAAAGCGAAAAGCCGATACCGAAGCCAATATCGAATACGAAGATATTATGGGAACCAAGCTTACTATCAAGAGAGAAGAAGTTATTGAGTTGCTTAAAGAAAATGTTGATGAGATGGCAACTTTGGCTGCTGATAAGATTAAAGAGCTTAACGGTGACAAGAGTGTCGGAGCTGTATTTGTAGTCGGCGGTGGCGGAATTGTGCCGGGATATACAGATGCTTTGGCAGATAAGTTGGGGCTTGCAAGAGAAAGAGTTGCACTTCGAGGCAAAGAGGTAATGAACGATATTGTATTTGAAAATACAGAGCTCAAGGTTGATTCTTTGCTTGTTACACCTATTGGTATATGCCTTAATTTTTATGAAGAATGTAATAACTTTATCTTTGTTGACTTTAACGGAACAAAGGTTAAGCTGTACAATAATAATAATCTGACAGTAATGGAAGCTGCTATGCAGGCTGATTTCCCAAGTAACGGATTTTTCCCGAAGAGCGGAACTGAGCTTGATTTTACTGTGAACGGCAAAGCAAGAATGGTGCGAGGCGGTATGGGTGAGCCTGCAATTATTCATGTTAACGGTAATGCGGCCAATCTGCATTCTCCTATAAAAGAGAATGATATTATTACTGTGAAAGAATCAACAGCCGGCGAAGCCGCAAGTGCAACAATAGGTTCACTTTCCGAATACAAGTCAATAATTAAAGTGATTGTTAACGATAAGAACGTTGAATTGCCAAAATTTGCTGCTGTTAACGGTGAATTGAAATCAGAGTATTATGAAATACAAAGCGGTGACATTATTGAAATACTGGATTATTATACGGTTGAGCAGATTGAAACATTTATGGATATAACAACATCCTTTGGCAGTGTATGCTTGGTTAACAACAAGCCTGCCGATGCAGAGACAAAGGTTTATGAGAATTTCTCGGTGACATGGGATGTGACCGATGGAAGTGAGCAGGATATATCATATGATTCGTTACCTGAGGATGACGGCACGTATGTAAAACAGGAAAAAGCAGATACTGATGCGGCTGCAGCTAACGAAGAGGCGGAAAACGGCACTGATGCAGATGCTGTAAACGGTGATGCCGATGCAAAAATATCAAAAGAAGATGATGAAGAAACAGAACACACGCAGCCGATAGAATGCAAGCTGTTTGTAAACAACAATGCAATTGTTCTGCGTGGGAAGAGTAAATATGTATTTGTTGATATTTTTGATTATATTGATTTTGACTTATCCAAACCTCAGGGTAACGTTGTGACGAAAGTAAACGGTCGCGATGCCGAATATATGGAGCAGGTACATGAGGGGGATATTATAGAAGTATATTGGGAGAAAAAGGAGTAGGATATGATAATGTGTCCGATTGCCAGTGGAAGCAGTGGCAATGCAATATATGTCGGAACAGAAAATACACATATTCTGGTTGATGCAGGCATAAGTAAGAAAAGAATTGAAGAAGGACTTGCTACTATAGGGTTATCCGGATTTGACATAGATGCTATACTGATAACACATGAGCATTCCGATCATATTCAGGGATTAGGTGTATTTGTAAGAAAGTATCCGGTGCCGATATTTGGAACAATGAAGACACTTAATGCCATACAGATGACGAAGAGTCTTGGGAATATCAGTCCGGTATTGTTTCATGCAATAAGGCCGGATGAAGAATTTGTTATTGGTGATATTATTGTGCATCCGATGAAAACATCGCATGATGCGGCACAGTCTGTAGCTTACAGATTTTATCATGGAGATAAAAAGATGGCTATTGCGACAGACCTTGGTACTTATAATGATTATGTGGTTGAATGCTTGAAGGGAATGGATGCAATATTACTTGAAGCCAATCATGACGTTAGAATGTTACAGGTCGGACCGTATCCATATCCGTTAAAACAAAGAATCTTGTCGGATTTAGGGCATTTATCCAATGAACTGGCGGGTAAATTACTGTGCGAGATTGCAACGGATAATCTTAATCAGGTGGTGCTTGGACATTTGAGCAAAGAAAATAATCTGCCGGAACTTGCATACGAGACAGTAAGAACCGAGATTGAATTGGCTGATAATGAATGGCATGCGGATGATTTTGAGATAAGCGTTGCTAAACGAAGTGAACCTTCAAAAATAATAAAAATATAGAGGAGCAGATATTATGAAAAAGATGATTATTACGGTTGTGGGACAGGACACGGTTGGAATTATTGCCAAGGTGTGCACATATTTGGCTGACAGTGGTGTCAACATTCTTGATATTTCACAGACAATAGTATCAGGTTGGTTCAATATGATGATGATTACCGATATGGCAGCTGCCAATAAGCCGGTTAAATCTATATCTGATGATCTTGAAGAGCTTGGTAAAGAAATCGGAGTTCAGATTAAGTGTCAGAGTGAGGATATTTTTAAAGGAATGCACAGAATCTAATAGTAAAAACAGAAAGTACAGAGTGATTGATTATGCTTAATATATTTGAAGTAACAGAGACTAATAAGATGATTGAACAGGAGAATCTTGATGTAAGAACCATTACATTGGGAATCAGCTTGTTAGATTGTATTGACAGTAATGTTGATACATTATGTGACAACATCTATAACAAGATTACGACTGTAGCCAAGGATTTGGTAAAAACAGGAAATGATATTGCAGATGAATTTGGTGTGCCGATTGTTAATAAAAGAATATCGGTTACTCCTATTGGCTTAATTGGTGCAAGTGCATGCAAAAAGACTGATGATTTTGTTAAGATTGCAAAGACTCTTGATAAAGCTGCAAAACAGGTTGGAGTTAATTTTATCGGAGGATATTCCGCATTGGTGGCAAAAGGTATGACATCGGCGGAAGAATTGTTAATCAGATCTATTCCGGATGCACTGGCATCTACGGAGAGAATAATGAGCTCGGTTAATCTTGGTTCAACCAAGACAGGAATTAATATGGATGCAGTACGTTTGATGGGTGACGTTATCAAAGAAACTGCAATGAAGACAAAAGATGCGGACAGTCTTGGCTGTACAAAACTTGTTGTATTATGTAATGCACCTGATGATAATCCGTTTATGGCCGGTGCTTTTCATGGTGTGACAGAGGCTGATGCAATTATTAATGTCGGTGTCAGCGGCCCGGGTGTTGTTAAGCATGCTTTACAGAGCGTTCATGGTGAGTCATTTGAAGTTCTTTGTGAGACTATAAAGAAGACTGCATTTAAGGTAACAAGAGTTGGTCAGATTGTTGCTAAAGAGGCCAGCAAGAGACTTGGCATACCGTTTGGTATTGTTGATCTTAGTTTGGCACCTACACCGGCAATCGGTGACAGTGTGGCGGATATTTTGTGTGAGATGGGACTGGAATATGCAGGAGCACCCGGAACAACAGCAGCGTTGGCACTTCTTAATGATCAGGTAAAAAAGGGCGGTGTTATGGCATCTTCATATGTCGGTGGTTTGTCCGGAGCGTTCATACCTGTCAGCGAGGATCAGGGAATGATTGATGCAGCAGTTGCGGGAGCACTTACTATCGAGAAGTTGGAAGCCATGACATGTGTTTGCTCGGTAGGACTTGATATGATTGCTATTCCCGGAGATACACCTAATACAACTATTGCCGGAATTATTGCAGATGAACTTGCAATAGGTATGATTAATCAGAAGACAACAGCTGTAAGAATTATACCGGTTATCGGCAAAGGCGTTGGTGAGAATGTTGAATTTGGCGGATTGCTCGGTCATGCTCCGATTATGCCGGTTAACAAATTTGACTGTGCCGATTTTGTAAACAGAGGCGGTCGTATACCTGCACCGATTCATTCATTTAAGAATTAATTGATTGGATTGATATTATAATATACGTTTTTATTGAATGACTATTCCTTGTGAATAGTCATTTTTTTCTCTGATACCGTATTTGTGTAAAACGGCGGCATTATATATATCAGATGCTTTAATATCGATATCAAGGATTGGATTGCTTGGGTAATCGGCCAACTTGGAGATAAGAGGAATAGATGAATTCTCTTTAATCTGCGTCAGAACGGCTTCGGATGATTTTCTGAATCCGAGAATGCGTGCATATGGCACAGAGGAAGGGAGGGTGGCTGTAATATCAAGCAAAATGTGGGTAAGCATTCTTGATACAGACGTGTAAGTTGTGTTTTTGGTCTTTAACAGATTACAGAAGCTGTCAAAATCCGTATATTCGGACAGTCTGTCTTTAATACGTGCACCAAAAGCCGGATAAACATCCAAATATTTATCAAAGTTATCTGATGTTAACAGCTTATAATGAAGCATATCCGAAAAATCATTTGAATATATCGGATGTGCATCTGACATTATTGATGCGCTTGCAGGTGGCATATTGTTATGCAATATTGCTTTGGTGCAAGAGTTGCGTATTTCGTTTCTTATAGCCATGGCACTGCAAAATCCCTGTGTATGGACAGAATTGTCGTTGTAGTCATCGCCTTTACGTATGATTGGAAACGGAGTAATCTTGCTATCCAATTTTTTTATGGTATGACAGTATTCGATTGCAAGGATTGTGTTGGGTTTATCAATGCATGCAAGTTCGTCTTTATCAAAAAAGAGTGATAAAGCTGCCTGTCTGGCTGCAGGGTAGGTGAGTCCTTCGCGCATCTTGCTATCAAGCGTTGAATCATACAGTGCAGGAGGATTTAATAAAAAGGAAGCAACCTTTTCAACGGTAGCACTGCCACCGGCTTCGACACCGAATGCAATATTATCAATAATTCCGAGATTGTTAAGAAGTGATACTCCGCCAAGAGCAAAAAACTTTGAGGTGCTTGTGGCGTACACGGTCGGCAATTCGATGACCAGGTCGGCACCCTCGGAGAGAGCCATACGAGTACGTGTATATTTGTTTACAATTGCCGGTTCGCCGCGTTGTGTAAAATTGCCGCTTAATACGACAACAATATAGTCTGAGCCGGATTTTTTAATCTGTTCAAACTGATATTTATGACCATTATGGAATGGATTATATTCTGCGATTACACCTGTAATTGTCATTTGGCATCCTCCTATGAGACATATATACATATTATAACGATTTTGCACTTGATTTTATACAATTTATTGAAGAATATTTCTTGTATGGTCGCACTTTGACAGATATAATTGAAGTGTTGATGATAAAAATGTACGGAGGTATGGTATGGCAGCGTATATTGAAAAGATAAAGGAAAAGGCAAGAAGTGATAAGAAGACAGTTGTATTGCCGGAAACAAATGATAAAAGAACGTTGATTGCGGCTTCACATATTGTGCAAGAAGATATAGCGGATATTATTTTGGTTGGTAATAAGGAAAAAATTCTTGATGGAGCAGGATGGTTGGATATTGATTTGTCTGATGTGACGATCGTTGATCCGACAGAACCCAAAAGACTTGAGAAATATACCAATCTTTTATATGAAACAAGAAAAAATAAGGGAATGACTGTTGAGAAGGCAAAAGAGACTCTTTTGAAAGACAGTCTGACATATGGCGTAATGATGGTTAAGGCCAATGATGCGGACGGAATGGTATCCGGTGCATGTCATGCAACAGCAGATGTGCTTAGACCGGCATTACAGATATTAAGAACAGCACCGGGAGTTAAACTTGTATCGGGATTCTTTATTCTTGATGTTCCGAATTGTGATTTGGGATATAACGGTACATTCCTTTTTGCGGATTGTGGTCTTAATCAGGATCCCAATGCAGAAGAGTTGGCAGCTATTGCAGATACGTCTGCCAAATCATTTATGAACCTTGTAGGTGCCAAACCGAAGATTGCGATGTTATCACATTCAACAAAAGGAAGCGCAAAGCATCCGCTCGTGGATAAGATGGTTGAGGCGACAAGAATAGCACATGAGCAATATCCTAATCTTGTGATTGACGGTGAATTGCAGACAGATGCGGCAATTGTTCCATCGGTTGCTAAGGCAAAAGCACCTGATTCAGAGCTTGGCGGTAATGCAAATGTATTGATATTCCCTAATCTTGATGCCGGCAATATCGGATATAAGCTGGTACAGAGACTTGGTAAAGCGGAAGCATACGGCCCGATGTTACAGGGACTTGCAAGACCGGTTAATGATTTGTCGAGAGGATGTACCTGGGAAGATATCGTCGGAGTTGTGGCTCTTACGGCTGTACAGGCACAGTTAGTGTAAGCTTTTTGTTTTTTATAAAAAAATACGTTGACAAAGGCTTGGCATGACTTTATAATTAGTTGGTGCGTGATTGGAAATACGTACATTATGTTATATGATAATTAACACTGATAAGAGGAGGTGTAACGATATGTCAATTTGTCCAAAGAATAAATCTTCTAAAGGTAGAAGAGATAAGAGAAGAGCTAACTGGAAGATGACTGCTCCTACATTGGTTAAGTGTAGCAAGTGTGGCGCTCTTATGATGCCTCACAGAGTATGTAAGGCTTGTGGTTCTTACAACAAGAAGGAAATCGTAGCAGTTGATTAATTCTTATGAAGCTTAGGGATATGCGAGAGCATATCCCTTTTTTTCAATATTAAAGTATATTTGCTATTGATTTTATGATGTGATATCCTACATTTATTGTGTAAAGGATTATGGAGAAGTGTTTAATGATTGATTTAATACTGGATGCAGGGTTGGATGGTGTACTTGATACACTGAAACTAATCCCCTTTCTGTTAATTACATATTTGTTGATGGAGTATCTTGAAGCTCGTATGCAGAATAAGACAAAAGAGAAGCTGCATAAGGCCGGTAAGTGGGGCCCTTTGTGGGGTGCTGTACTCGGAATGTTGCCACAATGCGGTTTTTCCGCTGCGGCATCGAATCTTTATGCAGGACGTGTTGTTACAATAGGTACGTTGATTGCCATATATTTGTCTACATCTGATGAGATGTTGCCAATTATGATATCCGAAGCAGTGTCACCGGTATTTATAGCGGGGGTATTGGCTGTAAAGGTAGTTTCAGGTATGATTGTCGGCATTTTGGTTGATCGAATTTTTGCAAAGGCAATGAAAATAGAAGAACATGATGTTGATATTCACCATTTCTGTGAGCATGAGCATTGCAAATGCGGACATGGAATAATCAGACCTGCTATTAAGCATACGCTTCAAATATCGCTATTTGTGTTGCTTGTTACTGTTGCGTTAAATATTGTAATTGGATTGCTTGGTACATCCGCTTTGGCTGATTTTATATTGAATAAGCCTATTATCGGTGAGTTGCTTGCCGGAATAATCGGATTGATTCCCAATTGTGCCGCATCGGTTGTTATTACGCAACTATATTTGGAAGGTGCAATGCAGCTTGGTACTATGATTGCGGGATTGCTTGTAGGTGCCGGTGTGGGTGTACTTGTGCTTTTCAGAGTTAATGAAGATAAGAAAGAAAATTTTGCAATTGTTGCAATACTATATTGTAGCGGTGTTGTTATAGGCATGCTGATTAATCTGATTGTTGGTATTGTGATGTAACAGACTATGTGTTGCATTTGAATATGGATTATATATAGAAGTATTTTCTAGCATAAAAACATATAGGAGTGGTGGGTATTATGAATCTTGAAGAAATGAAGTATGATGCATTTATCAGCTACAGACACAGTGAAGTGGATCAATATGTAGCAGTTACTTTGCACAAGGAACTTGAGGCTTTTCGTCTTCCGCATAATATATGCAAGCGTTTCAAGGCGGAAGGTATTAAGAAAAGAAAGATTGAGCGTGTGTTCAGGGACAGAGATGAGCTGCCTATTACAAACAATCTTGCAGATCCTATTACAAATGCACTGCGTAATTCAGAGTATTTGTTAGTGATATGTACTCCGAGATTGCCGGAATCAATCTGGTGCAAGACTGAGGTTGAGACATTTATCAAGATGCATGGTCGTGAAAATGTATTTGCCGTGCTTGCGGAAGGTGAACCGAGTGAGTCTTTCCCGGAGGCACTTTTGTTTGATGAGAATGGTAATCCCGTAGAGCCATTGGCTGCAGATGTAAGAGGTGCAGACAGAAGACAGATACATAAGAAGATTCGCGAAGAAGTAGTCAGATTGGCTGCTCCTATGTTTTCACTTAGTTATGATGATTTAAAACAGCGTCACAGAGAACAGAAGATTAGAAGAACTATTACTGTATGCGGCGTTGTGGCTGCGGTATGTGCCGCTTTTGCAATAGTAAGTACGGCTTCGGCAATAAAGATTAAGGCTCAGTCTGTTAAGATAAAGGAACAGGCAGATAAGATAGAAGAACAATATAATGAAGCTATGTATATGAATGCTTCGTCTATGGCCAAGGAAGCATTGGATATGTATCATAACGGCTATGGTAATGACGCTTGTACGGAGGCATATAAAGCTGCGGGCGGAGTGGATGAGATGCCATATAATCCCAATGCCAGATATGCTCTCAGTGAATGTATGAATGTTTACAGAACCGGTGAAAAGTGTATTCCGGCAGATGTGCTTAAGATAGATGGTAAGGTAAGCTTCCAGAATGTTTCACCGAAAAAGACGAGAATTATTGTTGCTGACGTTACAGGAAAATTTTACGTATATAATGTAGGCTCAAATGAAAGCATTTTTGAAGGACAGGTGGGTGGATTCGCATCTTATCCTAAGAAGGAAGATATAGCATTCATTGACGAAGACCATATTGTATATCGAGGCGAAAAGGAAGCTGTTGTCGTTGATGTTACAACAGGAAAAGAGACGCCGCTTGAGGCAGAAGACTCCACATATAACACATTGGTCGGAACTTGGACGACACTTTCGGGTGATAAATTTGTCACTGCATATTATGAGGCGTTGGTAGTATATGATGCAAAGACATATGCGCCGCTTTGCTCTATAAAATGTCCCGATGGTTACAGCTTTTCGACAAAAGCTGCAATTTGCAGAACAGACAGTACATTTGCAATTGAATATACCGATATAAAAACGGATAAAGTTTTGATTGTTGATATGGATTCATATAACACAACGGAGTATACACCGGGACGCAGCACTGTATCGGCACTTGGATTGAGTGAGGACTATCTGTTTGTTGCCACATGCGATTCAAATGGTTATACGGATTATGTAACGGATTTGGAAAAAGTCGATTTTGCGGGAACTGTTGTAGATAAGTGCGAGTGCAATGACGAATATATAACTGAAATAAAGTGTTTTACAAATGAGGTGAGTGGTAATCCTGTATTAAGAACATCGACTTCTGTTATGGAAATAAATGTTGACGATATGACTTTATTTGGAAAATGTGATTGCGGTAGCAGTATTGTTAATGTTGGATTGTCATTAAATGCAGATAAGATTCACATGGTTACACGAGACGGCAGATATATAATCTACATGTCTGAGGTTGATTTATATAAAGAGATGGATCAGATAGAGATAACATCTGCTGACATTGAAGATTTTTCGTTTGGCGACAACTACTATGTATCACATGATTACAATTCAAATATCGTAACTGTGTATAATTATGTTGTAGGTAGCGATGTTGACAAAGTTGTAATGCCTGAGAAGCAGATATATTTTGTAGCGAAATCTCAGGATGATAGCAGTATCGCAACCTTATCGTATGGAGATATGGGTATTGACCTTATTGCATACGATCTTGCCAATGATTGTCAGAGTAAAGAGTATTCGCTCGAGGTTGGCAGCGCAACTGTAGAATATGTTGACAATGCACTGTATGTTCAGGCGGACGGAGTGGTATATGAAGTAAAAGATGATGAGCTTAATCAAGTCTGTGATATGACCGAATTGTCACAGGAAAATTTTGCATCAGATAGGCAAATCAGCGCAAGCGGTATAGGTTATATACATAATTCAGGCAAAATATATGTGTGCGACTTTGTGAAAAACAAACTTGTTAAGACTATTGAAATCGAGACAAGGGACGCAACAAATGACGATTGTTCATTAGCATATGCAGGTAATGCCTTGGCATATTTTAACGGAAAAAATGTTGACGTATATGATATAGAAAATGACAAAGTTCATACATTTGAGGGCAATTTTAATTCGGCTGAAAGCGTAGTGGTATCCGAAGACGGTCAGTATCTTTTGATAAATTATATCGGAAATAAGACTGAAGTATATTCGATTAAGGATGATACACTTATATCAACCTGGAGTGATTATGAAGGGGCAATTACCGATATGCAGTACATTGAAGAATATGAAGAATATGTTGTGATTGATTCGCGCGCAGCTTATCTTTTGGATAAGGATTATAACAAAATAGGTCGTGCCGATAATTCGATGATGTATTTTGGCAATAATGATGGTTTCCTTATTTTTGGTGCTGACGGATTGTACAAGGCTCCGCATTATACGCTGCAGATGCTTTTGGACGGATGTGATTGTAAACCCGGAAATGAATAGTAAATGTTGTAAAATTCTTGATTTTTGATTGATGCTTTAGTATAGTTATTTTATGTTTTGGTGGGAGAAATAATTATGCAGGAATATACAAAAGTCGCCTTGGATGCAATGGGCGGAGATAATGCTCCGGATTGCAATATCGAGGGTGCGTTGCAGGCTGTGAACTCAAATGACAGATTGATGGTATACTTGGTAGGCAAGCAGGAGATTATTAATGAAAAGCTTGCAGACAGACAGTATGACAAGAAACGTCTTGTTGTAGTAGATGCTACTGAGGTAATTGAGAATGCAGAGCCTCCGGTTATGGCTATCAGAAAGAAGAAAGATTCTTCCATTGTTAAAGCCATGAATATGGTAAAAAACGGTGAGTGTGATGCGTATGTATCTGCCGGAAGTACCGGAGCCACACTTGTTGGCGGACAGGTTATTATCGGCAGAATAAAAGGCGTTGAGAGAGCACCTCTTGCACCGTTAATTCCTACAAAGGATGGTGTAGCTTTGCTTATTGACTGCGGAGCTAATGTTGATGCAAGACCATCTATGCTTGTACAGTTTGCCAAGATGGGCTCGCTGTATATGGAGAATATTGTAGGCAAGAAGAATCCTAAGGTAGCGATTGTTAATATCGGCGCGGAAGAGGAGAAAGGCAATGCTCTTGTTAAGGAGACATTCCCATTGCTGAAGGCGTGTCCTGAGATTAATTTCATCGGCAGTATAGAAGCCAGAGATATTCCGAGCGGATATGCAGATGTTATTGTGTGTGATGCGTTTGTCGGTAATGTAATTGTCAAATTATATGAAGGTATCGGTGCAACACTCATATCTAAGATAAAGCAGGGAATGATGTCTACACTTAGAAGCAAGATTGGCGCATTACTTGTAAAGCCGGCGTTAAAGACAACGCTTAAAGCATTTGATGCCAGTGAGTACGGGGGAGCACCTATGCTTGGCTTGAACGGCCTTGTTGTTAAAACGCATGGTAGCAGTACACCTAAGGAGATATCCAATACATTGCTTCAATGTGTTGCATTTAATGAGCAGAAGATTACAGATAAAATAAGACAGGTAATTGTGAACAGTGATTGCCAAAAGTAAAGTAGAGGAAGGATAATAACATGGAATTTGAAAAGTTGAAGAAAGTAATTGCAGAGGTATTAAGTGTTGATCCGGAAGAAATCACAATGGAGACTACATTTATGGATGATCTCGGTGCTGATTCTTTGGATGTATTCCAGATTATTATGGGATTGGAAGAAGAATTTGATATTGAGATTCCACCGGAAAAGGCTGAAAAAATTACCACTGTTGAGGATGCAGTAGAACTTATTAAAAACGAACTTGATTAAGTATTTTAACAAAAAGCCCGTTAAGGGCTTTTTGTTTGTGTACTTTATGGAGGAGAAATGACAATATCAAAAGATTTATCCATGTTGGAGGAGACAATTGGATATAGTTTCAAGGATAAGGAATTGTTGTGTCAGGCAGTGACTCACAGTTCATACGCAAATGAGCGCAAGATTAATAAGACAAAAGATTATGAGCGCTTGGAATTCTTAGGTGATGCGGTTCTTGAACTTATATCGAGCGATTTCCTTTTTCATGAGAACAAGGATATGCCGGAAGGTAAACTGACCAAGCTTCGTTCAAGCATGGTTTGTGAACCGGCACTGGCATTTTGCGCAAGAAACATTCATCTTGAAGACTATATTTTGTTGGGAAAAGGTGAAGAGGCTACCGGCGGTCGAGACAGAGATTCTATTATATCGGATGTATGTGAGGCTGTTATCGGTGCCTTATATATTGATGGCGGTTTGAAAATAGCTCATGATTTTATTCACCGCTTTATTCTGTCTGATCTTGAAGATAAGATTTTATTCTATGACAGTAAGACGGTTTTACAGGAGATGGTACAGGCAACGGAGTTTGAAAGCTTTGAATATGTTCTTGTAAAAGAGTCGGGTCCGGATCATGATAAGGTTTTCTTTGTCGAAGCTGTGCTTGACGGTAAAAAGATTGGTGAAGGAAACGGCAGGACAAAGAAGGCGGCAGAGCAAAAAGCGGCATATGAAGCTATATTAACATTAAAGAGACAAGAAGCGGAGTAAATTAATGTACTTAAAGAGTATTGAGGTTCAGGGTTTTAAATCTTTTGCAAATAAGATAAATTTTCAGTTTCACAATGGTATTACCGGTATTGTGGGACCTAACGGTTCGGGTAAAAGTAATGTAGCCGATGCAGTCAGATGGGTGCTCGGAGAGCAGCGTATTAAGCAACTTCGTGGTGCATCTATGCAGGATGTTATTTTTGCGGGCACGCAGATGCGTAAGCCTTTATCATATGCATATGTTGCCATTACTTTGGACAATTCGGATCACCAGTTGGCTATCGATTTTGATGAGGTTACGGTGGCACGTAGATTGTACAGATCGGGCGAGAGCGAGTATTTGATTAACGGAGCACCGTGCAGACTTAAAGATGTTAATGAGCTGTTTTATGATACAGGTATCGGTAAAGAAGGATATTCTATTATAGGACAGGGTCAGATTGATGCCATTTTGTCGGGCAAACCTGAGGAAAGACGTGAGCTTTTTGATGAAGCGGCAGGTATTGTTAAGTTCAAGAAACGTAAGGTTGCATCTGAGAAGAAACTTGAAGAAGAGCGTGCCAATCTTGTGCGTGTCAGCGATATATTAGGAGAGCTTGAAAAACAGGTGGGTCCGCTTGAAAAGCAATCCGAGAAGGCGAAAGTATATCTTCAAAAGAAAGAGGAGTTAAAAACTCTTGATGTAAATACATTTTTGCTTGAAAACAATTCAACAAATGAGCAGTTAAAACAAGTCTCTGATAATCTTGCTATTGCTACAGATGAATATGACAGTGCATCTGCAAGCTTTGAAAATATTAAGAAGGATTATGAAGAGACTGCAGTAAGAATTGAAGAATTGGATCAGGCTATTGAAAGTAAAAGAAATGAACTTACAGAGACTTCTGCCGTAAGAAGTCGTTTGGAAAGCCAGATAGAATTGCTTAAAGAGCAGATCAATTCGATAAAGGGAAATGAAGAACACTTGGATACACGTAAAAAGAGTGTATCGGAAGAGATTAGTCGTAAATCCGAAGAAGAGCAGTCACTTCTTGACGGAAAACGCGGCATAGATGATGAACTTGAGACAGCAAATGCGGCGAAGGCTCAAGTACTTGAAAAACTTGAGGCTATTCAAAGTAAGATTGAGTCGCTTAATAATGAAATAGAAGATGGTAAGAATGCAATTATCGGTTCGCTTACAGAGCGTGCAAATATCAAGTCTCGTATGGAGAGACTGACAACTGTGTCAGAGCAGATTGATATTCGTAAAGCCGAACTGACCAGCAAGCTTGTTAGTGCTAGAACCGACGAAGCTAAGCAGTTGGATGTTATTAAGCAGTATGAGAATGAATTTGAAGAAATAACAAAGGGAATAGAAGCTCTTAACGAAGAACAGAAGTCAAAAGAGAATCTTGCAAATGAGTATAAAGATTCACTTACGCAAATGGACGAAGAATTGAGAGCCAAGCAGCTTACATATCATCAGGATAAGTCTACGTTGGAAGCATTATCCAATATTACGGAAAGATATGAAGGATACGGCGGCTCTGTTAAGAAAGTAATGGAACAGAAGGAGAACACACCGGGTATAATCGGTGTTGTTGCCGATATTATTACGGCTGAACAGAAGTATGAGACAGCTATTGAGACAGCCTTGGGCGGTAATATTCAGAATATCGTTACCGATGATGAAGAGACAGCTAAGAAAATGATTGGCTTCTTGAAGCGTGAAAAGGGCGGTAGAGCAACATTTTTGCCACTTACATCAATTAAGAATCCTCAGGAATTCAAAACTCCCGAAGTACTTAATGAAGAGGGCGTCTTAGGTCTTGCGGATACTCTTGTTAATACTAAGAAAGAGTACGCACTTGTAGCTAAGGCAATGTTGGGACGTATTGTTGTAGTAGACAATGTAGATCATGCGGTGAAAATTGCGAGAAAATATGACTATGGTGTCAGAATGGTTACGCTTGAAGGCGAATTGCTTGTGCCGGGTGGAGCCATAAGCGGTGGTGCATTCAAAAACAGCAGCAATCTTTTATCACGTCGTCGTGAGATGGATGATTTGAATAAGCGAATCAAGGAGACGCTTACCTCAATTGATGAGTTGCTTAAGAAGATTGAAGAGACCAAGGAAAAGCGTAACAAGATTCGTGTTGAGATTGAGACACTTAAGATTAAGCTTCAGGAAGAATTTATTAAGCAGAATACTGCCAGACTTAATCTGACGGCTGCAAGAAACAGACAGGAAGAGAATCAGGCGGATTACGATTCGCTTAAGAATGAATCGGCAGATCTTGAGAGCCAGATACTTAAGAATGCCACGGAAAAGAAGAATATTGAGGATGAACTTGAAGCAAGCATTAAGCTTGAACAGGATACTCAGGCCAATATTGCCAATCTGCAGAAAGAGCTTGATGAAAAACATGTCGAGGAGACAACAGTCAGCGAAGAACTTAAGCATCAGGAAGTGCTTGTTGAGAAGATACTACAGAAGGTTGAATTTGAACAGCAGAATCTTGACAGAATAAGACTGGAAAGAGAACGTTTTGATGCGGAACTTGCAGAGATTTTAGGCCAAATAGGTTCAGGCAGTGAGTTGATTAAAGAGAAGGAAGAGCAGATTGTATCAATCAAATCAACCATCGAGAATTCTCATGTGTCACAGTCTGACGGCGAGAAACAATTGGAAGAGTTTATTGCTACGAAAGAAGAACTTAACGGCAAGCAAAAGAATTTCTTTACATTAAGAGAAGAACTTGGCGAGAAAATCAGTGCACTTGATAAAGAGAAATATCGATTACAGGCTCTTAAAGAAAAACTTGAGGAATCAGTGCAGTCACATATTGATTATATGTGGAATGAATATGAGATTACTTTACGCGATGCGGCAATGCTTCGTAACCCAGATATGAATGATTTGACATCCATGAAAAAGGATGTGGCTAATCTTAGAGATGAGATTAAGAAACTGGGCGATGTTAATGTCAATGCGATAGAGGAATATAAAGAGGTATCGGAAAGATACAATTTCCTTAAGACACAGCATGATGATCTTGTTGAAGCAGAAAAGACTTTGGTAGGAATCATTGAGGAGCTTGATACTGCGATGCGAAAGCAGTTTAAGGCTAAGTTTAAGGCAATAGAGACTGAGTTTGATAAGGTGTTTAAGGAACTGTTCGGTGGTGGACAGGGTACTTTGGAACTTATGGAAGACCAGGATATATTGGAGGCAGGCATTAAGATTATTGCACAGCCGCCGGGAAAGAAATTGCAGAATATGATGCAGTTGTCCGGTGGAGAAAAGGCTCTTACAGCAATAGCACTATTATTTGCTATACAGAATCTGAAGCCTTCACCGTTCTGTCTGCTGGATGAGATTGAAGCTGCATTGGATGAAAGCAATGTAGGAAGATATGCAAAATATTTGCATAAATTAACAGCACATACACAGTTTATTGTTATTACGCATAGACGTGGTACAATGGAGAGTGCAGACAGACTCTATGGTATTACTAAGCAGGAAAAGGGTGTATCTGCTTTGGTAAGTGTTAACCTTGTTGAAGATTCACTTAAATAGACAATTTGGACAAAACTATGAGTATTTTTAGCAGATTAAAAGCGGGTTTATCAAAAACCAGAGATAATATTGTAAACGGAATAGATTCTGTTTTTATGACACATGACCGTATCGATGATGAGTTTTATGAGGAATTGGAAGAAATCCTTGTGATGGGTGATGTCGGTATTCATGCAACAGAACAGATTCTTGAGAAACTTAAAAGCGACGTCAAGGAACATCACATTAAGGAGCCTATTGCCTGTAAAGAGTTCTTGATAAACGGTATCAAAGAACAGATGATGGTGAAGCGTGAAGATTATGAATTCCTGTCTGAGCCAAGTGTCGTGATGGTAATAGGCGTTAATGGAGTAGGTAAGACAACAACCATTGGAAAACTTGCAAATATATATCGTTCAAAGGGTAAAAAAGTATTGATTGCCGCTGCTGATACATTCAGAGCTGCCGCAACGGAACAGCTGGAAGAATGGGCAAAGAGAGCGGGAGTTGATATCATTAAAGCAGGCGAGGGAGCAGACCCAAGCAGCGTTATATATGATGCCACATGTGCAGCCAAATCAAGAGGTGTAGATGTGTTGTTGTGTGATACGGCAGGTCGATTGCATAATAAGAAGAATCTTATGAATGAGTTGGAAAAGATGAATCGTATTATTGATAAAAATTATCCTCTTGTTAGAAGAGAGAATCTTATTGTTTTGGACGCAACGACAGGTCAAAATGCCTTGGTGCAGGCAAAGGAATTTGCTCAGACAGCACCGCTGTCAGGTATTGTGCTTACGAAGATGGACGGAACTGCCAAGGGCGGAATAGCAATTGCCATTCAGTCGCAGCTTGGAATACCTGTTAAATTTATCGGCGTAGGTGAAGGAATAGAAGATTTGCAGGAATTTGATTCCGATAGTTTTGTTAATGCATTGTTTGATATTAATGATAATAGTGAAAACGAGGAGACAGAAACATGTTAACATTAAAGGATTTTGAAGAAGCAAGCGAGACCGTCTGTAAGGTGACTCAGGAAACAAAACTTATATATAGTGATTATTTCAGCGCGCAGACGGGTAATAAAGTATATCTTAAGCCTGAGAATATGCAGTTTACAGGTGCATATAAACTTCGTGGTGCGTACTATAAGATTAGTACTTTGTCGGATGAAGAACGTAAGAAGGGATTGATTACCGCTTCTGCAGGCAATCACGCACAGGGAGTAGCATATGCGGCAAAATGTTTTGGTGCTAAAGCAACAATCGTAATGCCGACCACTACACCGCTTATTAAAGTGAATCGTACAAAGAGCTATGGTGCTGAAGTTGTTTTACACGGAGATGTATATGATGAAGCTTGCGAATATGCGTATGAGCTTGCCGCAAAGCACGGATATACATTTATTCATCCTTTTGATGATCCTGTTGTTGCAACAGGCCAGGGAACTATAGCAATGGAGATATTTAAAGAATTACCATTGGTAGATTATATTCTTGTTCCAATCGGCGGTGGCGGATTGGCAACAGGCGTATCTACGCTTGCAAAGCTTCTTAATCCAAAGATTAAAGTAATAGGTGTTGAGCCAAGCGGTGCTGCATGCCTTAAGGCTTCTATTGAGAAGGGCGAAGTTACTACACTTTCCGGTGTAAATACAATAGCAGACGGTACTGCAGTAAAGACTCCGGGAAAAGAGATATTCCCATTCCTTCAGAAGAATCTGGATGAGATTATTACTGTTGATGATGAGGACCTGGTAGTTTCTTTCCTTGATATGGTTGAGAATCATAAGATGGTAGTCGAGAATTCGGGCTTGTTAACGGTAGCTGCGCTAAAACAGCTTAACTGTAAAGATAAGAAGGTTGTTTCTATTCTTTCGGGCGGAAATATGGATGTGATTACCATGTCCAGTGTTGTACGCCAGGGACTTATTATGCGTGACAGAATCTTTACTGTATCTGTACTTTTGCCGGATAAGCCGGGTGAATTGTCACGTGTTGCGGATGTTATCGCACAGGAGAATGGTAATGTAATTAAACTTGACCATAACCAGTTTGTATCTATTAATCGTAATAAAGCTGTTGAATTGCGTATTACACTTGAAGCATTCGGAACTGATCATAAGACAACAATTCTTGAACGTTTGGAGAAAGAAGGATATAGACCAAAACTTGTTCAGACCAGTATGTAAATAATATAATGAAAAAAGAGAGTGGCCGATATAGTGATGATTAACTCATACTATATTGACCACACTCTTTTTTCATTTCAAATAGAATAAACTATTCTATTTTGATACCGTTTTCTTTTAATATGGTTTTCAGACGCTCAACCTCGGCAAGTGCATTATCTCGTTCATTGATTGCACGGATGGTCTTTGAACGCTCTTCCTCACGTCCTTCAGCGAGCCCTTCCTCGCGGCCTTCAGCGAGTCCTTCCTCACGGCCTTCAGCTTTTGCATCTTGTTCAATAATATTAAAATACATATACTCAGCCCTCCACGATTCGTTGGTTCTGTAAGTATTGATTCTTGAATCCAGCTCCCTTGTTAAATCATCGGTAGCTTTCTTTTCTACAGTATATCTGAAAAAAGCTTTTAAGTCATCAGGAATTTTATTGGGATCGGCAGTTACGTTAAAGAAGTATTTCATACATCCATCATGAAGCAAAAGAGTAGGTGCTTCGATACAGGTATTTTTGAAAGTGTAGATTGGAAGCCCCAGGCCAAAAGGATCAAAGGTACAGATAAATATGATATTGGAATCCATTAAGTCTCTGTAGCCGGCACCACTATCGATTGCGTCTATATCAATCATACTTTGGTAGTATCTTGATCTTCTTGGAAGCGCAATACTTTCAAGTGATTTGTTATTTCTATTTTGCATTTCGGCATCATAACAGGCTTGGTCATCTTTGGTAAAGATATCAAGGCGTATCGGCTTGTTTTGCGCACTTACCTGAATGTTTTCTTCACATTTGATGTTATCAATCGGACCAATATCGGTACGCAACAGTAAGGACAGAATCTTTTCGCAGATGTCCATGTCAAGCATAACCTTGTTAAACATAAAGCTGTCTGTAAAGGTTAAGCTTTCGTAATTTTTGTGTTCCATAAACAATAATCTCCTTTTCTTGGAAGCATAGGCAGAAAAAGAGAATATAATCCATCAATTTCCGCCAAACAATATGTAATTACTAAAGTATGGATTTCAGCAAACTGATGTAGTTCTCAGAATAGTTGGATTAGAAAAATCTGAAATATGAAATGAATCCTTTAGATGCGGATAGAATAGCATATGTGCCGGGGGAAAGCAATGAAAACTTTTGCTGTGAACAAAATGCAAAAAATGAAAAAAAGAACACGATGAAAGATTTTGTTTTGAGAAGAAAATAGTCTTAAGGTTGGCTATCATATTATAGTGAGAAATACTATTTGGTATTGCTGTAAAGAAAAAGTACTTGACACGACATAGTGGATACTGTATAGTAACCATTGTGTCGTGTTGTGCGTCAAGGGTATTGCCTTGACATAGATGGGAGTGATTTGAGTGGAGAAGATAATTGAACGAGGTCTTTTGTTTGATTTCTATGGAGAATTGCTTACATCTCATCAGAAGCAGGTGTATGAAGCACTTGTTTACAATGATATGACTTTGCAGGAGATTGGTGATGAATACGGTATCTCCAGACAGGCGGCACATGACCTTATTAAGCGATGTGATAAGCAATTGCTTAATTATGAAGAAAAGCTGCATTTAATTGCCAAATTCAATTCGATTAAGACTAAGGTTGCAGCGATTGAAGAGATAACTTCGGATACAAAGGTTAAGAAGCTTGTAGTTGAGATTCTTGATGAAATATAGGTAAGAGAATGGCATTTGAGAGTTTAACCGACAAATTGCAAAATGTATTTAAGAATCTTCGAAGCAAGGGAAGATTGACGCAAGAAGATGTACATATCGCTTGTAAAGATGTCAAGATGGCATTGCTTGAAGCGGATGTTAATTTTAAAGTTGTTAAGCAGTTTATAAAGAATGTTGAAGAGCGTGCAATCGGCCAGGATGTAATGAACGGATTGAATCCGGGACAGATGGTTATCAAGATTGTTAATGAAGAGATGACTGCCTTGATGGGCTCTGAGACAACAGAGATTGCTTTTCAGCCGGGTAAGTCAATTACCGTTATTATGATGTGTGGTCTTCAGGGAGCAGGTAAGACAACAACGACTGCGAAGTTGGCAGGTCAATTCCTTAAAAAGGGAAAGAAGCCTTTGTTGGTAGCCTGTGATGTATATAGACCTGCTGCAATAAAGCAGTTGCAGGTCAACGGTGAAAAAGTCGGCGTAGAAGTCTTTGCAATGGAGGATAAGAATCCTGTAAATATTGCAAGCGAAGCTGTCTTGTATGCTCAAAAGAACGGTCACAATGTTGTGATTTTGGATACAGCGGGACGTCTTCATATTGACGAAGATATGATGGCGGAACTTACGAATATTAAGAGTCATGTAGATGTTCACCAGACTTTATTGGTAGTGGATGCCATGACAGGTCAGGATGCGGTTAATGTTGCAGCTGATTTCAAAGAAAAGGTAGGCTTAGATGGTGTTATCTTATCTAAGATGGATGGCGATACCAGAGGTGGTGCGGCTCTTTCGGTTAAGGCTGTTACTCAGTTACCGATATTCTACGTAGGTATGGGTGAAAAGCTTGAGGATCTTGAGCAGTTCTACCCTGACAGAATGGCTAATCGAATTCTGGGTATGGGCGATGTGTTGTCTCTTATTGAGAAAGCACAGGCTTCCATTGATATAGATGCTGACAAGGAACGTGAGATGGCTGCCCGAATGAAGAAGGGTAAGTTTGATTTCAATGATTATCTTGAAAGCATGAAGCAGATGCGCAATATGGGCGGTTTATCAAGCATTATGGGTATGTTGCCCGGCCTTGGAATGGGAATCAAGGCATCCGACCTTGAGGGAGCTGTAGACGAGAAGCAGTTGGCCAGGACCGAAGCTATTGTGTTGTCTATGACTAAGGCAGAGAGAGCTAATCCGAAGCTTATGAATCCCAGCAGAAAGCATCGTATTGCAAAAGGTGCAGGTGTTGATATTGCTGAGGTTAATCGTTTCATCAAGCAGTTTGAACAAAGCCAGAAGATGATGAAACAGATGAAAGGTATGATGGGTAAAAAAGGTAAGTTTAGACTTCCCTTTTAAATAAAGTATTTTTTTTATATAAGAAAGGAAATTAAGAAAATGGCAGTAAAGATGAGATTAACAAGAATGGGCACAAAGAAGCATGCTCTGTACAGAATTGTTGTATCAGATTCAAGATCACCAAGAGATGGTAAGTTTATCGAGGAGATTGGAACATACAATCCAAACGTTGAGCCTTCTGAGTATAAGATTGATGAGGAGAAGGCTAAGAAGTGGCTTGCAAACGGTGCTAAGCCTACAGAGGTAGTTGGTAAGCTCCTTAAGCTCGCAGGTATTGAGAAGTAATATTATTGTTGTAGTTAATGTCTGTTGAACTAGAGAGGAATACAACTATGAAAGAGTTAGTAGAAGTTATTGCTAAGGCTCTCGTAGACAATCCTTCAGAGGTAGTGGTTAGTGAAAAGGAAGACGGTAAGAATGTTACTGTTGAATTGCATGTAGCCGCTTCTGACATGGGAAAGGTTATCGGCAAGCAGGGACGTATTGCAAAAGCTATACGTACTGTTGTTAAAGCTGCAACCGTTAATGACAATAAGAGAGTTGACGTAGAGATTAGTTAGTTTTTGAGTAGTCCTTTGCTTTTTTGCAAAGGACTACGTGTTTATGTGGATTAATTACCGGTGGTTTGTTATGGAAGAATTTTTACAGGTAGGTGTAATAACATCACCTCACGGAGTACACGGAGAAGTTAAGGTGTATCCGACTACAGATGATGTACACAGATTTGATAAACTAAAAGAAGTATATCTTGAAAACGGCAAAGAGAAGAAAATTCTGCATGTACGTAGTGTCAAATATTTCAAGAATATGGTCATTGTCGGTTTTAAAGAATATACGACAATGAATGATGTGGAAGTCTTAAGACAATGTCCGCTTTTGGTAGACAGAGAACATGCGGTAGCACTTGATGAGGGTGAATATTTTGTGGCTGATTTGCTGGGGATGAATGTGACCTCGGATGATAACAAATATTCGGGCGTGCTTTCGGATGTGCTTGAGACAGGTGCAAATGATGTTTATGAGATAACTTTGTCTGATAACAAACGATTTTTACTGCCTGCAATAAAAGAATGTATTGTAAGCGTGGATATAGAGAATAAGAATATGGTGATACATATTCTGCCCGGATTATTGTAAATAACAGGAGACTTGGGCTATGAGATTTCATGTGATGACACTTTTTCCTGAGATGATTGATGCCGCTGTTAATACAAGTATACTTGGGCGAGCAATTGAAAAAGGAATATTATCCGTACAATCGGTTAATATAAGAGATTATACATTAGATAAGCATAACAGAGTAGACGATTATACTTACGGAGGCGGAGCTGGTATGTTGATGCAGGCGCAGCCGGTGTATGATTGCTACCTTGATATAAGTAAAAAACTTGATACTGATAAGTCACCGCGCGTGGTATATATGACGCCTCAGGGCAGTGTATTTGACCAAAAGATGGCCAAGGAATTTGCAGCCGAGGAGGATATTATATTCTTGTGCGGACATTATGAGGGCATCGATGAGCGAGTGCTTGAAAAGATTGTAACGGATTATGTATCGATAGGTGATTATGTTTTGACAGGTGGAGAACTGCCGGCACTTGTGTGTATGGACGCAATATCAAGAATGGTGCCCGGAGTATTGGGTAATTCCGAATCGGGCGAGACAGAGTCTTTTGATGACGGACTTTTGGAGTATCCGCAGTACTCCAGACCGGAGGTATGGATGGATGAAGCGGTACCGGAAGTACTTATGTCAGGACATCATGCCAATATTATTAAATGGCGCCATGAGCAGTCACTGAAGCGCACAAAGGAACGTCGTCCGGATTTGTATGAAAAATATGTTGCATCACATGATAAGTTGTGATATACTCTAACGGTCGTGATTTTAGATGGTCCTCTGATACATATGTATTATGAACGTCCGAATATAGAAAAGGAGAAATAAAATGAACAGCGAGATTATCAAAGAGATCGAAGCAGCTGAGCTTAAGGCTGAGGTTGCTGAGTTTGCAGTAGGTGATACTGTAAAAGTGTACAACAAGATTAAAGAAGGTAACAAGGAAAGAATCCAGATTTTCGAAGGAACTGTTATTAAGAGACAGGGTGGAAGCAATCGTGCTACATTCACAGTTCGTAAGACATCTAACGGTGTTGGTGTTGAGAAGACTTGGCCATTACACAGCCCTAACGTAGAGAAGATTGAAATAGTTCGTCGTGGTAAAGTTAGACGTGCTAAGCTCTTCTACTTAAGAGACCGCGTAGGTAAGGCTGCAAAGGTTAAAGAGATTATTAAGTAATTTTAATAATGTGAGGGATAATGCATAAATGCAT
>JAGHVF010000014.1 GCA_018064425.1 Candidatus Colinaster equi | reverse complement strand
CAGCAGTATGTGTTGTTATGCTTACAATATTTACATTTGCATCATTATTGTTGATGGAATTGGCATATCATAATATAGGTACGGTAATTGCAATCGATTTATCATATTTCTTCATATCATTGTTGATTGTTACATATTCGTACAGATCGTTAAAAGAAGAGAATAATGATAACGAAACAGCCATTCATAAGAAGATAAAACTTTTTATGCTATTGGATGTAATTGTTACTATGTTGATTACATATTACATTCAATGTCTTAGTCCGCTTACATGCAAAGATTTGTTTAATAACAAAATGATTGCATTCAGAACAGCACGAATGTTGCTTACGTTGGGAATGGGCGCATTATCAACAATAAGCTGCATTATTTTTTATATGGTGCTGATTCTTGGATTCAAGGTTCCGGTCGTAGATAGCATTTCCAGTGAAAAACTTATCAATGAGAACATTGCCGAGAAGATGAGCAACGGTAGATATAAAAATCAAACTCCGGAGTCGGTTATCGGCAGATATATTAGATGGATAATGTGCATTTTGAGTATGATTTTTATCGTTGTTCTGGGATTTGAAGCCGATTCAAATGATAAGTCATTGGTTTTTTACAATATCAGTCATGCAACATATGATAAGAGTTTTAATGTTGATACTGTAACATTATGCATATTCTTTATTTTCTTCGGTGTAACCTGTGTGCATGTGTTCAATATGGTAATGGATGCACTGTCCAAGACAATGGGAGCGAGAACGACAACTATCTGTAAAATGGCCGGAGGTTTGATAAAACTTTTTGCTATTGTATTTGTGTGTTGCTTGTGCCTGAAGGTATGTGGATTTAATACGGATGCTTTGATTGCATCGGCAGGGGTATTGTCAATTGTTATCGGCTTTGGCTCACAAGAATTGATTAAAGATTTTATATCCGGCCTTTTTATTATATTTGAGGGCCAATTTAAAGTTGGAGATTATGTGACTGTCGGGGATTTCTATGGCGAAGTATTGGAAATAGGTATACGTACAACATCAATTAAGGATGATGTGAATAATGTGAAGATAATCAACAACAGCCAGATAAGCGAAGTAATAAATATGACAAAATATATGTCATGTGTATTATGTGAGATTGGTATTGATTATAGCGCAGATATCACAAAAATCGAGAAGATATTATCTGAGAATCTGCATGTTGTGAATGAACATCTTGTGAAATTGAAAGGACCGGTGCGTTATGCCGGTGTTCAACGGTTTGAAGACAGTGCAGTTATTCTTAAATTTGTCGCACCTTGTTTAGAAGGTGATAGAATACAGCTTACAAGAGATCTTAACAGAGAAATAAAACTCTTGTTTGATAATAACGGTATTGAAGTGCCGTTCCCTCAGGTGGTGATTCATAATGAGCAAGACTAAATATTCTTCACAACATGATTTGATGACAAAGGCACCGGTGCCATGGCTGATTCTTAAGCTGGCAATACCGACAACAATAAGTATGTTAGTCACTAATTTATATAATATGGCTGATACATACTTTGTAGGAGGTCTTGGAACGAGTGCAAGTGGTGCAACCGGTATTGTATTTGGACTTATGGCTGTAATACAGGCCGGTGGTTTTATGTTCGGCCAGGGTGCCGCAACAACGATAGCACGTAAATTAGGTGCAAGGGATAACGAAAGTGCCAACGAATATGCAACGACAGCATTTGGAACAGCACTTTTTATGGGAATTGTATTAATGATTCTGGGATTGGTATTTATCAATCCGTTTATGCGTTTACTTGGAAGTACCGATACTATTTTACCGTATGCAAGAGCGTATGCGACTTGCATTCTGATTGCAGCACCTGCGATGCTTGTCAGTTGTGTTTTCAATAATATTTTGCGATTTGAAGGTAAAGCTGTTTTTTCAATGATTGGACTGATAAGCGGTGGATTCTTGAACATCGGACTTGATGCACTTTTTATTTTGAAAATGGGAATGGGAATAGAAGGTGCGGGAATCGCGACAGCTATTTCGCAATATGTAAGTTGCATCATACTTGGCTCGATGTTTGTACTGCACAAATGTGAAAGCGTAATATCACTTAAGTATTTTAAGGCAGACAAAAGAATTATCGGAAACATTATTAAACGAGGTCTACCGAGCCTGATAAGGCAGGGGTTGGGAAGTATATCTGTTATGGTGCTCAATCATTCGTGCGGTATGTACGGTGATGCGGCAATTGCAGCTATGAGTATTGTATCCAGAATTATCAATTTCTTGTTCAGTGTTGGATTGGGCGTTGGACAGGGATATCAGCCGGTCAGCGGATTCAGTTATGGCGCAGGCAAATATTCAAGAGTTAAAAAAGGATTCTTTTTCACGTGGATTTTTGCGACGGCATTATTGGGTACATGTGCATTAATCGCTATGGGATTTGCAGGACCGATTGTGGCACAGTTTAGAGACGATGAAGAAGTAATAAAGATTGGAGCTGTAGCTATGCGATATCAGTGTATATCGTTATGGTTTATTCCTTTTACGGTATGTAACAATATGATGTTTCAGAGTACAGGAAAGAGCCTTCAGGCGTCAATACTGGCCACGTTTAGAAGCGGCGCATGTTTTATACCGATTATTCTTGTACTGTCAAGAGTAGCAGGTTTGCAAGGAATAGAGATATCACAGGCTATTGCTGATGTTGTTGCCAGTCTTGCTTGTATTCCGTTTACAGTTAAGTATTTTAAAGAATTACCGAAGGACATACCTGATGGAATGTCTCTAAAAGAACAGGCCAGACGGTTAAATGTGAAATAAAAAAATATGGATAATGAAGTATTTAGATTAAACAAGTTTATAGCAGAATGCGGCGTGTGTTCACGAAGAGAAGCCGATACACTTATTGATGAAGGCAAGGTACTTGTTAATGGAGATGTTGCCACAAAGGGATGCAAAGTATCGGCGAGTGATACTGTTATTTGTAATGGTAAGACGCTGAGAAAGAAGACTGAAAAGGTTGTATTGGCATATTATAAGCCGGTGGGAGTTACGTGTACTAACAAAGATAAATATGCCGAGCAAACAATCAGTGACGTTATTGATTATCCGGTGAGAGTGACATATGCAGGCCGATTGGATAAAGAATCCGAAGGATTGCTTTTACTTACAAATGATGGTGATTTGATTAATAAATTGATGAAAGGTTCCAATCACCATGAGAAGGAATATACTGTCAGAGTCGGTAAAGTGTTGCCTCCTGATTTTAAGGAACGAATGGAAGCGGGAATCTTTTTAAGAGAACTTAATGTCAAAACAAGACCGTGTAAGGTTGAGCTGATTGATGATTATACTTTTAGAATTGTTTTAACGCAGGGACTTAACCGACAGATAAGACGAATGTGCGAAGCATTGGGACTTAGAGTAATTGCTTTACGAAGAGACAGAGTGGCTAATATTACATTAAACAAATTGCAGGTCGGCACATACAGAAAACTTAATGAAAATGAACTGCGAGAATTATATATGATTGTAGACGGTAAATAATTATGAATAGAATGCGTGAACTTATCGAGCTTCTAAATGAAGCCTCAAAGGCATATTATGCTTTGGATAAAGAGATAATGAGCAATTATGAATATGATGCTCTGTATGATGAATTAGTTGCATTGGAAAAAGAGACAGGTATTGTTATGTCTGATTCACCAACAGTGAACGTCGGATATGAATCTGTAGATGAACTTCCCAAAGAGCGTCATGAGAAACCAATGTTGTCACTGTCTAAGACTAAAGATAGAGAAGAGCTTAAGTCATGGCTTGGTGAGAAAGAAGGTTTGCTTAGCTGGAAACTTGACGGACTTACAATTGTACTTACATATAATGAGGGTAAGCTTGTTAAAGCGGTAACAAGAGGCAATGGTGAGATTGGTGAAGTAATAACTGCCAATGCAAAAGTGTTCAAAAATGTACCACATTCGATTGCATATAAGGGCGAGTTGATCATTCGTGGTGAAGCAGTAATAAAGTATTCGGATTTTGAAAAAATCAACAGTACAATTGAGGATGTTGATGCTAAATATAAGAATCCCAGAAATTTATGTTCGGGTTCAGTCAGACAGTTGAACAATGAAATAACTGCAAGTCGTAATGTCTATCTCTATGCATTCAGCTTGGTTAAGGCCGATGGAGTAGATTATGAGAACAGCCGTGCCAAACAGTTTGAATGGCTCAAAGAACAAGGCTTTGATGTGGTTGAGTATGAGCTTGTTGATGCAAATAATATTTTGTTATCAATTGAGAATTATTCAAAGAAAATTGTAGATTATGATGTGCCAAGTGATGGATTGGTACTGTTGTATGATGATATTGCATACGGAGACAGTTTGGGGAGAACTGCGAAGTTTCCAAGAAATGCGATTGCATTCAAATGGCAGGATGAGATAAAGGAAACGACGCTTAGGGAGATTGAATGGAGCCCCAGCAGAACAGGACTAATTAACCCTGTTGCCGTATTTGACAGTGTCGAACTCGAAGGAACCAGTGTAAGCAGAGCCAGTGTGCATAATGTGAGCATCGTTAAATCACTTAAACTTGGAATTGGTGATAAGATCACTGTGTATAAGGCAAATATGATTATTCCGCAGATTGCTGAGAATCTTTCACAAAGTGACACATTTGTCATTCCGGATAGATGCCCGTGTTGCGGTGACACAACTGTCATAAAACAGGATGCAACAGCAGCGTCACTATATTGCACCAATCCGAATTGCTTTGCAAAACAGATTAAAGCACTGGCATTGTATGTTAGCAGAGATGCAATGAATATTGATGGTTTGAGTGAATCAACATTGGAAAAATTCATTGCAAAGGGATTTGTTAAAGGATTTGTTGATATATACCATCTTGACAGATATGAAAAGCAAATTGTTGAAATGGATGGTTTTGGACAGAAATCGTATGATAATATTTTGCAAGCGATTGAGACATCAAGAACCACAAATTTGCCAAGGTTGATATATGGATTGGGAATTGCGGGAATCGGTGTTGCCAATGCCAAGGTGTTGTGCAGATATTATGATTATGAGATAGACAGGCTGATGAATGCCGATGTTGATGAACTGTCGGAAATAGACGGAGTGGGACCGGTATTAGCCAATGGAGTATTTGATTATTTTGCTTCTGATGAACATAAACAATTGATATGTGATATACTAAAAGAGCTGACGCTTGAAGAGGTCAAGGTTGACAGGAGCAATGATAAGATAAATGGAAACAGTTTTGTGGTGACCGGTTCGCTTAATACATACGCCAACAGAGATGAACTCAAAGCGTTGATTGAGTCTTTGGGCGGTAAAGTAACAGGAAGTGTAACCAACAAAACAACTGCACTTATTAATAATGATATTACGTCCAATTCATCCAAGAATAAAAAAGCCAAGGAACTTGGAGTGGACATTATTGATGAAGAGACATTTAATAAGGAATTTTTTGGAAAATAGTATAGAAAGAGAATTGTATTATGCCAATTAAAATTAAAGATTCGTTGCCGGCACAGGCAATTTTGGAAGAAGAAAATATATTTGTAATGACAGAGCTTAGAGCAATGCATCAGGACATTCGTCCATTGAATGTATTGATACTTAACCTTATGCCTAATAAGGAAGTGACAGAGACACAGTTGTTGCGTAAATTGTCCAATTCACCACTTCAGTGTAATGTTGAATTGTTGCAGACAGCCAGTTATACACCTAAGCATGTTGATGCCAGTCATTTGGATAGTTTCTATACTACATTCGATCAGGTAAAGGATAGAAAATTTGATGGAATGATTATTACCGGAGCTCCACTTGATTATGTAAAATTCGAGGATGTTGCATATTGGGATGAGGTTTGTTCAATTATGGATTGGGCAGAGACTCACGTACATTGTACATTCTATCTGTGTTGGGCTTGTTTTGCCGGACTGTATTACCATTATGGATTGGAAAGATATGACAGAGAAGAGAAACTTTCCGGTGTGTATGCGCACAGAGTATTAAAGCCAACATCACCATTGTTTAGAGGTTTTGATGATGTGTTCTACGCGCCGCACTCACGTGCGATGGGAATTGCCCGCGAGAAAATATTGGCAGTTCCCGAGTTAGAGCTTATGGCAGAATCGGATGAAGCCGGTGTAACTATTGTAAAGACCGTAGATTCAAGAAAGTTCTTTGTAGGTTGTCATCCCGAATACGATGCCAATACATTGGCAGATGAGTATTTCCGCGATTATAACAAAGGAATGAATCCGAAGATACCTGTTCATTACTTCCCGGATGATGATCCGACCAAGAAACCGATAGTAAACTGGAGAAGTACAGGACAGTTGCTGTATACCAATTGGTTGAATTATTACGTATATCAGGCCACGCCGTATGATGTGGAAGCGATTGGTAATAAAAATTAAAGAAAATGCAGTATTTATGCGGCCTGCAGGGTTTTATCCTGCGGGCCTTTTTAAATCCCCAGGGTATCAGATTTTGGGGTTGGATATTGCTGTTTATCAGATTTTTAGGCGTCGGT
>JAGHVF010000031.1 GCA_018064425.1 Candidatus Colinaster equi | reverse complement strand
CGGATGCGTAAAGCTTTTTAGGATGGTAGCATGTTTTTAACATATCCTTTTTCAGACGCCAAGCTAAAGTGCCGAATTTTGTCTACGTTTCAAACAAGTTCGCTGACGTCTGTGTTTTTGTATAATTTGATGCTTAACCTTTAAGTACAATGACAAAGTTTTGGAAAGCATACATATATAAGCCCGGGCGCACAGAGCAGAAAGTGCCTGCGCAAAGGTGTCGCCCCTGATTCTTTAAGTGCAGATAAAAAAAGGACGTGGTTGAGTAAACTCAATCACATCCTTTATTTTATCATTTATGAACCTCTAACCCTGTCCCCAAAGGGGGCAAAATTCGATTAGCCCTGCATCTGCTTTGCAACTTCTGCTGCAAAATCTTCGTTCTTCTTCTCCATACCTTCACCAACTTCGAAACGAACGAACTTAGTAACTGTAAGAGCCTTATTTACAGACTCAAGATACTTAGCAACAGACTGCTTTCCGTCCTCAGCCTTAACATATACCTGATCCATAAGACTGATTTCCTTAAGCTGCTTAGAAATACGGCCTTCAACAAGTCCTGAGAAAATCTTGTTATCAACAATTGCAGCCTTATCATCCATACCGATTGATGCAAGAGTTGCCTTAGCTGCATCTGAAAGGAAGTTAGGAAGATAATTCATATTGCTCTTCTTCTCTTCGTATATAGCGATATCCTCATCGCTCCAAGCCTTACCGCTTACAGCCTTATCAATAAGGTTCTGAAGAATTGGCTTAGGAAGTGTGAAAGGATCATTGATTGCGCTGTCAACTGTAATCTCTCTAAGCTTAGCAATCTCTGCATCAGAAATCTCTGCTCTGCTTACATATGTAGGATTCATAGCTGCAACCTGCATAGCAATGTTAGCAAGTGCTTCCTTAGCTGCATCATCAGATGCGCCGTCAGCTGCTACCAATACACCGATTCTTCCGCCGCCATGAAGATATGATACAACAACATCTCCTGCAACCTTCTCAAATCTACGGAAAGATAACTTCTCACCGATTGTAGCTGTCTTCTCAACAAGTGTCTCCTTAAGGCCGTTTTCAGAAAGAAGTGCCTCAACGTCCTCTCCGTTCTTACCACCATTGTATGATGACTTAAGAGCCTGATCGGCAATTGACTGTACAAACTCCTGGAATACTTCATTCTTAGCAACGAAGTCTGTCTCAGAGTTAACTTCTACAACAACACCTGTCTTACCATCAACTGCTGCACGAGCAATACCTTCTGCAGCAATTCTTGATGCTTTCTTCTCAGCCTTTGCAGCACCGCTCTTACGAAGAGCTTCCATAGCTGCTTCCATATTACCATCGCACTCTGTAAGTGCTTTCTTACAATCCATCATGCCTGCGCCTGACATTTCACGCAGTTCCTTAACCATAGCTGCTGTAATAGCCATTTGTTTTTCCTCCTAATTGTAATCCTAATTATTCTGCATCAACTGTCTCTTCAGCTGCTTCCTCTGTGTAAACAGCCTCACCCTGATTTGCCTCGATAACAGCATCAGCCATCTTAGATACGATAAGCTTTACTGCACGGATAGCATCATCATTACCCGGAATGATGTAATCAAGATCTTCAGGATCACAGTTTGTATCACCGATACCGATAAGCTTAATGCCAAGAGACTTAGCTTCCTTAACACAGATAGCTTCCTTCTTAGGATCTACAACAAAGATTGCATCAGGAGTTCTTGTCATATCTTTGATACCGCCGATATTCTTCTCAAGCTTCTCCCATTCCTTCTTAATATTAATAACTTCTTTCTTAGGAAGTACATCGAATGTACCGTCCTCAGCCATTGCCTCAATTGCCTTAAGTCTTGCAATACGAGTCTCAATTGTCTTGAAGTTTGTAAGCATACCACCAAGCCATCTCTCATTTACATAGTACATACCGCAACGCTCTGCTTCAGACTTAACTGCATCCTGAGCCTGCTTCTTTGTACCAACAAAAAGAATAGTACCACCTTCGTTAGCAATATCAAATACTGCCTTGTATGCATCATCTACAAGACCAACTGTCTTCTGAAGATCGATGATGTGGATACCATTACGCTCTGTGAAGATGTATGGAGCCATCTTAGGGTTCCATCTTCTTGTCTGATGTCCAAAGTGAACACCTGCTTCAAGTAACTGTTTCATTGAAATAACGCTCATTTTCTTACCTCCATTTGGTTAAGCTTCCGCATATGGTAAAGTCGAGCAACTCAGTTCGTCTCAAGCCAGCTTTCTGACCACCCGTGGCGAACACCATATGCGTGATTTATAGTCACAACTCGATGATTATATCATGCGTTTGCCCTAAACACAAGCATTTTCTTGCAAAAATGCATGAGTTTAATACATTATTTGGCATCACTTCAAATCATCAACCGTGATTTTCCTTATACAAGGAGTACCTTTCTTTCCGCTTGTTAAATCTATCGTCTTATTATTTACCAGCTTCACTGCTTTGTTATGCGCCTGCTCATCCCAATCGCATCCAATCAGACGCCAATTATTATCGCACTTATTCTCAACAGTTCCGCCCTTGACATTCTTAATATAATCAATTATCAAAAATCTGATATCGCCTATATCACTTCCGATATCCGTCTCTATCAATTGCGGAATATCATCCTTTTCATAAATCACTCCCGGCAAGGAAATACTTGTAGAATAGCGATAGTCATTTACCGCCACTTTTAATTCATCATCATCCGCCACTTCTTTTCCGTCAGGATATGTTAGATTAACGATACGCTCACCTTCAGGTTTACTTATATCAATTTCATAATTTACCCCTGAAGCGGTATCAAACATATATACCGGCACATCATTAAATGCTACCATCACATCTTTATCTTCGTATTGCTGATAGCAGCCGGCTGACCATTCCAAATATTTGTGCAATTGTAAGCCGCTCATTTTAACACAATAGAGCGAATTGACATATCTATATATCCTGCTGATGTCGCTCATTGCCATTTCTCCGGGCTGCACGCCATCTTCGTTCGTATTCGGCGCAGATAATGCTACATCCGCATCTGCATAATACATCATCACCTCTTGTATCAATGACTGCACCGGGGTATCTTCAAGTAACATCGGATTAATTCCTTCAATCATTTCTTTCGGTTGCCAACTTCCTGCTATCGTACCGATAACAGTCTCAGAATACTCTTTTGCCCGTTCGTCATATGGTGCAAACAGTTTGACAATCTCGGCATCTTCTTCATAGTCATTGATTTTTACAGACTCGGTTATTATTCCTTTAAGCGGTTTAGCCATATCTGTCTTAGTATTATCCCCGGTTGCAAATGTCATATTCACAACCTGTATTGTCTTACCCATGCTCTCGTTCTCAACGACCGCAATATCTCCTTCAAGAGTACTGTTTATGCATTCATGCCCGTGAGCGCCAAGTATAATATTAAGCCTTGGACAAGCATGCGCCACATCATTCCATCCGGAATTTTTCGTTTCGTATTCGCCGTTGTCCATCATATGAAATACACCGACATAGGCATCAACCGGTGCAATTTTGCCGTTGTTTATATCTTCTTCTATCTCATCAATAATCCTGTTAGTCTCGTTTGCGGGATCCGTTACGGTATATCCGTCCAGATTATCCTTATCCCAGTTTACAATGTTGGGCGTAACCATACCGATAAATGCAATACGAATACCGTTCTTTTCCATAATCGTATATCCGTCCGCCAAAGGTTGCATTTTTTCATCATATACATTGCCCAAAAGACATTTGGCATCAAGCGTATTCATATATTTTCGAACAGTATCCATACCGTAGTTATATTCATGATTGCCCGTAACGCATATATCATAGCCAATGGCATTCATCCCTTGTACCATCGGATGAACCGGCTCATCATTGAAAATGTCGGCAAGATTATCCTGTATCGTATCTCCAACGTCAACAAGTATCGTATTATCATCCCGATATTGTTCAATTGCGGTTGATACCTGCGCAAGACTTCCGGACATATCAGGCTCATCCAATGTGTAATCAAATCCCAACATTTTGCCATGCATATCCGATGTTACTATTATTCGCACATTCTTATCTTGTTCAATATCACCTGTTATTTCGTTTGTTGTCTCAGCCTGAAAATCAGCCGTATCAGTGTCATTCGAACACCCGCACAAACACAATGCGACCGTCATAACAACAGCCGGCCACATGCACATCATACGCTTAACATTCATTTTCTCATCTGCTCCATCTTTCAATTGCCTTATTTTTCACTGCCTCAATATATTGCTTCTGACAGGCTTCGGGCAAAATAACAATAAATCTCATCTGCAGCAATAATACTATATCGTCTATATCCTTCAGTTCCTCATACTTTTCTTTAGCCTCTTCATAACTGTTCACCTGATAATACTGTGCTATGAAATTCTCCCATACAGCACGGTGGCATTCAACGTTAAGACCTGTAAATCCGCTATAGTCCGACTCGAAAACGTCGGGTGATGCAAAGAACGTAAAATACGATGTTGCAATATCTATTATCGGATTACCTACGGAAAAGCCTCCCATATCTATCAACATCACGTTTTTATCATCTATCATTACATTATTTGGCTGAAAATCACCATGTACATAACGGTCGAAAGTGTCCAGATACTCAAGGTATTCTCTAACCTTTAAGATAGCTTTATCGTCAAGAAAATCCCATTGATCAATTACATCTCTGAAAATGTAAGTACTTCGGCCAAATCGTTCAACATCACCTTTAACATTATGAAGTGATTTGGCAATATCCGCATATATTCTCGCGTACTCCCGCAATTTATCGGGATTCTGTGCAATAGCCTGTGACATCGTTTTTGCATTCAAAATCTCATAAATTACTCCTCTGCGTTCTCCCACTTTAACCACATCATAGGATATCGGAGTCGGCACACCGATAATCAGCGCAGTCCTCGAACAATCCTTTTCTCTGTAGGCCATTTCGCGCGGCATACCTTCATAGTAGAGTTTGAGTATCTTATCCTCATCAACTCTGTAACACTCACCGGTTCCGCCTTTACCCATAGCTTCCAATCCATCAATTGAAAACTCTTTTTCGTTATACATCATATCCCCCTTCTTATAACATTTCTTTTCTGCAATATCCGTACATATATATTCCACAATTGACGTCACATCATACCTATCCGCTATCTCAATTACTTTTGCGTCGCTTGCTATTGCATCCTCTTTCTTTGCAAGAGAGCATCTTATAAGCCTGTCTTTGTCAAGTTCCTCAACGGGTCTGTTCTCAATCACATCGGCATATCCGACTATATCATCATAATGTCTCTCAATATAATCTTTTGTCATCACAATAAAATATGCACGTATGCTTTTTTGATACTCTTCATCGAAGCTGTCTCTCCAATTGGCCGGCACATAACATCCTTCGATAATCATATTCTGGTTGTTTTCTATCGCAGTCTTTATTATCTCTGCCACATACGGCCAAAGAAAGAACGTCATTTCGTAATCGTCTTCCACGGTTAATTCCGTCATTCCGGTACGTATAAATCCCATCTTCAAATGATCGAGACTAATATACGGATATCCTGTTCTTTCCATCAGTTGCTGCGATATATATGTCTTTCCGACATGACTGCTTCCACCAATAATAATTATCATATCTATCTTTACTCTTTCCGAAATATTTCCCCAAACACATCTCCTTAATCATAACATATCTTTAATAATAAAACCCTATTTTTTAAGGTTGAGGTTTTCATAACAGCCCATACCATTCTTTTGGTACTATCTTCCTAAAAATTTTTCATAAAAAATCGCGCAATATGTTGAAAAATTTAGCTAATTCATCTATAATGTGATTAAATTAACTACAAAAAAAGGAGTATATGATATGTTTGATCGAATATTTGCCAACTTTCTGGTAGATACAGGCAGATTAACACTCAAGAATCTTGGTGATATTTACTCTTGCCAGGAGCAGAAAAGAGTACGTCTCGGTGTTATAGCCGTATCAGAGAAGCTTATGTCTATTGAGCAAGTTGAAGAAGTCAACCAGTTGCAGGCTATATACGATAAGCGTTTCGGTGACATCGCAGTTGAGAAGGGTTACTTAACTGAAGAACAGGTAAGCCGATTGCTTGTTCTGCAAGGAAATGCTTTTCTTGCATTTATGCAATCTATTGTTGATGAAAAGTATATGACAATGACAGAAGTAAGTGAGGCACTTGACGAATATCAGAAAGCCAATGCTTTTACACTTATGAATATGGAAGATTTAAAGAGTTGTGACGTTGACAGAATCATTCCAATCTTCATATATGAGCAGCCTGAAATGGTTCAGAAGTTATGTGGAGTAATGCTTCGTACAATGTCAAGACTTATTGATTACCATGTATACATCAAGAAGCCATATATTACGAATGAATATCAGTTCCCTGCTATTTGTTTGCAAGAGCTTAACGGTGAGCACAAGATTGTAACAGCTATCGCAGGTGAGTTGGAAGATGCATTAAAAGAAGCTGCTATCGGTTTTGCCGGCAGTGAGAATATTTCAGATGATGACGATGTTCTCGATGCGCTTTGCGAATTGATTAACTGCGTAAACGGTCTTCTCGCAACAGATATGAGTAACAAGAGTGTTGATATTGATATGGCGGCTCCGTTTGCTCAGAAAGAGAGCGGAACTATTAAGAGCGATTCCATCCTCTGTTTTCCAATAGTTATCTATGGACAAACACTTGATTTATTAGTACAGCTCGACAAAGACTATACAATATAGGAGGATGAAAAAATGGCTAAGATAATGATTGTAGATGATTCAAGAATTCTACGCAAGATTTTAACAAATACACTTACAGAGGCAGGACATGAAGTAATTGCAGATGCAGGTAACGGTAAGGAAGCAATTATGCTCCTCGAAAAAGTTAAGCCCGACCTCATCACCTTGGATATTACAATGCCTGTTATGGACGGACTTGAAGCACTTCCCAAGATTAAAGAAGCTTGTCCGGATGCTAAGGTTATTATGGTTAGTGCTGCCGGCCAGAAGAACAAGGTTATGGAAGCTCTCAAATCAGGCGCATCTGATTTCCTTCAGAAGCCTTTCGAGCCGGAAGATGTTGTTGAAGTTATCGGCAAATTCGCTTGATAAACAAAAAAATCCTACGAGCAATCGTAGGATTTTTTTTATTCTCAATATATAAATGTACGTAACCGCATAATATCCGATTATTTCATACCGCAAATAATCTTTGCAATCTCCTCTTCGCTTGCACCCTTTGGTATCTCATGCTTACCGGCAGATATTCTTCTGTCATATCCATTAGCACATAAATACTTATCATATGCTGCGGCATCACTTACAAGTCCGGCTTTGGCAAGATTACGTGCTACCGTATCGGAACCGTTGCCCTTAGCAACCTCAAAAAGAATGTACTCTTCTTTATTCTCATCGTTACTATCTGCAGATTCAATCTCTTTATCTTCTTTAGCTTCAACGCTTTCTGTTGCGCTTTCACTCTCAGCTTCGGTTGTAATCTCTGTCTCGGTTACTTCCTCAGTTGTTGTAACAGTCTCATCCGTAGTCAAAGTCTCTATGTCGGTTTCAGTCACAGCCTCGGTAGGTTCAACCGACTGTGCCTCTGCGACCGTCATTGCTTCGCTCTCTATTGATTCCTCATTTAATTCAGATAACAAACCTGCTTCCGTCATTCCCAGCTGTTTAGCTCTGGCCTTAACCTCTGCATCTGTCATTGTTGCCTTCTTACCGCTGCCTGCGCATAAACAGATTGCTGTAGCAACAATTATTCCTATTCCTATTCCACGTAAATAATATCTTAGCTTCACTTCACTATCTCCACACTTTAGATTCCTTCAAAAAGGTCAATAACCAGTTTAACTTCACCAATACCAAGTCCAAGTTCCTTGGCAATTGCCATATTGGATTTACCTTCTTTATGAAGAGCCAAGATCCTGTCGTTATTGTTTGCGCCATTGTTATCGGAATCAAACATCAATTCCACTTCACCGTTTGAAGCATTATCGACAACAACTGCACTATCTGACTTCTCAGTCGATGTATTCGCCGTGTCTTTAGCCTTCTTAGCTGCACTTTTCTTTGTCGTACTCTTTGGTGCTTTCTTCTGCTCCACCTCAACCTTTGTAACATTCAACGGTTCAAAAGTGCTTTCACTTGTTTCAAACGTTGCAACATCATCTGTCTTCTTCTTTGTCTTAACCTCTTTTACTTCTTCGGTTGTTTTCGAAGCACTCTTGGCTGCAGCGTTTTCAGTCTCGGATTGCAACTGCTTTACGCTCTTAATCGTCTGATTAATCTCTGCAGTCGTATTCTTAACCTGAGTATGCTTGCTATCAATCATATCATACAAAAAGACCGCTTCTTCGTGGTCCTTCTTAATCTGTGCAAGTACCGTATCAGAATACTCATTAACGGCCATCATCTTCTCATTGGCCAATCTGTCCATATATCTTTCCAGCATATCCTTTTTGTCGTCAATGCTTTCCTGTGTTGCTTCCTCAAGAGAGATTCTATACTTGTCTATCTCCTTTTCGACGAGCTCCTTAACCGCTCTTTCTTCCATACCACCGGATACTGTGCCACTGCCGGCATTATCTCCTTTGTCCGGTATAAAAAAGCTCGCGGTAAAAACTATCGCACCTACAATTAGAATAATAATTTCTGCTACTGTCATCTTGTCCTTTTCCTTTATATTATATCTTCATATCGAAGCCGGTATATTTTGGCGTAACTTTGCCATCCTTCTTCGCTTCTTCCTTTTTCTTGTCCTTTTCCTTACCGCCGTCTCCCGAATATTCATTCGAACCTTTATCTCTGGCATCGAATTTCTTCTGCCTGTTGTTGGCATCATCGCTTTCGTGTACATTGGTAAGCTTGACTTCTACATTTTGCGCAACCTTATTTTGAAAATTGGTCTGATCCAGAGCTGCTTTTCCTTCTTCATTATGCTTAAGTGTAGCATAATCATGAACGCCTGTCATTGCGCCGTTCAATTCAACAATTCCAAAAGCCATATCGCACCTTCCTAATTCATTCCAACCATCTTAACATCTCCGCGTTCTTTAACAAATCGGCAATATTTTACAGGATCTTTGATAATCTTTGATACATCTGTAATGACAATCTTCGTACCCGGATATACAACATCATGTACTATGACCTGGCTATTTTTCTCTTCTTCCAAAAGACCGGTGATTTCTTCAAGCTCTTCAATTGCCGCATGCTGTTCATGCTTCTTATCTTTTACAAGCTTTGCCAATCCTTTAATATTATCAAGCTGGTCGGATGATAATTCCTTGCCTGCCAAATATTTGTCTCTGGCCGCCTCAAGTATAGGAATAGCTCGGTTTATCGTCTTATTGTTATTGGCAACAATTTCTTCCAATTCCTTGTTTCTTCGTTTCATTGTCGGACTGATACCAATCTCAACCAATGTGTCCGTTCCCATGTTAGAGCCAAGTATCTTGGCTTCTACCAAAGTAGTTGCGGCCACTTTTCCCCCGGAAATAAACCCTTTCTTTCCATCTACGTGAATCTCTGTACCGGCAATAACATTACTGTGCATTATAGAACCTGCCTGCACATATCCGCCTGCTTCAACCGTAGAATTCTCAATGAACTGTGCAATAATATTACCGCCCGATTTGAGCGTACCTTTGCTCATTCCGTTCATGCCTCTGGCAATAGTTATATTACCACCGGCCACAATCTCAGCGCCTTCCACCACGCCTCTTACTTCAACATTACCCTTTGCGTGAATAGAAAAATTAGTGGCAACATTACCGTTAACCTGCACATTGCCTTCATATTCTATATTGCCAGTAGACGGATCAACATTTTCCACCTGCATAAGATTACTAACAAATACTCTGCCTTCTACAAGATTAACATGTCCTGCACACTTTGAATATATCTCATTCTTATCATCCGAAAGAATAATATTTCTACCGAATTTCAACACCATTCGCTTAACATCACGTGGCTTAATTCTGCTACCCAATATGTCCGAGCCATAGACCCCCGGTACTTCCCTATGGAGTCTTGCAAGCAATTCTCCTTCTTCAACATGATTAATAATATTCAAATTGAAGAAATCAACGCTACCATCTTCTAACATTGTCGGCTTAGCTTTCAAATCAGTATTGAACATATATTCAATATAAGCATCTTCACCTTGTACCGGCTCGGTACCTTTTGCAAAAATGTATTCTTCTGTATAGCTTCTGTTATTACAATATTCTGCAATAGCATCATTCAAAACACCAAAAATAACCCCTCTATGCTTCAAATCATTCAGGATTTCATCAGGTGTCATCAATTCACCATTATCCGACGGAGGCATAAAGCGGCATGCACATGTCATATTCTCATCTCTGATATCAATAAGCATTGCCTCTCTTATAGGAAGATTCTTATCATCATTAATCTTAATAACAAGTTCCGTACTGAGTCCTGCAATCGCTTGATTAAGTTCAGGAATTTGAAAATCTATTCTGTTGTAATTGAGATAATCAACTATATCTCCTATTTCAAGCTCTTTTCCGCCATCCGTTGCCGGTGTAAGTTTAAGCTTGGTACAATCATTATCACAAATAACCTGAAACTTGGCGTCCACTCTAAATATCCCCCAGAATGCCCATATATTTTCCCATTTTTGACTTCATCTTGCTCAATGCCTTGGTATGAAGCTGTGATACACGTGATTCCGACACTTCCAAAACCGCCGCAATTTCCTTTAACGTTAACTCTTCGTAATAATACAATTCAATAACGCGGCGTTCTTTCTCTGTCAGCAAATCAAGAGACTCTATCAATACCTCTTTTAATTCCTGCTCTTCATATGCATCATCCGGCTGCATATAATGCGATGATCCCATACTGCTGTTAGGAACATCACTTCCGGCTTCCATAAATTCATTTAATGACACAACATTTGTTACTTTAAGCTGCGACTGCCATTCAATGTACTCATCTGCCGATATTCCAAGCATAGTTGCAAGCTCTTCATCACTTGCCTGTCTTCCATGCTCTGTCTCAAACTCTTTCATTGCAGCATCAATCTGCTTCTGTTTTTGTCTGACCGTACGCGGAATCCAATCCATTTTTCTAATCTGATCAAGAATCTCTCCACGTATTCTAAGCGATGCATATGTCTCAAACTTATTCTGTTTGGTCGGATCATACTTATCAATCGCATCAATCAAACCAAAGATTCCGTAGCTTACTAAGTCATCATATTCAACGTTATAGCCCAAATACATGCTGAGACGACCTGCAACAATCTTTACAAGCGGTGCATATTCCAATATTAATTTTTCTCTGATATCTGTGGACCTTAATCTTGCGTAATCCTTCCACAGTATCGCTCTTGCTGCCTCATCCATTCAGTAACCCCTTAATATCGCAATTTTTAAGATGCACTACATCTCATCTTTCTGAACCGATTCTTCATCGGATGGCACCTCTCCTTCATCGCCCGTATCCTGATTTTCCACCGTGACGATATTGCCATCTTCATCCAATATAATACCCTCTTCTTCGGCCAGTCTCGCTTCTTCCTCAGCTATCTGAGTTTCAAACTTATTCAGAATCTTTTGAAGAACAATCCCCAAAATATAAAACAATACCAGTACACCCAGCAATATCCACATTGCTTTTTCGCTGTCATAATGAAGCAAAAATGTAATTATGCTAGTGGCTGCACCGGCTATCAACATAATAATGACCGGAAGCAATTTCAATCTGATGTTCATACCTTATTCCGCCTGTATATACTATATATACTTCCTTGTCTATCATCACAACAAGGCAAGGGACCATCAAATACTTGTTGGTTCCTTACCTATTGCTCTAATCACATATTCACCTGTCTCCGGATAAAATACCACCGTACGTCCATAGTCTTTACCGGTATCTTCAGCAATCAGTCTGATACCCAGCTCTTTCAGCTTCTTTTTAACAGCCTCGACGTTACGCGCTCCCACTCGCAGGGTAGGAGAATTGGTATTTACCGTAAACATCTGAGCGCCTCCCGCTATCTTTGCTACAAGTCGCTCTTTCTTCGCACCTTTTGCCAATACCTGCTTAAGTAGTTCTTCTACTCCTGTGTCCGCAAATTTGGCCACATTAGAATTCTTTGATATTGTGGTACTGTCAGGAAGCATTACATGCACCATGCCACACAATTTTAATGTTTTATCCCACAATACAACTCCAACACAGGAGCCAAGTCCCAATGTGATAATACTGTCAGGTGCGCTACAGACATTCAAATCTGCCATTCCAACTTTTATTTCCATCTATTACGCTCCTGAATGTTTACTCTATTATTATTCCAAGGGACTTAAGTATCTTCTCGTATGACTCCATATCCGGAATCATAATAAAGAATCCATCAATCTCAATATCGTCAGATATCTGAGACTGGATTAAAAGGATCTTATCGCCCATAATTCCAAATTCAATAGCAGGTACACTAAGTATCGCGCCGGCCATATCTATTGCAAGATCCGGAATCGAAGGATAAATACACAAATTGGTCAATGTCGATAATGCATTAAGGTACGAGCCCGTAATAATGTTGGATATCTCCTTAAATGCCGAACGCTCCATCTCGCCAAGATCATCTCCGGCCATATCGCCCATCAGCTTCTTAACAAAATGCATCGCAATCTCTTTCTTAACCAGGAAAAGAATACTACCTGTGATATCACCTTCTACTGCAAGATAAGCACCCGCCATCTCTTGCTCTTCGCCGCCAAGTGCGGCACCGACATCCTTAAAATCAAGCATTCTTACTTGCGGAACCTTCATATCAACCTTACATTGTAAAAGTGATGCAAGCGCTGTAGTAGCATTACCGGCTCCAATATTACCAAGTTCTTTAAGGACATCAAAATACTGTGTGGAAATACTCTCAAGAGACAATTCACTCATGATTTATTCCTCCTTAAATGACTTCTCCATAATAACATTGTTAAGATCCAATAGAGATATCAGACCGCCTTCAACTTTACCGACACCCATTACAAAATGAACAGTGTCATCCTTGCTGTCATATTTCATTCTTTCGATATTGTCTTCTTCAAGTGTAACAACTTCTTTAACGGCATCAACAATAAGACCAATCTTACCGTACTGTTCCATCTTGATTATGATAAAACGTGTTCTCTTATCATCTTCAATTTCTTCAAGTCCCATTTTAAGGCGAAGGCTCATAATCGGAACAATCTCACCACGAATATTAATTACACCTTTAATGTATGGTGCAACATTAGGAACTCTTGTTACACGCTGTGGTCTGACAATATTATCCACATAACTGATATCAATTCCATATAGCTCACTGCCAAGATCAATCTTGATGTACTGCACAGGTTCTGAATATACCTTAACTTCTTCCATAGTAGTAACCTTCCCTTCGTTAGATTAAAGCATTAGGATCAACAATAAGTGCAACTTCACCATTACCTAAGATAGTTGCTCCGCTTATTACCTTGCTCTTGTTAATGTACTTACCGAGTGATTTAATAACGATTTCCTGCTGTCCTGTCAACTCATCAATTACAAGGCCGGCCATCTTATCACCCTTCTTCACAATAACCACTACCAGGTTTTCGCTCGGATCCTTGGTTGATTCACATCCAAGAATCTCATTAAGGCGAATAATCGGGATAATATTACCACGAAGATTAATAACTTCTTTCTGCTGAACTGTCTCTACTTCCTGAGGCTCAATATCCTCGATTGTCTGAATATTGCCAAGAGGAATAGCATACTTCTCGCCACCGATAACAACCATAAGTGCCTGAATAATAGCAAGTGTAAGAGGAAGTCTGATAGTCCATGTACTTCCGACACCGAGAGTTGATTTAACTTCAACTTCACCCGAAAGCGACTCAATCTTAGACTTAACTACGTCAAGTCCTACACCTCTACCTGAAATATCAGATACTACCTTAGCGGTTGAGAAACTTGGAAGGAACAAGAGGTTAATAATCTCTTTATCCGACATTGCAGCACCCTGTTCTTCGGTAATTGTTCCTCTCTCGATAGCTTTCCTCTTTACGGCTTCTACATCAATACCGTTACCATCATCTCTAACTTCGATAACAACGTTGTTACCATCCTGGTAAGCATCCAGGAAAATCGAACCTGCTTCCGGCTTACCTCTCTCCTTACGAAGATTAACATCAGACTCAATACCATGATCGGCTGAATTACGAAGCAAATGCATCAAAGGATCACCGATTTCATCAACCACGGTACGATCAAGTTCTGTCTCCTCACCTGACATGTATAATTCCATCTTCTTACCGAGCTTCTTCTGCAAGTCTCTGATCATACGAGGGAATTTGTTAACAACGCTCTCGATAGGTACCATTCGAACCTTCATAACCGATTCATGAAGATTTGTTGTTACATTCTCGAGATATTCAATATGTTCATTTACATTTTCTGTACCTGCTGTTCCTTCGCTTGTTGCCGCACTTACAAGTGAATTCTTTGCAATGATAAGCTCTGAAACAAGATTCATAAGGTCATCGAGTTTCTCAATATCAACTCTGACAGTACGGTTAACAACCGGTTTCTTCTTCTCTGCAGGCTTGTTTGGAGTCTCGCCGGATGCAGCCACTGCAGGCTTAGTCTCTGCAGCAGTAGTCTCTGCAGGCTTAGTCTCCTGTGATTCCTGTGCCGTATCTGCGGCACCTTCCGGTATATCTACCATATCACCGAAAGCATCCTCTATTTCAGATACACTCTTTGCACCCTTAAGTACAGTATCAATATCAGATTCCGTAACAACAATCATGCTGAAATCGAAATCGAATTTCTCATCTTCAATATCCTGTGCAGAAGGCTCTGAAATAATAATCTCGCCAAGTTCTTCCAATGTCTTATATACAAGGAAAGCTCTTGCTGCTTTAAGAATACATGTCTCCTGTACAAATACCGTAAGTCCGATTACATTCTTACCGTTCTTCTTGGCTTCAGCCATAACATGTATCTGTTCCTCGGAGAACTTAATATTCTTCCATTTACTCTTATCGTCTCCATCTGCTGCCGGTGTCGCATCCGCTGCAGATGCAGCCTCAGCTGCCGGTGCATCGTCCTTCTTAGCTTCTGCAGGTGCTTCTGCCACTGCATTACCGTTAAGGAAATCATTAAGTGCTTTGATAATATTCTCATTATCATTTGTGCCTTCATCTGCCGATGACTGAATGTTGTCAAGATACTCTTCAAGTGCATCCAAACACTGGAAAATTGTATCGATTATGGCAGCATTAACCTTTAGCTCGCCTTCTCTGACCTTAGAGAACACATTTTCCATATCATGTGTCAGGTTCTGCATTCTCTTATAGCCCATTGTTCCTGCCATACCTTTAAGGGAATGTGCAGCACGGAAAATTTCATTTACGGTATCCATATTATCAGGTTCCTGCTCAAGTTCGAGGATCTGAGTATTAAGATTCTGCAAATGTTCCTTAGTTTCGTCGATGAAAATCTCTAAATACTGGCTAACATCCATTTCACTTTACCCCCACGTGCAAAATAATCTCTTGCGCAATATTGTTAAGTGGAATACTTGCATCTGACAATCCTGCTCTGTCTGTCGATTTGGGCATTCCGTATACTACGCAGCTACTACTTTCTTGTGTAATACAATATATCTTCTTCTTCTCTTTCAGATGTTTGATTCCCTCAGTACCGTCAGCTCCCATTCCTGTCATTACTACACATACAATTTCATCATAAGCACTGTTCATAAGTGATTCATACATGTAATTTGCACTTGGCTTAACGCCTTCACGCGATGGTTCATCCGAATAATGAATCATATACTTGTTACCGTTTCGGACAATATTCATATGTTTGCCGCCTCTGGCAAGATATACATGACCTTTTTCCAGATAATCACCTTCCGCCGCTTCTGTCACTTTCATTCTGCTCATCTCATCAAGTCTTGCGGCAAGTGATGCCGTAAAGCCTTCAGGCATGTGCTGAACCAGTACAACCGGAGCATTAAGATCTTCCGGTAAGAAAGGAATAACACTTTGAAGTGACTTCGGACCTCCTGTTGATACAGCAATAGCAACAATCCTCTCTCCGGATATTCTGGCACTGTCTTTTCTGACAACCTTCTCTATCTGGGAAAGACTGGATTCAATTTTAGCTTTGCTATGTACCACGGTTGAAGCTTCGAGGCTGGCCTTACAAACTGCATCAAGTGTACTAAGTAACTGAGTACTGAACTCATCCTCTTTACATTTGAAAGACCATTCCGGCTTATGAAGGAAATCCAACGCTCCAAGTTCCAATGCTTCCATTGTTACCTGTGCACCATCCATTGTTGTGGTACTTGCCATCATAACCTTGGCTTTGATTCCTTCATCCTTGAGTGCCTTCAACAACTGAAGACCATCCATCTGCGGCATATTTACATCTAAAATAACCGCATCGTATTTCTTTTCCTTCAGTAATTTAAGGGCTTCAACACCGTTTCGAGCTTCATCCGCTATAGTGAATCTCTCATCTGCGTTGATTATATCACTAAACACCCTTCTCATGAGTGCAGAGTCATCAACAAGTAAAATATTCTTCAATTTTTTCTCCTTTCTAGGGTCTTTTTTCAGAATTTTCCACTAAAAGCCACTATTTTTATGACGATTGCGTCTTTCTTCTTCAAAAATGAACTGTATTATCTCTTCTCTTTCATCAACATCAAGGTTCATATACTGCACACGATGTTCATATTCACCCGGTCTTTGCTCAAGTTCTCTCACATCAAGGATTTTACAAACTATTTCGTAATCTTTTGCACTTCCCTTGACAAAAAGATGATATTTACAATATATATAACTTCCCTTTTCGTACTTATAATCCGAAATAAATCTAAGTCCGCCGCCGCTGATATCAACGATAACGCTTCTTTTTAAAGGAAGTCCCGGTACAAGCTTGTAGCCTTTATCATTCTCTGCCTTATCAATTTCCTCTTCAAACAGATTTCTGGCATCCATATCAAGTGCACAGCTATATCTGTAATATTCACGTCGCTGATACTTTCGCAGATTGGTCTCAAGTTCAACAAGCAGAATATATACGTTATTGCTCTTATATCTGTCTACAATTCGACCAACGCACTCATACAATCCGTTTTCCGTATAGAAGAACATCTCATACTCCCCATCTACAGGCAACAATATAAGTTTGGTCTGCTCCATCGGCATAACCACTTCAATTCTGTCATCAGATAGGACATCATACACTTTGCTTTCATAAGTCCTTTCTGTTTTTGAGGCATCCGCACCGGCTTCCCTTCTTACAGCTTTGAGTTCCAGTCTTTCCCCCGGAAATACGTATTTCTCTATCATGCTTTCCCCTCCTAATCAAGCTTTTTGCCTGTCACAATATGCGAAAAGAATGCTGCCATTCCTCTTCGCTTAACTTCCCCGCCGATTTCCTTATTCATAAGTACTGCGGCAATACTCTCATACGATTTTGCCGATTTTGCCATAGGATTCGCAAGCGACACCGGTGTCTGCTGCATAACCGCCTGAGATAATTTGTCATCCTGCGGTATCGCGCCCAAATATTCAAGCGGCAATTTCAAATATCGCTGAACAACCACATTAAGTTTATTAAACAATGCTGTTCCGTCCTCCGGTTTAAACACCTTATTGGCAATAACCTTTATCGTGGATGCCTCCGGTGAAAATCTCGGATGTCTGTTCAATGCCTTTAGCAGTGAATATGAATCTGTAATCGATGTAGGTTCCGGAGTAGTAACGAGCAATATTTCGCCGCTTGCAACGAGAAATTCCAAAACAGCGTCCGATATTCCCGCACCCGTATCAACAATAATTACATCCGCTATCGCATCAAGCTCTGCAAGGTTCTGAATTATGTATATAAGATAATCACGACTAAGATTGGACAGTCCCGCAATACCCGATCCACCCGAGATAAATCCGACCTCTCCCGGACCCCATGTGATTATCTCCTTGATATTTTTACCCTGATATATCAAATCGCACAGATTATGCTTAGGTACCGTGCCAAACATTATTTCAATATTAGCCAATCCAAAATCGGCATCCAGAATAATAACTCTTTGTCCCATTTTACGGAACTGTATTGCCAGATTAATTGCCGTATTCGATTTACCGACGCCACCTTTGCCACTTGTAACGGTTATAACTCTGGCGAGTGGTCTTTGCTGATTATTATTGGCTTTTATTATGTTACGAAGTTGTTGTGCCTGATCCATTAATTAACCTTCCTAATTTGCATTACTGACGACCGCCGAGAATATTCTTAACAGTTGTCTGCGGATTGAATTTATCTATATCATCCGGAACGTTCTGTCCGTATGTCACATAAGACAATTCAAATCCTGTATAAAGTCTGAGATTGAGTAAATTACCAAGTGCCGTTGTCTCATCCAATTTGGTAAATATAATCTTATAGTCACTCATCTCTTTATAAGTATCTGCAATACTTGTCAAATCTCTGTACTTTGTAGTTGCGCTAAGTACCAGATACACCTCTGTCTGTGCAATATCATCCACCGCATGAATCATAATATTGGTATTATTCTTCTGCTCTTCATTATGATGAGAATGTCCCGCAGTATCCACAAGGATATAATCATAATCGTGGAATTCCTCATACGCCTGCTCAATCTCGGCTGCCGAATATATAATTCTAAACGGTACTTCAAGAATGTTGGCATATGTACGCAATTGTTCCGCTGCCGCAATTCTGTATGTATCCGCAGTAAGTAATGCGACCTTTTTCTTATCTTCCACACACAATTTGGAAGCAATTTTGGCAATAGTCGTTGTCTTGCCGACACCTGTAGGGCCGACAAAATATACCACCTTAGGGCCTTTTGTCGAAGGTGAAATAACTGCCGGATTACCGAATTTGAGTATCATCTTCTGATATATATTGGTCAGCATATAATCAAAAGGCATTCCCGGCTTATTTGTCTTCTGTGCCTCTTCAATAATTGCTCCGGCATATTTTTCGTGTACCTCATTATCCACCATCATATTGTAAAGAAGCTTGGTGAATTTCAAAGTATCATCATTCTCATCATCATTTTTCTCATCATTTGCCTGACCGTCAGGCTTTGAAGAAGTTTGCTGCGTATCCTCCAATTTCTTCTTTAGCAGATTTTCAAGTGAATCAATCTTCTCTTCCAATGAATCCTGTTTGGAATCCTGCTTAGGCTCTTCCATAATGATGTCATTTTTCACCATATTAACAGGTGGATTATTCACCATTTTTGTTTCGGATTCATCCACACGTTTCTCATTTATTTCCTTTTGCTTTGCCGCAAGCTGTTCGAGGGCTGTCATGGTAGGAGCCTTTGGCTTCTCGCTCTCTTCTTCCAACGCAACCGTCACCTCCACCTGGGGTGATTTTAAGAAGCTTAGAAATCCCTTCTTTTTTACACTTCTTACGTTCATAATAACAACAGCATTACCAAGTTCTTTCTTTGCAGCCTCTGTTGCTTCGCTTTCGGTTTTTCCTTGAAATTTCTTAATTATCATTACTGTTTATCCCGCCAAATTATCATTTATTGAAATCATACCCACGGATTGAAGTTCAACGCTTGATTCAACCTCATTGTAAGACACCACGATAAGATCCTTGTAATATTCTTCCGTAAGTCTCTTAAAATATATTCTAACAATAGGTGAGGTAATCACAATTACCGATCTGCCCATATCTTCCAATTTCTTCGATTCAGACTCAACAGACTTCATAATCATCTTGGTTGTATCCGGATCAAGATTCAGATATGCCCCCGTCTCCGTCTGTTTAACCGAGCCCATAATCTTCTGTTCGAGCATAGGATCAAGTGTTATCACGCTTGTCGTCTCATTATTAGGGAAAAACTTGCTCGATATAGCTCTTTTCAATGCCTGTCTGACATATTCCGTCAAAATATCGGTATCTCTTGTCGTCGTCGCATAATCTGCAAGTGTCTCGAATATTGTAAGCAAATCCCTGATTGAAATGCCCTCATTAAGCAGATTCTGCAACACTTTCTGTATCTCGCCCACGCCAAGCATCTTAGGTACAAGTTCTTCTATCAATGTAGGATTAGGCTCTTTAATATTATTAATAAGATTCTGTGTATCCTGACGACTAAGCAACTCAGCTATATGCTCTCTTATTACCTGAGTCAAATGAGTGGCTATAATCGAAGGCGGATCTACTACCGTATATCCCATACTCTCCGCACGTTCACGTTGGCTCTCGCTAATCCAAATAGCCGGTAAATGGAAGGAAGGTTCAAAAGTCGGAATACCTGTTATCTCTTCCTCGACATATCCCGGATTCATTGCCATATAGTGATCAAAAAGTATCTCACCTTCGGATACCTGAATACCCTTTATTTTTATAATGTACTGGTTGGGATTGAGCTGAATATTGTCTCGAAGACGAATAATCGGCACAACAGTACCAAGTTCCAAAGCTATCTGTCGCCTAATCATTACCACACGGTCAAGCAAATCTCCGCCCTGATTAACATCTGCCAGCGGAATAATACCATAACCGAATTCAAGTTCAATCGGATCAACCTGAAGCAACGAATTAACATTCTCAGGCTGCCGGATTTCTTCAGCAGCCACTTCTTCTTCGTTTGCTTCTTCCTCAATACCCGCCGTTTCAATTGTGCCCTGCATAACACGTGCAACCACAATAAATACAACGCCAAGAGTAATGAAGATAATCGGATTAAGCGGTGTAACTATACCTAAAAATGCAATAACTCCGCCAACAATATACAAAGCCTTCGGAATACCAAAAAGCTGACTTACAAGTACCGTACCGAAATCTGCATCCTTGCTGCCCTTTGTAACAAGAACACCCGTAGACAACGATATAAGTAAGGACGGAATCTGTGATACAAGACCGTCACCGATTGTAAGAATTGTATATTTCTGTAAAGCAGCAGAAATGTCCATATTCTGTCTGAGCATTCCCATTGCAATACCACCGATAATATTAACTGCCGTTATAATCAGTCCTGCAGTTGCATCTCCTTTAACGTACTTAACCGCACCATCCATAGATCCGAAGAAGCTTGCTTCTTCCTGTATCTTATCTCTACGCTTCTTGGCTTCGGCATCTGTTATGGCGCCTGTATTTAAGTCGGCGTCAATTGCCATCTGTTTACCGGGCATGGCATCCAATGTAAATCTTGCCGTTACTTCGGCAACTCGTTCAGAACCTTTGTTGATAACCATGAACTGAATCAGGATAAGAATGATAAATACGATAGCTCCGACAATCAAATCACCGCCGCCGACATATTCACCAAAAGTCTCAACGACATTACCGGGATCACCTGTAGTCAAAATAAGTTTCGTCGAAGAAACATTCAACGCAATTCTAAAAATTGTGGTAAAAAGCAACATCGTAGGGAAGTACGACATATCCAATACTTCCTTTGAAAACATTACCGTAAACATTATTGTAAATGCTACAGCAATATTAATTGCCAAGAAAATATCCAACATCCAGGAAGGAATTGTTACGATGAACATTACAAATGCAGCCAATATGTATAATGCTACGCCAATATCGGCTTTTTTCATTGATGTTCACCCTCCTTCCAAAGATTATATTTTTCCTTTTGCGTGATATACAAAAGCTAATACTTCCGCTACCGCCTGATATAGTTCCGGCGGTACCTGTGCCCCGACATCAACATTTGCATACAGCATTCGTGCCAAAGGCTTATTTTCTACTATTTCCACGTCCGACTCTCTCGCAATGTCTTTAATCTTCATCGCCAAAATGTCAGCACCTTTTGCAAGTACAACGGGCGCGGGAGCTTCATCCGGATCATACTTGATAGCCACCGCGTAATGCGTAGGGTTGGTGATTACTACATCCGCCTGTGGCACCGACTGCATCATTCGCCTCTGACTCGCTTCACGCATCCTCTGACGTATCTTACCTTTTATCTCAGGATTACCTTCCTGATTCTTATATTCTTCTTTGATTTCCTGCTTGGTCATTCGCATATCTTTACTGAATTTGAATTTTTGATATGCAAAATCAGCAAGTGCAAGAACCATGTATACAACCGAGATTCTTATTCCCAAATCAATGACTGTATCACCGATAAGTGTTATCGCCTGCATAAGAGGAATATCATACAAACTAAACAGCATCCCTGTCTTATCCTTCAGATAAGAATATGCGATATAAGCAATCAACCCTATCTTAAGCAAAGACTTGATTAGCTCGACCAATGCCTGTGATGAAAATATTTTCTTAAATCCGCTAATGGGATTAAGCTTATTTAGCTTCGGCTCAAGCGGTTTAGCTGTCGGTTTCCAACTCACCTGTACATAATCGCTCAAAAATGCAACCAACATACCAACAAGCAACACCGGTAAAAGAATAATGATTATCTTAATCATTGCATCTCTAAAAAGTATTGCCATGCCGGCATCAGGTATGGGAGAATATATCAGCTTACATATTTCCGGAATTCGATTATATACCGCTTCGAAGTCTTCCAAAAAAGAGACTCCGATATGTCCGACCCATATCTTTAACACCAGAAAAAGGGCTAGCAAACCTAACCCATTCGCGATTTCTTTTGATTTGGCAACCTTACCCTCTTTTCGGGCATCTTCCAATTTTTTCTGAGTTGCCGGTTCAGTCTTTTCCGCTCCCTGCTCATCTGCAAAGAACTGCAAATCCATGGGAAAAAGATTTTCAAATCGCCTGTCTATATCATCGTGCTTACGAACGATGTCATCATTCTTTTCATCTCCGTAGAAATAAAATTGGAAACACTTGGAATCATACTGATCGTAAAAAATACTACACATAATCCCACCAATACTTTTAATTGCATACCTATGGCAAACATGTTCATCTGAGGTGACACCCTTGCCATTATGCCAAGCACCGCATTAAGCAACAACATTACCGCAAATACGGGTAAGCATATTCTGAATCCGATTGTTATATAATCGGTCAAAAATTTAATGATTGACGTTAACAGTTTGTCCGTATCAAAAACGGCTCCGTTAACGGGAATCAAAATAAAGGTTTCTGCCAAAGCCTTCAAAATATATGTATGTAATCCGGAAATAAACAGCATCAACATTACTGCATATTGATACATTACTCCGGTAATACTTCCGTTCTCACCTGTAGTCGGGTCAACCAAATTTGCCATCGACAAGCCTGTCTCCATGTCCATAATCTTACCGGCAAAGTCGATAATGGTATTACATATCGATGTCGAATATCCGATTACAAGACCTGTCAACGCTTCCTTCATTACAATGACCGCATATCCGTACACTGTCTGATATTCCAAGGCAGGATGGTCACCTATTACTCCGTAAAGAAGTCCCGACAAACATATACTAAATACGATTTTGAATTGATTCGGCACGCCTTTTTGGCTAAAAAAAGGTGCGACATATACAAACATAGTTACTCGAACGAGAATACACAGAAAATATTCAAGATCTGCCGAATTAATAGAATAATCAATCATATTACTTTATATACATCGTGAAATCGCCCCAGAGATTCACTGTGAATTCCACCATCTTATTGAGCATCCAATGTCCCAACAAAATCAATGTAAGGAAAATCGCAAGAATCTTTGGAACAAATGTCAACGTCTGCTCCTGAATTGACGTAACTGTCTGAAAAATACTCACAATAAGTCCGACTACCAATGACACGCCCAAAATGGGTGCCGAAGTAATCACAATATTATATAGGGCATCACCCATTATAGCTACAACATCATTAATACTCATCAGTAGAACGTCCTCACAAGGTTGCCGATTACCAGATTCCATCCGTCCGCAAGTACGAACAGTAATATCTTAAACGGCATCGACACCGTAGTCGGTGGCAACATCATCATACCCATACTCATCAGGGCACTGGCAACCACCATATCTATCACAATAAACGGAATATATATCATAAATCCTATGATAAATGCGGTACGCAGCTCACTTACCATAAAGCTCGGAATCAACACGGAATTAGGAATATCATCAATATTGCCGCTCCACTCTGTCTGCGATATCTCCATAAAGAGCTCTACGTCTTTGGTCTGTGTTTGACCATACATGAACTCTCTTATCGGATCCATTGCAATCTCCAAAGCTTCATCCTGTTCTATTATGCCTTTATCAAACGGTTCAATTGCTTCCGTTCTTATCTGCGTAATCACAGGCGACATAATAAAAAATGTCAAGAAAAGCGCCAATCCGATAATCACCTGATTGGGCGGTGCCGTCTGTGTATTCAATGCATTTCTTGTAAAATGCAATACAATGATAATACGTGTAAAACTGGTCAGACAAATAATGAGCGTCGGAGCCAATGCAATTAATGTTAACGTAATCAATATTCTTAAAGCACCGTTAACATTACCGTTACCATTGTCATATGTGACGGTAACAGTATTTGCTATATTCATTTTTTTGAGATCATCGCCACTGTCCGAATCTCCCGGGTCACTTAGATTAGTTCTCTCATCCGTTGTTCCCGTCAGATTGCTGTCCATATGGCCATCCGCAATAACTGTCGCGTTGGCATGCATATCCGGCACAATACACAATATGCCCACCAGTAACAGTAGGCATAGTGTTTTGCATATTCCGGTTATGATACCAAGTATCCCCTTATTTCTCTTCATGACCTTTTTCATCCTTAAGGTTATTATTAGGCATACTTTTCTTAACCTTATTCAATACATTGGCAAAATCAAACGAACCGACACCGCTGTCAGCTTTAATGGTAATATCCTCCTTATTAAGCTCACAAAGAAATGTGACGCTTTCTTTGGATACGGCTACAGCGATATATTTGCTCCCCACTCGTAAGATTTCTACACAAGCAGAAGGCGATATGCGAGAAGTCTCAAGTACTTCAACATTATCACCTGTTGTCTGCATCTTCTGATATTGCCCAATCCATCTGGTCACAAAATATGTAACCGCAAGTACGATTGCAAATATCAGTAATACTGTGATAAATTCGATTAACGAATTACCACCTTTAACATTTGACAGAAGCATTATTATCCAACTACTTTCTTAACAGCCTCAAGTACACGGTCTGCCTGGAACGGCTTAACGATAAAGTCCTTTGCACCATTCTGGATAGACTCGATAACCATTGCCTGCTGACCCATTGCGGAACACATGATAACCTTTGCATCAGCATCTGAAGACTTGATAGCCTTAAGTGCCTGAATACCGTCCATCTCAGGCATTGTGATATCCATAAGTACAAGATCAGGCTTAAGTTCGCCGTATTTCTCAACGCCCTTAGCACCATTCTCGGCTTCACCTACCACGTTATATCCATTCTTGGTAAGGATATCCTTAATCATCATTCGCATAAATGCTGCATCATCACAAATTAAAATATTCTTTGCCATAGTTTCACTCCTAACTTACTTAATAATCTCCGTAACACGAATACCAAAACTTTCTTCAATAACTACAACTTCGCCCTTGGCAACAAATTTACCGTTTACCAATACATCTATCGGTTCACCGGCAATTCGGTCAAGTTCAATAATAGTTCCCGGTGAAAAATCAAGAATATCAGATATTGATTTCTTGGTTCTTCCAAGTTCTACCGTTACTTCCAACGGAACATCCAAAATCAAATCAATGTTCTCGTTGCTTGCCAACGCTCCTAAGTTACCTTGGAAATTCTCGAACTGTGCGGGTTGATAATTCATACCCTGGTTCGGCATTCCCATCATTGGCATTCCCATCATAGGCATTCCGTAATTTGGCATCATATTCATGCCCTGCATGCCCATATTCGGATCTCCCTGCATATTCGGCATTCCCATCATATTTGGCGCAGCCTGCATATTAGGCATTGGCTGTGGTGCAGGTGCGGGTGCCGGAGCCGGCGCAGGTGCCGGATCAACCTTCGGTGGTTCGTATGTCTCTACCTTCGCAGGTTCCTCAGCCGGTGCTTCGTCTCCTCCTCCGAGTAAATCACCTCCCATAAAGGTCTCTACAATCTCTTTAGCAAAATCTATAGGATATAACTGCAAGATTGTACTGTCTACCAGGTCATCGATTTGCATTCGAAATTCTATCTTGACGAATGTTGTGGCTAAGAAATCAGCGACGTCTCCGCCTGTGATTTCCTCCTCCTTCATATCGATAAGATCCGCAACCGGTGGTGAGATATCAATCATCTTACCAAGCATTTGCGAAAGTGATGTTGCCGACGAACCCATCATCTGGTTCATTGCTTCCGAGATAGCACTCAAATGCAACTCTCCCAGCTCTCCTTCAATATTGGTTCCGTCTCCTCCCATCATCAAATCGGTGATGACTTTAACATCATGCTCGCGAAGAATCAAAATATTTGATCCATCCAAGCCACTGGTATACTTAATTTGAATAAATACGCAAGGTCTTTCTTTATCCGCCTGAAGTTCTTCCCAATTGCTAAGTGAAACAACCGGGGTCGTAATATTGACCTTACGATTAACAAGGGAAAATAGAGTTGTTGCGGATGTTCCCATGCTAATGTTTGCAACTTCACCGATAGCATCCTTTTCCATATCGGTTAACTGAAAACCGCTATCTGCTGAAGATGCACCACTTGATGCAGGTGCTTCAACCGGTGTCTCTGCCGCCGGCGCTTCCGATCCGGCTGCGTCGCCTGACATACCGCTAAGCAAAGCATTTATCTCGTCCTGAGATAAAATACCACCATCCATGCTTCTACTCCTCCTCTCTTATGACTGATGTGACTCGGAAAGCATAATTATCATCCTGCTTACCCGGCATAGCCATAAATTTTTTAATATTTCCAACGTAGATTCGTAATTCATCATCTGCTTTGGTATCCAGCCTTATGATATCGCCACATTGTAGATTAACGAAATCATTGACTGTTATTCTGCTCTGACCCAGGACAGCCTTTACAGGAACATCTACCCTTCTGATCAAAGCTTCTACATATCTTGAGTAATCCTCATCCGAAGATTCCTTCATCGTCGAGTACCAGAACTTGGTATTCAACTTATCCATCACATTCTCAACCGTTAAGAACGGCAGACACACATTCATGAATCCTTCAACATCGCCTATCTTAACATTAAGAGTAATGATTGCAATCATATCATTCGGTGCAATGATCTGCGCGAACTGTGGATTGGTCTCTATTCGTTCAAGGAACGGTTCGATATCCACCACGTTCTTCCAGGGGTCTTTCATCAGCTGCATACACACTACCATAATCTTCTCAAGTATGATGAGCTCAATGTCGGAATAGTCACGCTCCTTATCAATAGGAACTCCCTGGCCTCCAAGCATTCTGTCTATCATTGCAAAACCTAAGTTGGGCGCAAGTTCTATTATTATCTGCCCCTGCAAAGGTTTAAAATTAACAATTCCAAGAATTACAGGATTAGACAATGCATTCGAGAACTCCGAGAAAACAACCGTCTCCGAACTTGCTACCGATATCTGCACGTTCTTTCTTAGATAGAGCGGCAAATTGGTTGACAACAATCGTCCGTAATGTTCATATATAATTTCAAGTGTACGTAAGTGCTCTTTTGAGAACTTGGCAGGACGGGCAAAATCATAATTTCGAACCTGCCTTTCGTCCTTTTTCTGTATCTCATCAGCATCCAGTTCACCGGTACTTAAGGCAGCTAGCAGGCTGTCTATCTCATTTTGAGATAATACCTCACCCAAGCAGGCTCACCTCCCGTCTGATAATTTAGTCTTATGAGAACATTATGTCTCTGAATACAACATTGAAGATAAACTTGGAATTATACATCTCCTGTATCTTCTCAAGTATCTTTTCTCTAAGCATATCCGGGTTGCTCTCGGCTTCCTCAATAGGATATGACTGAATCACTTCAAATATTGCACTCTTTATTAAATCTTCCTTATCTGCCAATGTCGGCTGATATTTTGCATAGTCTTCATCCTTTGTATTGATTGATAACGATACGGATACCAGACAGTAATGCGGTTCGCCGTCAGCTCCCTTGGCAAGAGAGATAGTAAGCTGATCTTCTATCTTGTATACTTCAATATCTTCCATCGCAACGGCTTCAGCTTCAGCTTCGGCAGAAACAGCAGCGGGATCTGCTACCTCAAGTGATAATGCACTTGTTATTCCGTCAATTAACTTTGCTGTCTTCTTAAGTGTTCCCATACACGAGAACATCATGATTGCTGTAAGCGCTACATTAACCACAAGAAGTGCAAGTATCAATATTGAAATCATATTTTTCTTCATTGTGTCCATCTCCTAACGATGATTATTCGGTAACAAGATTGTTATATATCTTCAGTTCAATACGTCTGTTCTTTGCTCTTCCTTCAGGCGTCGAATTATCCGCTACAGGAATATATTCGCCACGACCCGAGTGTTTAATCTTGGCAGGATCAAGTGTCGTATTCTCTACCAGATAATCAAACATTGCAAGTGCTCTGTATGAGCTAAGTACATCATTGCTCTCGTATTTGCCTTTGCTTATCGGCACATTATCCGTATGACCTTCTATCTCGATAGTACTCTCGGCATATCTCGATAAAATCATGGCAATCTGGCTAATCATCGGTAAAGCTTCCTGTCTGATATCAGCGGAACCCGAATCAAAAAGTACCGAGCCTTTTAATGTCAACTGAACATATTGTGAAGTGAAATTAATATCCACTTCTTTATCCAAGCCATTCTCATTGAGTGCCTCGCTCATCTTCTCTGCGAGTTCTTCACTGGCTTTTAACTGTTCCTGTTCCAATTTTTCTTTAAGAGCATCAGCCGTAGAATCTGCATCTGCATCTGCACTTGCATCAGCGCTTGCATCATCTTCCTCCAAATCATTGGTATCCGACTTCTTGCTGGCAGAAGCTCCAGTGTTTGTAATGTATTTGTCCAAATTATTCAACTGACTGACGCCATTGCTTATTAGCAAGCCTTCTTCAAACGATGAACCTCCGGCAGAAAAAATACTGAAGGTGTTGGAAAACGATGATGCAATGGCTTCGAATTTTTGGGCGTCAATTGTTGACATTGAGAACAGCAATACGAAGAAACAAAGCAAAAGGTTCATCAAATCGGCGAAGGTTGATTGCCACGCCGGCGCCCCTTTTGGTGGTTCTTCTTCTTTTCTCTTAGCCATCTGCCTCACCACCTCCCGCGGCTTCCATAGCTGCCTTTTCAGCAGGTGTAAGGAACGACTTCAACTTTTCTTCTATTACACGAGGGTTCTCGCCTGCCTGTATTGACAGAAGACCCTCAATCATAATCTCTTTTGTCATCATCTCTTCACCGTTGCGAACCTTAAGCTTGGAACTTGTAGGTGCACATATCCAGTTGGCAAGCAACGAACCGTACAGCGTAGTGATAAGAGCAACCGCCATAGATGGTCCGATAGATGAAGGATCGTCCATATCCTGAAGCATGTTAACCAGACCGATAAGAGTACCGATCATACCCCAGGCAGGTCCCATGGCTCCCAAATCTTCCCAGAAACTAATCTTCGAACGATGACGGCCGTCTATACTAACCATCTCAGTCTCCATGATGCCTCGAACAAGTTCGGGGTCGGTACCGTCGACGATAAGCAAAATACCCTTTTTAAGGAATGCATCATCCAGGTCGCCTGCGGCTTCTTCTAACGACAACAAGCCCTCCTTACGTGCTACATTGGAGAGATCAATAATTTTCTTTATAACACTCGGCACATCCTGTGCCGAACCTTTGAAAGTCAAAGTTATAGCTTTGAGTCCGCCAATAAATTCAGGTATCGTATTGGATGCAAGCATACACATGAACGCACCACCGAATGTAATAAGCGCTGACGGCGGGTCCAAGAAATTCTTAATAACTGAAAAATCCTTGCCAAAAACAATACCAAAAATACAAAGGCCGAAACAAACTACCAAACCTATTATGGTCGCCAGATCCATAATATATCACCCATACTTTCGTCAACCAAATTGTCAAAAAATAACTTAATTGACAGAAATATCCTTTCTATACGATTTTACTAAATTATTCACTTCTTGTCTACTTTCTTTTGCAATAATTTTACTGAAAAATTTGGACATTTCTATCATATATGCTCCATAAATGCACTATAGGGCAGAGACCATTTTGCCCCTGCCCTTGCACAACTTATTCAGTTAAATTTTACTATCTCTTAAGGTTAACAAGTTCTTCAAGTAACGTATCGGATACTGTAATAATTCGTGAATTAGCCTGGAAACCACGCTGGGTTGTAATCATATCCGTAAATTCAGCTGACAAATCAACATTACTCATCTCAAGTACGCCTGTCGTCATGTATCCGCCGCCGGCTGTTACTTCAACACCGATTCCATCAAACTCGCCCGAGTTCTGGCTCGACTTATACAGGTTGTCGCCTTCTTTCTCAAGACCTGATGCATTGGCAAATTCCGCAACAGCTATCTGGCCCAAAAGTTTTGACATACCGTTGTCATATGATGCGTAAATACGTCCGTCCTTCTGAATAGACACGCCGCTCATCTCACCAAGCTTACGTCCTGTACCAAGTTTATTAACATCACCGTTTGATGCAGCAATTGTTGATGTACCTGAGTTATTGAACATTGTTGTATTTGTAAAATCAACTACAACGTCCTCAAATTTGGAACCTGTAGTACCGGGTGAAATAAGATTGGATAATCCAAGTGTTACAGTATCCTGTCCGCCGATACCTACAAATTTACCTGTAAGAGGGTCATAATTAAGTCTCATGACGTTGTCCATTGTAATAGTTGCAGCTGTAATTGCTTTCATAACAGGTCCCGGAGCTGCCGGATCACCGTCCATCCATTCAACGAAGGACTTGGTGGTTCCGCCTACATCGATTCCTGTTCCGGCAAAAACGTCATCAATTGACACATTCTCTGTCACATTACCGTCAGCATCTTTAACAGTAAATGTAAAGCTCTTAAATGTCTCTACATCGTCGCCGTAATTGTAAGCCTTAGCCAAAGCATCCCAATCACTTACTGCTGAACCGTATGTATATATATCTGTTGTGCCTGCAGCGTCTGTAAACTTAAGTGTATTTCCGTCCCATGCATATCCGTCTGCAAGTCTCAAACTTGTATCACGTCCGACAGACTGTGATGAACCAAATCCCATTGCGGAAATATCTCCGATAGATTCATTGTTCTGATCCAAAATATCTGCAACGGATACTACATATGCACCTTCTGTTGTTGTGTTCTTAATGTTGAATTTGACTGTATAAGGATAACCGAGATTATCATATATCAACAGGTTCATATTCTTACCTGCCGAAGCTGTTACATTGGTATCATTTTTATCAATAATACCTGATATTGTAGCTTTTGTTGTAGCTTCCGGCGGATATGTCATATTGTCAGCACTCATAATACGAAGTGCTGATACAGTATCCTGCTTTATATCCATTGTCTCAGGATCTACCTGCCAACCCATAACGTTATATCCGTTTGAAGTCATGGCAAGATTACCGAGTCCGTCTACATAGAACGAACCGTCTCTTGTAAAGAAATTGTCGGTTCCGTTTGATACGATAAAGAACGCATCACCTGTAATACGAATATCAAAAGGATTGTTTGTTGTCTGTGATGCACCCTGTGAGCTTATTGCTGTATTGATAGCACCTGTCTTAACACCAAGACCTATCTGTTTTGCATTAACACCGGCTGTACCTGTTGCAGCATTGGCGCCTGATGCAGACTGTGTAGTCTGATACATAAGCTCAGAAAAAGTAACCGACTGAGACTTGTATGCTACGGTATTAACATTGGCAATATTATTACCGATAACATCCATCTTAGTCTGGTGTGTCTTCAATCCGGCAACGCCGGAATACATTGATCTCATCATAATTTGTGCCCTCCATAGTAGGTGGGCGGATAATCTGTTCCATCTGTCAGTCAGGAACAAAAGCCTCCTTGTGAGGTCCGGCTTTATACGATTACCGCTCCATCAATATTGGTAAATACCTGCTCATCGCTTTCCATCGAATCCATAGCCGTAACAACGGTCTGGCTCGGAACGTTAACGATAAATGCAAGTTTATCCATAATCATAAGTGAATCTTTAATGCCTTTCGCATTGGCTTTTTCCATACCGCTTGATAATCTTTCAAGTTGTGCATCATCAAGTGTTATGTCTCTTGTTGCAAGTCTGCCGGCTGCATGTTTACTGAACTTTAATTCCTTACCGGTTCTGCTTATACTTTCCAGATAATTCTGAAAAGATCTCACATTATTCCCCGGTGTAATCGGTTCATTAACTTTATTGCCTGCAAGCTTTTCTTGCATCTGTTCAATGGAAAGGAAATTCGTACTGTTAATATTCATCTTCTTTCCTCCGTAATTACTGATATCGCCTATTCATCAGCCTTCTGTTCGCCAAAGGTCTTTACATACCAGTCAGCATATTTGCTGTAAAGTTTAAGGTCCTCATCAGATAAAAATGACTTCTGGTAAGAATTCATATTACCGTATGTCGCCATAACTTCAAGTACCGCATCCTTGTCTGCGATATTTAATCTCTCAACCGCCGGTAGCTCATTAAGCTTTACGGAAAGTGCCTGTGCCAACTGTGTAGCCAATGTATACTCACTGTCTGCTACAGATGTAAGTTCATCGATGTTATATAACGAACCGTTAACAGAAAGGAATGTCTTGTTACCCTGGAAAGATACATAATCTACAAGGCCTTCAACGTTCTTCGTATTTCCTGTACTTTCTGTCGTTGTGATATATACATATTGTCCAACCAAGCTTGATGCTCTCGACTTATCCATCGATGCGCTCATGTTCTGCATCTCTTCCAAAGATGAGAAAGTTGCCAACTGTGATACATATTCAGTATTATCAGTAGGTTCCAACGGATCCTGATATTTCATCTGAGTTACAAGTAATTGTAAGAAAGCATCCTTATCAAGTGCACCGCCGTTTGCTTTGACTTCTTTTTCCTTATCGGTTGAAGCCGTCGGTTGATCAATCTTACCGTTTTTGACAGGAGCGTGTGTTCCGTTCAAGATATCAGAAGCTGTTAAATCGCTCATGTTCTGTCCTCCCTTTATGCCATGTAGTCAACAGTATTGCCGTTTCTGGCCATCATATCGGCTACTACTTTGTCATCGTCATCCACCATTTCATCGATATTATCAACATTCATATCGCCTAAGTTGATGCCTCTGACTTTTCTTTTCTTAGGTTCCGAATCTGAAGAGTTGTTTCTGCCGCCCTCTTCATTCAGATTACGTTCAAAAGCATGACTGTTTACTGTTACCTCAACTGCCTCAACTTTGATGCCCTGTTCGTTCATCTGTTCTTTGAGTTGCACAATCTGTGCTTCCAGCGCGGCTTTGACGTCTTCATTCTGTGTAGTGAAGTTGGCTGTAATCACTCCGTCTCTTGCTGCCACCTGAACTCTGACATTGCCAAGTGATGCAGGATGCAATTGCATCTCCATCTGCGTAATATCTTCGTTCATTGTCATCTTCAGGTTCTCGGTTACCTGTTCCATAATCTGTTCGGTCGAGGTTGTGAATGCTTCGGGAACCTCCGCACTTTTAAGTTCAATGTTTTCCTTGAGATTCTGAATCACATTCTGCGAAAAATTGTGTGCGTTCTGCTCACCGTTGCCGCTTTGTCTTCTGTCCTGATTCTTAACCGGTACATCTTCCTGCACCTGCACCTTAGCAGTATTCTCTGCTTCGGGAATCTCAAAGTCGGTTACCTGTTTTTTCGGCTCATCCGTAATCTTAATATCGTTTGCCGTAACAGGTACATCCACTTCTTCGTTCATCATCTTGTCCAATACGGACTTAACATCCGAAACAGTTACATCAAGTTCTTTTGCCAGATTGTCCATTGTCTCGGTCACATCCGACATAAGCTTCTTAACGTTGGCAAATAACTGTTCATCAGTCATGATGTCCATCGTGTCCGTTGCATCGGTAATCTCTACCGCTATCAACGGGATATTATTAGGATTAAGTATCTCTTCATCCTGCAGTCCCAATGTATCGATAGCTACCTCAACATCTTCCACCGTGACATCGAACGTTTCAGCGATGTCAATAATCACCGCCTCGATTGCTGCCGTAATCGTCTCGATTGTCTCCTCGCTGATTTCGTCGTCATTTGACGCCTCCGTCTTTTGCGATTTGTCAATTCCTTCCGGTTTATCGGTTTTGGCTTCTTTTTCTACCGTCTCTTTCGGAGTCTGTGTAGAATCTGTCTCCACATTCTCCTCTTCGATAGCAGGCTTCTTCTCAACGTTCTGCCCCGCCTTAGGAACATCCTGTTCCTTACCTGTGCTGTTTTTCAACACATCTGTGAAATCAGCACCACCGGTCGAACCGATGCCAGCTGCCTGTCCGGGTATCAAATCCTGAATAGGACCAAACCCTGTAACCATGTTAGCTGTCATCTGTTTTCCTCCTTTTATATTTTTCAAAGAGCATAGGTTACTCTACAAAAAATATATCGGTTATTGCTTTACAAAAATTAAGTTTTTTTATAAAAAATCAAACAACTTTTACGTTTAATCCGGCTCCATAATCTTTGTCAATTTTGCAGCGACTTCCGAGTCCATTACACCTAAAATCTTACCTCTGTCATCCGCTTCCATCTGCCATAATATTCTGGCAGCCAAATCAAGATTATCCGTCATAGCTTCGAATATCGCAGCCGCCTCTTTTGGCTTCATCTCGGAATATGCAGCTGCATATTCTTCCACTTCCTTGTCGATATTTTCCTCTTCTACCACCTGCTTATACAATGCTTCCGCCGTAGCCGGGTCCATCGATTGATAATATTTGATATATTCATCCACACCCGGACCATTCTCTGCGTATACCACTTCATTGTAGAACTCGTTCTTGATTCGCTCGAATTCCACCTGTTTATCTTCAAAAGTCTTAAGTCTGTCAACTTCCTCATTTAAAGCCGAAATAGTCTCGTCCTTAGCTGCGCTGTCAGCCTCAACCTGTTCCAAATCGGCCTGCAATTGTCTGACTTCCTTCACAGCTTCCTTCAAAGAAGAATAGCCGCTCACGTCAACATCCTCCGTATCTTCATCCGATTCGGACGATGTCGTACTGTCCGGCAAAATCAGATTAACCACAGGAATATTCTTAAGTACAGGCGCAAGCACACCCGAACCAAATCCGCCTACGTCTAATTTGATCAAAGCACATATAATAGCTATCCATACAACTACAATAATAATCGTGGTTATAACAACAGAAAAACCGCCACCGTCATCTTCTGTGATACGTGCTTCTTCATCCGCCAGCTCTTTCGCTTTTTTCTTAGCTTCCTTTTTCTGATTTTTTCTATCTGCCTTAGCTCTCTTTTGTTCCTCTTTGAAAGCTTTTTTCTCTTCTTTCAGTCGCGCAATCTCTGCGCTTTCGTCAATATCCGCCATATTATCTCCTAGTGTTTTACTGCGTTGCATCTAAACGCAGTATTGCTTCCCAATATAGTTACCATCAGGCAAAAAATATCTATTTTCTACCGTGCCTATAACTTACAAGTTCATCCACTTCTTTGCTTTCTGCAGCATTCAATTCCTTCTTGAATTCTTCAAAAGCATTTTCTTTCAGTTTTTCCTGAATCTTACGCTCAACCATAGCATCCTTCAATTTCTCTCTGGCCTTTTCTACCACAGTCTGTGCCTGCCTGACACGTAGCGCTTGTTCTTCAATCTGCTGTTTCAAGTTCTCAATTGCGGCAGTATTCTCTTTGAGTTTCAATATATCCATAGCATCGCTTCGCAATGCCCTGCCCTCATCCTCATACTGCTGTTTTCGGTCTTTAAGATTTTGCATTCTCTCTTCTTCGAGATTTAGCGCTGCCATCGCGGTAGCAAATGCAGTCTTTGCCTGGTCTTCCATTTTAAATTTGATATCCAGGATATTCTGCATCTTATATGCGAACTTAGCCATTATTCAAACAGCCCTTTCATCATTTCAAGTGATTCCTCATAAGAATACTTATCTTCCGTCGATTGCATCAAAAAATTGTTTACTTCATCAATTTTTTCTATAGCAAAATCAATGTTCTTATTACTGCCCTTTTTATATGCACCGATATTGATAAGATCTTCCGAATCATTATATGTTGCCAGTACATTTTTAAGTTTACCGGCCGCATCCTTATGAGAGCGGTCAACTATCTGGCTCATACATCTTGAAATACTTTGCAATACATCTATTGCAGGATAATGATTCTTATGTGCCAGTTTTCTGTTAAGCATAATATGGCCGTCCAGTATAGAACGAGCTGTATCGGTAATAGGTTCGTTAAAATCATCACCATCTACCAATACGGTATACAAACCGGTAATCGAACCGACTTCGTTACATCCTGCACGTTCAAGCAAACGCGGCATCTCCGAATACACACTCGGCGGATAGCCTCTTGATACCGGCGGTTCACCGTTAGCCAGTCCAATCTCACGTTGTGCCATAGAAAATCGTGTCATCGAATCCATCATAAGCAATACATCTTTGCCCTGATCTCTGAAATATTCCGCAATAGCTGTCGCTGTCTTGGCAGCTTTGTTACGCTCCAATGCCGGTTTATCCGATGTGGCTACCACAACAACCGACCTTTGCATACCTTCCGGTCCCAAGTCTCTTTCTATGAACTCGCGCACCTCACGACCACGTTCACCGATTAACGCAATAACGTTAATATCTGCCATAGTATTACGTGCAAACATTCCCATCAATGTAGATTTACCTACGCCGGAACCTGCAAAGATTCCGATACGCTGTCCCTTACCGATGGTCATCAAGCTGTCAACAGCCTTTACTCCAAGTGTCAACACATCACAAATTATCTTTCTGCTCATCGGATCCGGCGGTGCACATTCCACAGGATAAAATTCGCCGTCTTCTATCGGTTCACCATCTGTCGGTCTGCCAAGCCCGTCAAGCGTTCTGCCAAGCAAAGAATCAGATACGCACACCTTTAACGGCTCGCCCGTATTCTCTACAACATTGCCAATACCTATGCCTTCGGTCGAATCATACGGCATCAGCTGAGTCTTGCCTTCCTTAAATCCAACCACTTCTGCCATAATCGGCTTGAGTGAACTATCCTCAGGATATATGTAGCATACATCTCCCAATTTGGCGTCCGGTCCTGCCGATTCTATCGACAAACCGACCACATTGACAATCTTGCCTTTTTTCGTAAAAAAAGACTCGTTGCAAAGATTCATATATTTTTCAATTTGAATTCGTCCCGCTTCCAAGTCTCTCTCCACCTTTTTATATTAATTTTCATGTGTATAGCTAAGTAATTCCAATTTCTTTCTAATATTGGCAAGTTGCGTACCGAGTCCGCAATCAAATATTCCCGAAGACGTCTCAATAAGACAATCACCTGTCTTCATCAATGCATCTTCTACAATATCTATTACCGTATCCTCAGTCATCGAATCAGTATATAATTCGGACTTATGCTCCGCAACATACTGATAATCGTCACGACTGACATGTATCAGATAATTCTTATTCATTTCAACACTCATAAGTGCGTTATGAAGCATAGAAGTCACAAGCGGCTTGTATTCGCTAAGCTCCAATGAGAATACTCTCTCATAGACGCTTGTTATCGCATGAACAAGAACAGGTTCCATATCAACAAGTTGCTCTTCATAACGTTGTTCCAAGGCTCTCTTCTCCTCTTCAAGAGCAGCTCTCAATTCATCTGCCTTTGCTGCTCCTTCATCATAGCCTTGTGCAAACCCTTGCTGTCTGGCATCCTCAAGCACTTCCGTTTTCTCAAGTTCAATCTGTGCCTGTGCAACACGTTTCATCTCTTCTATCTGTTCATTAGCCTGCGCAATCAATTCTTCCGGCGATGGGCCATCGAAAACAGGTTCACTCGCCTGAGTACTATAATCTGCGCCATAGTCATCTTCAGAATAATCTCCCTCGCCATCCGGCGCTGCTTTAATCACATTGCTTACAGGCATCTGACCGTCTTCATATTCTTCCTCCGGTATAGCATCCTCCATAAGCAAATCAAGAGTAGCAGCATCCAAGCCGCCGCTGAACACGCCGGGTTCACTATCTTCATATTCGTCTTCTCTTTCAGCCGCAACAGGATATATCATCCTTAAACGTTCCAGTTTTTCTTCGCTGCTGCTGTTAGAATCAATTATGCGTGGTTCCTCATTATCTCTAACAAGAAAATACGATTTAACCAGATTACTTGAATTAGACAATTATCTCGTCGCCTCCGCCTCGTGATATTACAATTTCGCCGGAATCTTCCAGCTTTCTGATAATATTAACAATCTTCTGCTGAGCCTCTTCAACATCCTTCATACGAACAGGGCCCATAAATTCCATATCTTCCTTAATCATAGTTGCCAAACGTTTAGACAAGTTATTGAAGATAGCCGTCTGTACCTGTTCATTGCTACCCTTAAGAGCAAGACCCAAGTCGTTATTATCAACATCTCGAAGTACTCGCTGAATAGCTCTGTCATCAAGCAACAAGATATCCTCGAATACGAACATCTTCTTTCTGATCTCGTCGGCAAGCTCCGGCTCCTCGATCTCCAATGTCTCCATAATATGTTTCTCAGTACCACGGTCAACTGAGTTGAGGATTTCAACTACCTGATCCACACCACCGACAATCGTGTAATCCTGATTAACAAGACTGGCAAGTTTTCCTTCAAGCACTTTCTCCACTTCCTTAATAACATCCGGCGAAGTACGGTCCATAAGAGCAACTCTCTTTGCAACATCTGCCTGTCTTTCCTGAGGCAATGCAGAAATAATCTGAGCCGCCTGGCCGGATGATACATACGACAAAATGAGGGCAATCGTCTGTGGATGCTCATCCTGAATGAAGTTGAGCAACTGACTTGCCTCTGCTTTACGCACAAACTCGAAAGGCTTAACCTGCAATGAAGCTGTAAGCTTACTGATTACTTCGATAGCCTGTTCATTACCAAGTGCCTTCTCAAGCAATTCCTTAGCATATCCAATACCACCTTCGGCAATATACTGCTGTGCCAAACACACCTGGTAGAATTCTTCCAACACGCTTTCCTTAAGCTGTGGCGTAATGCTTCTTGTATTGGCAATCTCAAGAGTAAGCTCCTCTATCTCTTCTTCCTTGAGATGCTTAAATATTGTAGCGGACCTCTCGGGTCCCAATGTTATCAGAAGAATTGCTGATTTTTGCAATCCTGATAATGCTTCATCCCCACTCTTTGCCATTATTAACTCCAATCCTCATTAAGCCAGTTACGAAGAAGCGCTGCTGCCGCCTCCGGGTTCTCATCCACGAATTTCTCAATCATCTTGCAAGTCTCGGACTTATTATCAAGCTCGATATCCTCAAGTGCATCCTCAGGATTAGACTGCAACAAGTTCTCCACCGACAATTCTTCTTCGACTTCCTCGACCTTCTCTGTACGCATGCTTCGCAAAATAACAAAAGCAAGCAAGCCCAAGATAACAACGATAAGCACAATCTGTATAACATCCGTTGCAGATATGTTGGCGCCCTGTTTATCGATAAACATCGGTTCTTCATACGAAACAAACGAAATATTACTTGCATCTATACCGCTGGCCTTTGCCACCATATCTATGAGATCTTCATCAGTATCAATCTTGGTTCTGGCTGCATTGGCAAGTTTGTACTCATCCCAGCTGATGCCATCCAACAAGCCTTGTGTTTTGGCATCCTCTTCCTTGAGTACCTTATATTTAATAGCCGCTACCGACAAAGATGACGAACTGTACTTAATCAACCCCGCCGGTGTAGTGGTCTGTGTAATCGTCTCATTCGGCAAATAATCTCTTGCCTGTTCAGATACAGTCGAGCTGGATGTACCATTATCCTCCAGCACGTAAGTTGTACCGTCTTCATTGTTTGAATCGGTACCCGGCACGCCTGCATTACCGCCTGTAGCTTCGGACTCGTATATATCCTCATGGCTAAGTACACCCTGTGTCTGTCCATCGGCAGGAGTGTAATCATGCTGTGTCTTCTCAGTTGTAGAAAAATCTAACTGAAGATTTGGTGATACCTCAATCAAATCGTATTCATTGGTACCAAGCAATACCTTCTTAACTTCCGCCTGCAATATTGCCTCGGCCTGTTGTTTTGCTGTCATCTGACTTGTCGATGTACCTGTAATCGACAACTCTTCATCACCGGAGAATAACAGATTACCCTCATTATCAATGATGGTAATGTTGGAAATATTCTCATTGCCCAAAGATGTCTTAACAAATTGAGCAACCGTAGCAGCATTATCCTGAGTAAACTCTCCGTCCGGCTCAATCATAATTGCCGCTGAGCTGTCTTCCTTCTTGGAAATAAGCGTACCGTCATTTTCCGGAATATTGAGCTGTACGGATGCTGACTTAACATTAGCCAATCCCTGTAAGTCTGTCTCCATATAGCTTTCCAAATACAGTTTATATTGTTTTTGTTTGTCTGATTCTGTTGTTGAGAAACCGCCACTTGTTACATTGCTCAAATCATAACCTTCTGTAGGTATATCATTTGCGCCAAGTAACAAAGTCGCTTGTGATTTCTGAGATTTGAGAATCTTTATCTGCAAGCCGTCATCACTCACTTCATAATTAAGTGATTCTCCGTCGAGCAATGCCGTAATCTCAGATGTCTCCTTTGTTGATTCCGTCGTCACCAGTATCTCGTATACCGGTCTTGTCAGAATAGTGATAAGCACGACAAAAGCCACTACTACACCCGATGCAACGGATATAATAATGGTCTTCTGTTTAGAAGAAAATCTATTCCACCACTCCAATATTCTTTGCGGTAATTCCTTTAACTTGTCTACCATGGTACTCCTTTACGATGGTTAGCTATCCACCCCATATATTTGTCAGATATTAATCTGCATAAGTTCTCTGTATGCATCCAGCAATTTATCTCTTACAGCTACCGTATACTGAAGAGCAGTGCTTGCTTTCTGTAACGCAACCGTCAAATCATGCGTATTGTCCGTAAGCCCCAAGGACAATTTCAATTCTTCGTTCTCTGCATCAGACAAATATGAATTGGTCTGATTAACATTATCAAGCGCAGCCGAAAAAACCGTATCAAATGCGGAAGTTGTATCCACCTTCGGTATTACTCCCACGCCCGAATTGTATTCGGTATTCTTTACTGCTCCGCTCGTTATATTGTACAGATTAGTAATATCTATTGCCATCTGTTCTCTCCTTACCGCCTGCTGTTGTCTGCTTCCGCCTGCTGCTGTCTACGTCAGCTTCCGCTTCTTCCTTCACGCTGCCGGCGTTTTATCATACACGTTAATTACCGTCTTACTTGCCCATGCTAAGTCCCAACTGTGCTATAGATTTGGATGCATCAAAAGCAGTCGCATTAGCCTCATATGATCTGCTGGCATCAATCAGGTTGGTCATTTCTGTAACAATATTGACATTGGGATATGTTACATATCCATTCTCATCTGCATCCGGATGTGATGGATCATATACCTTGTTTCCTTCCGACTTGTTGTCATCATACGTTCCGCTCACCTTAACACCATTGCTTTTGAAACGCGAGCTTGTTCTTCCGAATATTGTACTAAACGATGGTTGTCCGCCGTTTTTTTCTTCAAATGTAACAATCTTACGCTTATATGGTGTGCCGTCTTCTGTTCTTGTCGTATTGGCATTTGCCACATTCTCAGAAATAACATCCATTCTGTATCTCTGTGCTGTAAGTCCCGACGCGTTAATATTAAAACTATCAAAAAGTCCCATAATTGCTCCTTTGCTTCATAGCATATACAATCCCACTTGTTACTACTTCATTACTGTCTCGAGATTCTTGAACTCCTGTGTCATGCTATCCATCAAGCCTTCATATTTAATCTGATTGGCTGCAAGCATTATCTGTTCCTGCTCAGGATCAACATTGTTACCATCCAATCTGTAGGAGTAATTCTCGTAGTCTGTATACACTTTTGGCTTTAACCTGCTCATATGCAGATTAGACACTTTAGAATCAATCGAAGTATACTTGCTATTTTTCAATGCTTGTTGCAACTGACTTTCAAAATCAACATCCTGTCGCTTATAATCAGGGGTATCTTGATTGGCAATATTATTAGCCAATAACTGATTACGCAAAGCCGATGCATCTGCAGCCTTGTCCAAAACATTGATATAATCAAAAGCATTCGAACTAATCATAAGCGCCTCCTACGTCGTATGTGGCATATACGTACACACCACCACCATTTTCATACACTATTTCATTATATAGAAATCTGACAAAAAAACAAGTGCCTAAAGTACATTATCTAGTATTTTTTATATCTATTACACACAATATAATGTGATTATGCACATATCGCGTGCTTGACCGATTCAGTCGGTTTTCTTCCTATGTAAATAAAGGTACTTTAGTCCCAGTCTTCAGCATTTCTCAGTCTATACCAATTCACAGTCCCTTTTTCTTTTGCCACCGCACTCGGGTCTCATCGATTTATTGACGCACTTGCTTTTTCGATGACTTTTGCCGGCCGTTGTGCTTGAATTCTCATCGATTTCCCGACACACTTGCTTTTTCGATGACTTTTGCCGGCCGGGGTTCTTGAATTCTCATCGATTTCTTGACACAATTGCTTTTTCGATGACTTATGCCGGCCGTAGTGCTTGGATTATAATCGATTTCATTACAAAAAAGATTTTTCGATGAATATAGACTCCCTGTGTTCTTTAATTCTCATAGATGTCAA
>JAGHVF010000041.1 GCA_018064425.1 Candidatus Colinaster equi | reverse complement strand
TATTTGTAATATGGAATATAACAGTATTTACTGTTATAAATATTAATGGAGGATTTCAACATGAAAAGATTTTTAGCTATTGCATTGGTCATTGTTGTGGTTTGCTCGATGGCAAGTATCGGACTAGCAAACGGCGCGGACAAAACATGGGATCTTGAAGGAACAATGTTCCCGTTAGCTGAACCTGCAACAATAACTGTACTTACAGCCGGTTATCGATCTGCGGATTTTAACAATCTGGAAACGAGCAAAGACTTTCAATCATTATGCGAAGCACTTAATGTAAAATTTGACTTTGTGTATCTCGGCGGCTATGATGAACCAACAACGAGAGATAATTTACAAACTCGTCTTATGAGCGGCGATTATGGCGAGGCAATTTGGAGTTTCTATGTTGACACACTTAATACAGCAGATATTGAGGAACTGGCTACTGCTGGCATGATTATTCCGTTAAATCAGTACATGACCGACGAAAAAATAATGCCTAATTTCTATAAGAATATTTACTCAACCCATGAAAATATCTATAACAATATGAAATCAAATGATGGAAATGTATACTATTTTGCTGGTTGCTCAGAAATTAATGCATACACAGCTGATGAAGGCTTAATGCAGGTTAACAGTGAGTGGCTTGCCGCTTGGAAAGCCGCACGTGGTATTGATCATAGCCCTGCGACACTTGCCGAATTTGAAGACATGTTAGCCTTCTTCCATGATGCTGATCTGAATGGTAACGGTGCTGCAGACGAAATTCCGTACTTTATTGCGCAGGGTACATACGCCGGTTGTATGACATTAGAGCATGCAATGGGCATGTATGGCATTGCTACAAAGGATTCTGCTGCAGATATGGATATCATGATTGATGATAATGGAAAGTGTGATTTTGTTTATACTACTGATACCTATAAAGCAGCTCTAAAGCAGTTTGCTGACTGGTATGCTAAGGGATATGTTTGGGAAGAAGCATTTACCGGAAATGCGGAAACAATAACAAATATCGTTGCATCGGCTAAAGATAATGTTGGTCTTTTCAATGTCTGTGAAAACATTGTTGGTTTTGAACCGATGCTTCCGCCAGCTATTGAAGGATATACTGCTAAATACCATATGCATCCCTCTGTGAGACTCGGTGTACGGCAACCGCAGGCTGTTATCACTGACAAATGTAAGAATCCGGAAATCTTTGCCGGTCTCATGGACGTTTTGTTCAATTTTGATAACTATGTTTTCTGGAATGAGGGCAGTGTAGCATTTGATGCCGGAAGACTTAGCATTGTTGATGGCAAGTATGTTTATGACAATAATGTAAAAATCGAATATACTCCTGAAAATACTCCTTTGTCATCGTATATGTGCCGTATGGAAGTCGATACATTGGATAACTATAACCAGTTTGTGGATATCGATTCCTATTATGGTGAACAAGCCCGTGTTAAGGGATATGTGATGTATGATGAGGCAGGCATCTGGAATCCTACGAAGAATCTGTGGCCTCGCTGTTCCATTATAAGTGAATCTGCAGATGATTATGCTTTCGCATATACTGATGTGTCGATTGCACTTGCAGAATATAGAGCAAAGTTCGTGACTGGTGAATTGGACATTGATGCCGAGTGGGATAATTTCCAAACTAAATTGCAGGAACTCGGAGTCAATGATATGAGAGATATCATTCAAGCCTCTTACGAAGCTTTCTGCAATAAAAACTAATTAGTCATCATTATGAATGCAGCGATATATCTATCGCTGCATTTTCTTGTTGATCTAATAATCACTATATTGGCAACTGAAGGAACACAAAAAAGTGTAAATAACATAATTATTCGAAATATATTAATAGGTAATGCATATGATATTATAAAATGTGTTATTTAGATGACTTAATTGGGCTTAATTTTTTGAGAGCATTTTTACAGTTGTGAAAGGTGGAAAAACATGAGAAATATAGCTGTCATAACGGCAAGAGGCGGTTCGAAAAGAATCCCCCAAAAAAACATAAAGGAATTTTGCGGTAAACCTATTGTTGCCTATTCGATTGAAGCGGCAATAAAAAGCGATATCTTCGATGAAGTAATGGTTTCAACAGATTCAGAAGAAATCGCGGCAGTGGCAAAAAAATACGGAGCCAAAGTGCCTTTCTATAGGAGTGAGGCTACATCAAATGATTTTGCCGGAACAGGTGCAGTTTTAAATGAAGTCGTATCAGAATACCGTCAGCGTGGACAAGAGTTTGATTTCATGTGCTGTATATATCCAACAGCACCATTTGTAACAGCGGAAAAGCTTCAAAAAGCATATAATATACTAATCGAAGAAGACGGTGATACGATTAGTCCATTAGTACAATTTTCATTTCCGCCGCAACGCGGTTATTACATAAGAAATGGTGAATTGGTAGCAGTCGATCCTGATTCTATGCCAAAGCGAAGCCAGGATTTAGAACCTATATATCATGATGCTGGCCAATTTTACTTCTATCGTATGGCCAAGTGGGGGAAGCCTGGGAAAAGAATGAATATTATTCTGCCAGATAGTGAAGTGCAAGATATCGACAATTTTGAAGATTGGAAAATTGCAGAAATGAAATACCGGCTGATGATATCGGATTAATCGATGGGAGATAAATATGACTTCTCACACAATAAATAGGAATGGGAATTCAAAAACATTGGGTAAGCGAATATTGGATCATCGTGATTTATATTTGCTTATATTACCTGCATTCATAATAACTGTTATTTTTAAATACGTACCTTTATATGGTATACAATTGGCTTTTAAGAACATGAAACTTGGCCAGACGATAACAACAGCAAAATGGATAGGGCTTGATAATTTTCAACGCTTTTTCTCAACCGGTGCGTTTAGTCGAACTCTAGTCAACACATTAATGGTAGGTATTTTGAATTTGTTGACATTTCCATTACCGATAATTCTGGCGTTGCTATTAAACAATTGCGAAGTAAAGTTCATAAAAAAAAGCGTACAGACTATAACTTATATACCAAATCTAATTTCGGTTGCGGTAACGATGAGTATTGTCATTTTATTCTGTAGTAATTCAACTGGGTTTATTAATATTCTCTTTAAGAACCTTGGCATCGAGTCTATTCCTTTCATGAGTAAAGACAAATTCGTAAGGCCGATGTATATTATTTCTGGTATATGGTCTGCCACCGGATATAATGCAGTTATTTACTTAGCAGCTCTTTCATCTGTAAATCCTGAATTAATTGATGCAGCAAAGATTGATGGGTGTTCTAAATTGCAACGGATTTGGTATGTTGAAGTGCCCAAAATCGCCCCGACAATAGCAATTCTCTTAATCATGAGTATGGGAAGCTTCTTCAGTGCATCTACAGAAAAAATGTTAATGATACAGACAGATTTAAATCTTGGCGCATCAGAGATTATTGGCACATATACATATAAAATTGGTATACTTAAGAGACAATATGGTTATTCTGCTGCTGTTGATTTGTTCACGAATGTGGTGAATTTTACAATGCTGATCTTAGCGAATTTTATATCAAAAAAAGTTTCAGATTCGTCATTGTTCTGATTAAGAGGAAGCAAATATGAAACAACATTCAAGGCAAATGCAAAAGCCTAAAGAAGATAAATTAATCAATTCGATAATCAATGTAGCACTAATTATTATTGGTATTATTGTAGTGTATCCGTTATGGATTGTTTTAATCTCATCTATTTCGGATCCTGCGGAAATTAGTTCTGGGAAAGTATGGATTCTGCCTAAAGGCATAAATATAGAAGCATATAAAATCCTACTTGAGAATGGTGATTTATGGATAGGTTATCGCAATTCGCTGCTTTACACGATTTTTGGAACTGCTTTGCAAATGCTTATTACTACACCAGCTGCATTTGCTTTGGCAAAAAAAACGCTTCCTGGTCGTAGATGGTTGATCCTATTTTTCTTGTTTACTATGTATTTCAGCGGTGGACTTATTCCAACATATTTCGTTGTAAAGGATTTGGGCTTGGTCAATACACCTTGGGCACTAATATTACCGGGTTTGGTTGGTCCATATAATCTTGTTATTGCAAGAACATATTATGAAAATTCAATACCTGAAGACATGTATGAAGCAGCGAGAATAGATGGCGCAGGCACATATCGTTGTTTCGTACAGATTGCTTTACCTTTATCAGTTCCGGTTCTTGCAGTAATGATATTAAATTTTGCTCTTGGTCATTGGAATAGCTATATGAATGCTTTAGTATATATCAGTGATGACAATATACAAACGCTTCAAGTATTTATAAAGAGAATTACAACTCAAGCAACAACTGCGTTAGAGAGTGGAGCAGGTAATATTGATATTACTGAATTAACTGATTCCATTCGTAAAACACAATTGTTAAAATATGCAGTAGTTGTTGTATCATCCATACCAATGATTATGCTCTATCCGTTTATTCAAAAACACTTTGTAAAGGGTATTATGTTAGGGTCAGTAAAAGAGTAAAAATATGTGAATAGCCTAATATGTAGAGAATAATAATGTGTCTACATGGCTACTAAGTTGAATCGCAGTGATTAGCACAGAAAAGTTATTCAGAGGCAGTGTTGGGTTCAAAATTATTCAGCATGTAAATTATTATTCAATAATATGTGCATTTACTTAATCAGGCATAGTATCTTCCGAATCCCGGTATGGATCACCTGTTGCCGCAATATCATCAAACAATGCATCAAGTGCAGAAAGATCCGGTTTATCTTCCTTGACTGTGATGTTATTTGCCGGTTTTTCACAGATGGTATCACGGATGAATCGCATGGCCTGTACATTGCCGTTGCGGGCCTGATCGATCATACTCAGGATCAGAAGATGCTGTACCGTACGGGTGCTGCCGTCTCCGCACATTACTTCCTGCCCTAGGACATTGATAAAGTCATATTTCAGCTTAGCTCTTACAGTGCGCATTTCACCGCTTAAGAAAGTAAGCGCTCTATAAACGCATGGATTAAAGACCTGCCCGATCCCGATATAATAGAAGCAAGCGACTTGATCGCATCAAAGATAGGATGGCGATCCAATATCTTGCAGGGAGCTGAGAGCAATGAGAAAACAAACTGTTCACCGGGATGAGCAAATACGGTTAATCCAGGAGTGCTGCACAAGCGGTATGTCAGATAACCAGTGGTGTTTGCAACATGGCATTCGTCCCGGAACATTCTATAACTGGGTAAGCCGGAATAAGAAACGAGACGATGTGTATATTCCCAGTCCTGGCGGAGCGGCAGAGTACTGGCTGGAGGACAGACCGGATATCGTCCGGATCGAGTTGAACCAGAATCGCTCAATTGCAACAGTACAACCAGCGGAATTATCTGAAGCCGCTGCTGTGTCTCCTTCACTCTCGCTGAGGGATTTGTGGGAAGGGCGACAGACAACCCCCTCAGGTGCTATCGCACCAGCTCCTCCTGTCCAGGTGGAGCCTTATCTACTGGCGGCTTTGCCGCGACTCAAACGCCCCTTTTGACGCCTTCGGCGCCATTGTCTCGCGCAGTAAACTGCGCTCGGTCAGCTTCGTAATAGTCATATTGCTGCACTTACGTTTACAATACTCGTTTACTCAGCCGCCTTCCGCTTCGCTTTATCCGGCACTGCCGGCGCTCAGCTCCGGCCCCAGAGGGGACAACAAGGCGACTGCGGTCGCAGAGGAAACGAACCCCCTCACCGCTTCGCGGAACTACAAGCGCCCCTTTAGTCAGCATCAAAGAAGCTGATATTTTCCATAGCGGGGACAACAAGACAACATTTATCCCACAAGAATTTTTCGGAGGAAACGTTATGCAGTGTGAAGCAAGATTCAAAGAAAACAAAAAACCATGATATCATGATATAATGAATAATCATGTTTTGATTGTTAGGAAAGGAGTATAACAATGACCACCTATTTAGTAACCGGCTGTGCCGGTTTCATCGGTACCACGTTTGTCCACTATATGCTTGATCGCTACACGGACATACGTATCATCAACCTGGATGCACTCACCTATGCGGGCAATCTGGAGAACCTGAAGGATCTGGAGGATGATCCCCGGCACATCTTTGTTCATGGAAACATTTGTGATGCTGCCCTCGTTGCCAAGCTCATGGCAGATTATGATCCGGACTACATCATCAACTTTGCCGCGGAGTCGCATGTGGATAGAAGTATTGCCAATCCGGAGATCTTTGTTACCTCCAATGTCATGGGCACGGTGAACCTTCTCCAGCGGGCCAAGGAAGCCTGGTATGATGCCGGGCAGAAGACCTGGAAGAAAGGCAAGAAGTATCTGCAGGTCAGTACAGACGAAGTGTACGGAGCGCTGGGAGCGGAAGGCTTCTTTATGGAAACGACGCCGATCAACCCGCATTCTCCCTATTCTTCCTCAAAGGCTTCTGCGGATCATTTTGTGAAAGCATTCCATGATACTTACGGGATGCCTGTGAACATTACCCGCTGCAGCAACAACTATGGTCCGTATCAATTCCCGGAAAAACTGATCCCGTTGATGATCAACAACGCCAAGAACCATAAACAACTTCCTGTATATGGAGATGGCATGCAGATCCGTGACTGGCTGTATGTGGAAGATCACTGCAAAGCAATCGATATGGTTGCTACCGGCGGAAGGATCGGCGAAGTATATAATGTCGGCGGACATAATGAACGGCCGAATGTCTTTATCGTAAAAACGATTATCCAGCAATTGTCGGAACGGCTCCATGATCCGGAAATCAATGAGGGTCTGATCAAGCATGTGGAGGATCGCCTCGGGCATGATCGCCGGTACGGGATCGATCCTTCCAAGATCAAAGCGGATCTGGGCTGGTATCCGGAAACTACGTTTGAAGTCGGTATTGTGAAGACGATTGACTGGTATCTGAATCATCAGGCCTGGATGGAACATGTGACGAGCGGAGAATATCAGAAATACTATGAGGATATGTACAAGAACCGCTGATGTGAGTTGCTGATATGAGTTACTGAACGCTTGGACGATTATATTTTGATCAGGTGGAAGATAATATGAGAGTACTTGTTACAGGCACCGCGGGTCAACTTGGGCATGATTGTGTCCTCGAACTGGAAAGACGGAACCACAGGTCAATCAGTTCAGATATTTCCGGGGTTCCTTCCTATCTGCCTCCCGGAACGGAAGCTTTGGGAAACAGTGTGCCGGATCCACTCTATGTTCAGATGGACATCACCAATGAAGAGATGGTAAAGGAAACCATCGAAAAGCTGAAGCCGGACGCAATCATTCACTGTGCCGCATGGACAGCGGTGGATGCCGCGGAAGAGGACGAAAACCGTGGTAAGGTGGATACGATCAATCATCTTGGAACGAAGTATATTGCGGAAGCCGCAAAAGCGGTCAATGCCAAATTGATCTATATTTCCACCGATTATGTTTTTGACGGTCAGGGGGAACGTCCCTGGGTTCCGGATGACAAATGCTATGCTCCTCTGAATGTATATGGGAAAAGCAAACTGGATGGAGAACTGGCAGTATCCGGCATCATGGACAAATACT
>JAGHVF010000053.1 GCA_018064425.1 Candidatus Colinaster equi | reverse complement strand
AATTAAGACCCCTTGAAGACGACAAGGTAGATAGGGCCAAGGTGTAAGTGCAGTAATGCATTCAGCTGATGGTTACTAATAGGTCGAGGGCTTAACCAAATAAGTTAATTAAGTTTCGGTATTCGATTTTTGAGATGCATATCTCATATTTTGGCTCCGTGGTCAAGAGGTTAAGACATCGCCCTTTCACGGCGGTAACACGGGTTCAATTCCCGTCGGAGTCATTTTTATTCCTCGATAGCTCAGCGGTAGAGCATTCGGCTGTTAACCGAAGGGTCGTTGGTTCGAACCCAACTCGGGGAGTTTTTATATATGGTGACTTAGCCAAGTGGTAAGGCCCCGGTCTGCAACACCGTCATCGCCGGTTCAAATCCGGCAGTCACCTCTGTTCTAAAGTGCCTCAAGCGTTGATAAATTCAGTGTTTGAGGTGTTTTTTGTTGTTACATTTTGGGTCCAGATGGGTTCAGATGCCGGCGGGCAGGTACTGGCTGGCTGTTTGCATAATTCTGAACATATCGTGCTGACATAGTCGGCGTTGTGTGACCGAGAGTTCTCTGAATCTGGAATGTGTTTGCACCATTGGCCGCAAGCCTTGTTGCAATACTTTTCCTTATGCCTGTAGGTGGTATGTATCGAATGCCGAGTTCATTGCAGGCTTTTATTCTCATTAGCGTGTTGTTAATCTGGAAGTTTCTTTTTCCAGCATTGCTATCTCTTTTAACTCGTTCTTCCCTTTGGGATCCTGATGCCATTCCACAAATTCGAACATATGGTATCTTGGCGTGCATGTGATAGTCGACAAAACGAAGGGCTCTGCTCTCGCCATTTCTTTCGCCTAAGTCCAGAATCGTTGCAGCTGCAAGTGCGGCACATGTTCCAATTTCATCAATCAGATAATTCTGTAACACATTCATTTCATCGTCGTCGTAAATATCGATGTTATGAAGACTATTGTCATATGTTGGATAAATCTTGTCATCAAACAACGACATTGGATTGTATGTCAATGAAACCCCAAGCTTAGATAATTAATCCCACCTGATAAAAGTTTCACTTTCATTCAACTCACCACATCTAGGACATGGTAATTTGTCGATATCTTCCTCTTTTATAACATGCATTGGTTTGCGACACCTTCTACATTTGTGTTTATTTTCTGCAACAAGTCGATATTTCCCTTCTTTTCTTTCCCATCTTGTCACCAATGGATATTCTTCGGATGTTGTAATATTAGTTTCATCTATAGGCTCAAAGATTGACAGATTTCTCTTTACTTTCCAATATCCACATTCGCACTGATAAAGATCATATTCGACATCAATATTTATATTTTTTCGATTCTTTACTAAATTACGCCACTTGACACCATATTTGAATCGTTTTACTTCTTCAATCGTCTGCTGATATTCTTCTGAAAAACGCTTTCCACATCCTAAAAGAACTTCGTACTCTCGATTACATCTTTTACATTTAAAGCCATATCCATTCCCCATATTTGATGCCTACCTTCCTAATTTGCTTTTCTCAATTCTATCTCGTTCAAACATTGCCAGTTCCTCAATACTAACATCGCAATATGTTCCTCTGTATAGATAATCCCAAGCCTGAGATCCTTTTATTTGTTTTGTATGTTTTATATCCAATCTGTAATAATCCTCCATCTGTTTTGTAAGAGAATCTCCTAGACCTACATGCTTAAGAAAACTTATAAATTCCTTAGGGTATCCTCCGATACCCGTGCAGTGAATATACTTATCATCAAAAGCCATATCAAGAAACCAGGATCCACAGTCTTCAGTGCAATTTTCATAGTATATATCATTCCAGGATAAGATATTACATTCAAGCAATCCCTCTATGAATTCATCTTCTTTGCCAGTTAACACGGTCTCTTTTGTTGTCTCATTTTCAAATGTCCATAAAATCTTTATCTCAGTCGGACTGATTTCTAAAATTGAATCAATCCCCATATTTCCCCAACCATCAATGACCTTATAATGGAATAATTTAAGTCTACTCATAACCAGTCACCTATTCCTAATACTTCAGCTGTTAATCCTTCCTCAGAGTCTTTTGCTTTAGACCATCTCCTAACATCCTCGGAATTGTGCCATTTATGCTTACAGCAATCGCACATTCTAGTAGCTTGCCTTGTTCCATATCTGTCATATGCCGCTGCTTGGTATTTCAGTTTCCCACTTTCATAAAAAGATTTTGTTAGTTCATCAATAAAAAAACCAGGAATAATAGGAATAATTCTGTCTGATTCACATTCCGGACACTTCTTTAATAGCTTACACAGTTTTTCCGTATCTATTTTGTCACAATCAACCATAATATATTTACCAAACATGTCCTGAACTAAACTTATGCATATAAACTTCTCATTATATGTATACCGTTTCTCAGATTCGTTCATATATTCAGCTTCATACCCGTTTTCTAGTAAATACGTCTCTATTTTTTCATATAAATTATCGCTCGGATCATAAAAGAACAATTCTGAAAACATCATCACACCTACATTTTGTTAATAACGCCCGCAAATATTGGAAGATAATTTGCATTATTTACTATCGCATACACAAACGGTCTATTTAAGATAACCTCTTTAGGCCTAATCGGCATACCACCTGCTACCGCTATTATGCTTGTAGCTGCCGCTGCCTTCGTTCCGCTTTTATCAACATCTATTTTGGCTTTGTGAATAATGGAATCAACCTTTAAATCCTCTGATGTCATTTCAGAAAAATCAGCACCATCATTAAAGATCTTTTCGATTCCAAGTTCCTTGCAAATTGAAGTTAATTCCTCATCAAACTCAACTGAAAATTCTGGGAAGGCTACATATACTTTTTCATAGGATGCTTCCCTTAATAACTTATGAATATTAACCTCACCTATCACATCGTCAAGCTTCTTTTTTGCCTTTTTCTTAGGTAATAAACCCACAAAGGAATAACCATTCTTATATGGCTTAGCAAACCCAGTAAAGTTATCATCTTCTAGATAGATTTTCTCTGTGCTATTAAGCATCGTTACATTAGCCTTATTAAATGGTGTGTTATAAAAATAGCCATTATTTACATCCCAACTATCATAATGAGATTCCCACTTTGAGTTGAAAATAACAGCATTTATTAAGCCAACAAGCATTTCCTCCATATCAGGAGTCGCTATATCCTTAATCATCCCTTCTGTCTTTTCATTTACCCATTTATTAAGGTCATCAATTAAATTTGTGCTAGTAAATAACTTGGTGTCACAGATCTTTTCTATTTTTTCCTTATAATCCGGGCATAGACTATCCTCAATATCAGAACGAACGAATACTGCATTACTAGACGTCATTCCTTTCTGAGCAGTGAACACCTTGCGCAATTCACATATGACTTCATTTAATTCTTCTCTTGTCATGTTATTTGAAATTGCATTAAGAATCTCATCACGTGTAGATGAATTAGTTGAGTTAACTGCTAGTAGTAATAGTTCAATTATAGATAATGGAGAAAACACTATATTCTCATCACTATGATTGTAAAATAGCTTCTCTAAAAATGTTGTGGTAACCTCACTGTATTTTTCTTTGTAATCAGTCATTATCTTATCCCTCCTAGTTAAGTAATGCATCAATCATCTCAATATCATCAATCCAAGATAATGGATCTCTAGGTGCAATAGAATTCCTATCACCCAAATCATCAATATAATACCTATCCGGATATGTCTTCATAAGCTCGTTTTTTAGCTTACGCTGTTCTTTTTTACTTCGACTAGCAGTTTTAACGCGTCCAAACATACCTTTTACCTGCATTTTGCTTATATCAATAGCTGGTAAATCTTTTCTATACTTATTCTTTCCAAACATATTTGCCTCCTTAATAGCCCCTTACTACCTCTCCATGTTAGAATTTTCGCATATTTAATGTCCCAAAAAACGGACTTGATTTTCAAATTTCATCAAAAAGAGCACCCGAAGGTGCTCAAATTGATTATTTTGATATAGATTCTGCGTCGACTGCCTTAGTTGAGAGTAACTTATAAATAGACTAGGTACTGTGTAGGTACGTAAAAATTCTTCATTATCAACGGATGCTACAGGGATGTCCGCAATGTAGTCTCTCTTTTTTGTCTCGAAGTAGTGGTATAATATAAGATGAATTAGAAGAAACGAATAGAAATAGTGTATAGCTGACATATCTACACATTTTATGGTTTGTATGATATTCTAAAATTGTAATGAAAGAAATGGAGGTGAATCGTATGATGTTTCCGTTTATGACATTAGACAATGCGACAGAAATAGTTCATTCAGAGTTACAGGCAGATGGACGAGTAAAAGTATATATAGAGACGCCTGATGAAAAGGATGGTTTTCATCATGCTGTATGTTGGCTTCCAGAGTATAAGTGGGAAGATATAAGCGGTTATGTTGATTCTGAGCTTGATCGATATAAGAAGTTTGTTGTCAAAAATGCTCATTTAATTATGGAGTTTGCATCTGAAGGAGGATTTCTGAATGCCTCAAATCTTTAAGATTGGTTCGTATTGGATATATTTCTGGGCAAATGAAAACAAACCACTTGAGCCAATACATGTTCATGTGGCTGAGGGAAAACCTGTAGAAAACGCTACAAAGATATGGATTACGCAGAGTGGAAAATGTATGCTTTGCAATAACGCTTCAAACATTCCGGATAAAAAGCTAAAGTTAATAATTAGAATGATAGAGGCAAATAGTGATGAAGTAATAAATAAGTGGATAGAATTCTTTGGGGAAATAAGTTATTTTTGCTAGTAAAAAAGCATGAACATTATCTATTTGATATTTTTCTGTTTTATGGTATCAAATCCGGCAGTCACCTCTATTACGAGATAGCTTCAAGTATTGTGTTTACAGTATTTGAAGCTTTTTGTATATGTACATAATGTAGTAATTCTAACTACGTTGCCTTGAGGGTTCATATACTGTATAATATCTATGTTAATGAGGTAAGGTATGTTAAGATTTTATTATTTAGTAATTTGTTTTATTCCTCTTATTTTGTTCTATATTATCAAAGCTAATTATTATTGTGCTCATGAAGATCGATACGATGAGAACAAAAGATACGGCTTGGCAATACAGATTATGGAGGATTTGAAGAAGAAGGGACATATTTCGACCGTGTCATATGGTGAAGACAATCTCCCCAAAGACGGTGGCTATATAATGTATGCCAATCATCAGGGAAAGTATGATGCACTTGGTATTATGACATGTCATGACAGCCCGTGTTCGGTAGTTATGGATGCGGAGCGCAGCCGTGTGTTGCTTACCAATCAAGTTATGAATCTTGTGCATGGAATTCGACTCGAACGCCATGATTTTAAGCAGCAGATGAATGAGCTGGGAAGATTGACAGATGAAGCAAAAGAAGGTAGGAAGTTTATATATTTTCCGGAGGGAAAATATGAACATAACGGCAATCATTTGCAGGAGTTTAGGCCCGGTGCGTTTAAAGTAGCCAAAACTGCAAAATGTCCTATAGTTCCGGTTGCCATATATGATTCGCATATTCCGTTTGATTTTAATTCGTTGCGTAAAGTTACTACTCAAGTACATTTTATGGATCCGATATATTATGATGATTATGCTGAGATGTCAACGAAGGAAATCAGCGAGATGGTTAAGGAAAGAATAGAAGCAAAGTTGGCCGATTTGGAGAAAAATCGTAAGGATTGCGGTTATAATAGGTGGTTTAAGGAATATCGAGAGATGAGTTAATGACAGCGTAGCACATTGTGCTACGTTGTTTTGGCATAATAAATAATGTAGATTGAGGCATCATAGACGATGGAAAGGGGTAATTATGTCAAAAGAAATTAGTGAGTTGGCACAGATAATTAAAGAGAGCAATAATATTGTTTTCTTTGGCGGAGCGGGAGTGAGTACCGAATCTGATATTCCTGATTTTAGAAGTTCCAATGGCTTATGGAACGAGAAATTACAGATTAATTTTACTCCCGAGCAATTGGTATCACATACATTTTATATGAGATATCCGGAGGATTTCTTTGCATTTTATAAAGATAAGCTTATTTACCCGAATGCGAAGCCTAATAAAGCCCATCTTGCACTTGCAAAACTGGAAGAAATGGGTAAGCTTAAAGCAATTGTAACTCAGAATATTGATGGACTGCATCAAGCGGCCGGATCTAAGAATGTATTTGAATTACATGGAAGTGTATTGAGAAACTATTGCGAAAAATGTGGTGCATTCTATGATGAGAAATATATGCTAAACGCGAAAGGTGTGCCGGTTTGTGAAAAATGCGGAGGCAGAGTTAAGCCGGATGTTGTTTTATATGAAGAAGGATTGGATGACAATATAATTAAAGGGGCAATCAGAGCAATTGCTGCGGCAGATACACTTATTATCGGAGGAACATCTTTGGTAGTATATCCTGCGGCAGGATTAATTCAGTATTTTACCGGCAAAAATCTTGTATTAATCAATAAAAGCGAAACATCTGCTGACAGAAATGCCGATTTGGTTATTCATGATGCAATCGGTGAGGTGTTTGATGAAGTTATGAAGATGATATAATACGTAATTATACTAATATTTTTATAGTGTGATTTTGTAAGTAATGCTTGATTTTATCTACTGTTTATGCTATCATTCTGTTTTGTGATATATAATTCCTTGGTAGGAGAGATGCCTACCCAGAGACCAAAAGGAGGTAAAAGCATGAACAAATACGAGTTAGCCGTTGTTGTCAATGCAAATATCGAAGATGAAGAAAGAGCAGCCGTTGTAGATAAGTGCAAGGCTCTTATCGAGAGATTCGGTGGACAGATTACTAACATCGATGAGTGGGGTAAGAAGAGATTAGCTTACGACATTCAGAAGATGAGAGAAGCTTTCTACTACTTCATTCAGTTCGACGCAGAAGCAACAGCTCCAGCTGAAATAGAGCAGAGAATGCGTATCATGGACAACGTTCTCAGATATTTATGCGTTAGACAAGACGAGGCATAATAGGAGAAACTATGAACAAAGTTATTTTAATGGGTAGACTTACCCGTGATCCTGAAGTCAGATATTCTCAGAACGATACATCGATGGCAATTGCAAGATTTTCAATTGCAGTTGACAGAAGACGTACTCAGAATAACGACGGACAGCAGGCAGATTTTATTAACTGTGTAGCATTTGGACGTCTTGGAGAGTTTGCAGAGAAGTATCTTAAGAAAGGTACAAAGGTTGCTCTTACAGGTCGTATTCAGACAGGTAGCTACACTAACAAGGACGGTCAGAAGGTATATACGACTGATATCGTTGCAGAAGACATTGAGTTTGCAGAGAGCAAGAATGCTCAGGCAGGCGGAAATGTTGGTTTTGCACCGGAACAGTCATCAGCATCTCCTGCACCGGTTGGTGACGGTTTCATGAATATTCCGGACGGAATTGATGAAGAGTTGCCTTTTAACTAAGTGAGTTGAAAGAAGGAGGCATGTAACATGGCTTTTGATAAGGCAAATCATGGTGACGCTCCTCGTAAGAGACCAAGCGGAATCCGTAGAAGAAAGAAAGTATGTGTATTCTGTGGTAAGGATAACACAATTGATTACAAGGATACAGCAAAGCTTAAGAGATACGTATCAGAGAGAGGTAAGATTCTTCCTCGTCGTATCACAGGTAACTGTGCAAAGCATCAGAGAGCATTGACAGTAGCTATCAAGAGAGCTCGTCACGTAGCATTGATGCCATATACTGTAGACTAATATTAATATGCCCCATCCGATTGGATGGGGCTATTTTTAAATTTATTATTCGTAGGAAATTCGGGATATGTGTAAAGTAGGTATTGCAATCGACATAGGAACAACAAATATTGTGATCGAATTAGTTGACATAACAAACAAAGCTGGAATATATCAATTATGCGAGTCCAACGTGAACCTTTTGTATGGAAAAGATGTGATGAGTCGAATTACGCATGCACAAAAGGGTAAGCTTTCGTTAATGACAATGGATTTGCGCAGACAACTTAATTCGATGATTGAAAAAGCATTAGCAGAGGCTAATGTGAATGAAGTGGATAGAGTAGTAATAGCATGTAATACCCTTATGACACATATTCTTTTGGGAGAGAGTTGTTACAATCTGGGAGTCTATCCGTTTAGCCCTGTGCATACACATATGACAAAGTTATCAACAAGTGATGTTGATATAAACTCTTGTGTGAGTGACATTGTTATTTTGCCGGGGTATTCGGCATATGTTGGAGGAGATATATACGCCGGAATTGAGCATATCGGTTTACATAACTGCAAGAACAATGCGCTGTTTATCGACCTAGGAACAAATAGCGAGATGGTATGTTGGGATAACAACAAAAAGAAAATGTATATTTCATCTGCGGCAGCCGGACCTGCATTCGAAATGGCCGGATATGGTCAGGCGTCGGAACTGGTTGATTTGCTGGCAGAGGCAAGAACAGCTGAAGTAATGGATGAGACGGGACTGTTGTCGGATGAATATTTTGAAACGGGATATAAGACGTTAACAGAGAAAAAAATACGACTTTTACAATCTGCAAAGGCGGCAGTAAGAGCCGGAATGGAAATATTATTAAAACGGGCAAATTTTGATTATTCTGATATTGCGAAGGTGTATATAGCAGGTGCCTTTGGTAATAATCTTAATATAGAGTCTGCGATAAAAATCGGACTAATTCCATCTTGGTGGGCAGATAGAATTGTATTGGCTGGCAATACCGCTTTGTTGGGAGCCGTGAAAATACTTTGCGAGCCCGATACATGGCAAACGCATGACGATGTACATAATGAATGTGAAGTGTCTGAGATACTTCTTGCCAATGAAGAGGAGTTTGAACAACTATATCTAGACAGTATGTATTTGTGAGTTTGCTATATATAGTGTGGTTAGGAAACCTTGGAAGTGTTATAATTAACGTTGGTGTATTATAAACACAAGAGGTAGTGGGATGAAAAACAGAGTAAGAATAAAGGGAAAGTTAAGAACATATTTGCTTACATCATTGTATCTTGGAATACTGATGATTGCAGTTACTGTTGCAATATTTTTGATTGAGAAGAGAGCCGGATATATTATGGCCGGTTTTACTGTCTTGTATCTGGTCATAATAGGCGTGTTAATGTTTTATAATAAGCCGATAATAATTAATGAGCTTATTAGTTTTGCGACAGAATATGGTCAAATACAGCGTAAACTGTTGCGCGAATTGGAGCTGCCGTATGTTTTACTGGATGATGCAGGCCATGTAATGTGGATGAACAAGGCATTTGAGGCTCTTACACATAAGAAAAAGGGATTTGTGAAGCCAATATGGGATATTTTCCCGGAATTGACAAGAGAGAGATTGCCCGGTTCGTTAGATGAGACAGAGTGCTCTTTCATATTTGAAGAGAGAGATTTTCATGCAAAATGTCGTAAAGTTTCTTTGAAGGAAATGGCTGAGAACAGTGATGTGATTTCACCGGAAGGCTATGATGGATATCTGATTGCAGTATATTTGTTTGATGAGACAGCACTCAAACTTGCTTTGCGAGAGAATGATGATCAGTCATTGGCAGTTGCATTATTGTATATGGACAATTATGACGAAGCGTTGGAAGGTATTGAAGAGGTCAGACGATCATTGCTTACTGCGCTTATTGATCGAAAGATAAATAAGTATATTGCATCTTTGGATGGAATAGCAAAGAAGATAGAGAAAGATAAATTCCTTATTATTCTTCGAAAGAAATCTGTTGCAGAACTAAGTGAAAGTAAATTTGATATTCTTGAAGAGGTAAAGACTGTAAATATCGGTAATGAGATGGCAGTTACGCTGTCAATCGGTGTAGGCTTGGATGGACTTTCATACGCGCAGAATTATGAGTTTGCCAGAACGGCTATTGATTTGGCACTTGGAAGAGGTGGAGATCAGGCTGTTGTCAAAACCGGCGAGAAGATATTGTATTATGGTGGAAAGAGCCAGCAAGTTGAGAAGAATACAAGAGTAAGAGCAAGAGTTAAAGCTCATGCTTTACGTGAGATAATCGCTTCAAAGGACAGAGTAATTATTATGGGACATAGATATCCTGATGTAGATTGCTTTGGTGCTGCTGTAGGAATATATAGAATAGCGCAGTCCTTGGATAGAAAAGCGCACATTGTACTGAATGATGTTACCACTTCGGTTCAACCGATGAAAGATATGATAATGGCACAGGATGATTATGAAGAAGATATGATTATCTCCAGTGATCAGGCTCTTGATTTGGCCGGTAACGGTGCTGTATTGGTTGTAGTGGATGTTAATAAGCCAAGTATCACAGAATGTCCTGATTTGCTTAAATTGTGCAAATCTATTGTGGTTTTGGATCATCACAGACAGGGTACCGAGACAATAGAGAATGCAACATTATCATATGTTGAGGCTTATGCGTCTTCGACTTGTGAGATGGTTACAGAGATATTGCAGTATATTACAGAAGGAATAAAAGTCAGATCCGATGAAGCTGATTGTTTGTATTCGGGTATGATGATAGATACAAATAATTTTATGACAAAGACCGGTGTACGTACATTTGAAGCTGCTGCATATTTGAGAAGAGCAGGCGCAGACGTTACACGTGTTAGAAAATTGTTTAGAGACGATGTAAATGAGTATAAGGCAAAAGCTGATGCTGTCAGACGTGCGGAAATCTTTCGCGGTTGTTATGCACTTAGTGTGTGTGATGCCGGTACAGAGGTACATAGTCCGACAATCGTAGGTGCACAGGCGGCTAATGAATTACTGAATATTAAGGGCATTCGCGCCAGTTTTGTATTTACAGATTACCAGGATATGGTGCATATAAGTGCCAGATCTATTGATGATGTTAATGTGCAGGTGATAATGGAGAAATTGGGCGGTGGAGGACACATGAATGTCGCAGCCGCACAGTTGGAGGATATTTCCGTTAGTGATGCTATGCAGATGCTTAAAGATTTGATAGCAAAGATGCTTGATGAAGGAGAACTTGATTAATGAAGATAATACTTTTGCAGGATGTAAAATCCGTTGGAAAAAAGGGTGAAATAATTGAGGCAAATGATGGATATGCGCGCAATTTCCTTTTGCCAAAAAAATTGGGAGTTGAAGCAAACGGAAAAAATCTTAATGATTTGAAGCTTCAGAAATCAAACGAAGAGAAGATTGCAGCAAAGATGCTTGAGGATGCCAAACAATTGGCAAAGGAACTTGAGAGTAAGGAGATAGTTGTTTATATCAAAGCCGGAGAGGGTGGAAAGACATTCGGTTCCGTATCGACAAAGGAAATAGCACTGGCATTCAAAGAGCAATGTGGTATGGAAATTGATAAGAAGAAAATTCAACTTGAGGAGAGCATCAAGAATTTTGGAGTGTATGATGTGAAGATTAAATTGCATCCAAAAGTTGTTGGCAGTCTTAAAGTAAAAGTGCAGGAGAAGAAGTAATATTATGGCAGAAGAAGCTGTATTACGAAGAGTATTACCCAATAGTATAGAGGCAGAACAGGCCGTAATAGGATCGATGCTTATTGATCAAGAGGCGATTACCATTGCATCTGAAATTGTAACGCCGGATGATTTCTATAATAAACAATATGCTATTATCTATGAAGCGATGCTTGAACTCAATTCGCAGAGTAAGCAGGTAGATATTGTTACATTGCAGGATAAGTTGAAAGAGAAGGATGTGCCTGCGGAAGTATGCAATCTGGAGTATATTAGGGACATTATAGCGGCTGTTCCGACTTCGGCAAATATTCGTTATTATGCCGGAATTGTTGCAGAGAAGTCAACATTGCGTAAGCTTATTCGCTTGACCGGTGAAATAGAGAATAATTGCTTTGAGGGTAAGGAAAGCCTTGAATATATTCTTGATGATACAGAAAAGCGAGTTTTTGAAATTGTCCAGAAACGTAATACGGATGATTTTATGCCGATTGATAAAGTTGTTTTGGAAGCTGTTAAGCGAATTGAAGCAGCATATATGGCAGGTGGAACTGTTACCGGTATTCCGACCGGATTTGTTGATTTGGATTATATGACCTCCGGTTTACATGGCTCGGAATTGGTATTGATTGCTGCCAGACCTGCTATGGGTAAAACGGCGTTTGTATTGAATATTGCGCAGCATATGGCTTTTAAGCAGAATAAATCAGTTGCTATTTTTTCACTTGAAATGGGTAAAGAACAGCTGATTAACCGTTTGTTTGCGTTGGAAGGTAACATTGAAGCAACTCATTTGAGAAACGGTAAATTAGATGATTCAGAGTGGGAGAAATTGGCAGAAGCAGCAAGTGTTATCGGTGATTCCAAATTGATAATTGATGATACAGCCGGAATAACCGTTTCACAACTACGTTCGAAGTGTCGTAAGTATAAACTGGAAAAAGGTTTGGATATTATTATTATCGATTATCTTCAATTGATGAATGGTAGTGGAAAAACAGAGTCAAGACAACAGGAAATATCAGAGATATCACGTTCACTTAAGTTGTTGGCAAGAGAGTTGGATATACCTGTTGTTGCATTGTCGCAGTTGTCCCGTGCGGTTGAGCAGAGACCTGATAAGCGACCGATGATGTCGGATTTGCGTGAATCCGGTGCAATAGAGCAGGATGCCGATATAATTATGTTCATATATAGAGATGATTATTATAATCCTGATACGGAAAGAAAGAATATTTCTGAAATAATTATCGGAAAACAGCGAAGCGGTCCTGTTGGAACCGTTGAATTGGCATGGTTACCGGAGTATACAAGGTTTGGTAATCTTGAAAGAAGAAGAAATGATAATGCATAAAAAAATAAGCCAAGCAAAATGCTTGGCTTTTTTTAGAAAAAATTAGCCTTCTGAAATTGCAGATACAGGGCACTGGCCTGCGCAAGAACCACAATCAATACACTTATCAGCATCAATTTCAAACTTGCCATCACCTGCAGAGATAGCGCCAACAGGGCACTGACCTGCGCAAGAACCGCAACTTATGCATGAATCACCAATACAATATGCCATGATATATTACCTCCTTACTTTTTTGTTCAACTCTTTTTATATTCTAATACATTATAATGACTATCACAAGAAAAATAATGTTTCTTTATGAAGTCTTTTGATTATTTGTTTTCATGAATATCCAAAAGTTGTTCTGCTTTTTTGATCTCGTCATCTGTTGGAATACGAACGCCTTCCAACGGATATGGAATATTAAGTTCATCCCATTTTACCTCACCCAGAGTGTGGTAAGGCAATATTTCGACTCTGTCCACTGTTTTGAGTTCCTTTATAAAGGAATTAAGCTCATTAAGACCTTCCTCGTCATCGGTTAATCCCGGAACAAGTACGTGGCGTATCCACATATGTTTTCCATGATCTGACAGGTATTTTGCCATCTCAAGAATGTTGGTGTTTGTCCATTGAGTCAATTCTTTATGCTTTTCATTGTTTATTTCTTTCAAATCAAGCATAAATAAATCGGTAACTTCCATAAGCTCATTGAATTTGCTTATAAATGGTTCTTCCATAGTAAAAGGATTACCGGACGTATCAACAGTAGTATGAACGTCTTTTGCTTTGGCGAGCTTGAAAAACTCGGTAAGGAAGTCAATTTGAAGTAATGGTTCTCCGCCGCTTACAGTTATTCCGCCATTTAGCTTGCCGCTTCTCATCCAATATGGTTTGTATCTGTACGCTCTTTCAAAAAGTGCCTCAGGTGTCCATAATGTACCTTTTTCCATATCCCATGTCTCGGGATTGTGGCAGTATTGGCAACGCATTCTGCAGCCTTGCATAAATACAACATATCTTACGCCGGGGCCGTCAACCAGGCCAAATGTTTCAAGCGAGTGAATTCTTCCTTCCATAACTCAACCTTTCTTCAAAACGTGTGTCAAAAAGGGGATCTTGAACGATACGCTCAAGATCCCCTCAATGAACATATTACATATCTAATATAGTATACAAATTAAAGTGTACCATGACATGTTCTTGCGATAACGTCATCCTGCTGCTTCTTTGTCAAGTTAATGAACTTAACAGCGTATCCTGATACACGAACTGTGAAGTTTGCATACTCTTCCTTCTCAGGATGTGCCTGAGCATCAAGGAGCTTATCCTTTGTGAATACGTTAACGTTAAGGTGATGAGCACCCTGATCGAAGTATCCATCAAGAACCTGTGCAAGGTTACCCTTCTGCTCGTCGATGTTATGACCAAGAGCGTCAGGATTGATTGTCTGTGTATTAGAAATACCATCAAGTGACCAATGATAAGGAATCTTGGCAACTGAGTTAAGTGATGCAACAAGACCATTCTGCTCTGCACCGTAGCTTGGTGAAGCACCAGGTGAGAATGGTGTGAATGCAGGACGTCCGTTAGGCATAGCACCTGTAGCTTCACCGTATACAACGTTAGAAGTAATTGTAAGGAGTGAAGTTGTAGGCTCAGCATCACGATATGTGTGACGACGTCTTACCTTCTCTACGAATGTCTTAAGAAGCCATACACCGATTTCATCTGCACGATCATCATCGTTACCGTATTTAGGGAAATCACCTTCAACCTTGAAGTCTTCTGTGATACCTTCAGCATCACGGATAACGTTAACCTTTGCATATCTGATAGCGCTGAGTGAGTCAATTACATGAGAGAAACCAGCGATACCTGTTGCAAATGTACGACGAAGGTCTGTATCGATGAGAGCCATCTCTGCAGCTTCGTAGTAATATTTATCATGCATATAATGAATGAGGTTAAGTACGTTAACATAGATATCTGCGCACCAATCAAGCCAGAACTCGTATTTTTCCTTAACCATCTGGAAATCTTCCTCACCACTAAGAACATCCTTTGTGATTCTATCCATCTTAGGACCGCACTGGATACGATGCTTCTCATCGAAACCACCGTTGAATGCGTAAAGCAATGTCTTACCAAGGTTAGCTCTTGCTCCGAAGAACTGAATTTCTTTACCTGTCTGTGTTGCAGATACACAACAGCAGATTGAGTAATCATCGCCCCATACAGGCTTCATAACATCATCGTTCTCATACTGAATTGAGCTTGTAGTAATTGAGATGAATGATGCATACTTCTTGAACTGCTCAGGAAGTGCACTAGAGTAAAGAACTGTAAGGTTCGGCTCTGGTGAAGGTCCCATGTTCTCAAGTGTATGAAGGAAACGATAATCGTTCTTTGTAACCATATGGCGACCATCCATTCCGATACCACCAACTTCAAGAGTAGCCCATGTAGGATCTCCTGAGAACAACTGGTTGTATGAAGGAATTCTTGCGAACTTAACCATACGGAACTTCATTGTCATATGATCGATAATTTCCTGAGCTTCTGTCTCAGTGATAACACCGTTAGCAAGGTCACGCTCGAAGTAGATATCAAGGAATGTAGAAACACGTCCAACTGACATAGCTGCACCGTTCTGAGTCTTGATAGCTGCAAGGTAACCAAAGTATAACCACTGACAAGCTTCCTTAGCTGTCTTAGCCGGCTTAGAAATATCATAACCGTAAATCTTAGCCATTTCTTTGATACCCTTCAATGCATTAATCTGCATTGAAATCTCTTCACGAAGACGGATAACATCATCATACATGTTACCGCATCCGCAGTTGTCCTTATCATGCTGCTTAGCTTCGATAAGGTAATCAATACCGTAAAGAGCGATACGACGGTAGTCACCAACGATACGTCCACGACCATATGTATCAGGAAGACCTGTTACGATATGTGTCTTACGAGCGAGCTTCATTTCGTCTGTATATGCAGCGAAAACAGCGTCGTTGTGTGTTGTCATATAATTCTCAAATACATACTTAAGTTCCGGATCAATCTCATATCCGTAGCTCTCAGCGGCCTGCTCAGCCATTCTGATACCACCGTATGGCATAAATGCTCTCTTAAGAGGCTTGTCTGTCTGAAGACCAACAATCTGCTCAAGATCTTTCATGCTCTCATCAATGTAACCAGGGCCGTATGATGTAAGGCTTGAAACCACCTTTGTCTCACAATCAAGTACACCACCCTTTTCACGCTCTGCCTTCTGAAGCTCCTGAAGTTTGCCCCAGAGTTTGTTAGTAGCGTCTGTAGGATCAGCTAAAAAGCTTTCATCACCATCATATGGATGGTAATTCTTCTGAATGAAATCACGAACGTTAACTTCATCTTTCCAGATACGTCCTTCGAATCCATTCCACTCTTCGAAATTAGTCATATGTTTTCTCCTTTACTATTATTTCAGTATGAACTACTCATACTTAACGTACTTCCGACAAGTGTAATTATAAGGTGTGCAAAATATTGCGTCAAGGCTATAAAATGTACTTTTTCACGTACAAGAGGGAACTTTTCGGCTTACAAAAAATAAGCCACAAGATGTTGTGTCTTGTTTTGTTTATTAACATATTTTATACTAATAAAAAATAGATTATTTTGGAGGTTTATTATGACAATTGATAAAGATATGACCATAGGTGAAATTTTAAGAAGTAATCCGGAGGTTGCACCTGTCCTTATGGAAGCAGGAATGCATTGCCTGGGATGCCCATCAGCTCAAGGGGAGAGTCTTGCGGAAGCTGCAATGGTACACGGACTTGATATCAATGATATAATGGCAAAAATTGAGGCAATGTAATTTGATTACAGTTCTATTCAACCGAGATGTTTGAATAAGATACAGTGATAACATAATTAAGAAAAGAGGCATATGCCCAATGTCATTAAGTTAATGTGGCATAAAAAGTACAACACCGGGCGATTATGATTTAACTACATAATTGCTCGGTATTTTTTGTTTGTTTAAATAGAATCT
>JAGHVF010000068.1 GCA_018064425.1 Candidatus Colinaster equi | reverse complement strand
ATATATAGTATATGAAAGGTGAAGGTGACACAAGATATGAGAGATATTAGAATATTTGAAACGCATGCACATTATGATGATGCAGCATTTGATAATGACAGAGACGAATTACTTAATCGTTTGGCGGATGAGGGATATGCCTATGTCATAAATGTGGCAGCAGATTTTGACAGTGTTGAGACTACATATGATCTTACAACAAAATATGATCATGTATACGGAGCGATAGGAATACATCCGGATGGTGTAAAGGAATTAAATGAAAACAATTTTCAGCATCTCAGAGAAATGGCTCTTCGTCCGAAAATATTGGCTGTCGGTGAAATAGGATTGGATTATCATTATGAGGATGCGGACAAAGATCTTCAGAAAGATTGGTTTGAAAGACAGTTGATATTGGCAAGAAGTATAGGTAAACCTGTTATAATTCATTCGAGAGATGCATGCGAAGATACAATGAAAATATTAAGAAGCGGAGTGGCCAAAGGAATTCCGGGTGTCGTGCATTGTTATTCATATACGGCAGAAACAGCGAAGGAATTGCTTAAGATGGGTTATTACTTCGGAATAGGCGGTGTGGTAACATTTAGTAATGCGCGAAAAGTGGTTGAAGCTGTTGAAGAAATACCGCTTGATCGCATATTGTTAGAGACGGATTGCCCATATTTGGCACCTACTCCACATAGAGGTGAGCGTAATTCATCGCTTAATATTCCTCTTGTTGCAGAGAAAATTGCGGCAATTAAAGGCGTACAGTATCATAAAGTATTGGAACAAACATATAAGAACGCCAGAAAGTTATTTTTTAATAAATAGGTTGGAGAAAAAATATGGCATCACTTGGAATACCGGCTAATACAATAGCTGTTTTACAGAAATACAATTTTAATTTCCAGAAAAAATTCGGACAAAATTTTTTGATTGATACGAGAGTTCTTGAAAATATTATCGAAGAATCAAGTATTATGTCAACCGACTGTGTGCTGGAAATCGGTCCCGGAATTGGTACGATGACACAGTATCTGGCTGAGAATGCACGTCATGTAATTGCAGTAGAGATTGATAAAGCACTCATTCCGATTTTACAGGATACTCTTAGTGAGTATGACAATGTGACGGTGATAAATGATGACATTCTAAAGGTTGACATAAATGCGTTATGCAATGAATATAATGAGGGAAAACCCATAAAGGTTGTAGCAAATCTGCCATATTATATAACGACTCCAATTATTATGGGATTATTTGAGAGCCGTGTTCCTTTAGACAGTATTACTATAATGGTGCAAAAGGAAGTTGCGGATAGAATGCAATCCGGTCCGGGAACAAAAGACTATGGCGCATTGTCTTTGGCTGTTCAGTATTATTCCGATCCGCAGATAGTGGCAAATGTTCCGCCTAATTGTTTTATGCCGCGACCTAATGTTGGAAGTGCTGTGATAAAACTGACAAGATATGATAAATCACCTGTAGATGTTCACGATGAGAAAAAAATGTTTTCACTAATCAGGGCAAGTTTTAATCAACGTAGAAAAACTCTTGTAAACGGACTTACAGGAGGCGGTATAGGAGTAGCGAAAGAAGATGTATTGAGCGCGTTAGAGAAAATGGAATTGTCTCCTACTGTTCGCGGCGAAGCACTTACTTTGGAGCAATTTGCAACCTTAACCAACCTTCTGTTTGGATAAATAATCGGAGAAATACTATGAAAGAGAGAATACTGTCATACAGACATAGAATAGATGATTCTTTGCAGGGAAAAATAGAAGTGGATAGTTGGCAAAGATTGCTTGATGAGCATTTGATTCAGATTGGTTTTTTTCAGCATGAGAGACTGATTCATCTGTTGGTAACTCTTACATTTGCAATACTTACGGTAGCCTCCGTGTTAACGATAATTGTAACGCAATATTATCCATTGGCTGCACTGACTGTGTTGCTGATGATATTGCTGATTCCATATATTTCACATTACTATCTATTGGAAAATGAAGTACAGAAGATGTATGCGCAGTATGATGAGATAATTAAGCGAATAAATGATGTAAGTAAAGAAAAAAAAGAAAGTTGAGATTAAATATGCATGATAATCTAACAGCATCTGATATTAAGAAGATGGAAGAGGAAATAGAATACAGAAAGCTGACCTTAAGACCGCAGCTGCTTGAAGATGTCAAAGAGACAAGAGCTCATGGAGATTTAAGTGAGAATTTTGAATATCACGCTGCAAAACGTGCCAAGAATCAAAACGAGAGCCGTATCAGATATCTTGATAGAATGATTCGTACAGCTAATGTTATCGAAGATAAAAGTGCTGATGATGAAGTCGGAATGAATAATATTGTGACGGTTTTCTTTGAGGAAGATAATGAAGAAGAGACTTATAAGATAGTCACAGCAATAAGAAGTGATTCGTTGAATAATTTTATTACAATAGAATCGCCACTCGGCAAGGCACTTATGGGACATAAGGTTGGTGACAGAGTGGCGGTAAAAGTTAATGATTCATACAGCTATTATGTAACAATACGTAAAATTGATAATAATAAAGATGATGCAGATGACAGAATAAGAAGCTATTAAATAATTGAAGCTTTCTTAAGTGGTCCTCTGAGTGCAAGATATATTATTATTGCAATTACTGAGTTGATTAAAGCGTTAACCAATGTGGCATATGTGGTTATTGCCATCAATGCATTAATGGCTGATTGTGCTTTTTCGGCATTCGGAGTTAGCAGGGTATACCAAACGTATTTAAGAGACGGCTCAAATATACAATTGAAAAGTAATCCGCCAAGTGTTGCAAATATTGTCCATTTGATAACGTAACTTTTCTTAATGCCATCGTCGGATAAATGTGCAAATTTGTGTGCAATCAAACCTACGATAAGTCCGATAAGTAATTTGCAGATAAATGTACGCGGCGAAGATTCAACGTATCCGCCGAGAATATCAGCAAGCGACAGTCCAATTGCACCGGCCAGTCCGCCGTACCATCCGCCAAGTAATAATGCACCAAGTACTACAAATGCATTTCCAATATGAACTTTGGTACCGGTTGCGCTGATAGCCGGAAAAACTGCATATCCTACATAGCAAAGTGCTGCCATAAGTCCTGCATACGCTATTTTGTGTGTTTTCTTATTTTTCATAATGCTCCTCATTTCCGATATACTTATTCAAAATATTTTTTCTGTGATAAGCTATCTATTTTTTCATACTTTCCCTTAATCTTTTACGTTACTTACTCAATTATGAATAATTGTAAAACGTCTTGTATTAACGACGAAATTAATATATCATTTAACTGGTTACATTAAAATTACCAAAAAGAAAGAATATTATATAACCAGATGAAGAGCAGATATTTAGATATATACGAAAAAACAAAAGAAAATATATGCACGGGTGTATATCCCGTAGGTGAAAAACTACCTTCAAAACGTGTACTTGCCGAGCGTGAAGGTGTAAGTGTTATTACCATAACACATGCATATGAATTGCTTGCGGAAGAAGGATATATTATTTCGAAAGAAAAGAGCGGATACTTTGTTTCTTATAATGAAGCAAATTCGTTCTCCGATAGTACAATCAATAAATCGAGTGGATATAGCAGTCGTAAGGATTTGTCGGCTATATCACATATCGCGGATAATAATCAGCAGAACACGTTTTCTTTTTCCATATATGCCAAGACGGCAAGAAGAGTATTAAGTGATTATCAACAGGAGATTATGTGCAAATCCCCGGGATATGGTAGTGAGATGTTGCGTGCGGCAATATCGGATTATCTAATCAGATACAGAGATATGTATGCAAAGGCTGATAACATAATAATAGGTTCGGGTGCGGAATATTTGTACGGTCTTATTGTACAGGCATTGGGAAGAGATATAATATATGGAATTGAAAGCCCGTCGTATCATAAGATTGCGCAAGTATATGAGGCAGGTGGCGTGCGTCTTGAGATGCTTAAGCTTGGAATAGATGGAATAGACAGCAGCGAATTAAGAAAGACAACCGCTAATGTTTTGCATATTACACCTTATCGAAGCTTTCCCAGTGGCGTAACAGCTACAATAAATAAAAAGAGAGAGTATCTTAGATGGAGCAGAGAAAACGGTGCTATAATAATCGAGGATGATTTTGAGTCCGAATTTACACCGTCGCGAAAGCCCGAGGAGACCTTGTATTCAATGGATGATGAAGGGCGTGTTATATATGTTAATACGTTCACTTGTACAATCGGACCGTCTATACGTATAGCTTATATGGTTATTCCTGATGCCATGATGGCAAGATTTGATGAAAAAATCGGATTTTATTCATGTCCGGTTCCGATGCTGGATCAGTTAATACTTGGCGAATTAATAGAAAACGGTGATTTTGTGCGTCATATTAACAGAGTTAGACGTAATAACAGAAAGAAAAAAGGAATGTGATTTATGTTAGATAATTTAGTATTTTCGTTGAATGCGACAATGCCAATCTTTCTTATGATGGTAGTCGGCTTCTTTCTAAAAAAAATACATATGTTGGATGAGCACTCAACCTCAACAATTAATAAGGTTGTATTTCGAGTGTTCTTGCCGGCACTTCTTTTTGAAGATCTTGCTGTTCAGGATTTTGTAAGTATATGGGATTCGTCGTTTGTTGGCTTTTGTGCATTGGCAACCGTAATCAGTATTGCAATCGCGGCAGGAATTGCACGTTTTGATAAACATCCGTCAGACAGAGGTGAATTTATTCAGGCATCGTTTCGTAGTGCGGCTGCAACGCTTGGAATAGCATTTATGACCAATGTTTATGATAATGTTGCTATGGTTGCACTTATGATTATCGGTTCGGTTCCGATATACAATATTATTTCGGTATTGCTATTGTCTGTAACGGCACCTGATGCCACAAAAGATGGTATTATTTCTTCTTCTCTGATTAAGAAGACTTTGAAGAGTCTGATTACCAATCCTATTATCTTAAGTATTCTTGCGGGATTAGTATGGTCATTACTTCGATTGGAACAGCCGGTAATTATGCAAAAATCTATTACGTATTTGGGAAATGTTGCATCGCCGCTTGCATTAATCGGATTAGGTGCATCTTTTGAATTGTCGGATTTGAAAACAAAATGGAAGGCAATCGCACTTGTTAATTTTAACAAGTTATTTCTCTTCTGTTTGCTGTTTTTACCGTTAGGAATTTACTGGGGATATAGAGATGATAAATTGGTCGCACTTCTTATTATGCTTGGAAGCGCAACAACCAGCAGCAGCTTTATTATGGCAAAAAATATGGGACATAAGGGAACAATATCGTCGGCAGCCGTTATGACTACTACATTCCTAAGTTCATTTACATTGACATTATGGCTGTTTATTTTGAGAACATTTGGATATATCTAATCATCGGGCAATGATTCAATTAGCGCATTACCGTTGTCTTTAAGCCATTTTTTATATGTTGCGTAATTGGGCATATATTTTGCTACTTCTGCCCAAAATGCGGCAGAGTGGTTTAAGTGAATTAAATGACACAATTCATGTACAATAACATAATCCATTACTTCAATCGGCGTAAGGAGCAATAAGCAATTGAAATTAAGATTGTGCTCAGCCGAGCAACTGCCCCACATAGTACGCTGGCATTTTATTGCTATACGATTGTAAGATAATCCCATTTGATCTGCATAGTAATCGACGCGGAGCGGAATTGTCTTTTTCGCTTTTGCGCGAAGTGCCAGTAGGTCTTTATGCGATAATGCCGGATATTGCGGCATTGCAGCATGACGTTTCTCCAATTTAATCAAAGTACGATTAATCCAGTCTTCTTTGGATGAAATAAATGAATCTATTTGTCTTCTTGTGGCATACATGGGCGCACGAAGGACAATCTTGCCGTCAGATGATATTTCAAGACCTATTGTTTTGCGTTTGCTTCTTATTATTTCGATTTCCATTTCCTTATTCATACATACTATTTTAACAGAAAAATATTCTAATTGACAAAGAAAGCAACAAGCAGTATTATTATCTTAACACGTAGTATACAATACTACATAATGTAGAGAGCGGGGTGCTATGATGACAAGAACAAAGTTAAGAGACCGTGTTTTACCCAATTATACACGCGGAGAAGAAATTTTTAATATGGTATCGCACATTGTAGGCGGGGCATTTGGTATTCTGGCATTGGTACTTTGTGTAATTAAAGGCGTATGGAACCAAAGTGTGATGCAAGTGGTAACGTCTTCAATATACGGCTCCTCACTTATCTTATTATATACGATGTCGAGTGTGTATCATGGATTGCGTCCCAACATGGGTAAAAAGGTGATGCAGGTAATCGATCATTGTACAATATACTATTTAATAGGAGGAACATACACTCCTATTGTGTTATGTGGAATAGCCTGCAAATATCCAGGATGGGGATGGTCAATATTTGGAATTGTCTGGGGGCTATGTGTACTTGGAACTGTTTTCACGGCAATCGATCTCAAAAAGTATAAGAAATTGTCAATGCTGTGTTATATAGGAATTGGATGGTGTATTGTAATTGCTCTGAAGCCAACAATTATGTCCATATCATTTGAAGCGTTTTTGCTTATATTGGCAGGAGGCATCGGATATACATTGGGAGCTGTGTTGTATGGACTTGGCTCAAAACATCAATATATTCATTCTGTTTTTCATCTATTTGTATTATTGGGCAGCGTGTTACAATTCTTGGCAATATACATATATGTACTAATATAAGTAAACGGAATTACGTAGTTTGTCGTGTGAATTGTGATATATACTTCATGAGTTACTTGTAAAAGATCTGTTTATATGTAATAATCAGAAAAGCAAATGAATAACGCAGTTTATCAGATTTACGTCTGATGCTAGATATAATGTCGTGTAGTAAGGGAATCTCGGTGTGAATCCGTCGCAACAGCCATTACCGTAACTGAAGGCAACTTCTCAAGTCGGAATACTTGCTAAACTGTGACTGACAAAGGTCTCTTGGGCAATGAAGGGATACGGTAACAAGAATATTATCTAGTAATGTAGATATAGTAAAACTAGTCGTGCCGGCACCCTTTTGAAGGGTGCTTTTGTTTTATCCTTTTGCAAGAAAAAGAAAGGATATGAGAAATATGAAAAAAGTAACAAGAAAAATTGGTGTAGCATTGATGGTATTGATGCTTGGTATTGGAGTGATAGGTTGCGGTAGCAATAAATCACAGGTAAATACCGGTGAAGCGCAGTTGTGGCAAAGTGCGGTGTATACGGAGGACACCGAGTTGGGCGAGGGTGCGAAGACATGTGTTGTGACAGTAGAAGTACCTGATAATCAAATTACATTTACCATTCACACCGACAAAGATAACGTAGGTGATGCTTTAATTGAGAATGACCTGATTGCCGGAGAAGATGGGGATTATGGCATATATATCAAATCTGTAAACGGAATTACGGCAGACTATGATATTGATCAGAGTTACTGGGCATTTTTTGTAAATGATGATTATGCAACAACAGGAGTGGATACAACACCTATTAATGAAAATGAAAAATACAGACTCGTGTACACAAGATAGAAAACTAACACTTCAGGAAATGGTGATTTTTGCTATGCTTGGTGCATTGATGTTTGCATCAAAGATAGCAATGGAAGCATTACCCAATATTCACTTATTGGGGATGTTCACAATGACATTTACAATTGTATATAGGAAAAAGGCTCTTTTTCCTATATATATTTATGTCATTATTAATGGAATATACGCAGGTTTCAATATGTGGTGGATTCCGTATCTCTATATATGGACAATACTTTGGGCAGTTACTATGCTATTACCGCAAAATATGTGCGTATCAAAAAAGACAATTGTTTATCCGATTATATGCTGTTTGCACGGTTTGTTGTTCGGTACTTTGTATGCACCGGCACAGGCAATTATGATGGGATTGAATTTTAAGGGAACAATTGCATGGATAATTGCCGGTTTACCGTTTGATGTAATTCACGGTGTAGGAAATCTGTGTGCCGGATTGCTCATTTTGCCATTATCTAACCTCCTTCGACACTTACAGAATATGCCAAATGTGATATAATCATTGTAATTGGTGGTAAGGAGAAGATTCGGATGACGCGTAAAGTTGCATTGGTAACCGGAGCATCCAGGGGGATAGGTGCCGGAATAGCTGTTAAGATGGCAAGTCTGGGGTATGATCTGATACTCACATGTATATCCAATGTAGAAAAATTGAATAATTTGGGTGATGAACTTGCGAAAAAATACGATACAAATTGCAGGTGTATTCAGGTTGATCATTCTGACAGTGCATCGGTTAATGCACTTTTTGAGCAGATAGACAGATTGGATGTGTTGATAAACAATGCCGGTATTTCACAAGTCGGATTGCTTCAGGATATGACGGATGAAATGTGGCATAAGCAGTTAGGAGTCAATCTTGACGGAGTATTTTATACATGTCGCCGTGCAATTCCTCTTTTTTTGAAACAACATGATGGACATATAATCAATATTTCCTCGGTATGGGGGGAAGTTGGTGCATCATATGAGGTGGCATACAGTACATCAAAAGGCGGGGTTAATGCTTTTACAAAGGCACTTGCCAAGGAATTGGCACCATCCGGTATAAGTGTTAATGCTGTTGCATGCGGAATGATAGATACTGATATGAACGCACATTTGTCGCAAGAGGATGTAGAGGATATTATAGCTGATATTCCAATAGGTCGTATTGGTACTCCTGCTGATATTGCAGATGTGGTAGGCCATATTGCGGAATGTAATACATATATGACCGGTCAAATAATAACTGTCGATGGCGGATGGATATAATTACTGTTTGTAATGAATGGTCAGTAGAATAATTGTTATGGGGTTAATGAAAAATGAGTAAAGTTTATCTGTTTTTTGCGCAGGGAATGGAAGAGATAGAGGGCTTAACAGTTGTAGACCTGTTACGCAGAGCAAAAATTGATGTCACAACGGTATCTGTAACGGGCGAGCAATATGTAATCGGTTCACATAACATAGAAGTAAAGTCTGATATTTTGTTAGAAAATGTTGATTGGTTATTAGGTGATATGATTGTTTTACCGGGCGGAATGCCGGGAACATTAAATCTTGAAGCCTGTACTGAGTTGATGAAACAGGTGGATAATTATGTTAACCAAGGAAAGCGTGTTGCCGCAATATGCGCAGCCCCAACAATACTTGGACACAGAGGTATTCTAAAAGGGAAGAGAGCATGCTGCTATCCCGGAAAAGAAGATCAGCTTGATGGTGCCAAAGTAGTTTATGATTCGGTATGTGTTGATGGAAGTATTATTACAGGAAGAGGTCTTGGTACGGCAATTGATTTTGCTCTTGCGATAATAGAAGAACTCGAATCAAAGAAACTTGCAGATGATATTGCAACAAGCGTGGTTTATTCAAGATGAAAGACAGAAACGCAGAAATCAAAATAATAGTATCAATGGCAATATTCGGAACTATTGCACCTTTTGTAAGATATATTCCATTGTCATCCGGAGAGGTGGCTTTGTGTCGTGCAATATTGGCGGTTCTTCTTATTGGTGTTTTTTTGTTGGTAAGTAAGAACACAATTTCTTTTGATAAGATTAAGAAACAAATTCCGTTATTAATTGTCTCAGGTGCAGCACTTGCTTTTAACTGGATATTGCTTTTTGAGGCATATAAATATACAACGGTATCAATGGCAACATTGTGTTATTATTTTGCACCGGTACTTGTTACATTGATATGCCCGATTGTTTTCAAAGAGAGAATAACAGGAAAACAAATCATATGTTCAGTTATGTCAACCGTTGGAATAGTTCTAATTATAGATATCAAAGATATATTCGGCGGTTCGAATAATATTGTTGGCATATTGTTTGGATTGGGAGCTGCCATACTATACGCTACAGTAGTTATTTTGAACAAATTCGGAAAAGAAGTAGGCGGAATACAGCGTACATTTTTTGAGTTTGTAGCTGCAGTGATTATTCTGCTTCCGTATGTATTTTTTACAAGCGGATACAATGTGACAACTCTTGATATTAAGGGACTTGTTGCGTTGATTATTGTTGGATTGGTACATACAGGTATAACATATTGTATGTATTTTTCTTCACTAGATGAATTAACCGGACAGAAAACGGCAATATTAAGCTATATTGACCCTTTAGTTGCAATACTCGTTTCGGTTTTGATATTAAATGAATCAATGAATATAAGCCAGATAATTGGTGGAATACTTGTACTTGGATTCACTCTTATTAATGAAATAGAATTGAGGTAGGTTGGGGAGGATCCGACAGGATTCATTCGAATACCTATGTCGAACCCTCGATTGTTATACTATACTCTATGATTTCCGTGTACAACATATTATACCTAAATAGCAAAATGCATACCTAAAAAGCAGAAATATAATACAAGATAATCAGTAATGTGGGGAAGAAAATGAACATACTAATTTGTGATGATTTGGCAAGTGATTGGAAAGTATTGAATGGATATTTGGAGAGATATATTCGTTCCAAGAATATTATCTGTAATATTACAATATGTGAATCTGCAGATGCACTTATGATTGAGATTGAACGAAAGAATATCGATCTTGTATTTATGGACATATATATTCATAACGATAATGGTATGGATTTGGCTAAGAGATTGCAGGAAAAGGGATATAAAGGTGGTTTTGTTTTTGCGACAACTTCATCGGAATATGTGTTAGACAGTTTTTTGGTGAATGTACATGATTACCTGATAAAACCTTTCATATATGAGAGATTTGAAAAGACGATGGATAAGATTGTACGTATGTATGATGATATGCTTGCATATGTTACTGTATCGGTTCAGGGTGGCGAAAGAAAGGTATTGCTTAGAGATATCCAATTGATAGAAACAGGCGGCAATCATATTGTATTGGTAAGAACGGATACCGAAGATATTCAAACCAAAACAAGAATGTCCGACGTTGAGGCTCAGTTGGAAGGATACAAGAATTTTCTTAAGGTTCATAGAAGTTATATTGTGAATATTAATCATATAAAAGAGATTAACGGTGAAGAGATTGAGATGATGAATGGTGCAATAGCTATGATAACGCTTCGAAATCTTGCAGATATTAAAAAACAGATTACAGAATATATGTGGGAAAAGGCCATGGAGGAGAATCGTTAAATATGAGGAGCATATTTGATGTACTAATATATACATATTTTTCAGTTGCTTTTTCACTTGTATATGCAGCGATGTCATGGGAATATATCAAGATTAGAAGAAGTACATTTTGTATAGTTGTATTTTTCACATGTTACCTAAATGGTGCGATATTCATACTTGCAGAGAGATATATTAGTGTATTGCAGAATAGCAGAACATGGAATAGCAACATATTCTTTATATTGACTCTTATTGTTATGGGAGTTGCATATTGGTTGTGCACAAATATCAAGAATTCACTCTTTCTCTATATCTATACGCAGTGCACAAAATTCTGCGTTTTCATTTATACGGTATCCAAACATTTGATTATATGTATCAATCGATCACAGCCTATTTTCAACAACGCGGAGAGGATCGTTGCCCAGGGAACAATTGTTATGATTTCCGCAGTTCTGTTTGTTTTCTTTGAAAGAAGAATTATTGCCGGAGTAATATACGAATATAGAAATGCGAAGATTTGGTTAGGTCTCAGCGTTTCGCCTATTATATGCACTGTCAGTATATATCTTATCTATTTGATATCGTCGCAATATAGCTATGCTTTGCTTTTTAGTCTTATCGGTTTCTATATTACATCCATGTTTGGAGATATAATGGGAATATTTATGCTTAGATATTCTGTGGAAAAAGAGCGATATAAGACAAAAATGGAATCAACGGATGTTTTAATATCATATCAAAGAGAACAATATAGCAGAATGGCCGGCCTGGTTGATGAGACCAGGAAATTGCGTCATGATATGAAACACCGGATTAATGAAATAGCTGCTCTTGTTGAAATGGGCGAATATGATGAATTGAAAGAAGTCATTGCGCATAGTGAAACAGAGAATCCTTTTACAATCGTCAGAACCGGTAATGCGGTTGCAGATGCGATGATAGGTCATTACATTAATGTTGCAAAAACGCAGAGAATCAATGTTATTAAGAATATTATTATTCCAAAAGAATCAAAGATAGAAGATGCGGATTTATCTATTCTGTTTAGTAGTTGCCTTGAGAACGCCATTGAGTTATGTAAACTAATTGAAGATGGTGAGAGATGGATTAAGATTTATTCATCCGTTAAAGGAAACTATTTGCTGATATTTATAGAAAATGGTATAGATGAAGATATCCTAACTAACATCATGCAAAGCAAAGCTGCTTATATTGATGTCAGAAAGGATAGTCTAATCAGAGTTTGTGAACAATATGGCGGTGAGCTGCAGGAAGAAAGAACAGAGGAATTGTTCAGAGTCAAAATGATGTTAAAGTACGTATAATGTCATCCTTTTTGGCGTTTACCTTGCCCTGAATCATACATCCGCTACCACCACCTTTGGCCTGTAATGCATTACGCATATGTTCTGCCAGTCTTACAGTTTCCAAATTGCGACTGCCTATATTGTAGCGATATCCATCTGTATCAGATCCAACGAAAATACCAACATATCCGTCAAATTTTTCAGTCAAACAATTGAACAGATTCTTCATATTGCCGGCAGTAAGTTCGTCTTCCGTAACAATTATGTGCAAATCATCGATGCACATATTGTTAATCATTTGTATATACTCACGCTCTTTTAATTCAGAGATTTTTGCTTTACAATCATTAAGCTCTTCCCGCAGAGTCTTGACATTAGCACAAATATTATCAGGATGAGTTGTAAACATTGTTCCCAAATCACTAATAATACTTAGGTTGTGATTAATATATTCTATTGCTCTTCTTCCGCACAAAATGGATATTTGTGTACCACCTTTATAATTAATTGAATTGATTACTTTAATTATGCCGATTTCACCTGTATGTGCAACGTGAGGAGCGCAACAGGCACATATATCGATTGTCTCGTTTTCATTGCCTATTGTAATAAGTCGTACTTGGCCCAGAATATCAATTTTGCTACGATAATCGATCGAAGATAACGCGGCCTTGTCCGGATATGAGGCTGTAATAGGAAAATTGGCATATATAACGCTGTTGGCTTTAGCTTCAATATCCATGATTTGTTCACGGCTTAACGGTTTATTGATATTAAGCGTTACCGGTTCGTCATCGCTTAAATGAAAACCGACATTGTCATAACCGTATATATTATGAATAAGGCCTGATATAATGTGCTCTCCGCTGTGATTTTGCATTCTGTCGAAGCGCTTATTCCAATCAAGTTTGCAAATAACATTACTGTTTACAGGTATGGCTTCTTCTACTGCGTAACGAATGATTGTCTCTTTGGCATCAGCTTCGGATGATTCCAAAATACCATCCGTGAGTTTTATATCCTGACCGTTATATTCAATATATCCCGTATCAGCATATTGTCCCCCTTCATTTGGGAAAAATATGGAATCTTTCAGATATATGTAGTTCTTACCATCTATTACGGTACTATCGGTAACAATAGTAGCACAGGATGTCATATAACTGTTGGTCTCGTACAATTTGTTCATAGCAAATCTCCGTATTAGAGCATCTCGGCAATTTCCAGAATCAGCTGTTCGGTCTTTTTCCATCCAAGACATGGATCTGTAATTGATTTACCGTATATTCCTTCACCGATTTTCTGTGCGCCGTCTTCAATATAGCTTTCCACCATAAAGCCCTTGAGAAGCTTCTTAATATCTGAATTTTGTTTAGCTGAATTCAAAACATCTTTAATAATACGAGGCTGTGCAAAAGGATCTTTTCCGGAATTGCAATGGTTGGTATCTATAATAACAGCAGGATTGTCAAATTCTCCTTCTGCGTAAAATTCGCACAGTTTGACCAAATCTTCATAATGGTAGTTGGGTTGCGATTGTCCCTGCTTATTGGTGTATCCACGTAAAATGGCATGTGCAAGAGGATTGCCGTATGAATGAGCTTCCCAGCCTCTGTAAATAAATGTATGAGGATGCTGAGCAGCATGAATGGCATTCATCATAACGGAATAAACACCACTGGTTGGATTCTTCATACCGACGGGAACTTCTATACCGCTGGCAGTCAGGCGATGCTGTTGATCCTCCACGCTTCTGGCTCCGACAGCAACATAACCCAGCAAATCATCAAGATATTTGTGATTTTCAGGATATAACATTTCGTCGGCACAAGAAAATTCTGTTTCTTCGACAGCACGCATATGTAATTTTCTGGTAGCAATAATACCTTTGAGTAAGTCAGGCTTTTCGTTTGGATTCGGCTGATGAAGAAGGCCTTTATATCCATCACCTGTAGTTCTGGGTTTATTGGTATAAATACGCGGAATGATGAGTATTTTATCGGATACCAGATTCTGTACACGTCTGAGGCGACTAATATAATCAATAACGCTGTCTTCGTTGTCGGCGCTGCAAGGACCGATAATCAGCAAAAGGCGATCATTTTTACCCTCAAATACTTCTCTTATTTGTGTATTTCGCTTTTCAACAATTTCAGAAGCTCTTGCAGATAAAGGAATCATCTCTTTAACTTCTACCGGAATAGCCAGTTTTCTTTCAAAATCCATATTCATAATATACTAAACCCTCTTTTCGTTTTATTAGTCAAACCACGCTCTGCGAGTGGTTGAAAGGCGCATTTTTTCTTTCATACCTTCCACATCATCTTTTTCAAGAAGATGCTTCATAGTTGATACTTCGTTGATAAAATTGTCCATCTGTGTGATTAACACATCCTTATTCATCTCAAAAAGCTCGCTCCACATGTTTTCGTTGATACGGGCAATTCTGGTTAAATCTCTGAAGGAATCACCTGTATAATCAACCAGGTGATGATTGTCGTTGCATGTCATAAGTGATACGGCAATAACATGTGTCAGCTGAGATACATATCCAATCATCATATCATGTTCTTCGGGACTGAGGATTGATACTTTACGTACTCCCAAAAGTCTGCCTAAGCTTGCGCACCATTCGATTGCATCGGTTGAATTTTTGTCGGTTGGTGTAATGATGTAATTGGCATTTCTAAAGATACGATCGTCACTGTTTTCCACACCAAAGACTTCTCTACCGGCCATCGGATGAGAAGCAATAAATTCGACATCTTCACGAAGCATATCCTGAATATCGTAGACGATACACTTCTTAACACCGGTGACATCTGTTATTCTGATGCCCGATTTGAAAAATTGCTGATAATTGCGTATCCATTCTTTGAAAGTCTGAGGATACAAACCAAAAATAACCGCATCAGCTTTAGAAATAATGGCCTCATCAGGTGATGCACTGCCTTCGTCTATAATGCCGTTTGCAAGAGCGTATTCGATAGCTTCAGGCTTTTTATCAATTGCCATCACATGATATCCGACCTTTTTAAGAGCCTTTGCGTAACTACCGCCCATCAATCCCAGGCCGACGACAAGAATATTTGATTTATTTATCCATTCCATTTATATGTACCTCAATTCCCAATTTTTTGATATCATCCCAAAAACCCGGATAGCTTTTGTTAACGGCCTGAGCATCATCTATGCTACCACCGTAGCAAGATAGCAGAAGACTGAGTGCCATAACAATGCGATGATCGTTATGGCCGTGTAAAGTAACGGTCGGAGCGGTGAGAACTCCCTTTTTAACTAATATGGAATCTTCCTTTAACTCACATTTAATGCCAAGCTTATTCAATTCTTCACTCATTGCAGCTCCACGGTTGCTTTCTTTATATTGCAATCTTTGCGTTCCGGTAAAATGAGCTCCGTTTCCCGCAGCGGCAAGAGCCATAAGAACAGGTCCGAGGTCAGGGCAATCACTAATGTCTATACACGGATTATCACAATTGGCCAGTGTGTTGTAGTGTTTCTTATATATACTGTCACCCTGCAGACTGTTGTCTATTAGGCCGGTAACATCAACATTTCCGTTAAGCAGATTGAAACCATCCAAGAATGCGGCATTGGAATAATCGCCTTCCACGGTAATATTGGTGGAAACATACTTTTGGTTGCCTTTTACTGTATATGTATAATTATCGTTTTTCTCAATGTTGATTCCGAATTGCTTAAGTGCCAGAAGAGTCATATCAATATATGATGCCGATTCCACCGGCGGAATAAGTCGGATTGTGCTGTCACCGTTAAGTAGCGGGAGAGCAAACAGCAGTCCTGTTATGAATTGTGAACTGATATTGCCGGCTATTGAGTAGTCGGTAGCCTGTAAGCAACCTTCCAATTCTATACTGTTTTGACTTATCTCAAATCGTATCCCTAATTTGTTGCATATATCTGTATAAACAGATTGAGGTCTGCTAATTAGAGTTGTACTGCCATGATATGTTTTGACTGAAGGTGATAACATGCCAAGCGCTAAGAAGAATCTTAATGTGCTGCCACTTTCACGACACTCAAAAGTGGATTCGTCAAGTGAGCGAATATCGGGACAGCCTGTTATTTGTACGCAATTGCCATCTATTACATATGTTCCGCCAAGAGCACTGATACAATCTAAAGTTGCCAGAACATCCTGTGAAAAATCGATGTTTTTAATTGTACTTGTATTGTTTGCAAGTGCGGCGCAAATCAAATATCTGTGAGCCATGCTTTTTGACGGCGGTGCACAAACTGTGCCTTTTGCGCATGAAGGAGTAAAAGTCGCTATCATTTTTCAATAAGTTCCTTTAATGTGTCTATTGCTTCCAAATATCCGTTTATACCGTGACCGATAATGCATTTGATGCAGGCTTGGCGGATATAGCTTGTTTGTCTAAACTCTTCTCGTTTGTCAACTTCCGAGATATGAACTTCTATCATTGGAAGATTTACTGCTTTGGCAGCATCCAATATTGCAATGCTTGTATGTGTATAGGCAGCAGGATTAATTATTATCGCATCATAACGGTTATAACAATCCTGAATCATATCAACCAGATCACCCTCGTGGTTGGACTGCATTATGTCAACCTCGATGTTGCTTTTTTTACAATAATTTTGTATTGTCTCAACCAAATCTTTATATGTTGTGTGACCGTAGATATCGGGTTCTCTTATTCCAAGCATATTTATATTTGGTCCGTTTATTACTTTGATTTTCATTTTTTTACCTTTCGGTTAATATCTTATCAACAACTGAATTAACATCACCTTTTGCATTGATTTGTACGTCGCATACTGCGGTGTAGGTAGGATATCGTTTATCAAAAAGTGCTTCTATTTTGCTTCGATTATCGGCTAAAGGTCTGTCTGAGGTAGGAATCAGAGCATCAAGAGGTCTGTCAATGAAAAAGATGCGACCATTACGTTTAAGTGCCAAAATGTTTTCCCATCTCATTGCGCTTCCGCCGCCGGTTGCAATAATTGTTTTGTTTAATGTGCAGATATCCTTGATGCATTCTGTTTCAATTTGGCGAAAATATTCTTCTCCGTGAGAGGAAAAAATCTCGGTAATCTCACATTTTTCGCGGTCAATAATTAATTGATCCGTGTCTACAAGGTCACATTCCAGCTGCTTGGCAAGTATAGAAGAAAGCGTTGTTTTGCCACATCCGGGCATACCGATTAAAACAATGTTTTCTTTGTTCTTACGCAGAGTTGAAAATATTGAATCGGCCAATTGTTTGTCATATTCATGACCGGTAAAATATTCGGCAGCTTTTATGGCCTGGACTACCAGCATATATAAACCGCCTTCGGCCGGAATTCCCATATTTTGTGATTCAATCACCAAATTCGATCTGAGGGGATTAAATATTACATCAATAACACCTTTGATATGGTGGAATGCTTTGATATCAATTGGGCAACCATCAATCTTAGGATACATACCGACCGGAGTTGTATTAATGATGTAATCAGCATCATTATGTAAACTAATTGCTTCTTCATATGTGATAGTGTTATCACTTTTGGTGCGACTTACATGAATAATCTTGTCGGCACCCAAATCAGTTGCAACTACCGACGCGGTATGAGATGTTCCGCCGGTTCCGAGTATTAGAACTTTGCTGTCGGCGAGAGTGAGTTTATTGCGTAATATCAGAGCTTTTAAGCCATCGTAATCAGTATTATGACCAATGAGCTTACCGTCCTTATTTACGATACAGTTAACAGCACCGATTCGTGCGGCTGCATCATCAATTTCATCAAGGTATGGAATGACAGCCTGTTTATAAGGAATGGTAACGTTGATTGCACGAAAATCTTTGGTCGTCATAAAGGCATCCAAATCATTTGGTGCGATTTCGCGAAGTTCATATTTGTAGTTGTCAATCATTCTGTGAATATCCGGTGAAAAACTATGTCCCAAGTGTTCACCGATTAATCCATACTCCATTACTTTCCTCCAAAATAGTCAGTACCGTAACGTCCGACGAGTGTGTCATAAAGAGTAAGAGCAACCATACTGTCTACGACAACGCGAGCTCTGTGAATAATAGCCGGATCATGTCTGCCTTCTATATTAAGGTCTGTGTTTGTCATTGTCTCAAGATTAACCGACTGCTGTGTTTTATATATAGAGGGTGTAGGTTTAACGGCACATCTGATTGTAATAGGCATTCCGTTACTGATACCGCCGTTTATACCGCCGTTGTTGTTTGTTAATGTGGTAACAGCATTATTTGTTATACAAAATGAGTCATTGTTCTCACTTCCGCGAAGTGTCGCCATATCAAAACCGGCACCGAATTCAACACCTTTAATTGCGGGAATAGAAAATAGTGCATGAGATAATATACCTTCAAGTGTATCAAACCATGGCTCACCGACTCCGCCGGGCATACCGATAACAGCTGTTTCTAAAACACCACCGACACTGTCGCCGTCGTTTGCAGCGGATTCGATAATCTCTTTCATCTTACTTTCGGTTGCATCATCGAGAACAGCGAAAACTTTGTTATTAAGTGAAGTTATATCTGTAATGTAATCACCAAATTTTCGATCGTTTGCATCAGCAAGTGTGGCAATATGTGTGCCTATAGATATCCCTTTATCCCTGAGGGCCGGAATAACAATAGCACCTGCAGCAACAATGGCGGCTGTTATACGTCCGCTAAAATGGCCGCCGCCTCTATAGTCGGCAAATCCATGATATTTGAGAGTTGCTGTATAATCTGCATGTCCCGGACGCGGAACAGTGCGAAGCTTATCATAATCACTGCTGCGTGTGTTGGTATTTGGAATTAATATACATAGAGGTGTACCTGTGGTGTACCCATTACATATTCCGCTGACAATGCTATATTTGTCTTCTTCTGTTCGGGCCGTTGATATTTTGCCGACCGGTCTGCGAAGCATTAACTGGTGATTAATGTATTCTTCATCTATTTGTATTCCGGGAGCTAATCCGTCTAATACAGCTCCGATATAGGGACCGTGGCTTTCTCCGAAAAGTGTTATTTGCATATTTTGTCCGAAAGTGTTTTTCATAGGACCTCTTTTCCGTTTGTTTGATGTACTACTAACACACACCAACGCGTCAACGCTTTTATGTGTTAAAGCATAATACTGTTTTATCTGTGTGTCAAGGAAAACACACCATAAATTATACAATTTTTTGATGCTTTCGTATATAATGTGTCCTATGAGTATAACAATAGGAACAAATTACCGGAGTAAGACATGGGATATATTGAAGATTACTATAATAAGTTTAACGAAGAGAAAAGACTTGATTCAAGACATGGGCAGGTAGAATATACAATAACGATGAAGTATATTCACGAAGTTCTGGCCGATATAGATCAACCTAAAAGAGATATTAAGATACTCGATATCGGAGCGGGAACCGGACGTTATTCAATACCGTTATGTGAAGAAGGCTATGATGTGACCGCACTCGAATTGGTACAGCACAATTTGGGCAGATTAAAGGCAAAGTCTGATGCTGTACATGCATATAAGGGAAATGCACTTAATCTTAAAAAATTTGAGGATAACTCATTTGATGTAACATTGTTGTTTGGACCTATGTATCATTTGTTTTCGCATGAAGATAAGCTTAAGGCATTGGGTGAAGCAAAAAGAGTAACAAAAGCCGGCGGAACTATACTTGTGGCGTATGTTATGAATGAATATGCTGTTATAACGTATGGATTTAAAGAACAGCATATATTGGAATGTATGGAGCAAGGTCGTTTCGGGAATGATTATCACACTGTTTCGCATGAAGAAGATATATATGATTACATTCGTATTGAGGATATTAATCGATTGAATAGCGAAGCTGATTTGCAGAGAATTAAGATAATTTCACCGGATGGTCCGGCGGATTATATGAGACCGTTTTTGAATAAGCTGTCTGATGAGGAATTTGCTCGATTTATCGATTATCAGATGACGGTGTGTGAGAGAGCGGATTTAATCGGTGCGGGTGCACATACGGTTGATATATTAAGAAAAAACTGATGTAGTATTAATCAACACCGCGTAATGACACATTGGGAATCTTTGTCCTGACAATGTCCGCAAAATGTTCCAATTCTTCACGTGAAAAAGAGTCAAGTGACTTATCCGTAATGCAGTCGTTATATTTGAAGCTTTGCAGATAATAGTTGGAATCAGACGGTAAGATTGTTGCGATTTCTTCAAAATCGGATTCTGTATGAATTCCTTTAACAACTGTTGTACGAAATTCATGCTCAAGGCCGCTGGTTGACATAATATCGACAGAGCGTTTTATCAGCTGCATATTTATATTGGCAACACCGGTTGCTTTTGCATAATGCGTAAACCCGGCTTTGATATCCATGGCAATATAGTCTATTATTTTTTCATCGACAATTGTCTGCAGAATATCCGGGTTGTAGCCGTTTGTATCTAACTTAACAGCATATCCAATCTCTTTAATGCGTCTGATAAACGGAATGAGATCCTCTTGCAGAGTCGGTTCACCACCTGTAATGCACACGCCGGTTAGAACATTGTGACGCTTTGTTAAGTGATTGAATACTTCTTCTTCCGTAATAAGAGGAAATGCATCGGGATGAAGAACCAAGTCGCTGTTATGGCAAAACGGACATAAGAAATTACACCTGCCGGTAAAAACGGTAGATGCAACACGTCCGGGGTAATCAAGTAAAGTTGTTTTATTAAGTCCATAAATATTCATAACGTTATTATAGCATTGAAGCGATGTAAGTAAATGAGGATGTTGACCTATGAATGAAAAATACATGAAAGAAGCTTTGAAGTTAGCAAAAAAGGCTGCCGAGTTGGGAGAAGTTCCGATAGGGTGTGTTATTGTATATGAAGATAAGATTATAAGCAGAGGTTATAACAGACGAAAGACTGATAAAAACACATTATCACATGCCGAGCTTATTGCTATCAAAAAGGCCAGCAAAAAAATGGGTGATTGGCGACTGGAAGAATGCACCATGTATGTAACATTGGAACCTTGTCAGATGTGTGCGGGAGCAATTGTACAAGCCAGAATACCGGAAGTTGTTATTGGATGCATGAATCCTAAAGCCGGATGCGCCGGTTCGATACTTAACATTTTGCAGGTACCTGAGTTTAATCACCAGGTTAACATAACAAAAGGGGTTATGGAAGAAGAATGTTCGGAAGTATTAACTTCATTTTTCAAGGAGTTGAGAATAAAAATTAAGAAAAAATAACTACCAATAATATAGAGTTTGTGGCATAATGGTTATGCGATAAACGTTGTTTGAATTAGATCCCGTATAGAAGGGAGCTTATGGCTTCCCTCTGAGGGTCCGGGTCTTACGCAATAGATGTCTACGAATCTGGTCAGGGCAGGAATGCAGCAGCCATAAGAAGAATTTTCTATGTGCCGTGAGGGTGCCTGGGCCAATCTTGGAGGTTATGATGAGTTCCCCTGTATGCGGGGTTTTTTATATATGAAAGGGAAAAAATATGGAATATACATTTGATTGGAAAAAATATGCAACGATAGCAAGACAGATGGCTACGGAAGGTTGTGTTCTGGTAAAAAATGATAACAAAGCATTACCGTTAAAAAGTGGTACAAAGGTATCTGTATTTGGTCGTATTCAGTTTGATTATATCAAGAGCGGAACAGGTTCGGGCGGTTTGGTAAATGCTCCGTATGTTGTTTCTATACTTGATGCCATCAATGAGGATGCGGATATAGATATCAACGAGCAGTTGCTGCAAGTATATGAAGAATGGGTAAAGGAACATCCTTTTGATAAAGGAAAAGGATGGGCGATGGAGCCATGGGCACAGGTCGAGATGGAGGTGAGTGAAGAACTTGCCACAAAGGCCGCTGCTAATTCTGATGCCGCAATAGTAATTATCGGACGTACAGCCGGTGAAGATAGAGATAATACACCGGATCCGGGAAGCTATTATTTATTACATGAGGAAAAAATGATGCTTGCAAGTGTTACAAAAGCATTTGAGCGTGTAATAGTAGTATTAAATGTCGGTAATATTATAGATATGAATTGGGTTGAAGAATATAATCCGCAAGCTGTTTTGTATACCTGGCAGGGAGGTATGGAAGGCGGACATGCAGTTGTAGATATTCTGACAGGTAAGGAGAATCCCAGTGGTAAATTGGCTGATACAATTTGCTATGGAATAGATGATTATCCTTCAACAGCCAATTTTGGTAATCTTGATGAGGATAAATATGAAGAAGATATATATGTAGGATACAGATATTTTGAAACTTTTGCCAAAGATAAAGTAATGTATCCGTTTGGATTCGGTCTTTCCTACACAACTTTTAATCATGAGTCAACATTCAGCCTTGTCGGTGAGAGTACAATACGGCTTGATGTAACCGTAACAAATACCGGTAAGAGACTTGGTAAAGAAGTTATTCAGGTGTATTATGAAGCACCGCAGGGTGCATTATGTAAACCTGCAAGAAATTTGATTAGATTTGCCAAGACATCGACACTTTTCCCGGGATGTAGTGAGGTTTTGAGTATAGAATTTAATATTGAGGAAATGGCATCGTTTGATGATACCGGTCTTACGGGATATAAAGATGCATGGGTACTTGAAGCCGGAGAATATGTGGTATATGTAGGTACTGATGTAAGAAATGCAATGATTGCAGGCAGTCTGAATCTTGGAAAGACTTTTGTTACAAAACAATGTGAAGAAGCCTTAGCTGTTACGAAGCCTTTAAATCGTATGATTTTGCGCAAGAATGCACAGGGTGAGTATGAGAAAGAGATGGAAGCCGTACCTATGCGAAGCATAGACCTTGAGGCAAGAATAAAGGAACGAAAACCTCAGTGGGATGGATATACAGGTGATAAGGGATACAGATTCGAAGAAGTTATGCGTGGAGAAGTATCAATCGAAGATTATCTGGAACAGTTGACAGATGAAGAATTGATATGTATGACACGTGGTGAAGGTATGTGTTCACCAAAAGTTACGCCAGGCGTGGCAGCAGCATTCGGAGGTGTTACCGATACGTTGCATAATCATTACGGAATGCCGATTGCGGCATGCTCAGACGGACCTTCCGGTATAAGAATGGACTGCGGAGCTCCGGCCTTTTCGCTTCCGAGCGGTACTTTACAGGCTTGCTCATTTAATACGGAGCTTGTTGAGCAATTGTATGAATGTGAAGGTAAGGAACTTAGAAAAAATAAGATAGATGCTTTGTTGGGCCCTGGAATAAATATTCATCGAAATCCTCTTAACGGACGTAATTTTGAATATTATTCGGAAGATCCGTATTTGACGGGCGCATGTGCATCTGCGGAACTCAAAGGTTTACATAAGTACAATGTCACTGGAACATGTAAGCATTTTGCGGGCAACAATCAGGAGACAAGTCGACATAACATGGATGCGACGATTTCGCCGAGAGCACTTCGCGAGATATACCTGAAAGCATTTGAGATGGCAGTAAAAGAAGGTGGCGCATATTGTATTATGACTACTTACGGACCGCTCAACGGTACATATACATCTTGTAATTATGATCTTGCAACAACAATATTGCGTAAGGATTGGGGATATAAAGGTCTTGTAATGACTGATTGGTGGGCAAAAATCAACAGCGAAACTGATGAGCCTGTCGGAATAAAATATACAACCAATATGATTCGTTCGCAGAATGATGTTTATATGGTTACCACGGATTCTTACAAGAATACAAATGAAGATGATGCGGCAGAAGGTCTGGCACAGGGAAGAATTTGCAGAGCGGAGTTGTTGCGTGCAGCTAGGAATATCTGCTATGTATTGTGTAAGTCAGTATGTGGAATAAGGCTTATTGAAGGTGAGGATAAGATTACAACCATCAATGCGCCAAAGGGAGCTGACAGAGAGATAAATTATTTGCCGAATACTGAAGTGGGAGAGGAGACAATCCTGGATATATCGGGTCTTAAGACTGAGGCAGGAACCGATAATCAATACGCTTTACATATTCCTGTACGCGGACATTATGATATGATTATCAGAATGAAATCTGATGCCGGTGAATTGTCACAGACTTCTTTGACTGTCAGTGAGAATACTATGCTTAGGGGTACAATAACAATAAACGGTACCGGTGGAGAATGGATAGAGAGAACGGTTGATATTGATGCGACATTCCAGGCAGATAATTATGTTAACCTATACTTTGCACAGAGCGGTATTGATATTGATGAGATTAAATTGGTGTTGACGGAGAAACTTTCAATGTCTGACAAGCGCAATCGCGATAATTTATAGAAAAGAAGGCGTTATAACAATGAAAACAAATTATCATACACATTCATTTCGATGCGGACACGGGAGTGGAACCGAGGAGGAATATGTGCTTGCGGCAATAGATAAGAACATGGATATTCTTGGATTTTCCGAGCATTGTCCATATCCCGATCAAGTATTTGGTGAGCGCATGCCATATTCAATGATGGATGAGTATCTTGACTCAGTAAAGGCATGTGTAGGCAAGTATAAGTACAAACTTCAGATACATACAGGCTTTGAAATAGAGTATTTACCCAAATATACTGATTTCTATGAGGATTTATTGGTAAATAAGGGCGTTGAATATCTTATACTCGGAGCACATTTTTATGAATATGCACCGAATGTATATTTCAATATGTTTAATGCCCCTTCAACAGAGAGCTTTATTGGATATGCTCACAATATAGAAGCAGCTATGCAGACAGGACTGTATTCGTATGTGGCACACCCGGATATTTTCGCTTTTAACAATTTTGCCTGGGATATAAATTGTGACAGAGCGAGCGATATTATCATCGAAGCAGCACTAAAATACGGAGCAATATTGGAATACAATGCCAATGGATTCAGACGTGGTAAAAAGGAATATCCCGATGGTATAAGGGATATGTATCCGCACGACAATTTCTGGCAAAAGGTAAAAGGAACCGGGATTAAGGTTATTGTCGGTTCGGATGCACATGAGCCTAAGTATGTATATGATGATGCGATTGTGAGGGCATATGCCAAGTTGGCCGAATATAATATTACTCCAATTGAAAAATTGGATATTTAACGATTACTTATTATTGATTTTTGAATTACGTTTTTTCTATGGGACATAATCTAATGTCCCATTTTTTATCTGCACTTAAAGAATCAAGGGCGACACCTTTGCGCAGGCACTTTCTGCTCTGTGCGCCCGGGCTTATATATGTATGCTTTCCAAAACTTTGTCATTGTACTTAAAGGTTAAGCATCGAATTATACAAAAACACAGACGTCAGCGAACTTGTTTGAAACGTAGACA
>JAGHVF010000076.1 GCA_018064425.1 Candidatus Colinaster equi | reverse complement strand
AGATTCTATTTAAACAAACAAAAAATACCGAGCAATTATGTAGTTAAATCATAATCGCCCGGTGTTGTACTTTTTATGCCACATTAACTTAATGACATTGGCTTTTTAGCTCCTTTTTTGATTGTCAGAAAATTTACACAAATTTCACACAAAAACTTGAAAAATCTGTACACATTTACTATAATTTATATATTGTATTATCAAATCTATAAGGGGGATACTATGGATTCTGAAATAACAGAGAAATTAATAGATTTGGGTGTTGATTATGCTGATGCACTGCATAGATTCCTTGGACGTGAAGATATGTACGTGACTTTTTTGAAGAAATACTTGGCTGATACGGGAGTTGCGGATTTGGATCGAGCTGTAAAAGCCGGGGATTATGAGAACGCATTTAAGGCGGCTCATTCATTGAAGGGTTTGGCAGGTAATCTCGGAATAAGCTGTGTGGCAACACTGGCAAGTGAGATTACGGAAGAACTTCGTAACAAAGCGGCGGCTGATGTGGACGTGCCGACTACTAACGAGCTCACTGTTAAGCTGGTCGAGGCGGATGGAGAGATACGCAAGGTTATTGAAATGATTGGTTGAGATTGAGGTTGCTATGAATGTTGATAATCTTTTGGCAATTTATGATGAACTAATTGAATTGATGATTTTCTACAACAAGCAAGGCGAGATAACATATGCCAATGCGTGTGCTAAAGAGTTGTTAGGATATGACAGATTGATTGAGAAAAGTATTGATGATATTTTTCCGGGCTGTTTCGAACGTAACTTAGATGGCATAGTATGCACCGCAGAACCTGAGAATGATATCTTATCCATGATGGCATACAGACAGAATAAGACTTGTTTTAAGGTAGATGTGAAGATTATCGACAATCCGGGACTGGCCGGCAGTCGCATTCTGATGGGAACAGATGCATCCCGCATGGAAAGCGCACTTAAGGAACTGGCCAGTGTTAAAGAGAACAGCGTTAATCTGGATAATATCAAGAATGAATTTGTAGCAAATGTTACGCATGAGCTTAGAACTCCGGTTAACGGTATTCTGGGTAATACCAAAGAATTATTGTCCAGAGAACTTGAACCGGATGATATTAAATTGTTGCAGCTGATTGAACATGGCTGTGATGATATGAATGCACTTATTAACAATATCCTTGATTTTTCTAAGCTGGAGGCAGGTAAATTCCAGCTCGAACCGAGAGAATTCAAATTCAAGGATATGATGGAATACGTCAAATCCAATCATATCAATAAGGTACATGAAAAGGGACTTGATTTCTTTATGACTATAGCCCCTGATATTCCGGATGTACTTATCGGAGATGAACTTCGAATAGCGCAGATTCTTAATAATCTGTTATCGAATGCGACAAAGTTTACCACGGTTGGAAAAGTAATGCTTGAAGCGGTGGCTACGGCCAAAGCGGGTAATAAGATTGAACTGTTTTTTATGGTCGTTGATACGGGCATAGGAATAGATAAGAAAGACCAGGATAAATTATTCAAGAGTTTTTCGCAGGTGGAAGCATCAATATCGAGAAGATTCGGCGGTACGGGACTTGGACTTAATATCAGTAAGAACCTTGTTGAGCTGATGGGCGGTCATATTTCGGTGGAAAGTGAAGTCGGTAAGGGAACAATGTTTACGTTTTCTATATGGCTTGAGGTTCCGGGACAGAATGCAATAACACAGGATTATGAAGTTGCAAAGCCTCTTTTCCAGGAAAAACTTGGTTTGACAGATGCTGATGCCGCCAGCCTAAGCTTTGGCTCAGGTGACAATGTAGAAGAGATAAAGAAGCGTCTTATGAAGCTTAATCTGTGTATCGACATGGAGAACTGGGAGAAAGCCGAGATGTTCTCGGACGCAATAAAGACACTTACGGATGGGGCACCGCATGAGATTAAAACAGCGGTACTTAAGCTGAAAATGGCTGTTGCAAAGGAAAACACACAAAAGAGTATAGAAGCAATAGAATTGTTACAGTCACAGCTGTAGTGATAAGTATAAAGGAGAGAACGGATTGGATACAAGTAATGCAATCAGGGAAGACGGCAGAGTGCTAATTGTTGATGATGTTGAAGTAAACAGATTTGTATTGCGCAACATTATTGAAGAGATGGGATATAAGCCAATACTTGCTGAAAACGGAATACAGGCTCTCAAAGTGTTGCAAAGATGTATACCGGAATTAATTCTTTTGGATATATCGATGCCGGAGATGGATGGATATGAATTCACTCAAATTGTGAAGGGTGATGTAAATACAAGAGAAATCCCTATCATTTTCATATCTGCATATGATGAAGTGGATGAGATAGTAAAGGGCTTTGAATTGGGTGGTGAGGATTATATCACCAAGCCCTTTATTCCGGAAGTGGTTAAAGCCAGAGCGGGTGTACACCTTAAGTTTCATGAAGCAAAGAACACCTTGCAAGAGACTAACAGGAGACTTCAGACATCATTAAACAATCAGCTTAAGCAGATTGAGCAGGAAAAAAAGAGTGTATTGTATGCGCTTGCCAATCTTGCAAGAAGCAATTCGATGTATGAAGAGAAGTATATCGAGAGATTGCAATATAATTGCAGGATTGTTGCACAGTCTTTGCAGATAGCGGGTGTATATGAGGATGTGATATCAGACACATTTATCGATACTATCGAAGTGGCAGCACCGCTTTGCGACCTGGGTAATGTAGCAGTACCTAAGGCGATACTTCAAAAGAAGCGAATACCGCTTACGGATGAAGAAAGAGAGATTATTGAGACACATACAGCTGTAGGAGCCAAGATATTGCAGGATGTGGCTTTGTCGAGAGATTATAATGATTTCGTACAGATGGCGATGGATATAGCTCATTATCATCATGAGAATTGGGACGGAAGCGGTTATCCGACCGGAAAAGAGGGAGATCAGATACCTATTTCGGCACAGATAGTAGCGATTGTCAGTGTATATTGTGCACTGACCGCTGACAGAGCATACAGAATGTCTTATACAAAAGAAGAAGCATTAAGAATTTTGGAAGCGGATGTTGGTGTTAAATTTAATCCTGCGATATATACAGTGTGCAGGAAGATTTATAGGCAATTAAAATAGAAATGATATCTGAACAGGAATTTGTTCGAATCACCACATACCTTAAGTCTAAGTATGGAATAAATATGACAGGCAAAAAGGTGATTGTGAACGGGAGATTGGAAAACTACATAGTGAGCGAAGGCTATAAAGACTTTGGCGAATTTATGGATAAGCTGGAAGCTGATAAGTCCGGAAATCTTGAAATTGACCTGGTGAATATGCTTACAACCAATCACACCTTTTTTATGCGGGAATCACAGCATTTTGATTTTATGAAAAGGAATGTTGTTCCCTGGATTAAGGAGGAAGCAAAGGATACTCATGATTTGCGTTTGTGGTGTGGTGCATCGTCAACCGGTGAAGAGCCTTACGCGATAGCAATGTTGCTAAAGGAATCACTTGGACTGGAAGCAGCCAAGTGGGATACCACAATACTTGCTACTGATATTTCCGAGAGAGCATTGAGCAAAGCGATAGAAGGAAGATATGATGCTGAGCAGATTGAAGTGATTCCCGAAGCATGGAGAAACAGGTATTTTAAGCAGTTGCCGCATTCGGATGTGTATGAGGTAACCCGTGAAATCAAAGATTCGGTTATTTTTCGTAAGTTCAATCTGATGGATGATTTTCCGTTTAGGAAACCAATGCATGTTATTTTTTTACGAAATGTAATGATCTATTTTGACGGACCGACCAAGCGAAAATTGATTGAGAAGATATATGACAGTTTGGTACCGGGCGGATATTTATTCGTAGGAAGGACAGAAACTATAGACAGAGAGGGTACAGGATTTGAAGTGATTCATCCTTCAATATTCAGGAGGCCAAATGAAAAAAATCAGAGTATTGGTTGTTGAAGATTCGTTAGTTTTTCGACAACTTCTGGTACAGAATTTAAATAATGATCCGGCGATAGAGGTAGTGGCAACGGCCAACGATCCGTATGAAGCAAGAGACTTGATTATCAGTCATCATCCTGATGTGATGACTCTGGATATCGAGCTACCGAGGATGAGCGGATTGGAATTCTTGCGTAAGCTGATGCCGCAGTATCCGATGCCGGTGGTTATGATTAGTACGCTGAGTGAAAAAGTATTTGATGCGATGCAGGCCGGGGCGGTCGATTTTGTGGCAAAACCTCAGACGACCGATAAGAAACAGCTGGAATTCTTCTTGGCCAATGAATTGCCCGTTAAAATAAAGATTGCTTCTACAGCGAGTCTTGCTAATATCAAGAAACGTGTGGCATCGGGACAAAGAAATGCGTTAGCTAATGCAAGCAGACCGGTAACGGCGTCTTCTGAGAAAATCGTCGCAATCGGGGCTTCTACCGGAGGCACGGAGGCGATAGCTAATGTGATAAGCGAATTTGGAACGGATATCCCGGGAGTGGTGATAGTACAACATATGCCTGCCGGATTCACGCAGATGTATGCTCAACGACTTAATGAACGCTGCAAGGTATTCGTTAAGGAAGCACAAAACGGAGACAGAGTAGAAAAGGGAACAGTACTGTTAGCGCCGGGTGGTGATGCTCATATGAGAGTGGTAAAAGTTGCCGGAGGCTATCAGGTAGAGATAAAAAAGGGTGAACGTGTCAACGGACATTGCCCGTCGGTGGAAGTGCTTTTTGATTCGGTGGCAACAGCAGCAGGTGCCAATGCGGTAGGCGTGATACTTACCGGAATGGGTGGCGATGGTGCCAAAGGATTGCTAAAGATGCGACAAGCGGGAGCACAGACAATCGGACAGGATGAGTCGACTTGCGTGGTGTATGGTATGCCGAAGGTGGCATACGAGTGCGGAGCGGTGCAATATCAGGAACGACTTGAGAACATAGCGGCAAAGGTATATTCGGTGTTACGTAGAGAATAAATAAAAGGAGAAGGGTGATATGAGAATACTATTGGCGGAAGATGATTTTGTGACAAGAAAATTTATGATGAATTTCTTGTCAAAGTACGGTGACTGTGATGTAACCGTAGACGGAATGGAAGCGGTTGACGCTTTTATGATGGCACTTGAGGAGGATGATCCATACGATTTGGTATGCTTGGATATAATGATGCCGGTTATGGACGGTTATCAGGCGCTTATCGGTATTCGTAATTTGGAAAAGGAGCGCGAGATTCCGCAGGAGAAAGCGGCAAAGGTTATTATGGCGACAGCGCTTAACGAAGAGAAAAATGTAAAGATGGCTTTTGATTTGGGATGCACGATATATTCGGGAAAGCCAATCAACCAGGAGAGATTTGAACAGGCTCTTAAGAAATTGGGTTTGATATAAAACTGATCGGAATATTAGAAAGGAGAGATAGATGTCAGCAGGGTTTAATACAGACGGCATGCTTGATATATATTTGTTTGAGAACAATCAGTTGCTTGAACAATTGCAAGAGACTGTGCTGGAACAAAAGGATGCGGAATGCTTTGATGATGAAGCGATTAACGAAATCTTTAGAGCGATGCATACGATAAAAGGTTCATCCGGTGTCATGATGTTTGATGAGATTACAACAGTGTCTCATAAGCTGGAAGATGTGTTCTATTATCTTAGAGAATCACATCCTGACAATGTTCCGCATATAAAATTGGTAGAGCATGTACTTGAAGTTGCAGATTTTATTCAGGGTGAGATGGACAAATTGTCGGATGGTGAAGAAGCCGACGGCAAAGCGAGTGACATAGTGGCGCGTCTTGATGATTTCCTGGCATCAATCAAAGGGGAAAAGAAGCCCAAAGAGGTCATCAAAGAGAATGTGCATGAGGAACCGACACAGTTCTATATTGCACCAATGGCCAAGAGCGAAAGCCATTTTTATCAGATATACATTGTATATACGCCTGATACGCAGATGGCGAATGTACATGCATATAAAGCTGTACATGCACTCAAAGAGATTGCGGAAGATCTGCAATATTCTCCGGATAATATTATTACAGATGCGGAAAGCGGAACAGAGATATTGGAGCACGGCTTCAAGATATTGTTGCAGACTCAGTCTACCGAAGGCGTAATCAGAGATATTATCGGTATGGGATACGAGATAGAGTCTATTGAGTTGTTTGAAGTCAACGAAGCAACTTATAAGCGTGGATTTGATATCTTTGGTACGGATATTCAGATAGATCTTGATTCGCCCGTTGAGGAGATTGAAGCAAGAAGCGAAGCTGAGAAACAGACGCAGGAGCCTAAGGAAGAGAAAAAGATTGCTCCCGGTGATTTCGTTATTCAAAATGCTGAGCCCGGCAAGGGCAAGAAGCTGGCAAAGGATAAGCAGAAGAAAGCTGAGAAGACATCTTACATAAGTGTTGATGTTAACAAGATGGATATGCTGATGGATCTTATAGGTGAATTGGTAATATCCGAATCGGTTGTATTGCAGAATCCGGATTTGAAGGTGCCGGGCCTTAAGCTTGATAATTTCAGTAAGGCTGCAGGACAACTCAGCAAGATATCAACGGATTTGCAGAATGTAATAATGTCAATGCGAATGGTGCCGCTTACCAATACATTCCAAAAGATGAACCGTATTGTATTTGATGTATCAAGAAAACTTGGCAAAGAGATTGAGTTTGAGATGCAGGGTGATACTACGGAAGTGGATAAGAATATTATAGAACACATTTCGGATCCGCTTATGCATCTTGTAAGAAATGCGGTTGACCATGGTATAGAGATGCCGGAGGAAAGACTTGCGGCAGGTAAGAAGAGTAAAGGAAAAGTAACACTTTTTGCTAAGACAGAAGCAGGAAAGGTGTGGATAGGAGTACAGGATAACGGTGGTGGCTTGGATCGTAAGAAGATTATGGAGAAAGCCCGTAAGCAGGAGCTGTTGGATCTTGACAGAAAAGAGAGTTCTTATACCGATAAGGAAGTATTCCAATTCATTACATTGCCGGGATTCTCAACTAATGAGAAGGTAACAGAGTACTCGGGCAGAGGTGTTGGAATGGACGTTGTAGTCCAGAACATTCAGGAGATAGGCGGTAGTCTGGAGATAGAAAGCGTCTATGGTGAAGGAAGCCTGATGTTACTTAAGATTCCGCTTACTCTTGCAATTATTGACGGAATTGTAATGACTGCCGGCGACACCACATTTGTTATTCAGACTGATGTTGTAAAAGAATTTGTAAGCGTCAACGAAGATATGATGGTGGAACAGCCAAATGGCGAAGAATGTGTGATGATTCGAGGTGAATGTTATCCGGTAATGAGGCTGGGCGAATGGTATCATCTCGATGATTATAAGAGTGACATCAATAACGGTATGATGCTTATATTGGAGATTGACGGCAAGCGTGTATGCATGTTTGTTGACAGACTCATCGGCAAACAGGAGATTGTTGTAAAACCGATACCTTCGTATGTTAAGAAGGTTCGCGGATTGTCAGGATGTACACAACTTGGCGATGGAGGTATTGCTTTGATTTTGGATCCTGCCGGATTGGTCGAGTGATGGAGGGAGAACACATATGGACGAGAATAAGGATATGATTTTGGAAGCGTCTGAAATGCTTGAAGAGGACGGCACCAATTCTGCAACGGATACCCAGGAAGGCAAATATGTGACTTTCAAATCGGGCGGTGAATACTTTGCAATCAAGATTCAGTATGTTAATGAAATCATTGTATATCAGGAGGTAACGGCTATTCCTGAGAGTGAGGATTATATCAAAGGCCTGATTAATCTTCGAGGAAAGATTATACCTGTAATTGATGTAAGAATAAGATTCAAGCAGGAACCGCTGCCATACAATGACAGAACATGTATCATTATTATCAATGTCAATTCGACCGTGGTTGGATTGATTGTTGAGAAAATTGCCGAAGTCGTTGAGATTGAAGCAAACAATATTATTCCGTCGCCATCTTTCGGCAAGGCGGATAAGTCGCATAACAAATATGTTTATGCGATAGGTAAGGTTGGGGATGCAGTAAAATTACTTCTTGACCCCGATAAGCTGTTAAATGAAGCAGATATCGCAATCATTGGTCAGGCTGAGGCATTACAGGGAGCCGCAGTACCTGATGTGAAGGCTAAGAAGCAGGAAGATGTTGCAATTGAAAGCACGGGAACAGCTACGGAGGGAGAGTAACTATGTGGAAGAATCTAAAGTTTCATACAAGATTGATTATTAGTTTTTCAATTAGTTTTGTTTCATTTGCTATTTTGTTTATTATCACTTTGGCAAGAACCAGAGGTATTCTTACAGCGGAAAAGCCGAACAAGTATTTCAATAGTATGGTAATTGTCAGCATTATTGCGGCGATTATATGTTTTGCAATAATGTATTTCTTCTGCATTACGTTGGCAAGACAGGTAAGAATTTCTCTGAGAGATTTGACGATAGCTACAGAGAAATTGGCCAAAGGTGATACTGATGTTAATCTCAAGATTAAGTATAACGATGAATTCGGACATTTGGCAGATTTGGTAAATGAACTTGCGAAGACTCATGACGAAGATGCTAAAGTGGCGCAGGCTGTGGCTGACGGCAATCTGATGGTGGATGTCAAGGTAAAGAGTGATGAGGATAAACTTGGCCATGCCATTGCACAAATGGTCGAAAGCAACAGGAGGGCATTGTCCAATATTAATGACGGAGCATATCAGGTGATGACAAGTGCTTCGCAGGTAGCAAGTGCTTCGGAATCTTTGGCTCAGGGCTCCGCAGAGCAGGCAAGTGCTATTGAAGAGGTAACAGCTTCTATTGCAGAGGTTGCCGAGAAGGCAAAACAGAATGCAACAGAGGCAGCGGATGCAGCCGGTATGGTTAATCAGGTAATTGACGATGTTCGCGCCGGCAATAATGAAATGAGCGAGATGCTTGAGGCAATGGCTGATATTAATAAGTCATCAGAGAGCATATCAAAGATAATTAAGGTAATTGATGATATTGCATTCCAGACTAATATTCTGGCACTTAATGCGGCTGTTGAGGCAGCCAGAGCAGGAGAAGCCGGAAAGGGATTCGCTGTTGTTGCAGAGGAAGTACGTAACCTGGCTGCAAAATCGGCTCAGGCGGCAGCAGAGACTGCAGAACTTATAGAAGACTCTATTAATAAAGTGGAAGTCGGTTCAAGAATGGCAAGTGCAACATACAAGTCTCTTGAAGTAATAACAGAGGTGGTAAGAAACAGTGAAGCACTTATTACAGGTATAGCTGATTCTTCTAATTACCAGGCGACAGCAGTAGCCCAGATTAATCAGGCAATCGGACAGATATCACAGGTAGTATCAACCAATTCGGCTACAAGCGAGCAGTGTGCGGCAGCCAGTGATGAATTGTCAAGTCAGGCTTCAAGGATGAGAGAATTGCTATCTATATACAATCTTGGCAGTGGTTCGGTCGGCAAATCAGCGTCGGAGAGCACATCTGTAGCCGGTAAACTTAGAAGTAAGAGCACTTCCGAAGAGAATGAGAAAATTATTTCTTTAGGAGATGACTTCGGAAAATATTGAGCATTAATGCAGCAATAGTCTGGACTGTTCGGAGCGACTATGGACAATATGGAATATGACAAAATAAAACGAAACAGAATAGAGGTAATCACGCTGGCAATATTCACTTTGTATGTTGTCGGCGTGAGTATCATGCTGTATAAAGAGCCTGTATATTGGATTACACTTCCAATGCAGGTTCTTCTTGTAGTGTCGTGGATGTCATTTATTACTATGATAAAGACGTATCAATTCAGAGCAAATATGTATGCACTTTTCCTGGAAATTAATCTGCTTATGTATGGCTTCACGGTTGATAATTTCCAACATATTCTTGTTTCCTTTGCGGCACTTATCATTATTCTCGGTCTGTATGAGTCTACGAAGCTTCTTGTTTTACCGATAGTATCGTATATTATCCTTTTGCCATATCATTTGTTTATAAGAAAAAGCATTGTGTTTGGTGATCTGAGCAATGATATACAGAATATTCTGCAATTGCTTGCAGTGCCTTTGACAATATATGTTGTGTACTTTTTGGTAACGGAAGAGCAAAAAAATAAGATTAATCTGTTGGAAACCATTGATGAACTTAAAGAAACACAAAAAAGCAAAGATGATTTCCTGGCAAATGTATCGCATGAACTTAGAACTCCGATTAATACTATCTATGGTATGAGCGAGATTGTATTGCGTAAAGATGCACCGGAGGATATACAGGAATCGCTGCAGGATATTAGGTCCGCAGGTAAGAATCTGCTGTCCGTTGTGACCGATATACTTGATTTTTCGGAGCTTCAGAGCGGTAAAATGAGCCTTGTAAATGAGCCGTTTAATGTTACTTCTACAGTCAATGATGTAATCAATATGACATTTGCGAAGCTGGAGAATAAAGATGTAGAGCTGTTGGTTAATTGTGACATATCGATTCCGTGCTCGATAAGAGGTGACGAGCAAAAACTGAAACGTATAATACTCAGCTTGATGGATAATGCCGTTAAATTCACAAATGAAGGATATGTGAGCCTTGATATACAATACAGAAGAGAAGATTACGGCATCAACATGATTGTCAGCGTGTCGGATACCGGTTGCGGTATAAAGAAAGAGCAGCTTAGCAATATTTTTTCGGGCTTTACTCAAGGAAACGGTGAACGCAACAGAAATGAAAACGGAGTCGGTCTCGGCTTGTCTATAGCGCAGGCGCTGGCAACGCTGATGGGCGGTGTTGTATCAATTAATTCAAAGGAAAATGAGGGTACAAAGATACAGGTAGTTATTCCTTTTGAAATAGCTGATGATACACCTATAGGACAAATCGAGAATAAGGATAAATTAAGATTTGCCGCATATTTCGGTTTGGATGGACTTAAAATTACAGCGCTTAAGGATGCATATAAAGAACTTATTGTCGATGTTGCCAAACAGATGGGTGTAAAGAGTTTTCTGTGCAAGAATATCGAGGAGCTTAAGGCTAAAGTAAAGAGCGAGCCACTGACACATATATTTACAGGATATTCCGAATACCTGGAAAACAAGGAATTTTTCGATGCACTGACAAAGAGTACGTGTGTGGTTGTATATATTGATGCAGGAAAAGAGGTATCTGAACGCAAAGATAATTTGATATTTGTATACAAACCGATATTTGCCATCTCGGCGATAAATGTTGTAAACGGTAATATAGGAAACCAAATGGTGATTAGCGGGGAGCATAAAGCGGAGCGTTTCATAATGCCTACCGCACATATTCTTGTTGTAGATGACAGCTTTATGAATGTGAGAGTGCTGGAAGGTTTGCTAAAACCATATGAAATCAAGATAACTACAGCGTCCAGCGGAAAAGAAGCGCTGAACAAAGTTACCACGAAAGATTATGATTTTATATTCATGGATCACATGATGCCTGAAATGGACGGAATAGAATGTATGCATCGTATTAGGCGTATGGAGGATGCATACTATAAGAATGTGCCTATTATTGCACTTACCGCCAATGCTGTGGCAGGTATGCGCGAGATGTTCATTGAAGAAGGTTGCGCCGATTTCCTGGCAAAACCGGTTGAAATATCCGGACTTGAACGAATACTTAAGAAATTCATATCACAGGAGAAAATTGAATATGTTCAGGACAATGCGATTGACTCGGAAGGAATAGGAAAACCCGGAGCATCAATGGTAATCGGCGATTTGGATATCAAGAAGGGAATACTATATTGCGGAAGCGAGGAGAATTATCTTGACATTCTGAAGATGCACGAGCATGACGGTGATACCAACCTTAATAATATTGTTGATTTTTACAAGAGGGAAGATTGGAACAATTATACCATTGTTGTACATGCGCTTAAGAGTTCCATGAAGAGCATCGGTGCCATGAGATTGTCTGATATGGCAAAAGATCTGGAACAGGCAGGAAAAGACGGCAGGATTGATGATATCTTAGCCGGACATGATGCAATGATTAAGGAATACAGACGCGTTATTGATATGCTGCGTGCATCTGAATATATCGGTAACAGTGCAAACAAGGTGATAGATGTTGAGACACTTGTAGCTGTATCGGATGAGGAATTGGACAAAATCATTGCTGAATTTGAGGATGCTGCATATACCTTTGAGGCTGATAATATGCATGGGGTATTGGATAGACTGAAAGGTTGTATGTATAATGGCAATCCTTTGGATGAAGATGTGGCCAATATCAGACGTAAAGTGGAAATGAGTGATTATATGTCGGCTATAGATTCGATTAACCGCATGAAGGATATATATAGGAACAGGTAGGATTGAGGGACTAAAGATGCGTGAAAAACTGAGGATGTTTGTTCATGACAGAGAAATAGGATTCAAAGAAAGAATCTTTAGAATATTGTGCATTGAAGGCCTTGCGATTAGTGTGTTTGCCCTTATTGTGGCAATTTGCCTTAGGGAAAGTGCGACCAAACTGGTATGCATCGGTACGATTTTGGTGGTGATGGGGATAAGCCTTTTGCTATGTGTTAAGGATAAACTGACTAACATTTCGAAGATAGTTGTTGCCGGAATGCTGGTGCTGTTTGTATTGCCTGTTATGTTTTTTACCTCGGGCGGTTTTGACGGCGGCACGGTAACATGGTTGACACTTGGCATAGTATATGTGTTCATCATTTTCAGCGGTGAACAGTTGTTGTTCTTCGGCTCGTTTGCAATTGTTGTGGACATTATCTGCTTGTGGTACGCTGCGGTCAATCCTACTGCTTTTGCTATTGAATCCAACGGACGAATGTTTGAATCGGGTGCAGCTGTTATTATTGTAGGTTTTATTGCCGGAAGCATGTATATGTATCAGGCACATGAGTATGAGATTGAGAGAAAAATCAATAATGAACAGAGAAAGAAGCTTGAAAAATTAGGAAGAAGTAAAGACAAATTCTACGCGAATTTCAGCCATGAGATTCGTAATCCGATTAATGCGATAATAGGCTTAAATGAGATAACTTTGAGAAAGACAAACGATGAAGTGACTGCAGCCAATGCGCATGCCATAAAGAGTTCAAGCCGTCTGCTTCTTAATCTTATTAATGATATTATGGATTTTTCTCAGATACAGAACAGCAGTATGAAACTTATTGAGGCACCCTATAACAGTAATGATTTCTTTACTGAACTTGTTGAACTGGTCGGAACAAGGGCGGAAGAAAAGAAGCTCAAATTGAAACTTTTGCTGGATCCGTCTATTCCTGCCACAATGGTTGGCGACGAGCGCAGACTTGTGCAAGTGGTGCTCAATCTTCTTACCAATGCGATCAAGTATACGATAGAAGGTGAAGTAGTGCTGAGCGCTTCCTGCGTGAAGGCGAAAGAAGGACATGTAACACTCAAAATCAGTGTTGCGGATACGGGTATCGGTATCAAAAAGGAGAATTTGAAATACCTCTTTGATTCATTCAGCCAGTTTGACAGAAGCAAAAACAGTCGAATAGAAGGCAACGGACTTGGTATGGCTATTACCAAAGAACTTGTTACTCTTATGCACGGCGAAATTGCGGTAGATAGTGTATATACCAAAGGAAGTACTTTTACAATTACGGTTGATCAGGGATATGTGGGAGAAGAAGTAATTGGTAAAACAGATATCCTGTCAGGTAATGTGGCACTGAAAAATGATGCATATGAACGCTCTTTTGAAGCACCGAGCGCAAGGATATTAGTGGTAGATGATGATGAACTTAACAGAGCGATTCTTGTGCAGTTGCTTAAGGACACAAAGGTGAAAGTGGATACTGCGGGTGATGGCAGAAGGGCTCTTCAACTGACTATGCAGAATGTATATCATACTATTTTGGTAGATTATATGATGCCGCAGATGGATGGACTTGAACTTATGAATGCCATACGTATACAAGATGGCGGACTGAATAGAGATACTGCGATTGTGGCACTTACGGGAGCTACGATAAGCGAAGAGACACTGGCTAAGTATAGTACGAGATTCAATATGACATTGCAGAAACCTATTGACGGAAGCAGATTGGAACAATGTCTGTTGCATTGTCTTCCGGAAGAGGTTGTTGAATATCAGAAAGACACAACGGTTGTAATCGGTGATGCCGTAACAGGGGCATTTTTGGCGGAAAACAAGAAAAAAGTGAAGATAACAACTGACTGCGCATGTGATTTGGATGTTGAAGTGGCATCGGAAAACGGAATTGCCATGATGTATCTGTATGTCAAAACACCTAAGGGCAGATTCATGGATACCGTTGAAATAGATTCGGGTAACCTGACGGGATATTTGACAAGCTCTAAGACATATGTAAAGGCGGTCAGCGCGTCTGTTGAAGAATATGAGAGATTCTTCGGAGAACAGTTGGAAGAAGCTCAGGAGATAATTCATCTGTCTGTTGGTGCGGGCTTGGGCGAGAGCTATAATAAGGCGTGTGAGGCAGCAGAGAGCTTTGATCATGTTAGAGTGGTTGATACAGGACAAGTATCGGGAGGCTTAGGTCTACTTGCACTTACGGCAGCAAGTTGGGTAACAAAAGGCGTAGGAGCGGATAAAATCTATTCAGATATAACCGCATTATGCGAATATGTGGATACCAATGTTGTATTGCCGTCATCTGATGTATTTGTACAATCGGCCAAAATGTCGGCGGTAATCGGAGCGTTCTTCAATGCATTCAATTTCAGACCTGTTATGAGAATCAATAAATCCGTACAATTATTTGTGTCGGTAATGACAGGCAGTGACGACAGTGTTATACGTAAACATATTTCCCAGTCCATGATTGGTAAAGGACGTATTGCACCGGGAAGCAAGGTTATATTCAGTCACGTCGGATTGACGCATAAACAGCAGGAATTAGCATATGATATGCTTACAAAATATTATGAACCGGAGAATATTATTGTGCAGAAGACTTCTGTTACGGTCGCCGGTACGGTAGGAGATAAGGCAATCGGCTTGTCATTCTACAGACGAAATAAATACATATAAAATTGGACCGTTTTGGTCCAATTTTTTTACAAAAAAGCCTAAAGATTTATTGGTAAATGTCGATAAACATATTGAAAACAAATGTGTATTCCTGATAAGGAGGAGCGACATGCGTATAGAAGCATATACTCAGGTGCAACAGTTATATAACAATAACAGCGCCAAACAAGTGAAGAAAGAGACTTCAAAGAGCTTCTCTGACCAGCTGCAGATTTCCAGCATGGGAAAGGATATTCAGACAGCAAAGGCTGCAGTAGCCGGCGCATCTGATATTCGCGAAGATTTGGTTAACTCTATTAAGAGCCGAATCGACAATGGAGAATACAGTGTGGACAGTGAGAGTTTCGCACAGAAACTGTTTCAGAAGTACAACAGCGCATTATGATTTAGGAGGATAACAGGTGGCTAGTCTGATGGAAGAACTAATCGATAATCTTGAGCTTGAAGAACAGGCTTACAAGAAGTTGCTTTCTTTGTCCATGGAAAAGACACCGGTTATCGTAAGCGCTGATCTGGAATCTCTTCAAAGAATCACGGATGATGAACAAGAGATTGTGATTCGGATCAATGCTCTCGACAAAAAGAGAGACATGAATATGAAAGACATAGCTAATGTTATTAACAAGGATGTTGATAGCCTTAAGCTTACTGACCTTATTGACATGTTGAATGCGAGGCCGGTAGAACGCAATAGGCTTGCGTCAATATACGACAAGCTGAGAGATACACTTGCACAGATGAGAACTGTGAATGAACAGAATCGTCAGTTGATAGCAAGTTCGCTTGAAATGGTAGAGTTTGACCTTAATGTTTTGCAAGCCTATAAATCAGCCCCACAGACGGCTAACTACAATAGGAATGCGTATAATGCGGGTACAGTTGTAGGTGGTAATACGGGGGCATTTGACGCTAAGCAATAACATCCGAGGTGATTAACTATGCCATTGATGGGAAGCCTGTATATTGGAGTGTCCGGCTTACAGACAAGCCAGAATTCTCTTAATACAACTGCACATAACATATCTAATACAGACACCACCGGATACGTGCGTCAGCAGATTCTTACCGGTACGGCAACTTATAATACTATTAAGGCCGATATCGATGCTGTAGCCAAACAACAAATCGGTCTCGGTGTCGTATATTCCAAGACAAGACAAGTTAGAGATGTATTTTTGGACTCTACATACAGAAAAGAGTCGGGCAGAAGTGCTTTTTACGAAGTGTCGTATGATGCTTTGGGAGAAGTGGAATATTTGCTTGATGAGATGAACGGTGAATCTTTTCAGGATTCGGTACAGGATTTGTGGACTGCTGTACAGGAGCTTGCAAAAGATCCGAGCAGTGCAGTTACACAGGGACTGTTCGTGGAGAGATGTTCGGAGTTCTTGGCCAGAGCCAATTCGGTATACGAAGGCTTGTGTGATTATCAGTTAAGCCTTAATGAAAAAGTAAAGCAGTATACAGATACCATTAATGATTATGCTGCTCGTATCAAAGAGCTGAATGATGAGATACGTAATATCGAATGCGGCGGTTTTGAGGAAGCAAACGATCTGAGAGATACGCGTAATCAGTTGCTGGATGAATTATCCAAGATGGGACGTATCACATACTCGGAAGATATAGACAGTACAGTGTGGGTGCAATTTGAAGGCGAAGATTTGGTCAGAGGTGAGATTGCATATAAGATATTACTTGATAGCAATCCCGAGACCGGATTCTACACACCGTTCTGGGAGAAAAATGCAAAATTCACATACAATGAAGTACATGAGAGAGTTTACTCTGACGAAGAAGTAGAGAAGGCAAAGGTATTTGACCTTACAAGAGTTATTTCTTCGGATTTGAATACAGATATCGGTGGTCTTAAGTCGACGTTACTTGCAAGAGGTGACCACAAGGCTAATTATACAGACCTTGACCTTACCAATTACGACAACGAGCTGTCTCAGTCGATATGTATGAACATTCAGGCTGAGTTCGACCAGCTGGTACATAATGTAGCAACTACGGTTAATAATCTTTTTGCCGATGTTGCGGCACAGGCTAAAGATCTTAATCCTTCAAGTACATATTTACTTGATGAGAACGGTAATCCGATACAGGTATTTATGAAAATAGCATCAGACGGTTACAAGGGTACTCCTACAATAGACCATGATGCGGACGGTAATGCATATTATTCCAATTATATTGGTGAAGATCCTGAGATAATTGAGACACTTTATACAGTAACCAATCTTCAGATAAATGCCGATTTGCTCAGACAGCCTACCAAACTTGGATTTGTACTGGCTGACGGTGCAGTGGATTATTCGACAATGGAAAAACTCAAAGCTGCTTTTGAAGCGGAAGAAAGTACACTTAATCCTAACGTCAAGAAGAAATCCTCATATATTGATTACTACGGAGATTTGGTAAGTCAGGTAGCCAATTCGGGTTCGGTATATAAGAGCCTTTTGGACAGCCAGGACAGAACAGTAACAGCAACAAGCAATGCCCGAGAACAGATAATAGGTGTATCTCAGGACGAGGAACTTACTTTTATGATAAAGTTCCAGAATGCTTACAACGCATCATCAAGATATATAAATGTCGTTGATGAGATGCTTGAACATATTTTGAACACATTGGGTTCATAAAATTCAGAAAGGAGACATTAAGATGCCATCACAATTTTTCGGACTTAATATTGCATATACCGGATTGCTTAATTCCAATGCCGGCCTTAATACGACATCTAATAATATCTCCAATGCTGAGACAGAGGGCTATAGCCGCCAGGAAGTCAATTCGCAGGCAGCTGAAGCACTTAGAGTGTGGACTACTTACGGATGTGCCGGCGCCGGTGTAGAGACTTTGTCTATCGAGCGTGTACATGATGAATTCTACGATACCAAGTATTGGAATAATAATACAAAGACCGGTGAATATAGTATGAAGGAATACTATATGAAGCAGGTTGAAGATTATTTCAAGGATGACAGTACGATCGAAGGCTTTAGTACAACATTCAATCATTTTTCGGCAGCACTTGCGGAAGTGAAGAAGAATCCTGCAGCCAATTCCACAAAAGCACAATTTGTTGGCTTTGCGGCTAATCTGTGTGAATACTTCAATTCAATGGCAAGCAGCATGGAGCAGGTGCAGAAGGATATCAATTCCGAGATTAAGTTAAAAATTGACGAGATTAACTCTCTTGCAAGCGAGATTGCTACTATTAATAAGCAAATCAACGTAATAGAGATATCCGGCGGAACTGCTAATGAATTAAGAGATAAGAGAACACTTTTACTTGATGAGATGTCATCAATTGTTAATATTGATGCCAAGGAATATCCGATTATAGATTCCAATGACCCGGACCGAGAGACGGGCGGACATCAATTTATCGTTAAGATAGCAGGTGGTCAGACGCTTATTGATACATCTGATTACAATACACTTGCATGTATTGCCAGAAGCACGGAAGAAAAAGTTAACCAGTCGGATATTGATGGCTTGTACGATACTTTCTGGGTAACCAATACCATGACAGGCGCTTTGGGTGACGAATTCAATCTTCACAATACATTGCTTGGCGGTGAACTTCAGGGGTTGGTAGAACTTCGTGACGGTAATAATGCTGAGAACTTTGTCGGTAAAATCGTTGCCGTGGAGCAGACTACCGAAACAGATGCCGAAGGACATGTTATCAGAGAGATAACTGTTGCGGCGACAAGAGATTATCTGAAAGATTTGAACAAGTGCACATTGTCCGATACAGGCGGCAATATCACTATAGCCAATCAGGAATACTACTATGACGGTTGGGCATATCATTATGATGAGACAACCGGCGAATATACGTATACCTTTAAGATCGATGAAACAAAGAGCGAGGCTCCGGTGTCCGGCGCAAAGGTGGGCAAAGAGGCTGAAGTCGGTATAGCAATCAGCTATCAGGGTATACCGTATTATCAACAGCAGCTTAATGAATGGTGCCGTATCTTTTCGGGAGTATTCAATAACATACTTCTAAACGGTTATTCTTCTGAGGGTGAAAAGGGTGTATTGCTTTTCACAGGTGACCATGCTACTGATGAAGATCAGTTCATGTTTACCAAGCAGTATAATACGGGAACTACGGAAGATGTAGATGTTCGCGATGACAGCTATTACTGGCTGACGGCGAAGAACTTCACGATATTGACGGCAATGATTGATAATGCCGATTTGTTAGCTACAAAGAAGGACCCCTCTGCAGGTACGGATGCTTATGACAATGTCGGAGCACTTATTGATATGACTACCAATAAGAAAGTGGCTAACTACAGAGGCGCTGCTACAGCTGAATTTTTGACATGCGTGTTGTCGGATGTGGCTCTCAATGCCAAGAACGCAAATACATTTTGCAAGAATTATACCAATATTGGTAATTCGATTAACAATCAGAGAATATCGATATCCGGTGTGGACAGCGATGACGAAGCGGTTAATTTGGTAAAATACCAGAATGCATATACTTTGGCATCGAAGATGATACAGACGCTTACGGAAGTATATGACAGACTGATTCTTGAGACAGGTGTATAACCTGCAGAAAAGGACGGGATATTATGAGAATTACAACAAAGGTTATTCAACATAACTCGGTCAACAACATAAATAATAACAAAGTGCTTCAGGACAAACTGAACAATCAGATGTCTACTGAGAAGAAGATTGTACGTCCTTCGGATGATCCGGTTGTTGCCATTCGTGCACTTAGACTTCGTACCAATGTAAGCCAGGTGGTACAGTATTATTCAAAAAATATTCCGGATGCAGAGAGCTGGATGTCGGTAACGGAAGATGCGCTTACTACAGTATCAAGTGTACTTACGGATATGATTTCACAGTGTACAAAGGGGTCGAGTGAAAAGCTTACCGCATCTGACAGACAGACTATTTTGAATGAATTATCTGCACTTAGAGATGAAGTATATTCGACAGGTAATGCCGATTATGCAGGCAGAAGTGTATTTACCGGTTACAGAACGGAGACTACACTTAAGTTTACGGCAGCCGAGAATAAGAAATATTCCATTACAGAGCAGATTAATAATGATGTGATTGATGAAATTACATATGTTAATTCTGATTACTTGAATAGTATTAATGAAGTTAATTATAATACGGGAACCAATGCGGATATTGTTGAGCAGGATATTGCGGAGAATAATATCTATCGTATCAGATTATCGTACTCAAATGTTGATAACGAGGCAACTACCAATGTACCGACAATCACATTGATGGATGGTACAAGTATTAATGCCGAGCTTATATCCAACACTGCTACACCGAATCCGTACGATGAGATGATTGCTACTGATAAAGCAAATGAGGTCGCACTTGCGTCTACACCTCCGGGTACGGTTACCGATAGAGCGATAGTTATTCCGGAGACCGGCGAGATGCTTATCAGCAAATCCATATATGAAAAACTGATGGCACTTAAGGATGATGTTACCACAGCAACTACGGATGAAGCTGAGATACGTATTACTTATGAAAAAAGCAGATGGAAATTGGACGATCTTAAACCGGAACACTATTTTGCATGTACCGATATGTCTGATGCCGATACAACCAATTGGATAAAATACAATCAGGATTATCTCAGAGGATTGTATGAGAAACAGTCTATTGAGTATGATGTGGGACTTAATCAATCAATCAGAGTTAACACAACGGCTGATGAAGTGTTTACACATGCTATCGGACGTGATGTTGATGATTTGCTTAATTCAATGCAGGGTGTTGTTGATATGGAGACAACATTGAAGAGATTAAATCAAATAAAAGAAGATTTGGATGCATCCGATCCCACATATGACGAAAAACTTGATATAATAAATAAACAGATAGATGCAGCCAATAAGTCTCTTACATATCTTAAAGAGAAAAATCAGAAACTGTTTGAGACAAGCATTACAAAAATGCAGAATCACTTGAACGTCGCCAATTATGCAACAACCAATTGCGGTACACGTGAGAAGAAACTGGAACTTATTAAGAACAGATTGATGAGCCAGAAAACCAACTTTGAGACATTACAGTCGGAGAACGAGAACATTGATATTACCGATGTTGCCATAGAACTCAAGGGAGCAGAGCTTACGTATCAGGCGGCGCTTATGAGTACAAGTAAGATATTGCAGACAAGCCTGATGAACTACATCTAAGGAGGACGATATGAAGATAACAACTAGAATTTTTGGAGAGATTGATATTGAAGATGACAAGATCATCCGCTTCCCGGGTGGTATTGTCGGATTCCCACAGCTTACGGACTTTGCTCTGTTGCATGATGCAGACAAGGGCATCGGAAGCTCTATTAGATGGATGCAGTCAATGCAGGAGCCTAATTTTGCAATGCCTGTTATGGATCCTCTTACAGTATCGCCGGATTATAATCCGATTGTAGAAGATGAATTGCTTAAGCCTATCGGAGAATTCAATCCGGAATCTGTGCTTGTGCTTGTTACACTTACTGTTCCGAAGGATATCACGAAGATGACCGTTAATTTGCAGGCACCTTTCGTAATCAACGCTGATGAGCGTAAGGCATGTCAGATAATTGTGGATTCGGATCAGTTCCCTGTACGTTTCCCAATATATGATATACTTGAGAAGATGAAGGAGCAGAAGTAGACGAGTGGACACTCGAAGATAGGAGGACATTATGTTAGCATTATCACGTAAGAAAAACGAGGCGCTCGTTATAAATAACAATGTGGAAGTAACCATTCTTGAGATAAAGGGCGATCAGGTTAAAATAGGAATAAGTGCACCGAAGGAAGTGCCTATTTACAGAAAGGAAGTATATCTTCAGATACAGCAGGAGAATGCAGATGCAGGTAACGCGGAAGGTCTTGTTGCTCTGGCAGATTTTCTTAAGAAATAGTATTTTTTTCTATAAATTAATTGTACAAAAATACCGATATATAGGTTAGCAGAACAAATCTGCTAACCTTTTTTCGTATGTATGCTAAATGACGCGGATTTATCATATGTATGAGATTGAACATTTGATACGATTACGGAGGTGAATGATATGGCAATAGAACCTATTGGAAGCATGACTGCTATGCAGGTACAGTCGACAGTCAGAGTACAGCCGATTGATACTACAAGTAATGTACAGAATGTGGATGCACTTGCAACTAATTCCGCAACACCCAAATTAGACGATAACACTTCAGTGGTAGCAAAGACATCGGAATCCAATACAAAGGGCGACAATTCCAATGCAAAGGAACAGACTGAAGCGGAACTTGAATACATCAAGAAGGCCGTATCCGATATGAATAAGAATTTCGGTAATACGGAAGCTGTTTTCGGTATTCATGAAGGAACAAACAGAGTAACAATCAAGCTTGTTGATAAAGAGACAAAGGAACTTATTAAAGAACTTCCTCCCGAGAAAACTCTTGATATGATTGCAAGAGTATGGGAGATGGCAGGAATTCTCGTTGACGAGAAGCGATAACGAGAAACACGTACAGCACAGAGGAAGCATAACAGAAGACACGGATGTCGGAAAGAGGTGCAGATATGGCAATCAGATTATCAGGACTCAATTCAGGAATGGATACCGATGCGATTGTTGAAGAATTGGTTAAGGCAAAGTCGCAGAAAAAGATAACTCTTGAGCAGGATCAAAAGAAATTATCTTGGAAACAGGATTCCTGGAAAGAAATAAACAGTAAAATATATAATTTGTACAGCACAACACTTAGTGATATGCGTCTTAAGTCTGATTACAGCAAAAAGATGACTAAGGCAAGCTCGGATGCGGTTACGATACTTACAGATTCAATCGCTCCCGAAGCTGTACAGACACTTAAGATTACAAATATGGCAAAAGCCGCTTACTTAACCGGAGCGAAGTTAAACAGTACCGGTAAAGTTGGAGCTACGGGCCTTGCTACGGAATTGCTTGGAATAAAAGCCGGCAGCAAATTCACTGTAACGGTGAACGGTAAAGATACGGAAATAGAGATAAGCGATACCACAACGATGGCTCAAATAGCCGATGCCGTAAAAGAAGCAGGTGTTAATTGCAATTTTGATTCCAAGAATCAGAGATTCTATATAAGTGCAAAAGAGACCGGCGAAAAGGGCAATTTTGCAATCAAGGCAGCAGATGCCGATGGCATGGATGCTTTGGGCAAGTTGGGATTGTTAACAGATACGTCATACAACAAAGATGATGTTATTGCAGGCAGAGTAGAAGCACTTAAACAGGAATATAAAACAGCAATCGCGAATGCTACAAAGAAACACACGGATTTGACGGCTGATTATGATGCCGCAGTTGCAGCATATGCAGAGAAGTATGGCGATGATGCAGAGACAGATCCCGATGTATTGCAGGCAACAGTTGATGAAAAAAGTCTGGCACTTACAACACTTCAGGATGAACTCACAGTGTTGCAGGCACAGCTTGATGCAGCTACAGACCCTGATGAGATTGATACTTTGAATGCTTCGATAGAGGCTAAGAATGCTGAAATAGCTACAGCACAATTGCAGCTTGATGTTGCAAAAGAACAGCAGACAGCATTTGAGGATCTTGTCAGCAAGAATGACGCAAAGGATGCAGCTGCAGCAGAACTTGCTGATGCCATCAGCTTATATGACTGGGAGAATGATGCGGACGTACTTGCCAAGTTAAATGCAGATGCAACCAAGGGTGTAGATGATATTGTTAAGGCATATGAGAAGAGCAAAGCTACTTTTGTAAAGGGCGAAGATGCTTCTATAGTGCTTAATGATGTTACGTATACTTCTACCGGTAATAACTTTGAGATAAACGGTCTGACTATTACATTGAATCATGCATATGATGAAGATATTACATTGACGACAACTCAGGATACATCCGGAGTCTATGACATGATTAAGAAGTTCATGAAGGATTACAATGAACTGGTCAATGAGATGGACAAACTTTATAATGCCGAATCGGCCAAGGATTATAAGATGCTTACCGATGAGGAAAAAGAGACAATGAAGGATGACGAGATTGAGGAGTGGGAGAAAAAGATTAAATCTGCTCTTCTGCGTAAGGACTCGACTCTCGGTAATGTTTCCAATGCTATGAAGATGGTTATGGCATCAGGCGTAACAATGGCAAATGGCAAAAAGATGTATCTTAGCGAATTCGGTATCAATACATTGAGCTATTTTTCAGCGGCTGATAATGAGAAGGGTGCATATCACATCGATGGTGACCCTGATGATAAGACTACATCTTCTGCTGATGACAAGCTTAAAGTGGCTATAGCCAATAATCCTGATGAAGTTGCTGAATTCTTCTCAGGCTTGGCTAAGAATCTATATGATAAGCTTGGCGGATTGATGGAGAGAACAGAATTCAGTTCTGCATTCACTGTATATAACGATAAGCAGATGCAGACCGAATATGATCAGTACAAAGATAAGATTAAGAATCAGGAGAAGCAGATTGCAACTTGGGAAGATTTCTATTACAGCAAGTTCACGCGTATGGAAAAAGCAATGGCAGAACTTAACAGCAAAACATCTGCAATTGCGGGAATGTTCCCAAGCAACCAGTAAATCAATCACATGGAGGTAAACGTATATGGCAATTCCAAATGCATATGCACAGTACAACAATAGCAAGATACTCACAGCCTCTCCGGCTGAACTTACATTAATGCTCTATGATGGAGCTATCAAATTCTGCAATATCGCGATTATCGGCATAGAGAAAAAGGATATTGAGAAAGCCCATAATAACATTGTAAGAGTGCAACGTATTATTGAGGAATTTCGCAGTACTCTCGATCGTAAATATCCTGTAAGCGAAGATTTTGACAGGGTATATACATATTTGCTGCAGAGACTTTTTGAGGCAAATATTCATAAAGATAAAGAGATATTGGAAGAGGTACTCGTTCATTTGCGTTCTATGAGAGATACATGGGCTGAAGTTATGAAAGCAGGAAGAACTAAGGGTGCCGTATAATGTTGGATAGATATTTGCAGATACTGACAGAAAGTCTTGAGAAAAAACTCGATATTCTGAAGGGTATTGAAGATAAGTGCATTGAGCAGTCAGCGCTGATATCAAAGAGTGCACCGATTGAGGATATCAATAAGAATATGGAAGATAAAGATAAACTCATTACGGAATTATTAAAGCTTGATGAAGGCTTTGATGCAATGTATGAGAATATCAAAAGCGAATTGTTAGCTAATAAAGCTGATTATGCAACGCAGATACGTAAGATTCAGCAACTGATCGGTGATGTTATGAGCAAAAGTGCCAACATTGAAGCCGCGGAAGCCAGAAATAAAGCACAAATGGATTTGCGTTTTGCAAGGGAGCGAAAACAGCTTAACAAGCAGCATACGGCGTCAAGTGCCGCATACGATTACTACAAAGTGACAAACAAGCTTACAGCGGTGACTCCGCAATTCTTAGATAAGAAGAAATAAATATACAAAAACAGGTGATTGCGATGGCAGTCACCTGTTTTTTGTATGTCCGGGTACCGGAAAGACTGTTATACCTTTGTGACATTATATGATATAATGAGCGATAAGTGGGAGAAGAGGGTGTAGCACCCGAGGCGATTTAATTTTTGGAGGAGAAAATGAAAATTCAATTGTTAAATGGTGGATTGGCAAATCAGGTATTTCAATACATTTTTGCCAGATATGGTGAGTTGTCAAGACCGGGGGATGGAAAATGGTTTTTTGATGATTCGGCTTACTTTGTAGGTAAAGTTCATAACGGATATGAGCTTGAGAAGGTATTCGGTATAAAGGCCAATTTGTTAAGTACAGCCATGGAACCGGATGTATGGAGTGAATATATTGACCTTAAGGCTAAGGGCATGAGTATTCCTCAGATTTTTGCTGATTGCGGTGAAGATATCATTATGTATGCTGAGACGGATGATTATAAGATGACAAATCCGTTCAAGGGACGTGTATACAGAATGATGCCGGAAGGCAATTTTTATCCGGGAGTTGTGGGACTTAATGCAGCCAACGTGTATTACCACGGCAACTGGGTAGAGGCCAATTGGTTCAACGGATACAAAGATGTGTTTAGAAAGGAATTGGCATTCCCGGAGCTTAAGGGTAAGCAGGCATGCACATATATGGAACAGATAAAAGAGAAATATTCTGTAGCTGTACATATAAGACGAGGTGATTATCTTGGCCTTGGTCTTGCACTTGAGAGCAATTATTATCATGAGGCACTGAGCAAACTGGCCGAGGAAAAGGAAGATTACAGAGTATTTGTTTTCTCGGATGATTTGTATTGGTGCAATCAGCATTCTGGAGAGTTGGGCTTACATTTTGCACCTGAAGTGGTGTATGTGTCGGGCAATTACGGTGCAGAAAGCTATGTTGATTTGCAGCTTATGAGTATGTGTGACGGACTTATTATGGCCAACAGTGCTTTTTCGTATTTGGCGGGATTACTTAATGAACATTTGGATTTTGTAATTAATCCGATTGTAGAGAAAGAGGACGCGGAATAATGAAGTATGATTATCTTATTGTGGGTGCCGGATTGTTTGGCGCGGTATTTGCACACGAGATGACAAAGGAAGGCAAGAAGTGCCTTGTAATTGATAAAAGAGAACATATTGCGGGCAATGTATATACGAAAAAGTGGGAAGATATTGATGTGCATTGGTACGGAGCACACATTTTCCATACAAGCAATGAAGAAATATGGAATTATATCGGACAATTTGCGAAATTCAATAATTTCATTAATTCGCCGATAGCGGTATACAAAGATGAGTTGTATAATCTGCCTTTTAATATGAATACCTTTTCAAAGTTGTGGAATATAAAGACACCAAAAGAGGCACAGGCTAAGATACGTGAGCAGATAGAATCGCTTAATATCGGTGAGCCGAGTAATCTTGAACAGCAGGCATTGTCGCTTGTGGGAACAGATGTATATGAGAAACTTATAAAAGGATATACCGAGAAACAGTGGGGCAGAGACTGTACGGAATTGCCGGCTTTTATTATCAAGAGACTTCCGCTTAGATTTACATATGATAATAACTATTTCAATGACAGATATCAGGGTATTCCGGAAGGCGGATATACAGCAATTGTCGAGAAGATGCTTGAAGGAATAGAGGTGCGTCTGAATACCGAATTCAAAGAATATATGAACTCGGGAGCGGACGGCAATACATTTGATAAGATTCTCTACACCGGAATGATTGATGAGTATTTTGATTTTTCACTGGGTGAGCTTGAATACAGAACTGTATATTTTGAACATGAACTTATGGAAAACGTGGAGAACTATCAGGGAAATGCGGTTGTGAATTATACTGAGCGTGAAATACCGTATACACGAATAATCGAGCATAAGCATTTTGCTTTCGGTAAACAACCGTCAACCGTAGTGAGTAAGGAATATCCAAAGTCGTGGGAAAAAGGCGATGAACCTTATTATCCGGTAAATAATGAGCGCAATAATGCGTTGTATGAGCAATATGCAAAGCTGGCTGACGGAGAGAAAAACGTACTTTTCGGAGGACGCTTGGGTCAGTACAAGTACTATGATATGGATAAAGTAATAGAGGCTGCCTTACAAATGGTGGCGGACAATCGATAATGATCGATGAGGATTATTGATGTTTGGAAAAAGAAAGATAGAAGTTGAGGAAAACATTAATAAAAAAGTGCCTATGAATGATGAGAAAATGAGTGGTGTTGGTAATCAGCACATCAACTTAATACCGATGGATATGGTGGACGGATATGAGATACGTCCCGGATTTTATGAAATAAACGGTGCTACCGTTATTCCCGGTGGCATTAATTTTACCATTAATTCGATGCAGGCTACTTCGTGCGAATTGTTGCTTTTCAGAAGAAAAGCAACAGAACCTTTTGCGGTTATACCTTTCCCGGACAATTATAAGATAGGCAATTGCTATTCTATGATTGTATTCGGATTGAAGGTAGATGATTTGGAGTATGCTTATAGAATGGATGGTCCGTATGAACCTAAGAGAGGCCTTATTTTTAATAAGGAGAACATTCTGTTAGACCCATATGCAAAGGCTGTTGCAGGCTTGCGTGAATGGGGAAGCGAAAAGAGCGGTTCGGGATACAGAGCACGTGTGGTAAAAAATGATTTCGATTGGGAAGACTGTAAGCAACCGCTTACACCGATGGAAGACCTTATTATCTATGAGATGCATGTAAGAGGATTTACAATGGATGAATCTTCGGGCGTTGATTTTCCCGGAACTTTTGACGGAATACGCCAGAAGATACCGTATCTTAAAGAGCTTGGGGTGACGGCAGTGGAACTTATGCCTATTTTCGAGTTTGATGAGATGCATGATCATCGTGTATATAATGACAATCATCTGATAGATTACTGGGGATACAATACCGTTAATTATTTTTCACCCAATACGGCATATTGTTCAAAACCCGAATACAATAAGGAAGGTAACGAGCTTAAGCGATTAATTAAGCTACTTAACGAGAATGGCATAGAAGTATTTTTGGATGTTGTGTTTAATCATACTGCCGAAGGCAATGAAAAAGGACCTGTTTTCTCGTTTAAGGGTATTGATAATAATGTGTATTATATGTTGACGCCGGACGGATATTATTATAATTTCTCCGGATGCGGAAATACGCTTAACTGCAATCATCCGATTGTACGCCAGATGATTATTGATTGTCTGCGTCATTGGGTAATAGCGTACAGAATTGATGGCTTCAGATTTGATTTGGCGTCCATTCTCGGAAGAAATGAAGACGGTTCGCCTATGAGCAAACCGCCATTGCTTGAAAGTCTTGCTTTTGATCCGATTCTTGGTAAAGTAAAACTTATTGCCGAGGCTTGGGATGCGGGCGGAATGTATCAGGTAGGAAGCTTCCCGTCGTGGAACAGATGGGTAGAGTGGAACGGTAAATATCGTGATGATGTACGTGGATTTTTAAAAGGTGATAATTATTTGGAGCAGGTGGCGGCTAACAGAATATCGGGTTCGCCGGATATATACAGTCCTGAGACGAGAGGACATTTTGCTTCAGTCAATTTTATCAATTGTCATGACGGATTTACTTTGCATGATTTGTATACGTATAACAGCAAACATAATGAAGCGAACGGATGGAACAATTCGGATGGCGCAAACGATAATTACAGCTGGAATTGCGGCGTCGAAGGTGAGACGGACGATTATGAGATTAATAAGTTGCGACGCAGATTGGTGAAAAATGCGTGCGTGACCTTGATGCTCAGCCGAGGAATACCGATGTTTTTGGCCGGTGACGAGTTCGGTAACACGCAGTATGGCAATAATAACGGATATTGCCAGGATAATAAGATTTCATGGCTGGATTGGACTTTGCTTGAGAAAAATCATGATTTGTTCAGTTTTTTCCAGTATGCAATCTGGTATCGTAAACATCATAGAGTAATAAGAATTGATACAGAGAGATGTTCGCTTGGCTATCCATGTATAAGCCAGCATGGCTTGCAGCCGTTTTGGACGGATTATGGCAGCAATAAGCATTACGTCGGAATAATGTATGCGGGTAAACATCATAGAAGCGGAGACGATGAGATAATCTATATGGGGATTAACGCTTATTGGGAACCGCAGGTGATTACACTGCCGGATCCTCCTGCAGGTTACAGCTTCTATGTAATGATAGATACATTCAGAGAAGACAGCGTTGTACAGGATCGTGTGGAGGTGCACGGTTCAATAATGATTAATCCGCGAAGCGTTATGGTCTTTGAGACTTTCAGGCTGTTGCCGGAGGATGATGAGACGGGACAGATGTAAGCGGCGTGCTCATTGAAGTAATTAAGATTAGGAAAGGAAAAAGAAGGACTTATATGCAAGTCGTTCGATAATGAGAAATGAAAATAGCAGTAACATATGATAACGGAAAAGTATTCGGACATTTTGGACACACAGAGCAGTTTAAGGTGTATGAAGTTGAAGATGAGAAGGTGATTGATTCCAAAGTGGTTGGTACTGATGGCGCCGGCCACGAGGCTTTGGCGAGTTTTCTTTTTGAAGGCGGAATAGATGTATTGATATGCGGAGGCATTGGAGCGGGAGCACAGGCAGCATTGGAAGAGGCCGGTATAAAATTGTGCTCGGGAGCTACAGGCGATGCTGATGATGCTGTGGAAAAATATCTGGCAGGTGAACTTACAAGTGCAGGCGTTAATTGCGACCATCATCATGAAGAAGAACATAGTTGCGGCGATTGCGGCAGTTGTGGCGGATGCCATAGCAAACCGGAATTCGAAGGTCCCAATCTTGGTAAAATTGTGACAGTTCATTATACAGGTACTTTTGATAACGGTGAGAAATTTGATTCATCATATGACAGAGAGAAGCCGCTTGAATTCATTTGCGGTGCCGGAATGATGATTAAGGGCTTTGATGCAGCGGTTGCAAAGATGAATGTCGGAGATGAAGTGGATGTACATTTGACAGCTGATGAAGCTTATGGCGAGCCGGATCCGGCTGCTATATTCGATGTACCGATTGCGGAAATGGAAGGCTGCGAAGAATTGAATGTAGGCGAACAGGTATTTTTGTCCAATCAGTATGGTCAGCCGTTTAAGGTGACTGTCACAGCAAAAACAGATACGACTATTACTTTTGACGCCAATCATGAAATGGCAGGTAAGGAACTCAACTTCCATATTGAGCTTCTTAGTGCAAAATAGAAAATTGAATAAAAGTATTGAGATATTGACAAAGAAGTGGTATGATAAATATGTAATACTAGGCTGAATATGAGCCAGTGTGCCCGTACAAAGGATTGTAGGTACTCTTATCATGGAAGAAAGGAGGGGCAGTGCTATGGCTAATTCGTTAATTCTCAATACGATTTATAATCAGTATCTAACTACATATGCGCCAAACAAGAGCGACACGAGATTCGATACACATAAGCGAAGTGAGCTTAAAGGAATCACGAATTCTATGGCGCGTGTCAATAAAGATGCTCCTCTGTATAAGATTGATTCCACTCCGGATGCAAGAAAATATATAATAGGTATGAAAGAAGAGTCCCGTATGTTGCAGAATACTATTTCTTCTGTAATGGGTAATGCGGGAACGGTTGAATTGGACGGTAAGATTGCGTATTCTTCAAATGAGAATATTGCAACAGCCAAATATGTCGGTTCACAGGATAATACGCAATATGAATCTGCTGATGATGGACAGATATTACGTTCCGAAGGCGAGATTCCGACGTATGAAGTGGAAGTGCAATCGATGGCGACATCGCAGGTAAATATTGGTGATTTCCTTAATAAGGAGACGCTTGATATTGCACCCGGTGATTACTCTTTTGATCTGAACGTAGGCGGCCAGGGATATGAGTTCCAGTATACTATCAGACCTGATGATACCAATTATGAAGTACAGAGCAGACTGAGCAGATTGATTAATAATTCCAATATTCATCTTTCTTCTTCGGTTATTGAAGACGGTGAGGGCAATAGTAGTTTGAAGATTGAGTCTGCGCAGGTTGGTATTCATTTTGGCGAGAGCAGTCGTGCTTTTGAAATTACGGACAACGGTGGTCCGGGTTCCGGATCTGTTGAATATTTAGGTATAGATTATGTGGCCAGAGAAGCTTCCAATGCACATTTCACAGTGAACGGTGTGGAGGCTGAATCGGCATCCAATACATTCATATTGGAGAAAAATTATGAGATTACGCTTAACGGCGTTACCGCAGAAGGTGACGGCCCGATTACAATCGGAGTCAAGCCCAATACGGAAGCGGCTGTTGAGAATATTAACAATCTGATTGGCGGATATAACAGATTCGTTAAGACGATGAGTGAATACAGAGATAAGCAGACGCGTAGTAACGGTTTGGTGCAGGAGACAGGAAGTATTGCCAAGTTGTATGCTGAAGGCATGGGACGCATGGGTATTAGTATTGCACAGGATGGTACTCTTGAGGTGGATGAAGAGAAGCTGAGGAATTCTATAGTTGATGAAGACAGCGAATTAGGAATGACTTCTCTTAGAGATTTCTCGGGTGCAATGCTTCGTAAGGCTAAGCAGGTATCGCTTAATCCGGTATCTTATGTAGATAAGACTGTTGTAGAATATAAGAATCCGGGTAAGACATTCTTAAGTCCGTATGTGGCAAGTGCATACGCGGGAATGATGTTTAATTCGTATTGTTAAATTTTTTATATATATAAGTAGGTTGATGGCGTCATATTTTGACGCCATTTTCACGATTAGGAGGGGCATAATATGTTTTGTGGAAAATGTGGAGCTGAAAATGCGAATGATGCAAAATTCTGTTTTGCATGCGGAGCCGAATTGCTGACTGAAGACAATTCGGGAACAGGAAAAAAGGAAAAGGTTAAGAAGGAAAAGAGCGGTAAAAAAATATTCGGTAAATTGATTGCCGTAGTAATTATTCTTGCCTTGATTGCCGGGGGTATATACGTTTTACCTCGTATAATAACTCCGAAGACACCATTGTTATATCAGAAAGATGATTGCATAGCGATGTGGACACACGGTGATCCGGCAGAATTCGGAAGTAAAGCATGTAAAGGTGATTCTGCACTTGTAACGGCTTACCTTTCCAATGATGAAAAGTATGTATTCTATTCAAATGTGGTAGGTGATGAGAGAGAGGTATATTGCAAGAATCTGGCTGATAAGGACGATAAGGGCAAAAAGATAGCATCGGATGTCGTATATTATGATGCATATGCAAATCATAAGATTATATATATAACTGAAGACAAAGATCTTTATACGGCTGACATTGATGGTAAAGATAAGTTGGCAAGAGATGTTGTGTATTTCAGAATGGCGGGAGACGATAAGCATGTTGTATGGACAACAGGCAAATACGGTGATGAGACGTTATATGTAAAAGATATGTATAGCAAAAAAGATGCCGAAAAAATAGTATCTGATGTCAATAACGTGGCTTATATGTCAGATGATTTGAAGACAATATATTATGTTGATACGGATAATGTTTTGTATTCAATGACAAATTGTAAGAAGGCAGAGCAGATTGCTGAGGATGTCGGGGAAATATATGTGCTGAAAAACGGCGACGATGTACAGCTTATATATGCTGATGCACCGGATATTGAAGATGACAGCCTGGATATGGACAATTCTTCCGATGGCAATGGCTCATCACTTAAGTCATTATTCAATTCGTTTACGTCAGGCAATGGGGCTGCAGCAGCGACTGTTGATGAAGCAGCACCGGCTGCCGTAGAGGTAGCACCGGGTATTACGGATGAATATTATGATGAGTATGGATATAATGATGCTCTTGTACCTGAGGTAAGTATGTACATTGATGATGATCTTGCCGATAAGGATGCTCAGATGGATTATCCACAGATGGAGGATTATGAGCGTACTGAAGTTGTAGACAGTTTTTGGGGAGACTGGGAGAGAACCGTAGTTGACGATCAATACTATGATGCACTTGATGAATATGATGCAATGCTTCAGAGAGACAGCATCAGAAGAGAATTTGCCAAGACATGTGATCCGCTTGAGAGAACATATCATATATATGATGCGAAAAAGAATGAAACAGCTGATTTTGCAAGCGGAGTATTTAAAAATATAGCAAGCAGTGGAAATGTATTCCTATATCAGACGATAGATACAGATAAGATAGAGAAGATAAAAATGTCTGAATTGGAAGAAATGACATATGGCGAAAGATGGTCAAAGTTTGAGGAAGTACAGAAGACGGGCGTGCAGACATACAAATATGATTTCGATAAGACAACACCGATGGAAATTCCGGCTGAATACAATGTTGAGTCATTGATTATCGATCATGCTGATGAAGATTGTAATATGATATATTTTGACATTAAAGATAATGACAACAAAGTGCTGTTAAAAACAAAGAGAACAGGTCAGGCAGATGTCGAGGTGGTAACAGAGGAATTTGCAGGTCAGGCAGAGGTTGTAGGTGATGATGTATATTATACAGCCGAGGAAACTGAGAACTATACAGCCACTTTGTATAAGAATGATGAAGAAATATCGGATGATGTCGTGATGTATTCTATCTATCCGTTGCCTGATGAAAAAGCAATTCTGTTTAAGGAAGATGCAAGTGAGAAACATCCGGGTGACTTGATATATTGCAATGGAAAAACGAAAAAGATTTGCGATGACTGCAATGGAGCCATGATTCTCGAAGATGGCGGATTTGCGTATGTTGCAGATTATAGCAATAAAAAGCGAATGGGCGATTTGTATATATACAAGAATGGCAAATCCAAGAAGATTGATGAAGATGTACGCAGATTAATTGTGCTTGAAAAGTAAGTGACGCTATAACATATATCATAAATGGCAGATGTGCATAACGATATATGTATTGATGGGGGATAGAATATGTTTTGTACGAAGTGTGGACATGAGATTGCAGACGGTGCGAAATTCTGCGTAGCATGTGGCGCTAAGTTGGATGATGATGCCAATGCAAAAAACGAGGCAAGGGGTGTTGCCGTCAAGCGTTTGTCGACTGAAGAGAAGAAGAAATCAAAAGTATGGATTCCGTTACTTATAGTGCTTTTGTTTATTGCATTACTCGGAGGTGCTGTATATACAATCGGTTTTACCGAAGTGGGACAGAGCATTGTGGGAAAAATTCTTGGAAATGATGATGCAGAGGATGCATCGGATTCAGACAAGCCAAAGAAATCTAAGAAGACTAAGAAATCATCAGATGCAGAGGCAGAATCTGAGACTACAACCGAAGAAGAGACCGAGACTGATGAATATGACGGACCAAAACAGGATATTAGTATTGAGATATCTCAGATAGACAGTGCTTCGTTTCCGAGCGTGACCATGTATGCGAGTTTGCTGGATACTGCCGGTAATGTTATTGAAGGCGTGACAGACAAGGATTTGACCGTTAAAGAGATAACTGATGACGGAAGCCTTAAGGATGTGGATATTGAGGATGTCTATCGCATGAGCGGAAGCGACAAAATATCTATGAACCTGGTGCTTGATCAAAGCGGAAGCATGGATGGCAGAAAAATGGATCAGGCAAAAAACGCTGCAAAAACTTTGATTGGTAATGTCAATCTTAAAAACGGCGATAAACTGGAAATCATCTCCTTTGATGATTATGTTTATTTGAAACAGGATTTCACCAGTGATGAAACAGCACTTAATTCGGCGATTGATGCAATCGATCCGAATGGTTCAACCGCACTTTTGGATGCTTTGTATGCGGGACTGTATCAGACATATAAGGAATCCGGTGCACGTTGCGTAGTCGGTTTTACTGATGGAGAAGAGAATGCCAGCAGTTATACATATGAAGATGTTGTAGAGCTGTCGCGTAATACGGGAATCCCCGTATATCTTATCGGAATAGGTGACAGCAGCTATGACTCCGCAGAATTGCAAAATTTGGCAGAGGAATGTGCGGGAAGATATTATTCTGTAAATGACAGTGATTTGGAAAGTATATTGTCTGATATATATATGGAGATATACAAGCAGCAACAGGATTACTATCTGATAAAGTACAAATCACAGATAAGTGAGAATCTTGAAGATTTCAAGGATGTGACGGTAGAGATGTCCGAAGTATCGAAGTATGCGGGTAAATTTACCAAATCATATGTACCGACACCTGATGTAACGGGTGCATTTGATGACAAGTATATGGATAAGGACTATATGATAGAGGATTCGTCGGATAGAAAAGTAACGGAAGCAGATCTTGACGGCATGGGACTGTCGGAGCTTAGAATAGCTCGTAATGAAATATTTGCAAGACATGGCAGACAGTTTAAGGATCCGATGCTTAACCAATGGTTCTATTCAAAGGAGTGGTATCTGGATATACCTGAGAAATATTCTCCGGATGAGTTCAATGCCTCTAACGGTAAATCCATAAGTAAACTGGAAAACGAGAATGCCGATTTTATCCTCAAATATGAGAATGATCTTATTGACAGAGAAGATATATTCCCTGATGCGGCATCAAGTGATTTGTCGGAGTATGATCTTGCATTGTCAAAAGAGAATCTTAAGCGTGCGTTGAAACAAATGCAGGGATATACAAAAACCGAGAAGCTTGAAGAAAACATTAAAAAGGTACAGGAGCAGATAGATGCGGACGAAATCCAGTACTAGAAGAAACAGGTGGCGTATTATTATTCTGTGTATCGCAGGTGCTGCAATAGCAATATTGATTGGCTTTTTGGTTGCGATACTTCGATATGTAAAAACAAATAACGATGATTCCGGCAATAAATCTGTAGCGGTTATCGAGAAGGTAACGATAGATTCGGGTGATGAAGAATCGCCAGAGACGATTGTATCCGAAGAATCAGATGCATCAACGAGCGAAGATGATAATGCACAAGTGAGCGAGACAGAAACGGAGGCAGAGATTCTTCAAGAGGAAAGCGAAAGTGCCGATGCGGCACAAAACGGCAAGTTGGTGGTTATTGATGCAGGTCATCAGAGCAAGGGTAATAATGAAAAAGAACCGATAGGCCCCGGGGCTACCGAATTGAAAGCGAAGGTGTCGAGTGGTACGTCCGGCGTGGCGACGGGAAAAGCCGAATTTGAACTCAATCTTGAAGTATCGCTTAAACTGCAGACAGAATTGGAGAAACGCGGTTACAAGGTAATAATGTGCAGAACCGTCAATGATGTTAATATAAGCAATGCCGAGAGGGCAGCGATTGCCAATGACAGCAATGCGGACGCTTTTATAAGAATACATGCCAATGGCTCAAACAATGCCGGTGTAAGCGGAATGATGACAATATGTCAGACAAAGAACAATCCGTATAACAGCGAATATTACGACAGTAGCAAGAAATTGTCGACATGTGTGCTTGATCATATGGTGGCAAGTACAGGTGCTGTTCGTGAAAAAGTCTGGGAGACAGACACAATGAGCGGTATCAATTGGTGTAAAGTGCCTGTCACAATTGTTGAGATGGGTTATATGACAAACGCAAACGAAGATACACTTTTATCATCGGAAGATTATCAGAACAAAATTGTAACGGGAATTGCGGACGGACTGGATGCTTTTTTTGAGTAGAAGTAATAGGTGAATATGAATAGGAATAAAGAAAAGATATTCAATATAATACAGATTGGAACAAGGGATAATGCGGTGAGCGTTTTCTTTGATGCATTTATTGTGGTAGTCATATTTCTTAATCTGTTTGTAACATTGTATTCTACCTATGACAGTTCGGCACAATATGCGCATAGATTGTATGTGATAGAATTAGTAACTGTCATCATTTTTACGGTAGAGTATATATTGCGTTTGTGGACTGCGGATTATCTGTATCCGGGTATGTCTGCGGTGGGCTCAAGAGCAAAATTTGTATTCTCTTTCTACGGTTTGGTTGATTTGCTGACTTTTTTGCCATTCTATCTGCCGATAGTATTTCCGGCAGGTGCGGTAGCATTCAGACTGTTGCGCGTAATAAGGATATTTAGATTATTTAAGATAAATTCAAAGTATGATGCTTTTAATGTAATCACCAATGTATTAAAGGAAAAGAAGAATCAGTTATTTTCTTCGATATGTATGATATTGATTCTGATGGTGGCATCTTCACTTTGCATGTATTCGGTGGAACATGAAGCACAACCGGAAGCGTTCAGTAATGCTTTTTCGGGAATATGGTGGTCGGCATCGACACTGCTTACGGTAGGATACGGAGATATATATCCTGTAACTACACTTGGAAAGTTGTTTGCGATTGTGATATCATTCCTGGGGGTTGGAATGGTCGCTATTCCGACAGGTATTATTTCTGCCGGTTTTGTAGAGCAATACTCGCTGTTTAAGAGGATGGAACAAAATGCCGAAGAAAGAGATTATCATTTTGTTACATCGGTGGTGCAGCACGGGCATAGCTGGGATGGTAAAATGGTAAGAGAGATTACTTTTCCGCCGGAATTGTTGCTTGTGTTAATTATTCGAGGAAACGAGAAGATTGTGCCGAGGGGAGAGACAAAGGTTTTTAGCGGAGATACTCTTGTTATTGGCGCAAAACATTATGCATTACCTGCTGAGGTTGAATTCAAAGAGATATTAATTAAGTCACAAAGTGAGTGGGTGAATAAAAAGATAAAGGAACTTGATATTTCCCGCTTGTCGATGATTGTGATGATTCAACGTAAAGGAAAAGTGGTAGTGCCAAACGGGGATACAATTATACATGTTGGCGATAAGGTCATTATGTATAAATAAAATCTATATATAAGTAGGGAGAAGTATATTTATGTGGTTTGTTTTTACTATTATTACGACACTTGCATGGGGAACCGCAGATCTATTTTATAAGAAGGGACAGGATGAGAACGACAAGTATAGTTTCTTAAAAACATCTATGATCGTGGGTATTGTGATGGGTGCTCACGCGATATATACATTGCTTGCGGGCGACATTGGGTTTGAACCGGTAAATCTGGTAAAATATTTACCGGTTTCTTCTATGTATATTTTGTCTATGACGGTCGGATATTTGGGACTGAAATATCTGGAATTGTCGATTTCTTCGCCGATTCAGAATTCTTCGGGAGCCGTATGCTGTATCATGTGCCTGATTTTTTTAGGTATGCGATTGGAGGGTATGACTCTGATCGGAGTAATACTTGTGTGTGTTGCAATGCTGACGCTCGGAGTACTGGAAAAAATCGATGCAAACAGAATGGCTGATATTGGGCAGAAGAAGTACAGGGTTGGTTTTGTGGCAATTATATTACCTGTTATTTACTGTATACTCGACAGTCTCGGTACATTTTTCGATGCGTACTATCTGGATGATGTTGCGAGCTCTCCGCTTGTAGGGGTAACTGAGAATAATCTTGAGGATGTGGCAAATGTAAGTTATGAACTGACATTTCTTATATGCGCAGTGTTAATCTTTATCTTCCTTATGATAAAGAAACAGAAGATTGAGGTGCCGAAGCAGAAAGATAAATTATTGGCGGCCGTATTTGAGACTTGCGGTCAGGCTACATATGTATATGCGCTTAGTGCCAATCCGGCTGTGGCTGCAGCCGTAATCTCATGCTATGCGATTGTTTCATTGATATTGTCTCGAATATTCTTAAAAGAGAAATTGTCGTATGTTCATTACATTGTTATCGCTGTCGCAATGGTTGGAATTGCAATACTCGGTGTGGCCGATGCGTAATATGTAATTGAACATTTGGATAAATGTGGTAATATATATTAAGTACGAAAACATAGAATGCCAAGGTTTTATATGAACCTTGGCATTTTAGCAGAAAAATGGGCAAGGAGAAAATCTATGTTTAAGAAGAAAAACGACGGACTGGAGCATATGAGCTATAGGGATAGCGATAAAATCGGCAAAATAGTCGGAATGATTGCCGGTGCTATAGTTGTGCTGATTATTATTTGTAGATGCTTTATTTCGGTAACCGAGCAGGAAAATGCGGTAATAACACAGTTTGGAAAGGTATTGGATGTTAAGACTGCAGGATTCTATTTCAAGGCACCGTGGCAAACTGCATATTATGTGGATATGACTACACATGGTACAGGAATCGGTTATACGGTTGATGATAACGGACAGAATATAACCGATGCTGACAACGGCATTATGATTACGTCGGATTTTAATTTGCTTAATATTGATTTCTATTTGGAATACAGAGTATCCGATCCGATTGCATATCTGTATAATTCTGAAAGTCCGGAGGATATATTATCGAATGTTGCTCTGGCCAATATCAGAACAATTGTATCGAACTATACGGTTGATGAAGCAATGACTACAGCTAAGAGTCAGATACAGGCGGATGTTAAAGAGGCAATGGTTACTGAGCTCAATAATCGTGATATCGGATTGCAGGTGATGAATGTAACGGTACAGGATTCCGAACCACCGACACCTGAGATTATCGCTGCATTTAAGGCGGTAGAGACTGCAAAGCAGGGTGCGGATACGGCTATAAACAATGCATATCAGTATCAAAATCAGAAGATACCCGAGGCCGAAGCCAATGCAGATGCTATAGTTCAGAATGCAACAGCAGCTAAGGAAGCAAGAATTGCCGAAGCAGAAGGTCAGGTTGCCAGATTCAATGAGACCTATGAGGAATACAAGAATTATCCGCTCATAACGAAAAGAAGACTATTCTATGAGAAAATGGAAGAAGTTTTACCGAATCTTAAGGTTGTTATTACTGACGGTAATACAGAAACAATGTTGCCGCTTGAGAGCTTTACAGGAATGAACGAGAGCACAGCGACAGTAGCGGATAGTGAGTAGGAGGCAGTGATTATGGGAAAAACGAAAAAATATATAATAATTGCTGTGGTTGTTATTGCAGCGATGATATTCGCCGGCGAGACACTTTTTACCGTCAACCCGAATGAAGCGGCAATTGTTATTAACCTTGGTAAAATAGTAGGAATTGAAACAACACCGGGTCTGCACATTCATGTACCTTTTGTGGAATCTATAGCAAAGATCTATACGGGAGATGTGTTATATGATATTCCGGTATCGGACGTAATTACTTCCGATAAGAAGTCTATGATAGCTGATAACTATGTAATATGGAAGGTTACAGATCCTACCAAATATTATCAGTCATTAGGCGGTATAACAGCCAGAGCGGAAGAAAGAATTGAAGCTGCGGTATACAATGCAACAAAAAATACAATATCTGCAATGTCTCAGGATCAGATAATTGCGGCCAGAGGTAATACTTTGACAAAGCTCATTACAGATGAGTCCAATTCCGATATCGCACAGTACGGAATTGTTGTTGAACTTGCAGAGATTAAGGCTCTTGATTTGCCGGATGATAATAAGGAAGCTGTATATGAGCGTATGATATCTGAAAGAAATAATATCGCTGCAGGTTATACAGCTAATGGACAGGCTGATGCGCAGAAGATAAAGAACGAAGCAAATAAACAGATATCAATTTTGACTGCAAATGCGCAGAAGGAAGCGGCAAAACTGGAAGCAGAGGGTGAAGCCAGATATATGCAGATATTGAGTGAAGCATATAATACGGAAGAAAAGGCTGAATTCTATAGTTATATCAGAGGACTTGATTCGCTTGAAGCAATGGCAGGAGAGAATAAGACATTGATATTAGATAAGAACTCAGAATATGCCCGTTTGTTATACGGACAGAACTAATTGAAACAATCCAAATTTTACATAAAAAAGATGTTGACGCCTCGCATACTCTATGATATATTAGTTGGGCGAGGCGTAAGGTCTTTTTTTTATGCCATAATTTGCGTTAGACGCTTGGAGGTGGAAATATGCGTACAAAGATTACATTAGCATGTACAGAGTGCAAGCAGCGTAACTATAATACAACAAAGGATAAGAAGACACATCCTGATCGTATGGAGACAAAGAAGTATTGTAGATTCTGCAAGGCTCATACTTTACATAAGGAGACTAAGTAAGATTAGTCTTTCGTTTGGTTTTGGAAGGAGTTAACTATGGGAAATTCCACAAATAACGAGAACAAACCAAGTTTTTTTGATGGCGTTAAGGCTGAGTTCGGAAAGATATCTTGGCCGGCTAAGGATCAGCTGACAAAGCAGTCTATTGCCGTAGTAATAATTACAGTAATAGTAGGTCTTATCATTACATTGCTTGATACAGGCTTACAGTATGGCGTGAACTTATTATCTATGTAATATTATCTATTGTGATGGATGAAAAGGTGGTTGATTATGTCAGAAGCTAATTGGTATGTTGCTCATACATATTCAGGATATGAGAATAAGGTAAAAGCCGATCTTGATAAGACAATTGCTAATCGTGGCTTAGAGGAGCAGATTCTTGAAGTCAGAGTACCTATGCAGGAAGTTGTCGAGATGAAGAACGGTGCCCGTAAGACAGTTCAGAAGAAGATGTTTCCGGGTTACGTACTTATCAACATGATTATGAATGATGATACATGGTACGTAGTAAGAAATACAAGAGGTGTTACCGGATTTGTAGGACCGGGAAGCAAGCCTGTGCCTCTTACTGAAGCAGAGATGAAGCCTCTTGGAATTAAGACTGAGAATGTAACAATCGACTTCACTGAGGGTGATACAATTGTTGTTGTTGCCGGCGCTTGGAAAGATACAGTCGGTGCTGTACAGAAGATTGATTACAGCAAGCAGACAGCTACAATCAATGTCGAGTTGTTCGGCAGAGAGACACCGGTAGAAATCGGTTTTGAAGAAGTTCGTAAGTTGAACTAATTTTGTTGTGCAATACAAGGCATAGCCTTGATTATGCGTAGTGGAAGGGCACCTATAACCCGGACCACAATATATTATTATAGGAGGAGCCAATCATGGCAAAGAAAGTAGAAGGATACATTAAGTTGCAGATCCCTGCTGGAAAGGCAACACCAGCACCACCGGTTGGACCAGCACTTGGTCAGCACGGTGTTAACATCGTTGAATTCACAAAGCAGTTCAACGCTGTAACAGCAGACAAGGGTGATATGATTATCCCTGTCGTTATCACAGTTTATGCAGACAGAAGCTTTAGCTTCATTACAAAGACTCCACCTGCAGCTGTATTACTTAAGAAGGCTTGTAACATTAAGTCCGGTTCAGGAGTTCCTAACAAGACAAAGGTTGCAACAATTTCTAAGGACAAGGTACGTGAGATTGCGGAGCTTAAAATGCCTGACTTGAACGCAGCAAGCGTTGAGGCAGCAATGAGCATGATCGCCGGTACAGCCCGTAGTATGGGTATTACAGTAGAGGACTAATTTAGGAGGAGAGCAGATATGAAGCATGGTAAGAAGTATAACGAAGCTGCTAAATTAGTAGATCGTGCAGCACAGTATGAGCCTGCAGAGGCTATTAGCATTGTAAAGAAGACAGCAAATGCTAAGTTTGATGAAACAGTTGAGTTACATGTTCGTACAGGTTGTGACGGACGTCACGCAGATCAGCAGATCCGTGGTGCCGTAGTTCTTCCTAACGGAACAGGTAAGACTGTTAGAGTATTGGTATTTGCAAAAGGCACAAAGCTTGACGAAGCACAGGCAGCCGGAGCTGATTTCGTAGGTGGTGAGGAACTCATTCCTAAGATTCAGAATGACGGTTGGTTTGATTTCGATGTAGTAGTTGCTACACCTGATATGATGGGTGTTGTTGGTCGTCTTGGTAAGGTACTCGGACCTAAGGGTCTTATGCCTAATCCAAAGGCAGGCACGGTAACAATGGATGTTACTAAGGCTATCAATGATATTAAGGCTGGTAAGATTGAGTACCGTCTTGATAAGGCTAACATCATTCATGTTCCTGTTGGTAAGGCATCATTCACAGAGCAGCAGCTCCAGGAGAACTTTGATGCACTTATGGCTGCAATCGTTAAGGCTAAGCCGGCTGTACTCAAGGGTCAGTATTTGAAGTCAATGACACTTGCTTGTACAATGGGACCTGGCGTTAAGGTTTCAACAGCAAAGTTCTAATTATAGAATAATATAGGATGATAACAGACACCGTAGACATAATGCCTACGGTGTTCTTTTTATGTTATAATGTGGGTTATGAGAAGAAAGCATATTAAAAGACGAACAATAATACTGTTTTTGGAAGTGCTGGCGTTGGTGGTAGTGGCCGGTCTGGGAATAGTGCTATATGTTGCACAGAGTAAAGGACTTATTGAACATGACAGCACATCCGACACAGTTAAAGCTGAAATAATCAATATTGACAAGATAAAGGGCAGCAATGTTGATGAGGCGGCAAAAGACAGAAACAATCTTGATGAGATTGACAGCAGATACGGAGAACTGCTTAAAGATGATGAGTTATGCAGTCGTGACCACATTTATCCAAAAGAGACTATGGCTCCCGACAAGGTGACTATGCTTTTTGCCGGTGATGTAGGCTTACAGGAAGGTTATGCGGTATTGGAGTCACTCAAAAATAGAGGTGGTGATATTAGTGCTGCGTTTGATAATAATACGCTTGAAGTAATGAAAAACGCGGACATTTTTATGGTGAATAATGAATTCACATATACTACGGGCGGAGTACCTACCGAGGGGAAACAGTATACTTTCAGGACTAATCCGGATAATGTCAGGTATTTGTTTGATATGGGGGTCGATATTGTTTCTTTGGCCAATAATCATGTATATGATTATGGTGAAGTATCTCTTACCGATACCCTTGATACTCTTGAGGCGGTTGAGATGCCTTATGTGGGAGCCGGACGTAATATTACGGAAGCGATAAAACCTACATATTTTATTGCAAATGATATGCGTATTGCAATTGTTAACGCGACGCAAATCGAAAGAAGCGATAATCCCGATACGAAGGGCGCTACAGATAATAGCCCGGGAACCTTTAGATGCTGGTATGATGACCAGGTGTGTGATGTTATCAGTGAAGCAGCGGCATGCAGCGATTATGTGGTGGCTTATATTCACTGGGGAACAGAGCTGCAGGTAGAGACTGACTGGGCGCAGGATGAACTGGCACACAAGCTGTCAAATGCAGGTGCGGATATAATCATTGGCGACCATCCGCATATTTTACAGAGGATGGATTATTGTGACAGTGTTCCCGTTATTTACAGTCTGGGCAATTATTGGTTTAACAGTAAAACGATAGATACGGGATTGTTGGAGGTGACGCTTTACACAGATAGCAAGACGCCATCTTTAAGATTTATTCCGGCAATACAGTGCGACAGTCGGGTTAATATTGCTACGGAAGGTGAGAAAAACCGAATATTAGACTATATGAGGTCTATATCCCCCAATGTGTTGATAGACAGCGTTGGGGTTATTACTTCAAAATATTATATGTCGTGATTTTGATTACATTTTTATTATAATAAAAGTGTTGACAATCGTGATTCATAGTGTTAAGATACTTTTCGTGCCGAAGACAGTAGGTTATGACAGTGATGTCAAGTAATGCGTAGCCCCTACCGAGGAATGGATTTATCGTAAGATTGATATAGCCTTCTGCTTCGCGCAGAAGGCTTTTATATTTTTTGATATACTTCTATTCGGCAAAATAATAATAGGAGGAGATAAAATGGCAAAGGTTGAAATCAAGAAACCTGTAGTTGAAGAAATCTCAGCAGCTATTAAGGAAGCACAGTCAGTTGTACTTGTTGACTATCGTGGCCTTACAGTTGAGCAGGATACACAGCTTCGTAAGCAGTTACGTGAAGCCGGAGTAAACTACAAGGTGTACAAGAACACAATGATGAATTTTGCATTCAAGGGCACTGACTTCGAGTCACTTGCACCTTATCTTAACGGACCTAGCGCTGTAGCAATTTCTACTACAGATGCAACAGCTCCTGCAAGAATACTTGCAAACTTCGCAAAGACAGCTGAGGCACTCGAGATCAAGGCTGGTGTCGTAGAGGGTACTCTTTACGATGCAAACGGAATGAAGTCTATCGCTTCTATTCCTTCACGTGATGAATTACTTTCAAAATTGCTTGGAAGCATTCAGTCACCTATCGCCAACTTCGCTCGTTGCATGAATCAGTTGGCAGAAAAAGGCGGTGCATCAGAAGCAGCACCTGCAGCAGCAGAAGCAGCACCTGCAACAGAGGAAGCACCTGCAGCAGCAGAGGCAGCACCTGCAACAGAGGAAGCACCTGCAGCAGCAGAGGCACCGGTAGCAGAGGAAGCACCTGCAGCAGAAGCAACAGAATAAGTAAAATAGTTATGCTGTCACAATATGTGTACAGCGCTTAATCGAAAATTCGAAAGGAGATTAATTATCATGGCAAAGTTATCAACACAGGATATTATTGATGCTATCAAGGAGTTAACAGTATTAGAGCTTAACGATCTCGTTAAGGCATGTGAGGAAGAGTTCGGCGTATCTGCAGCAGCAGGCGTTGTAGTTGCAGCAGCAGGTGCAGCAGGCGGTGCAGCAGCAGAGGAGAAGGATTCATTCGACGTAGAGCTTACAGATGTAGGTGCTGAGAAGGTTAAGGTTATCAAGGTTGTTCGTGAGGCAACTGGTCTTGGTCTTAAGGAAGCAAAGGATCTCGTTGATTCAGCTCCTAAGATGATCAAGGAAGGCGCTTCTAAGGCAGAGGCTGATGATATCAAGGCTAAGCTTGAGGAAGTTGGCGCTAAGGTTACTCTTAAGTAATTTAATTTTAACTAAGTCATTTTTAGAGACCATGGATTGCATTTTCCATGGTCTCTTTTTTTTCAATCGGTCTTGCGGGCGGTGGCGTCACGTGCCTTTGAAAACTTTGCTAACATGACTTGAAGGTTGAGTATTTGGAATGACTAAAAACATAGACGCCTACGAACATGTTTGAAGCGTAGACAAAATTTAGTACTTTGGCAGAGGGGATTAAAAAGGTATGTTCAAAAAACGCTACCATCCTAAAAAGCTTTTCGCAGACGAATTATTAAAAACGCGACAGTGCTCAAACTAGCGAAACAAAATAAGAACTTCGTAAACGAAGTTCTAGATTTTGTTTTCGCGTCAAACAGTTCGCAACTGTCGGCGTTTTTATATAATCCGTCTGCTTAACCTTTAAGGCATGGTAGCGAATATTTTTGAACATACACTTTTTATCCCTCTGCCAAAGCACTTATTTTGTCACGCGAGTTTGAGAGGTGTCATGTTTTTAACATTCCAAATGCAAAAAACTTCATAGTATGTTAGCAGTTTTCAAAGGCACGTGACGCCACCGCTCGCAAAGCCGATTGGGCAAAAATAAATGTTTTGTGTGAAAATTGAAAAAACTTGTTGACGAATGTGGCGCGTTTGTTGTATAGTGGATGGTGCACTATTGTGGTGTGGTATGCGACAGAGTTTACGCATAAATATATAGAACGGGGTGAATGTCAATGGAAAAGAACAGAATACGACCTACCTATGGTGGAAAACAGGTACGTATGAGTTATTCACGACAGAAGGAAGTTTTGGAGATGCCAAATCTTATCGAAGTTCAGAAGAACTCCTATAAGTGGTTTCTTGATGAAGGTCTCAAAGAAGTCTTTAGAGATATATCTCCAATAGCAGACTATAGCGGACATCTCAGCTTAGAGTTTGTTGACTTCGAGTTGTGCAGAGATGATGTAAAGTATTCTATTGAGAAGTGCAAGGAGCGTGATGCAACTTACGCTGCTCCACTTAAAGTCAAAGTACGTCTCTATAATAAAGAGAAGGAAGAGATTAGTGAGCATGAGATATTCATGGGCGATCTCCCTCTTATGACCGAGACCGGTACATTTGTAATCAATGGTGCTGAGCGAGTTATCGTTAGCCAGTTGGTTCGTTCACCCGGCATATATTATGCGATTTCACATGATAAAATCGGTAAAGAGCTGTTTGCCTGCACTGTTATTCCTAACAGAGGTGCATGGCTTGAATATGAGACAGATGCCAATGATGTATTCTATGTACGTGTAGATAGAACACGTAAGGTACCTATCACAGTACTTATCAGAGCACTCGGTGTTGGTACTAATGAAGAGATTGTTGAATTATTCGGTGATGAGCCTAAGATTCAGGCTTCATTTACTAAGGACGTTGCTACAAATTATCAGGAAGGTCTTCTTGAGTTGTACAAGAAGATTCGTCCGGGCGAGCCTCTTAGCGTAGAAAGCGCAGAGAGCTTAATTACAGCAATGTTTTTCGATCCAAGAAGATATGATCTTGCAAAAGTCGGTAGATATAAGTTCAACAAGAAATTGATGCTTCGTAATCGTATTCGTCATCATATTTTGGCTGAAGACGTTGTAGATGTTAATACCGGCGAGATTATTGCACAGAAGGGTACAAAGGTTACCCCTGAGCTGGCTGATACTATTCAGAATGCAGCAGTTCCTTATGTTTGGATTCAGACAGAAGAGAAGAATGTAAAAGTTCTTTCCAATATGATGGTTGATATCACAAGCTTTATTGACTGCGATCCTAAGGAACTCGGCGTAACAGAGCTTGTATATTATCCTGTACTTGCACAGATTATTGATGAGAACCGTGACAATCCGGAAGGACTTGCCGACGCAATCACCAAGAATATTGCAGAGCTTATTCCTAAGCACATTACTAAGGAAGATATTCTTGCATCAATCAACTACAATATTCATCTTGAGTATGGTATCGGTAAAGATGATGATATCGACCACCTTGGTAACAGACGTATTCGTGCGGTAGGTGAACTTCTTCAGAATCAGTATCGTATCGGTCTTAGCAGACTTGAGAGGGTTGTACGTGAGCGTATGACTACACATGATACGGAAGATGTATCTCCACAGGCACTTATTAATATCAAACCTGTACAGGCAGCTGTTAAGGAATTCTTTGGTTCATCACAGTTGTCACAGTTTATGGATCAGAACAACCCTCTTGGTGAGCTTACTCATAAGAGACGTTTGTCTGCACTCGGTCCCGGTGGTTTGTCACGAGACAGAGCCGGATTCGAGGTTCGAGACGTTCACTATTCTCATTACGGACGTATGTGTCCTATTGAGACTCCTGAAGGTCCTAACATCGGTTTGATTAACTCACTTGCTTCTTATGCAAGAATTAATGAATATGGTTTCGTAGAGGCACCATATCGTAAGATTGATAAGACAGATGCCGAGAATCCTCGCGTTACAGACGAAGTTGTATATATGACAGCTGATGAGGAAGATAATTATCATGTAGCTCAGGCTAATGAGCAGCTTGATGAGAAGGGATATTTTGTACGTAATTCTGTATCAGGTAGATATAGAGAAGAGACTCAGGAATATCCTAAGGCTATGTTTGATTATATGGATGTATCACCTAAGATGGTATTCTCGGTTGCTACAGCGCTCATTCCTTTCTTGGAGAACGATGATGCTAACCGTGCCCTCATGGGATCAAACATGCAGCGTCAGGCAGTACCGCTTCTGTTTACTGAGACTCCTGCAGTCGGTACAGGTATGGAAGTTAAGGCAGCTGTTGACTCGGGCGTATGTATTGTAGCTACTAAGCCGGGTACAGTTGATTATGTAGCTTCCAATGAAATTAAGATTACAGCTGATGATGGCGAGAAGATGACATATAAGGTTGCTAAGTTCACACGTAGTAACCAGTCTAACTGCTATAATCAGAAACCAATAGTATTTAAGGGCGACCATGTTGAAGCAGGACAGGTTATCGCTGACGGTCCTTCAACAAATGGTGGTGAACTTGCACTTGGTAAGAACCCTCTTATCGGTTTCATGACCTGGGAAGGTTATAACTACGAGGATGCCGTTCTTATCAGTGAGAGACTTGTTCAAGATGATGTATATACTTCTGTTCATATTGAAGAATACGAAGCAGAAGCAAGAGATACAAAGCTCGGACCTGAAGAGATAACAAGAGATGTACCGGGTGTTGGTGAGGATGCGCTTAAGGATCTTGATGAGCGTGGTATCATCAGAATCGGTGCCGAGGTTCGTGCCGGCGACATTTTGGTAGGTAAGGTTACACCTAAGGGTGAGACTGAGCTTACAGCTGAAGAGAAGCTCCTTAGAGCAATCTTTGGTGAGAAGGCAAGAGAAGTAAGAGATACTTCACTTAAGGTACCTCATGGCGAATACGGTATTATCGTAGATGCTAAGGTATTTACACGTGAGAACGGTGACGAGTTATCACCGGGCGTTAACCAGGCAGTAAGAATCTACATCGCTCAGAAACGTAAGATTTCTGTTGGTGATAAGATGGCCGGTCGACATGGTAACAAGGGTGTCGTTTCAAGAGTATTACCTGTAGAAGATATGCCATATCTTCCTAACGGACGTCCTCTTGATATCGTACTTAATCCTCTTGGTGTACCTTCGCGTATGAATATCGGTCAGGTCCTTGAGATTCACTTGAGTCTTGCCGCAAAAGCACTTGGATTTAACGTTGCAACACCTGTATTTGATGGTGCAAACGAGAATGATATCATGGATACTCTTGATCTTGCCAATGATTACGTAAATCTTGAGTGGGATGAGTTTGAGAAGAAGCATAAGAAAGAATTGCTTCCGGAAGTTATGGAATATCTGTCAGAGAACAGAGAGCACAGAGCTTTATGGAAGGGTGTTCCGATATCAAGAGACGGTAAAGTAAGACTTCGTGATGGTAGAACAGGTGAGTATTTTGATGGCCCTGTAACAATCGGTCATATGCATTACCTGAAGTTGCATCACTTGGTAGATGATAAGATTCATGCACGTTCAACGGGTCCTTACTCACTCGTAACACAGCAGCCACTCGGTGGTAAAGCTCAGTTCGGTGGACAGAGATTCGGAGAGATGGAGGTATGGGCACTTGAAGCATACGGTGCATCATATACTCTGCAGGAAATCCTGACTGTTAAGTCAGATGATGTAATCGGACGTGTTAAGACATATGAAGCAATCATTAAGGGCGATAACATACCTGAGGCAGGTATTCCTGAATCATTCAAGGTTATGCTCAAAGAATTGCAGTCACTTGGTCTTGATGTACGAGTACTTCGTGAAGATCAGACAGAGGTTGAGATTATGGAATCTGTTGATTACACAGATACAGATTACAGATTCGCTATGGGCGATGATAATCGTTTCGGCCGTGATGACGAATCGTTCAGTGCACACGGATATCAGAAGCAGGAGTTCAACGAAGCCGGAGAACTTACAGATGCGGAAGATGATTCGTATGTGGAAGATGAGTCAGAAGAATTTGAAGATTCACTGGATGAATAATCCATTTTTGTACGTAGACTAAGATTAAGCAAAGGAGCGCTAAGATGTCAGCAACAAAACAAGAAGGATATCAACCAATGACATTTGATGCCATTAAGATAGGTTTAGCATCACCGGAGAAGATCAGAGAGTGGTCTCACGGTGAGGTTACTAAGCCGGAGACAATCAACTACAGAACTCTTAAGCCTGAACGCGACGGTCTGTTTTGTGAGAAAATATTCGGACCAAGCAAGGATTGGGAGTGTCACTGTGGTAAGTATAAGAAGATTCGTTATAAAGGCGTAATCTGTGATCGATGCGGCGTTGAGGTTACAAAGGCTAACGTACGTAGAGAGCGTATGGGTCATATCGAATTGGCTGCACCTGTATCACATATTTGGTATTTCAAGGGAATACCTAGCAGAATGGGACTTATTTTGGATATCTCACCAAGAAATCTTGAGAAAGTTCTCTATTTTGCATCTTATATAGTACTTGATCCTGAAGATTCAGGACTTGCATATAAGCAGATTTTGTCTGAGAAGGAATATTCCGATGCAAGAGAGGAAGGCAAGAAATTCCGTGTAGGAATGGGTGCCGAGGCTATCAAGGAGTTACTTGAAGCAATCGATCTTGAGAAGGATAGTGTAGAGCTTAAGGAAGAGCTTGTTGATGCAACAGGCCAGAAGAGAGCTAAGATTATTAAGAGACTCGAAGTTGTTGAAGCTTTCAGAGAGTCAGGTAATCAGCCTTCATGGATGATAATGGATGCTATACCGGTTATTCCTCCGGATTTGCGTCCTATGGTTCAATTGGATGGTGGTAGATTTGCTACATCTGACTTGAACGATTTGTACAGAAGAATTATTAACAGAAATAATCGTTTGCAGAGATTGCTTGAACTTGGAGCACCGGATATTATCGTTCGTAACGAGAAGAGAATGCTTCAGGAAGCTGTTGATGCACTTATCGATAACGGTAGACGTGGTCGTCCGGTTACAGGCCCCGGTAACAGAGCACTTAAGTCTCTGTCAGATATGTTAAAGGGTAAGGGCGGTAGATTCCGTCAGAACTTGCTTGGTAAGCGAGTTGACTACTCAGGACGTTCGGTTATCGTTGTTGGACCTGAACTTAAGATATATCAGTGTGGTCTCCCTAAGGAGATGGCTATTGAGTTGTTCAAGCCTTTCGTTATGAAAGAGCTTGTAAGCCGTGGTATATCACAGAATATTAAGAATGCAAAGAAGCTTGTTGAAAGACTTGATGCAAGCGTTTGGGATGTCCTTGAAGAAGTAATTAAGGAGCATCCGGTTATGCTTAACCGTGCACCTACACTTCATAGACTTGGTATTCAGGCATTTGAGCCAATCCTTGTAGAAGGTAAAGCTATTAAGCTGCATCCGCTTGTATGTACAGCTTTCAATGCCGACTTCGATGGTGACCAGATGGCCGTGCATCTTCCTCTTTCGGTAGAAGCACAGGCAGAGTGTAGATTCCTTCTTCTGTCACCTAACAACTTACTTAAGCCTTCAGATGGTGGCCCTGTTGCCGTTCCTTCACAGGATATGGTACTTGGTATTTACTATTTGACACAGGAGCGTGAAGGCGCTGTTGGAGAAGGCAAGTTCTTTAAGAACCTTAACGAAGCTATTCTTGCTTATGAGAATAAGGCATGTACACTTCATTCTCGTATAAAAGTAAGAGTAACTAAGGAGATAGATGGTGAGGAAGTAACAGGTGTTGTAGAATCAACACTCGGAAGATTTATCTTCAATGAAATACTTCCACAGGACCTTGGATTTGTTGACAGAAGTCTTGAGGAAAACAAACTTAAGCTTGAAGTTGATTTCCATGTAGGTAAGAAAGGTCTTAAGCAGATTCTTGAGAAGGTTATTAATGTACATGGTGCATCTGTTACTGCAGAAGTACTTGATGACATCAAGGCTACAGGATATAAGTATTCTACAAGAGCCGCTATGACAGTATCTATTTCTGATATGACAGTACCTGCTTCTAAGCCGGAGCTTCTTGCCGAAGCACAGGCAACAGTAGATAAAATCTCTCGTAACTTTAACAGAGGTCTTATCACAGAAGAGGAAAGATATCGTGCAGTCGTTGAGACTTGGAACGAAATTGATGGAAGACTTACCAAGGAACTTCTTGATGGTCTTGATAAATACAACAACATCTTCATGATGGCTGATTCCGGAGCCCGTGGTTCTAATCAGCAGATTAAACAGCTTGCAGGTATGCGTGGACTTATGGCAGATACAACCGGTCGTACAATCGAGTTGCCTATTAAGTCAAACTTCCGTGAAGGTCTTGACGTACTTGAGTATTTCATGTCAGCGCATGGTGCCAGAAAAGGTCTTTCGGATACAGCTCTTCGTACAGCCGACTCCGGTTACCTGACTCGTCGAATGGTTGATGTATCTCAGGAGCTCATCATTCGTGAGATGGATTGTTGTGAAGGCAGAGAAGATATCCACGGTATGAATGTTAAGGCGTTCATGGATGGTAAGGAAACAATCGAAAGCCTTAAGGATCGAATCACAGGAAGATATTCTTGTGAGGAAATCAAAGATGCTAAGGGAGATATCATTGTTAAGAAGAACCACATGATAACACCTTCCAGAGCAAAGAGAATTATTGATGAGGGTATTGAGACAGTTAAGATTCGTACGATTCTTACATGTCATTCTCATAACGGAATATGTTCTAAGTGTTACGGTGCCAACATGGCAACAGGTGAGGCTGTTCAGGTTGGTGAGGCAGTAGGTATTATTGCCGCTCAGTCAATCGGTGAGCCTGGTACACAGCTTACTATGAGAACATTCCATACCGGTGGTGTTGCCGGTGATGATATCACACAGGGTCTTCCTAGAGTTGAGGAGCTTTTCGAGGCTCGTAAACCTAAGGGACTTGCAATTATCGCTGAGTTCGGCGGTAAGGCTGAGATCAGAGATACAAAGAAGAAGAGAGAAATCGTGATAACAAATGATGAGACCGGAGAGTCTAAGACATATCTTATTCCTTACGGTTCACGTATCAAGGTTCTCGACGGAGCAGTGCTTGAAGCAGGTGATGAGCTTACAGAAGGTTCAATCAATCCTCATGATCTTCTTAAGATTAAGGGTATCAGAGCTGTTCAGGATTACATGCTTAAGGAAGTTCAGCGTGTATATCGACTTCAGGGTGTTGATATTGCAGATAAGCATATTGAGGTTATCGTTCGTCAGATGCTCAAGAAGATTCGTATAGAAGAAAACGGTGATTCGGAAGTATTGCCGGGTACACTTGTGGATGTTCTTGACTTTGAGGAAATCAACGAAGCTCTTGCAGCAGAGGGTAAGCAGGTTGCAACAGGTACACAGATAATGCTTGGTATTACCAAGGCAGCCCTTGCAACAAACTCATTCCTTTCAGCAGCTTCATTCCAGGAGACAACAAAGGTTCTCACAGAAGCAGCTATCAAGGGTAAGGTTGATCCGCTTATCGGTCTTAAAGAGAACGTTATTATCGGTAAACTTATTCCTGCCGGTACAGGTATGAAGCGTTACAGAGATGTTAAGCTTAGTACAGACTACCGTCTTGAGCAGGCAAGACTTGCCAAGGAAGCAATCATTGAGATGGACGCTGTAGACGTTAATGCAACAGAAGCAGATCCTGTAGACGAGATGATTGAGGCAGCACTTGACGATACACAAGAGTAATCACCAAAGGGTGGAAGCTTGATGCTTCCACCCTTTTTTTATCTGCACTTAAAGAATCAAGGGCGACACCTTTGCGCAGGCACTTTCTGCTCTGTGCGCCCGGGCCTATATATGTATGCTTTCCAAAACTTTGTCATTGTACTTAAAGGTTAAGCATCGAATTATACAAAAACACAGACGTCAGCGAACTTGTTTGAAACGTAGACA
>JAGHVF010000033.1 GCA_018064425.1 Candidatus Colinaster equi | reverse complement strand
AATAATCCAATTTGGAACAACCTGCGCCAACATATCAACTATCTGCATAATCATACCTATAAACATCATAACGCTACCTCCATAATTTCTGAATCGTTTTTTATGTATCTACTATAGTATACGAGTCACTTTTCAAACGGGCTAATATGGAGACTGTTTTGTCAAAAGTAGCGTCTCTCTGTCGCAAAATGCCCCCGTCCCCAAGGGACCAATTATTTTTTTGCTCTCATCTTAGCCTTAATCTCTCCAAGTCAAAATCAGAACATTCATCTTAGAGTCTTATCCTCCATCACCTTTACATGCGTTTTCTTGTTTGTCGGAATCCACGTAATTCTTGAGGTCATTGGCAGCCATTATTGCCTGCCTAAGATTGCCATCGTACGCTTCAATATAATGTATGGCAGCGTTATCATCTAGCCCCGTAGCTTCCTTAAATATTCTAATGCATCTGCTTTTTAGCTTCTCATTTGTCGGTTTCAAATCAACCATGAGATTGCCATAGACCTTCCCCATTCGAACCATTGTGCCTGTGGAAATCATATTAAGAACCATTTTTTGTGCGGTTCCGGCACGAAGTCTTGTGGAGCCTGTGAGTACTTCTGCCCCTGTGATTACTTCTATTGCTATCGCAGCCACCTTACCTATTTCACTTTCGGCTACACACGCTATAGATGCCGTACGACAGCCAATGGATACCGCATATTCCAGTGCACTCTTCACGTATGGAGTTCTGCCGGATGCAGATAGTCCAATAAGCATATCCTTCTTATTAAGCGACTTCTCCTTCAAGTCATATACAGCTTGAGAAGTATCATCTTCAGCGCCCTCTACAGCCTCATATATAGCCCTGCTGCCGCCTGCCATTATTGCAACAAACATATCAGGTGATACTCCAAATGTTGGCGGACACTCCGAAGCATCCAACACCCCTAAACGTCCGCTTGTCCCGGCGCCAACATAAAATATCCTTCCACCTTCCTTAAGTGACTGCTCTGCTGCCGTGATAGTCTTTGCTATCTCTTCCAAGCTTGCCTTGACGGCATCTGTAATAGTACAATCCTGCTCGTTCATTAATTGTACTATCTCTATAGGAGTCATTTTATCAAGATTAGCCGCTTTTTCATTTCTCTGTTCCGTATTGAGCTTATCCAAATCAACTGACATACTATTTTTCCTTTACAACCGTAATAATCATGTCTGACAGATTTGCCGCCCGAATTACATCACGGTCTATCTTCATAATCAGCATTCCCTTTGTTACCCTATCATTTTCTGATACAAGCACATCAAATCCCTTACCACCTAATGAGACAGTATCTATTCCTACGTGAATCAGTACGTCATTGCCATAATCCGACATAATTCCTATTGCATGCTTCGTCTCAGCTATCATATACACCTCTCCGTCGCAAGGTGCGTAAACATTGCCATTATCAGGAATGATTCCCATGCACTTTCCTAACATACCACCCGAAAAAGCAGGATCCGGAATTTCACTCATCCTTATAACCTTGCCATCGGCCGGGGCACACATAATCTCTGTTCCAAGTTTGGCTTCATCCTGTGTATCGGACTTCATGACATCTGCTACGAGAGCTTTAACTCTGTTTATTTTTGAAGGAGACACAGATAATTCATCAATTCCCATTTCAAGCAATCTTGGAACGGCCCACTCGTCTCCTCCCAATTCACCACATATTCCTACCCATATTCCGGCTGCATGCGCATTCTTTACCACCATTTTAATAAGGCGCATTACAGCTTCACTATGTGTATCAAAATAATCGTCCAGTTCTTCCGCCATTCTATCAACTGCAAGAGTATATTGCGTTAAATCATTAGTTCCTATGCTGAAAAAATCAACCTTGGCAGCCAGCTGATCACTTAACAGCGCTGCGGACGGAGTCTCTATCATAACACCTTGACTCGGAACAGAATATGCCACATTTTCAGCCTCAAGCTCATTTATTGCCTCCTGCAATATCTCATTTATGCGCTCAATCTCGGCAACCGATGTAATCATCGGATACATGATTTTAACATCACCGTAATTGGCAGCACGCAAAATTGCACGCAATTGATTCTTAAATAAGTCACGTTCTTCCAGACATATTCTTATTGCTCTTTTGCCCAATGCCGGATTATCCTGAGGCGAAAGCTTAACGCAAGGACTCTTTTTATCAGCTCCGATATCCATAGTGCGGATTATAACAGTTTTTCCCGACATTGCTGTGGCAACAGCCTTATATACTTCAAACTGTTCCTCTTCTGTCGGAAGTTGCGCACCCATATACAAAAACTCTGTTCTAAATAAACCTATTCCGTCAGCACCTGCCTCTGCGGCGGCCTCCGCTTCCTTAACACTTCCAATGTTGGCACATATCTTTACAGAATCGCCAAGATCAGCCTCCTCCTGCATACATTTTTGTGTTGCTGATTCATCTATCCGTTTCTTTATCTCATCGGTCGGCTCTATATAAAGCGTAGCTTTTTCTGTATCTACTGCCAGCTCAACTCCTGTTTCTATTCCTTCACCAAACAAATCCACGCCAAACAAATAGGGAATCCCATAGTTCCCGCACAAAATGGAAACATGAGACGTTTTGGTTCCCTTTTGAGATACAAAAGCCTTAATATTTGTTTTATCAATCGTTGACACTAATTCCGGCGTCAATTCGTAAGCACATACTACAGAAGGCGTATCCGGTATAATTTCTTCATCTTTTCCCATCAATTGTCTGCAAAGACGTTCTGATATACCTCTTATATCAGCGCTTCTCACATTAAGATAAGAATTATCCATCTCTTCAAATTGTTCTGCGAGCGATCTTCCAATCTCTGAAACAGCATATTCTCCACAAACTGCCTCATCATTAATCATCCGCCTTACTTCTTCAAGGAAAGATTTGTCATAAAGCATCGCAATCTGAGCATCAATAATAGGAGCAGTCTCCTCATCAGCATTGCTCTTCGCTTTTTTCAGGTTCGAATCAACATTCTTAACTGCTGCATCCAACCGTTTTAATTCCGAATCAATATCTGTAACGTTCTGCTTGGTAATATTTATATCTTTATCTATCACATAGGCTCTGCCGTAAGCATATCCAAAAGAACCTTTTTTTGCTTTAATAGACTTCATGCTCTTCACTCCATCATAAATTATCATTGAGGAACTCGTTAAATGCCATCAATGCCCGTTCACTGTCATTACCCTCAGCCTTAATGTTAAGCACAGTTCCGCACTTTACATTCAATGTCATAAGACCTATTACACTGGTAATCTCAGCCTCTTTATCATTAGCAGACATTGTAATCTTGCTATCAAATCCTGCGGCCAAATCCACCAGCCTCGCCGCCGGTCTGGCATGAATACCGTCCTTATCTCTAACCTTGTAGAATATTCCCTTATCTGCTCCAACGGCAAACAGCATATCACCATGAGCAATTTGATTAGCTTCAGGTGCCTCAATCTTAGCCGGCATAACATGAGAGGGCTGTATTGCAAAATATGTGATAATGCCACCTGCGATGTAACTGATAATTAAGCCAAGAACATATATCAGAATGCTCTTTACTGCCCCCTGTGGGCCTGCAGTCATAACAAATACTCCAAGTATACCCGAAGGTCCCCAGGTAGTAGATGCTACGCTAAAAAGCATAACCAGCGCACCACCGAATCCGGCTCCTATACCTGCTGTAATAAAGGGGCGTCCCATCGGTAAGGTAACACCATATATAAGTGGTTCACCCACTCCCAAAAAGCCTGCCGGAAGTGCTCCTCTTATAACATTGAGCATACGTTCATTACCATATTTTTTTGCCTTAATATATATAGCAATTGCTGCGCCGACCTGTCCTGCACCCGCCATTGCCAATGCCGGATAAAGCGTTACATATCCAATCTGCTCTAATTGAACGGTATATAATGCCACCAAACCATGATGCATACCGGTTGCTACCAATGGTAAAAACAAGGTTGCGCCCAAGAAACCGGCAATTGCACGAACAATGGCATATTCGCTCATGCATATCTGTCCAAAGCACCAACATATCCCATTTGAAATATAGCCCACCACCGGCATCATAATAAACAAATACGGAATCAGACAAATGAACATTGATAACAGTGGAGTGAATATTATATCCATACTGTCCGGCATATGTTTTCGTATTTTTTTCTCGACAATTGAAAGAATATACACACCAAGTACTGCTGCAAGCACACCGCCCTTGCCTGAATGCAAAACCGAATCAAGGGGCGAATTCTCATTATACAGACCAAGTGCCATCGCTATAGTATTGACATTATCTAGTGATGTAATAAGACCGAGCATTCCTCCCAGAATAGGAGTGGCTCCGAAACGTTCTGCTGCACGATACCCGGACCATGCCGCAATATATGTCATAAAAGACACATTTATTACCGTCAATAACTGATATATCAAATTAAGCGGCAACACGTCCGTGTAACCGGGACATAATTGAGCTATAAGCATAGCCACACCCGAGCAAATTCCGGCAACAATGGTTCCCGGAATTAACGGAACAAATATTTCACCGAAAATTTTTAATAAATCTCTTATCTTACTCTTCTTTTGGCCGTTCTTAACAGATTCCTTATTTGCTTTCCAATCGTCACTCGCTGTAGTTACCTGCTCACCTGCTGAAGCAATTCCCATCTCGTGACACATATCCGCATATTTTCGGCTTTTTCCCGGTCCCACAACTATCTCATATCTGCAGGGAGTATCATGTACGACGCCCAAAACACCATCTATCGCTGCCAGTTCGTCTTCGTTTACCTTTGACTCGGTCTTTACCTTAAAACGTAATCTGGTCATACAGTTGTTAACCGTATCAATATTACCCAAACCGCCCAATTTGTCTAAAATTGTGTTAATATCCATATTTCACCTTTTCACAGTTCATCCAACAAAAAGCAAATTACCAATTTCTGATAACTTGCCAAGCAAAATTCGTCTCTCCACCTCACTCTAGGCGATGAATTGGCAGATTCTTCTTGAACGGTCCTTCAACCTTATAAGGAATACCATTCTCTTCAAGAGTCTTCTTAAAGGCATCAACATATTTATCCGTTCTTATGACCTGCATATAATTACAGATAATCTTATCCCCAATGGCCGATAATTCAAGAGTCTGATGACCATCAACAATAAAACAATATGACTCTACATAATCTATCAGCTCACCCCAATCAGTAAAACCGGTATAGCTTACTACATAGCTTGCATGAAGTGCTTGCCGACCTTGCAACAAATCGTGTTGCTTGGCATAGGTTAGTTTTTCCTTATATCCGGTCACGGAATCTATACCATTCCAGTATTCCATAGTTCTCTTCACATCGTTTCTGCTGTATGCCGAATCTGTCTGAAGAAAAATTGCACCACGTGTAATAGTTCCCAACTGTTCAAGTGTCTTACGAGCCACATTACGTTTGAACGGAATAAATACATATGACAACACATTATTACGATTATTGGGTATGCCTAATGCACTTGCCGGATTATGTGGTATTTGTGCTGTAATCTTATCGCATTTTGCAGGAATAACCTTATCCAGAGCTTTCAACATGAGAACACAAATAATGGAATTAACACTATTATCCGTAACAGTGGACATTCCAACAAGTTCCTTGGCATCGAAAGTAAATGTAAAATACTCGTGTGAACGTTTGAATGGATTCAATGCTGAACTAAGATAATCCTTAATTGGAACAAATGCATTACGACATTTGTCTCGCGACAGTTCAATCGCATCTTGCGCAAGTTCAAGCGTCGGTTCGGTATTCTCACCCGGCAATAGTTCACTGTCCGGCTTTCTGATGCACTCTGCATTCGGCACAAACTCATATTTTTCAACAACATACTGATATATACAAGTCTGAATCCAAGGTAATATGCCCTTTCCACCGGCCAATGTATGTGAAAAATTGAAGTAGCAAATATTTCTTTCACAATCCACATAGAGCAGATGCCTGTTGACTTCCTCGCTGCATAAATCCGGCATTTTCTTCCGCGTCTTCAACACCACAACATCTTGATCATTTGGTTCTAATACATATGCTCCGGTTTCGTCTATCGTAAGCTGCTTTTTGAAATATGGATAACGCTTCATTGCTACATTTATTGCATGACGCATTACATCAATATCTATTTCCTCCTTCATCACAACTTTAGATCTTATTGCATTTGTTACCATCTTAGAAATCATGTACAATCCGTAACATTCAAAATTATATTTCATTACCCTTCGCTCCAAAATTCACTTTCTGACAATTCTTTATTAACCCGCATAGAACCCCTACTTTTCAATATATGAACTGCTATCTCAAAATGCCCCTATCTATGTGACTTCTAATACATATATTGTACCATTAGTTGTTCATGTATTACCATAGACCATTGCAATTAGTCTCTAGGGACGGTTCTTTTGTCACAAGAATTGTCCCTCTGTCACAAAACAGGCCGAGAACTACGCCACAACAGGCACAATTCTATTTAATCAAGTGAATATACAATAACAACTTGTCCATTGTCATAAGCTCGTCCCAACCCATTACTTTCTTCAAAAGACCACCTCGGATCCGGATATTTATCATACTGGCTCTTAAGGGCAATTTCGGCATGATCAATATCGCATACTGTCGTCTCATCAGTAAAATAATATCCCATTATCTCATCATTATCATTTTGAAGAACATATTTTCCGGGTTCATCTGTTGAAGAAAAGTAATATGCCGTGCATCTTGCGTCTAATGAAGTAAATACCACGTCCTCACCTGATTCCGTCATTGTACTATGATTTGCATCTGTCGAAGACAAAGTATCAATATCCTCTACACCGTCAATTGCATCATATGTAATATTCTGGTTTTCACTTGAAAAATTATCGCAAATTAATGAGTTATTACACTCATCCTGTCTATTACCATTCTCATATACTGCTATAATATTACCCTCTGCATCCTTTCCCAAACATAAATTGTCAACATTTTCCACCGAAGGATATTCTTCTGCCGGATAAAACGGATCACCTATTCCGCATATTAGGACATCTGAAAACTCATAAGTCAATTTTGATGCATAATAGAATGTTTTTGAAAAAGTAACTCCCTCTCTTGGAATTATCTCATATAATCCTGAATACTCAGTCGAATTTAAGGTATTGCCGGTATATGTCTCTAAAGAGTACATTATATTTGCAGCATTCTCATAAGCATCATTGCTCGCATAAATCTCATAAATCATCATTAACCCATCACGGCAACGAATCTTACTTATATGATCAGTTTTTATATTACAAAATGCCAAAATCATATCTGTACCATACGCTTCATATACCGGATAATACTCTGAATTGCTATCAACTGTCTGCTTAGCATTTTCCACACTTGTATTCTTTCCATCTACTATGTCATTATACTTAACTTCACATCCCTGAAATCTCAAACAGGAACAAATTGAATCATTATTCATAAATTGAGCTGTAATATGTTCAAAATCATTCGTCTGCTCATTTTTATTAGCTGAAAGTTCGTATCTATTATCTCTCTATACTTTCTTATTTATTTTGCACAAAAAAGCTAGTATTTAAGCCATTTGTACAATGATCAATCAAGTTTCAAACAATGATAAGCATTCATTAAT
>JAGHVF010000013.1 GCA_018064425.1 Candidatus Colinaster equi | reverse complement strand
TTAATGAATGCTTATCATTGTTTGAAACTTGATTGATCATTGTACAAATGGCTTAAATACTAGCTTTTTTGTGCAAAATAAATAAGAAAGTATAGAGAGTACCAACAGTAACAGACAGATTCATACAACAAGCCATAGCACAGGTATTAACACCAATCTATGAGGAACAGTTCCATGACCATAGTTATGGATTCAGACCGAATAGATGTGCACAGCAAGCAATCCTAACAGCACTTGATATGATGAATGATGGTGATGATTGGATTGTAGACATTGACTTGGAGAAGTTCTTTGACACAGTAAACCACGATAAGCTTATGACAATCATAGGTAGAACTATAAAGGATGGAGATGTTATCTCTATTATTAGAAAATACCTTGTCAGCGGAATCATGATTGATGATGAGTATGAGGATTCCATAGTGGGAACACCACAAGGAGGAAATCTCTCGCCATTACTGGCGAACATCATGTTAAATGAACTAGATAAGGAAATGGAAAAGCGAGGGCTTAATTTTGTACGATATGCGGATGACTGTATTATTATGGTTGGAAGTGAAATGTCTGCTAACAGAGTCATGAGAAATATTTCACGATTCATAGAAGAGAAACTAGGGCTTAAGGTCAACATGACCAAAAGCAAGGTAGATAAACCACAAGGACTTAAATACCTAGGTTTCGGATTCTACTTTGATTCAAGGGCGCACCAATTTAAGGCGAAGCCACATGCAAAATCAGTAGCGAAGTTTAAGAAAAGGATGAAGGAACTCACTTGCCGTAGTTGGGGCGTTAGCAATAGCTACAAGGTGGAGAAACTCAATCAGCTCATCAGAGGATGGATAAACTACTTCAAGATAGGTAGTATGAAAACCCTCTGTAAAGATATGGACAGACATATCAGATATAGACTTCGCATGTGCATTTGGAAACAGTGGAAAACCCCTCAAAATCGTGAAAAGAACCTTGTAAAGCTTGGAATTGACAGAGACACAGCAAGACGGGTTGCATACACGGGTCGAAGAATAGCCTATGTTTGTAACAAAGGAGCGGTGAATGTCGCAATAAATAATAAAAGACTAGCCTCATTTGGACTAGTCTCTATGTTAGATTACTACACCGGAAGGTGTGTTACTTGTTAAGTTGATTGAACCGCCGTGTACGGAACCGTACGCACGGTGGTGTGAGAGGTCGGGAAAAAAATTTTATTTAATTTTCCCTCCTACTCGATTGATAAGTATAGCCTTATGAATTTTGATAGATACTTATGGCAATAGGGAAAGGATAAGTTTCCGAAGCGTGTCCGTTGTTGTTTCGGGAATTGTTACGACCGGAAGAAATGAGCGAGGATGTTGTTGAAGAACTTGAATGTCGTTTTATTGCTGACGGATGGTTTCAAAAAATAGCGAATGAAACATTGAATGATATAAAAGATTTTGGCGAAGACGGAAAATTGTACCATCAAATACTTGATGATTTTTATTTTATTGATAAGGTTACAGATGAAGACTCCTATATGGAATCATTAGGTCTGTGCAGAACCGGATATTATGATAAAAAACGTGAAGCGACTTTGCTGTACGGAACATTCTTCTGGGGAAAACATCTTGATGAATGGCCAAATGCAGCAGAAGAAATGCGTATCATCGAAGAAGAATGCGGTCGAGGAAATGAACTTACGAGAGGCCTGAAAATGGGAAGAAATCCTATGGTTAGATCAATGATAGACGAACCGGATTCCGATGACGAATCGGACGCTTAGTTGATTTTTGCAAGGAGTTTACATATGGTATAACGGTTTCGGGAGTATTTCCGGACCGTTATTTTTCATATTCATGTACAAATAAAGGTATTGTTTTTTGGAAAATGCAAATAATAGTACCCTGAATCGCTGATTAATGATATATATAGCGAAAGGAAGTGGAGAAATGTTTGCAAATGTATATCCAAGAGAAAAATATTTATCGAAAATACGTCCTTTTTTTGATTCGGACATAATTAAGGTAATTACAGGCATAAGAAGATGTGGAAAGTCTTTTATTATAAAGGGAATTATTAATGAGTTAAGATCAAATGGTGTAAATGAAACAGACATTATATACGTTCCTTTGGATAAAAGGGGATTTAAAAACATTAAGACACCTAAGCAGCTGGAAGAAAAAATAGAATCAATGATAGGCAATGAAGAATTTAAGTATATATTCATTGATGAGGTTCAGAATGTAAAAGGCTTTGAAAGTGTTGTGCAGGCATACGCAGAAGAAGGATTTTCAGTATTTTTGACAGGATCAAACTCTTATATGCTAAGTGATGAAATAACAACAAAACTCACGGGTAGATATCTTCCGTTCGAGGTTTTTTCACTGGATTTTTCCGAATATTTAGATATGAAAAAATTTTTTGATAAAGAAATCCGTGATATGGAAATCGAGTTTGATGAATACATTCTGAATGGAGGATTCCCGAAGTCGTTGGAATTTGATGATCTGAATACAAGACAGGTATATACACGAGGCATCATAAGCGAAATTTTTGAAAAGGATGTAAAGACGCGAAAAAGAATCTCGAATGTTGCTGTTTATGAAAGAGTACAATCATTTTTGCTAAATAACTATTCGGCACCATTTTCCATAGGTAATCTTATGGATATATTAGCGTCAGAAGGATTTAGGACAAAGCCGACTACTGTTAGAGGATATATAGAAGATCTTCAAAAAGCCAAAATTGTATATGAGTGCAATAGGTTTGATTTAAAGAGCAAAAAGGCCATAAAGCGTGACCAGAAATACTATTTATCAGATTTGGCAATTTACTTTTCAATGAATACGGATAATAGAATAAGTTATGGCCCATCGCTTGAAAATATTGTTTATCTGTTCTTGATTAGTAATGGTTATCAAGTAAGTAGCGGGAGAATAGGAAAATTCGAATGTGATTTTAGTGTTAGAGATCACAATCGAAATTATGCGTATATTCAAGTTGTATATACACTTCAGGGAGAAGATATAAAGACAACTGAACGTATTAAAGAAAGAGAATATAGACCTTTTAGAGATATAAGGGATGGTTATCCCAGATATATTATTTCCCTGGATAAGTTCAGAGACCAGCAAGAAGGTGTTCATCACATAAATGCGATAGATTTGTTTTTGGGGAAAGAAAAAATTGGTGAATCATATTAATAATGGCGTTAGCGGTTATGTATGGTATCGGTTGCGGCGTTTCTGGAAAAACGAAAAATGCAGCGAGTTCGCAAAGTATTGAAAATACTGGATTCTTGACATGCGAAAGATGCCTTCAATGATAATTATTACGTATATCAGGCCACGCCGTATGATGTGGATTCAATCGGCGCAAAGTAGCGTATTTATAGGCATTCCGAGGATTTGTATCAGATTTTGGCGAATAGGAAAAGTACCGTAAATTATCGCAAAATATCATGCTTTGATGAAAGAATGGGGTACGATTGAAAATCTTATCCATGCATTTACAGATGTATTTGCATGGATTTTTTTTATTTCTGTGGGGTACGACCCACAGAAGGGTGGTAGATATAACTTAGGGTACTTCCTGATGCTGAATTATCGCTTAATCCTATGCGCGCAACGATTACCTGCAGAATGCAGGAGGCTGAGAAAAGGAAGAAGGAAATGCAGGTGCAAAGAGAGCAGGAGCCGAAGAAGCAGGGTAGGCGTCAAACTGCAGTAAAGAATAAATAACCAGTATAGACTTTTAACAAAGCAGTTGGAAGAAATGGTACAAAACCAACAAAACAGTTATGAATAAACGGAACATGTCGTTGCAATATTGAAGAAATGGTACTATAATCGATTTGTAACATTGAAGGAACAGAACAATGCGTTTTAGGAGATAATATGTTCAAAAGAAAAGCTTTAGAAAAACTGAAATATTGGAAAGAAAAAAAGGCCCCAAAGTATTCAGTACTTTTGGAGGGCGCCAGGCGTGTAGGAAAATCAACAATTGCCGAGGAATTTGCAAAACAGGAGTACAAGTCTTATATAAAAGTGGATTTTGCCAACGTAACGCAAGAAGTTCTTGATGTGTTTGATGATATAGCAAATTTGGACATTTTCTTTTTACGGTTGCAAACAGCAATGGGAATAACTCTGTATAAACGAGAATCCGTTATCATATTTGACGAGATTCAGCTTATGCCTAAAGTTCGTCAGGCTATTAAGTACTTAGTAGCAGACGGAAGATATGATTATATTGAGACAGGTTCACTAATCAGTATAAAAAAGAATGTGAGAGATATAGTTCTTCCGTCTGAGGAGATGAAAATACAGGTATATCCTATGGACTATGAAGAATTCATGTGGGCCGTCGGAAACGATACCTATAATGTATTAAGGGAATTATATAAGTCCGGAAAGCCTATTGGAAATTCGTTAAATAGAAAGCTGATGCGAGATTTCAGAATTTATATGGCTGTAGGAGGAATGCCACAGGCTGTACAAGCTTATGCAGAAGGAAAAAATTTTGCAGAAATTGATGAAGTAAAGAGAGAAATCATAGACCTGTATAAAGACGATTTTTTCAAAATCGATGGAACGGGACTAATTGGAAGAATGTATGATTCTGTTCCAACGCAGTTGGCAACGGATAAAAGAAGTTATGTTATTTCGTCTGCTACCGGTAAAAAGAAGATTGACAAAGATTTAGAGCGCTTGCATGATTTACTGGATTCAAAGACGGTATTGGCTTGTTATAATGCTCTCAACCCAAGTGTAGCGTTGTCTCAAACGAGGGCTGATGATACATTCAAACTATATTTAACTGATACAGGCTTGTTTACTACAATGATTTTTAAATCGTCGGGAAAGACAGATGAAAACATTTATACGAAATTGTTAAGTGATTCGCTACCTGCAGATTTAGGATATCTATACGAGAATGTTGTTGCTCAGATAATCGCCGGATCAGGTATAGACCTTTATTATCATACATGGGAGAAAGAAAAGAGTTCTCACTATTACGAGGTTGATTTTTTACTTACATCAAAAACAAAGATAATTCCGATTGAAGTTAAGTCATCAGGAATTGGTAAGCATGAATCAATTACAGAATTTCAGAAAAAGTATTCCAAGCACGTTGTAAAGGAAATACTGTTATCTCAAAAAGATATAGGCAACACAGGAATGCTTAAATTATATCCAATATATATGTTGCCATTTATCGTAGAAGAATTATAGTTTACACAGTTGGAGTAGCGGGGGTCAAACTGAAGAAATTTTCAGCCTGTTATATTGTTGTTTTGTTATTAGCTGTCAGTAACAGATTAAGTTCTGTTGTTGGCAGCTTTTTGCGTTTATGGAGATGTTGGACACGAAACCGAATTCTTCTAAACCGGATTCGGGTCCTTCGAAGGACCCGGAGGACGGAGATGATTCTGGTAATGGTTCAACCGGCGATAATATTGATACACTGACGAAGAAGGGAAAAACTTTTGAAGAAAAGTATGTTTAAGAGATTATTGGCAATTAGAGTTTTATGCTGAGTAGTATCCCGATGCTGTTGAAAAACTTGGGAACAATAAAGATACTATGTATTTTTAGACGAAATTCAGTACGAAATAAGTAAGGAAGAACTTCGTAACAAAGATAAACCAAAAAAATTGTAATTTCAAAAAGTTATGGGAAAAGTTGGGGTGATGATGAAGGCATTTTGCGAATCAATATGATTGATTTTTTTCGTGATGCTAATAGTCTTAAAAGATGATTGATTTCTGAATAGTGCACAAAGAATTATGCCTGCGGTACACTGGTAAAACTGCCATAGGAGCGTGATATAGCCTTGGGGGGTGATGTGGGGGATAGTAACATTTGAAACGTCTCATTGTCCTATCAGTATGAAAATCATACAAGGAAATATAAGGTAGTATTTATTGTAGAGAAAATAATATATGGAGATGTGATCACTTTCCAATCAAGGCGTTTTACAGAACGCACAATTATTTCGTTTTTCGGTGCAACAGAATGATACGTATCGGCAAAATATAATAATGTTTCATAACATAAAATATTGATATATATTGCCGATAGCGATACAATAATATAGGAATAAAGCCACCTCGTGAAGAAGAAAATCTTGTAGAGGTTGCAGGTGGTTCATACGTGAGAAGGAGCATTGTATATATTATCAAGAATGGCGATACACTTCCCGGTATCGCAGGAAAATACGGCATTACCGTCAATCTACTTTGTGAATTGAACAACATCAATCCAGGCGATTATATTTATCCGGGCAACAAGCTGTTTATTCCACTTGAATGATATCTTCTGGGTGGAGCGAATGACATTCGATTTATTTTAACAAAATTTTAGGACGGCTATGGCCGTCTTTTTTCATATTGCACATTTGATAAAATTTGGGAAGAAATTCGATAGATGGTACGATCTTTTGTGGATGCAGAAGACCGAAAAAAGCTTTGGAGGATTAATAGAGAAGATGGGTTATCTCATAAAAGACACGACAAGAGAAGAACGTGAGGCTATAGTAGCAGAATCACTTGGTAATATTGAGGGTTCTTGCGATGGATGTGCTGCCGGCCTTGCGGAAATGTATCAAGATTATATTGATGGTAAAAAGGAACTTAAGGAAATTAATATGGAGTTTCGTCGCGGATATATTTCTGGTGAAGAGGTTCCTACAAGAAGTGGGTGTGAAATTTTATGATGTGGATTGTAAAACATATTATGGAAGCCGATTTTGGCTGCGAAGAACGTTCTGATAGCGAGCCGCTTATGGCACTTGTGACAATTGAATCCGATGACGGAAGAATAATGTAGTTTGAAGCAGAGGATGCTTGGCTGACTAAGCAGGGAATTGATGAAGGTGATGAATGGCCGGACGATGTTGATGCACTTATTGACGAAGAAGATAAAGCAACAAAAATGTCTGATTTTATGAATAACTATTATGCTGCAATAGAAGAGATATACATCTAGACTTAACATAGGAAACAACAAGTTGCTTTTGCGAAATCAGGCTTACTGTTAAAATATCTGTATTGGAGGTAGAGATGATGGAAACAAAGGATATTATTTTTGAACTTCGTACAAAAAAGGGATTGTCTCAAGATGAATTAGCAGAAAGGATTATGGTCACAAGACAGGCTGTATCACGTTGGGAAAATGGCGAAACAATTCCTAATACAGAGACACTTAAGCTTTTGTCTAAGGAGTTTAATGTTACAATTAATACACTTTTGGGTGCGCCGAAGCAACTGATTTGTCAGTGCTGCGGTATGCCTTTGGAAGATGAAGTTGTTGGTCATGACAGTGATGGATTTTTGAATGAAGATTATTGTAAGTGGTGCTATGCGGATGGAACGTATACATACAGTAATATGGATGATCTGATTGATGTTTGCGTAAAACATTTAGCTAATGAAGGATTTACAGAAGAACAGGCGCGAGAGCACATGAAGGCAACACTTCCAACCCTTGATTATTGGAAACGATATGAAGAACTTAGCGACGATGGACAACTTGAAATGTTAAAAAAGCAGCTTATCGATGAGATTAATGAACTTCATATCGAAGGAATGCCTAAGGTTGAAAAGTTGAATGCTTTGATTGGTAGCTATGTTAATTTGGCATATCCGTTACCAAGTGGTGTATGCGTAAAGTTTTTGAATGACCAAACGACATATTTTGGAAATCAATTGGAATCTGAGTTTGGCGGTGACAGATGCTTTGGAATTTTAGCGAACATGGATTTTATTATGGTTTGCACCTATGAGGAGGAAGGATCCAATCCGGAACTTTTACTATATAAGAAAAGATAGTATTGACAATAGTAATATATGAGTGTATTATCATATTGACCGACAAACTGTCGGTTAAGAAAGGCCATAGTATTTGTTATTAATATAGCTGACTGAGAGGCGACGAAAAACGGTGCGAATAGTCAAAGATGCAGCTGAGAGAAAAAATGAAATACTTGATGTGGCAGAAGAGCTGTTTACGCAGAAGGGCTTTGATGATACAAGTACCAACGACATTATCAATGTTATTGGTATAGCAAGAGGAACACTATATCATCATTTTAAGTCTAAGGAAGAGATTCTTGATGCAGTGATAGAGAGATTGGAAGGTCAGCTTTTGACTACTGCAAAGACAATTGCGACGGACAAGTCTATTCCGGTTCTTCAGAGATTCACGATGACAATCATGGCGCTTAATGTTGATACAACACTTGGGCAGGAAGTGATTAAGCAGGTGCATCGACCGCAGAATGCGCTCCTTCATCAGAAGATGCAGAATCGTCTTATTGCGGAAGTTGTACCGATTGTTGGTAATCTGATTTCTGAAGGCGTCTCGCTTGGAATATTTAATACGAAGCATCCGATAGAGGCGGCAGAGATGGTTATGATTTATTCCAATGTTGCATTTGATGATATGATGGAGCTTACCGAAGAAGAGATTATGGGGAAGGTACAAGCTTTCATATATCATACCGAGCGTGTGCTTGGAGCAAAGCAGGGGATACTTGTAGAAGTAATTATGCCAATCTTTTTAAAAGAGATAAATAAGTGATTCAATTAAAGGAAATGAAGGTTTCCTTTAATTTTTACAAACAGACCGACAAACTGTCGGTAAGAACAGGAGGGTAAAAATGGATAAGAAATCAAATTTTGGTAAATTCTTTCTCTTATGGTCCGGAGAACTTATATCGGCCATTGGCGGAGGACTTACGAGCTTCGGACTTGGAGTGTATGTGTTTAATCAAACGGGAAGTGCGACCAATATGGCAATCGTAACACTTCTTGCATTTCTTCCGACACTGCTTCTCAGTGCCCCTGCCGGAGTGCTGGCAGATCGATATGACAGAAGACTTCTGATGATGCTTGGAGATGGTCTGTCGGCACTCGGAGTTATATATATTCTGATTTGTATGATGACCGGCGGAGCAAGCCTTGTACAGATATGTATCGGGGTGTTTATAAGTTCGGTGTTTTCTTCACTGATAGAGCCCTCATACAGAGCGACGGTTACTGATTTGCTTACTGAAGAAGAATATTCCAAGGCAAGTGGGATGGTTAGCATTGCAGGAAGCGCTCGATATCTTGCATCTCCTGTTATAGCCGGACTATTGCTTGCAGTCAGTGATATCAAGCTTTTACTGATTATTGACATATGTACTTTCTTCGTGACGGTATTTTGTACAGGGGTTGTAAAGAGAGGTTTGGTTACAAAGGCCAATAATAACACAGGCAGTTTTATGGATAGTTTCAAGGAAGGCTATGCGGCAATAACAGAGAAGAAGGGTGTAATGGCACTAATCGTGATTTCTTCGGTAATTACTATGTTCATGGGTGCAATTCAGCTGCTTTCGGAACCGCTGATTCTTGATTTTACAGATAGTGCCGCACTTGGAATAGGTGAAACCGTATGTGCCATGGGAATGCTTGTATCAAGTGTCTTTCTTGGAATTATTGGTATAAAGAAGAATTATGCGAAGATCCTGTGCTCATCTTTGGGAATGGCAGGATTGTTTATGGTCGGATTCAGTCTTGTAGAAAACATGATTGTTATTTCGAGCTTTGGATTTATGTTTTTCTTTATGCTTCCGTTTGCAAATAATTGTCTTGATTATCTGGTTAGAATAAACATTGCTGCCGAAAAACAGGGACGTGCATGGGGATTGATAGGTTTTATATCACAGATTGGATATGTGGTCTCGTATGGATGCTTTGGAATTCTTTCGGATGGAATCGCAAAATGGACAGGAATGGGTGTCGGAAGAGGTTGTGCTGTTGTAATTGCGATATCCGGCGTACTGCTTACGTTGACCGCGATTGCATTATATATGGTTAAGGATGTAAGGAACCTCGAAAAACATGAATAAGTTTTGATAAAATAACTAAGCACTAGGAAGGAGTTAGATTTTTATGAGAAAAAGATATGTTATGGCTCAGTAGTCTGAGCTTAAAAAAATAACTAAGCTCAGATGAATCCCCAAGAAATAATAGGAGGATAAAAATGAGCTTTAATTCAATTAAGGTATATCATCGCTGCGGAGGATGCGGAAAAAAACAGGAATTCGTCAATTCCGGAAAGTTCAGGGTGAATGCAAATGGTAATTGCATTGATGTATGGTTAATATATAGATGCAAAAAGTGTAAGCATTCTTGGAATCTTACGATTTATGAAAGAATTAAGCCCTCGAAGATTGATTCGGAAAAATATGAAATGTTTTTGGCGAATGATGAAGACTTAGCTTCTCAGTTCGGAAATGATATAAGTTTTCTCAAGAGAAATAATGCTGAATTTAAGTAAAATTGAGATTATGATGGCGGTTATTTGAAAGAATAACCGCTATATTTGTGTGAGGTTATAGCTAGTCCTTGTTAAGATAAAATGGATTATAATTTGCATTTTTGTTATAATACTATAAGAATAGAGGCAGATAATATTAAAGGATTATGCTCTGCAATTGGAGTAGGTTATGAATTTGTTTGAATTTTGTTTAAAATTGAATAGTTTGGGAAAAACAACATGGGTTGAAACCACGGCTACATTTACCGGAAAAAGAAATAAAGCCGCAAGCAGAACAAAAGTAGGTTATAGAGAACTTGATTATTATGAGTATGAAATAACATATTCTGTCGGTGACAAGAAAAGAAGAGGTTTTTATTCATTTTATCCGTTGCAAGATCCTTCAATAGAGGAAATTGAAGGTAAAACTATGAAGATAAAATATAATAAAAGAAAACCTTATTTGTTTGAGCCTGTGACCACATAGACGAGGTTGGTGACTTGATACGTAACATTTTGACAGTGTGCCGGCAGGAAAGGGAATGTGATGGAAAATAAAGTAAAAAAGACGTGGGACACAAAAGGAGTCATAGCGGCAATTCTGGCGATACCGGGTTATTTTCTCGCCGCTGTTGTATTTGTTATATATATGATAAAACTGAATGCATTTAATAGTGTTACGGTGCCTCAGTTGATTTTATTCGTCTTGGGAATGGATATTGTTCCGATTATTCAGATAATATTGGCAAGTGTTTCACTAAAGCAAAATCCAAAGGCGCATAAGTGGCCGGCAATTCTGGCATTGGTGCTTGCTACAATCGGAATTGTCTTGTGGACATTGATTTTGGTGAGTGCATATTTGTAGGAAAAGATGATTCAAACGGATATAAAAAGCATTGTCATTTTTACACAAGTATATGTTTTTTGTGCACAGCTACGGCTGTGCTTTTTATATATATGGAGAAAATTATGATTGTAGCGGTTGGTATTTTTTTACTTATGTATGTTGGAATGCTTGTTTACCTTGAGGTTATGCAAACAATGAGAAATCTGGCAAAAAATATGGCGTGGATGTTAAAGTGTTTTGAAATCGGAAGACAGAACGGAATAAATCTCCCGGATACTATGATAGAGAACAGAACACATTTTATTGATAATTGTCAGAGGACATATGTATTTCGAGAAAGTATCTTCCGAATAGAACAATTATCTAACTTTTGACTAAATTGTTGCCAATTATTGCTTTATTAAAATGATTATAGATGTTATAATGGAAAAAACTTATAGAGACATATATTGCAAAGCTAGCATTATATAGGTGGAGAATATGAAAACTCGTACAGTAGTAATAATTGTAACAGTGGTAATACTTATTTCTTTTGGCGTTTCTACATTTAGTTCTATTATTTCAATCAGTGAGCTTTTTGAAAAAAACAATTCAAAAGAGGCACAACTTTTCATTGAGGAACTTGAAAGTGATATTACGGATTCCTTTGCCGATTCGGTCAGTATTTCAAAGACAATTAATAATTCGTTTATACGAGATTTTATTAATGATAGAGATGATTATACTGAGGAAGAAGCATCTGCATATGTAGGTCGGTATCTTGAAGAATTGAAGAGACAATTTGGATATGATACGGCTTTCCTTGTAATTGACTGTACACATGAATACTTTACCGAATATGGAAGAATGAAGGTCCTTGATTTGAAAGGTGAAGATGATATATGGTATTCCAATTTTGAATTAAGCGGCAAGGAAATGGAACTTAATGTCGATAATGATCAGGCAAATGAGAATCGTATAACGGTATATAACAATATTCGTATGCTTGATACTAACGGACGATTTATCGGTGTTTGCGGTGTTGGCCATACGTTGAAAGCATTGGAAGGTGATATCAGTATTCTTGAGGAAAAGTATGATCTTACGGTTGTACTTACAGATAAAAACGGTGTAATACAGGTTAGCGGAGATAATACCAGACTTGGCACGGATATAGATTCGCTCTTTAAACCATATATTGATAATTATGATTATTCACAAAGATATGAATATGAACTGTTTGGCTCGGGGGCATATTTGGTTGTTAAGTATATTCCTGAGTATGATTGGTATTTATGCGTAGAAAGTCCCGAGAAGATTGATGAAATGCAGACTCTTATTATGAAGAATCTGTGCGCGACACTGATTGCACTCATTATTATGGTTATATTTGTCAGTGTTGCCATGAAATATCAGGAAACAGAGACGATGATATTTAAGGCAGATTCGGAGACTGATGCGATGACAGGCATCTACAACAAACGAGCATTTAGTGAGATGATTGAGGAAATTAAATCGCATGGAACGGTCGCTGACATTTCAATAGTGGTTATTGACGTGAATGGTCTTAAACAGGTAAATGATGAAAAGGGGCATGCTGCAGGTGATGAGCTAATAATAAAGACTGCCAAGACAATCCATAATTTGTATGGAAATCACGGAAGAGCTTTTAGAATTGGCGGTGATGAATTTGCAATAATTATTACCGAGCCACTTGATGATGTTCAGGAATGTATTAAACAGATACGAAGCAAAACCGGTGAATGTGAATTGAAATATTCGGATAAATTGTCCGTTGCAATAGGTGTTGCCAGAGGTGAGGATTATTTGGATGTATCTGTTGAAGAACTTCTGGAATTGGCGGATAAGGCAATGTATAGCGACAAAGAAGAGTATTATAAGGATAAAAGGCACGAGAGAAGGGCACGATAGGTATCCTTAGGAGAACATTTATATGATAACAAGATATAATTTGGACTTCGACATAGTAGCAGTCATTATTATGCTTTTGGAGATGATATATGTGAGAGTGCAGTATTCGCATGATAAATACAGCAGTCGTCTGTTCATTATGCTGTTGCATTCTTCATTTTTACTTGGCATAGTTGATATATTGAGCTCAATGATGCTAGACGGAGAGATAGCGTGGGCTCCAAGAGGAGTGGTGAAATTTACATGTTCATTCTACTATTTTGTGTCTGCGTTTACGATAATGATATTTTACCGATACATAGTGGAATACTTGGGCATTATATTTGAGCGAACGGTCAGCTACTATGTTGTTACTTATTTTCCGTTCATTTTCTGTTTCGAGTGCCTGGTGGCTAATTACTATGGAAATATTCTTTTTGCCGGTGGAAAATATGGATATTTTTCATACGGACCGTTAATCGTGATTATATATTATTATCCGGTATACTATTTTATTCTTACAGTAGTCCGATTAATTCAAGAGAGACATAAAATTGAACGAAAAAAGTGCCTGCCGATTTTTGCATACATGATATGTACAACAGTTTCGGTTATTGTTCAATTCATTTCCCCCAATATTATGATGATGCCGTTTGGGTTTGCAATCTCACTGCTTGTTATGATGTTGTCGTTAGAGACACCTGATTATAAACGCCTTATTAAAACAACCGAATTACTTGAAGCAGTCAGAGGGGAATTTGATTATCAAAGTGAGATTAATGAGACATTGATTTCCGAAATAGCCAGGGAAGTTTGTGTCCCTATGGAAAAATTGCTTGAAAAGAATAAATCATTTGATTTAACGGATGTTGATGATGAATATGCCGAATTGCATGAATATGTCAACGGCTATAGTGAAATTGTTTGTTCTGTCATTGATAATGTCTTTGAATTCAATTCTTTGGGAAAAACTGCGCATGATGTTAAGACACAGGAGTACAATATTAAGGACCTGGTATGTGATGTTCAAAATATTATGATGCCGGCCATAAAGGATACAGCCAATTCTATTTCACATGATATTGCTCCGGAAATTCCCGATAGGCTGATTGGGGCGCCGGAATTGTTGAGGCAGATTATGATTAATCTTATATGCCAATCAATTGAAAATACGCAAAATGGGGCAATATCGGTTAAAATTTCCGGACGAAGAATTGAAACTGAAGATATGAATATTATCATTTCGGTTGAAGATAACGGAAGGGGATTGAGCAGAGATACCGTTAGGAAGCTTTTGCAGTTTAATACAAAAGCCTCGAAATGGGATAAAGAGATTTTCAAAGGCGGATATTTCAAAATACGAATTGCAAAGCGTATGATTGAGAGAATGCATGGTAAACTTCATATCGATAGTGATATTGAAAAGGGGTCAAGGTATACAGTAGTGCTTCCGCAGCGAATCGCTATAAATAAGTAGACATCCACATTTGATATATATGCATATATGCGGCTTCGCGAATTCCTCGCGGAGCCGCATATCACATAGAAGATACAATAGAAACGGAGAAGGTATAGTATGTTTGTTGTAGAAGAATACAATAGTAGTATTGAGGCAAAGACGTTAGAACATTGCAGTAATATTTTCCTTGAAGCCCTTAAAGATGGCGAGAGATATTATCATGTTCACAACGATAAAGGACAGGATTATGATATCCTCTATAAAGGTAATACAGAGTGGTATGGAGATAAGATTCCGGCATATATCGGTAAAGTCACTCCGGAATATATTGAGTATGATGAGAATGATAAAGATTCTATTGATACTGAGTTCCTTAATGCTTATAGTCAGTACATATGTATGAAACTTACAGAGTATAGCATTGTGATGACAAGAATTATTTTAAAGTATACCGATAGCCATGTCTATTTTATGGATCCTCGTGTCTTATGGTTTGTGGAACCATCTGAAAGACTTCATATCGAACAAATGCCACAGATAACGGATAAAACACTATATTTAGTCGGTGCACTCGGAAGGGGATTTACAAAAGGAGCATCCACAAATAAGATAAGTGATATTTTGATGTTTAATTCTGCTTTTTATATGCAGGATTTGTTAAAAGGAAGAAAAAAATCCCAGATAAAGTATCTGGAAAATCCTGTAGGGAAATCACTTATGGGGATTGGTGGTATATTAATTAACACTTCTTGTTATAAAGAATTTGCACGACAATGCGGGTTAAAGTTGATATACAATCATGACACAATTGGTAAGTTCAAAGTAAATGACTTGAAAGAGTATTTTAACATTTCTGATGTTGTCTCGGATAGTACAAAGGAGAATACTCTTGTTGTAGAAAATACGGCAGGTTTATTTATAACATGGAGATTCTATAATATACCTTCTGTTATGAGTAAAGATATGTTGGTGGATCGTTTTGTAAATGAGCTTGACGAATATGTTGAAGCGGTCGTTGGAGACAAAAAGGCACTTGGAATTCTTATCAGAGGTACTGATTATAAATCAACGGGGTTAGACGGGGCAAGAGCACAGGCCACAGTTGAAGAGATGGCTCCGGCTATTCATAAATGGATAGATGATTACGGATATGAAAAAATTGTTTTGGCAACTGAGGATCAGGATATTCTCAATCAAATGAGAGATTTGTTTGGCAAAAAGGTTATTGCAATTGCTCAGGAACGACACACCGTAGCCGAATTTCATAAAGGTCAAGTAATTAATGAACTTGAGAAAGAATTGTATTCGGAAGAGGAATATGATAAGCGCGTTATTGAAACAAACATTAATTATTTCTATGCATTATATATGCTTTCGAAATGCAATGGATTTATGTGCTCCGGTCAAAATAACGGATGGGATACGGTAAACGCTATGAATGCAGGAACTTTTGAACATGTATGCAAATTTGTAGAAGGTCGTCTTTCCGATATGTGAACACCGGGGGCTCCCTCGGGGACGGGGTAGGAGGCCATTTTACATTGTAAAAAGCAGTAACGGAGACATTGTTATCAATAGTCAATTCGGAAAGGTATAGAAAATGCAGGATTACATGTATTCGGTCATAGGACTTATTGCTATTGCAATACAGCTTATCATTAACTACAAAGTAATGTTTATACCTGAAAGCAATTATGTAAGAAAGGCGGGAAAGATTTATCATAGTTTGATGCTTTCTATGCTGATATATTACATAACCGATGCATTATGGGGGATTTTTGCAGGATTAAACTGGATATCTCTGCTATTTATAGATACCACTGTTTATTATGTTGCGATGTCATTAATTATTGTGTGTTTCTATAGGTATTTTGTAGATTATTTGGGAATGAAAGATTGGAAAAGTAAATTATTCAATCTTTTGGGTAGAATCTTTTTTGCTTTGGAAATCATTTTCCTGATTATTAATTTCTTTATGCCATGTTTCTTTTGGTTTGATGCTAATGACGCCTATGTAGCCGGACCGGTTCGATATATTGCGCTGTGGGTACAGATTACAATGTTTGCATTTTCAAGTCTGGTAACTTTGATTGATGCATTAAAAACTGAGGGGACGAGCAGAAGACGTTATCTTGCAATATTCTTCTTTAGTCTGATTATGCTTATAGCCATAATTTTCCAGGAGAAGTATCCTTTATTGCCGTTTTATGCACTTGGCTGCCTTTTAGGAAGTTGTGTTTTGCATGTTTATGTTGTTGGAGATGAACAGGATGAAGCAGCAAGTCGGCTTTCCAATTATAAACAAGCAATTCTTTCGGATGCATTGATTGCGTTGGAGGTTAATTTAAGCAAGGATGAACTGTATTACGGTGTTTGGAAAGATGATGACGGAAATGAAATTTCACTCAAGGATATGATTGATCTTGAACTGCCGTGTAGTTATAGCCAGTATCAGAAAAACTGCAACGAAAAATATGTAACTGCAAATCATGATGATTTTTTGGATGGTACGGATACTAATCGTTTACTTGAAGCCTTTAACAAAGGAATGATGGATGTTACTTATGATTATGAGGCAAAGACGTTTTCAGGCAAGCATACATGGTTACGACGCAGTGTTGCAATGATACGTAATCAGGAGGGAGATATAATCGCATATACAAATGTAAAAGATATTTCTTCACTAGTAGAACAGAAGGTGCGAGAAGATGCGTATATGCGTGCACTTGCAACGGAGTATGACAGTATTACAATTGTTGAAATTACAAATGATGATAAGCACGATGACAGGGTACTTATACGTGGACGTTTGACTGAACGTTTGGCAACATTGATTGATGAGGATACCGCTAATGAGGAACTCTTTAGCAGAAAACTGGATAAAATGTTGCGTTTTGTGCATCCTGATGACAGAGAGCAGTTCTATGCAGAAACCAGAAGAGAGAAGGTAGTGCAGGCGAACAATGAGAACAGGACACAGATTGTTAATTTTCGTATTATTAATCCGTCAGGAGACTTTTTCTATTATCAGTTATGCTTTGTGCCTCTCAGAGATGAATCCGGTAAACCGACGAAAGTTGTTGCGGGTATGAAGAATGTGGATAGTGAAGTTCGTAAGGAGATGAAAGATCGCCGGGAACTTGAAGCAGCCAGATATGCTGCTGAGTCTGCAAACCGTGCCAAGACGGCATTTTTGTTCAATATGTCACATGATATACGTACACCGATGAATGCTATTTTGGGATATACCGATGTTGCTATCCAACATCGAGATAATCAGATAAAAGTAGATGACAGTTTGAAGAAAATCAAGCTTGCCGGTAGTCATTTGTTGGATCTTATAAATGATATTCTGGAGATGAGTCGTATCGAATCGGATAAGCTGGAGATATCTAATGAACCGTTAGATATTAGAAAGTTGATTGAGAACGTGAATCATATGAGCAGTTCTTTGGCTGATACGATGAATGTTGACTTTGAGACTGAAGTTGGAGATATTACCAATCCATATGTTTATATTGATGAACTTCATGCCAATGAGGTATTAATTAATTTGACATCTAATGCTTTAAAATATACTGCTGCCGGCGGAAGAGTACGATTCAGAGTTAATCAGATTAGCCCTGAGATTGACGGAAAGGTAATCTTTAGGTTTGATGTCGAGGATAATGGAATCGGAATGAGCGAAGAATTCCAACAACATTTGTTTGAAGCGTTTGCAAGAGAAAAAACGTCAACTGTTTCAAAAATGCAGGGTGCCGGACTGGGATTATCTATTGTAAAAAGAATTGTTGATCTTGCAGGTGGAAGTATTCGCGTAAAAAGCAAACAAAATGTGGGCTCGACTTTTACGGTTGAGATGCCTATGCGTGTTATGACTGAGGATGCTATACAAAAATATGAAGATGATAACAAGGCAAATACATTTAATAAGGAAAAGTTTAGCTTAGAAAATAAAAAAGTCCTTTTGGTTGAGGACAATGAGATGAACCGTGAAATAGCAGTCGAAATCCTCGAAGATGCAGGAATGATTGTAGATACAGCCGAAGGCGGTATGGCGGCGGTGAAAGCGATAGAAGAGAATGGTGTGGATTGTTATGATATTATTTTGATGGATATTCAAATGCCGGATTTGGATGGATACGAAACAACCAAGATGATTCGCGCATTGCCGAGTGGAGACAGAGTGACAATTATTGCTTTATCGGCTAATGCTTTTGAAGAAGACATCCGGAAATCTTTAGCGATAGGTATGAATGCACATGTAGCGAAACCGATTGATAAGAATGTTTTATTTGAAACAATAAAGAAATTATCACTGTAGTGAACAGTTAACGGAGGAAAATGGTAAGAATCGCGTGGTGAGATGAAACAAGAAGGGCCATACTATGATGTGAAAATATAAAATTGGGATTTTTGGATTTATGGAGATTGTCATGGAAGAAGAGTTTTTCAATAATACATTGGTGAAATGTGATAACTGTGGGGCACAATTTGATATTCATGAAGAAAAGTGCCCGTTTTGCGGATATATTAATCCATATGGTGCCGAAGAAAAGTATATGGAAGATATGGATAATATCAAGACAAATCTTTCCAAGTTAGATGATGAACAGGCACAGTTAATTAAACAGGAAAGAAAAAGAAGTTATAAGATTATTTTAATTACGATTATTTGTGTTATATGTGCAGTGGGGATTGGCATTTTTATTCAGATGCTTTATTACGGAAGAAATAATGCACATTATGCTGAACTTGGAATATATGAATCAGATCCGATAGAAGTTGCAAAATGGAATGATGAACATTTATCCGAGCTTGATAAGATGTATGAGGACGGTGATATCGAAGGATTGGTGGATTACTTTGCCAAACTTAGTGACGATAAAGATTACGGCGCATTTTACAACTGGGAACATAACTTTGTAATAACACAAATTTATGATTTGAGATATTGGGGAAAGAGTTTGGAAGAAGACATTGAAGTCGGCAGAGATGAATCATTTGCGCTTCATCAACTGATGTTTGATATTCTCTATTATTATAATGGTGATTATATGGGTACAGATATGCCTGAGGAAGATTATGAAATTGTTCTAAAAGAAGCAGATATCCAGAGGGATAAAGTGCTTGAACGTTACGATATAACGATGGAACAATTGGATAAAATGAATACGGCATGCTGTGGCGACACTGGTTATGTCGATCCCCAAAAAGTATCGGATTATGTTGATGCGCATAGTGATATGTTTAGGTAGGTGTTAAGATGAAGTGTAAGAATTGTGGATATTTATTGCAGATTGATTATAAGGTTTGCCCAAGTTGCGGAACTCCCAATCCCTTTTATAAAGAGCATAGGGAGGAAATGGAAAGATACAGCAAAGAGTTTAGCGAAACGCAAAAAGAAGTACTTGAAAGCACAAGAAAGACAACAGGTGCGTGGGTCAAATTCGCGATCAGTATGGTGCTTGGTGCAGCCGCTATTATTGCGTTCCTTTTCAGCAAAAAATATGATTTGGGCGAATCAATAAAAGAAGCGAAGGTAAAAGCTGATGTTGAACAATATAGAGCAGAATATGCTGAGTTAGAAGAAAGCAGAGACTATATTCTACTTAAACATTGGTTTGAAAATAATCATTTGAATAATGTGTCTGATTTTGGTGATTGCCTGAATGTATATAATGTATGCATGTTTTATGAATATGTTGATTCATATTTGATGGAGATAACATATCCTGAATATATGGAAAATGCTGTAAGAGATAAAGAAAACTATTGCGAGTCAATTATTGAAAGTTATGATTGCATGCAAAATTATGCTGAATCACAAAGACAGATAGACGATAGTGATAATGGACATATGGAGTGCATTGATTCTTGTATTGAGCAAACAAAAGTGCTGATTATGGCAACTTTTAAGCTGACAAAGGAACAGATGGAAAGTTTTGATAGTATTACAAAGAATGATAGAATCGGCATGTTGATGGAGAATTGGCCATATGATGAATAGTATAGTAAATAGTAATGATGAAAATAACAAAATAGTAAATTGGTCGGATATCGGTTCGACAATCCTGCTGATAATTGCAACAATTCTTTTGATTATTTCAATGGGGATGCTGTTTTCGCGTATATATTTTAATAATAAATTGGATGCAGCACCAAGCGGAAAAAGTATGCTTAATAATATTACCGTGTATGGTATTGAGAATGTCAGACCGTTTGAAATCGTTGAAAACGTTGCCAATTATACAACCGGAGCACATATAAAAAGTGATGAATATACGAAATTGGCGGTAGCACTTGGAGAATATACGGAATCGGCTTTTTATAAATATGCATATGAGTATAGCGGAGATATTGAAAAGAGCAATGAATATCTTAAAAAAATGAATGTTGCAAGAGAACAGATGCAGGTTAACAGCTATGCGGATTATATTGATGCAAATTATAAGAAGTACAGTGAATGATTTGATATTTTGATTATTGCAAGCAGTTGTGAAGTGCGGTTACGTAAATCACAACTGCTTTTATTTTTTAGTTCATTATTGCAACACCTATGTTTAGGTACATCGCAAAACAACACCATACTGCATATGGGATAAGCATAACCATAGCGGGAATAGAATATTGTGCTGTGTTCATTATTAGCGCAATTACCATAATCAGAAGTATTGCAAGCCATACGCATGAAAAACCATATGCTCCCAAATTGAAGAAAATGATACTCCATGCAAAATTGAAAATCAGCTGAACTATATATATGATTTGTCCCATATATTTTTCTTCGCTTGAAGATTGATATATCAGGAAACTTGCAATACCCATAAGTACATAGATAATTGTCCAAGCTATCGGAAATAGCCATGACGGCGGGGCAAGCGGCGGCTTGTTCATTGCGTTGAAAGTGACCATAGCGTCTTTTGTAAGGAATGCTGATATTGCTCCGACAATTAATGGTATTGCAATGCATATAATTAGTGCAATTACACTCCAAATACTCCATGCGTTTTGAACTCTACTTTGATTATATGTGGTATTCATTATTTTTCCTCCTTGAATTTATCGAGTATTTAATTATGCATAACTATATTGCTAATATATTTCAGTGTAATTGTTGCTACAAGATGATAAATAGTACTCAATAGTGAAAGATTTTAATGAAAAAATATGATATAACATACAAACAATAGTCATGAAATGTACATAAAAAATAATGTAATTAAAGATGTCAAATATTGTATAAGATTGGCAAGAAGTAGTATTGATGAGTAGTATATCAAAGCATATACTGATAATGGGTAGGTGATTTATATGAAGACAATTTACAGAAAAAATTTATCAAAATTATTGGTTATCTCAGTGCCGATTATTTTAAGTAATATCATATCGCAATTGCAGACAATTATTGACCGTATTTTCTTAGGCAGACTTGATGACATGTATATGAGCGCAATTGGCAATAGCACATCAACGATGTGGACTACTATGTCATTTTGCTTTTCTGTTGTTATGGGTGCGTCCATTCTTATTAGCCAAGCTGTAGGCTCAGGAGATGAAGAACATATTGAAGAATATGCGGGAGCATTGATTAAATGGAATAATGTTATCCCGACAATTTTATTTTTTATATGGTTCTTTGGATCGGAAGGTATATTTAGGATAATGGGGGTTTCGGATAAGTTGATGCCACTTTGCCTTGCATATACAAAATACTATGCACCTATTTTTTTGATTGTGGGATTCGGCGCTTCATTCAGTGTAATATTCCAGACTTCCGGAAATACAAAGCCGCTTGTGGCATATGGAATTATCAGATCGGGATTAAATGTTATATTGGACTGGATTATGATTTTTGGACATTTCGGATGTCCGGCCATGGGAATTAAGGGTGCTGCAATAGCCACAACTATAGCAGAGTATGCCGGCAGCATATATGCGTTGGCAATATATATACGTAGCAAGGATTTGAAGACAAAGCCATCTTTTGGAAGTGTTCTGAAAGCAAGACTCGGTTCTTACATTAAAGGTTTTAGATTGGGATTGAATACGGCTTTGGAGGATTTTGCATGGAATTTTGGTAATCTGATGTTGATCAGATTACTTAATACGATTAATGATAAAGCTGCCGGAATATATACAACAGTGTTTAGCATTGAAGTTTTTGCGGTTGTCGTAATCGGTGGAATCGGCAACGGTACAGTGACTCTCTCGGGCGAGGCACGCGGAAGAAATGATAAAGAAGGTTTTAAGGCTACGGCTATTATTGCATATACCATTTCAGCTGTGACTGCCTTCGTTGTATTACTTTTGTGTATATTCATTCCGGACAAGATAGTGTCATTGTTTACGCAGGATAGCACGGTTATTGCATCAAGCTCGGTGTATATGCTGATTATGGGATGTAATCTGTTTGGTAAAGCAATGAATATCATTATTGGAAACGGTATTCGAGGATACGGTGACACAAGATGGATGTTTGTTACACAGATGTTTGGTACTTGTTTTGTTATTGGATTAGCATGCATTTTTGTACTTGTACTCAATTGGGGAATAGTCGGTGTATTTGTTGCTGTTTTATCTGATGAATTTGTAAGAGCCGTAATTAATGCAATCAAATATGTTACGCTTTTGAAAAAATGGAAACCATTAAATACCTGATAGAGAAATTAACGGTAAAACATATTGCAAATAGGTTACTTTTTATTGACTAAACAGCACGTTTATGCTAATTTTTTATTAGCAATTTTTAATTAAATGATGGCATTTGCCATCATTTTTTTTAGAGGATGAATGTGAATATTGAAAGACAAAGAAGAGCCCCAATATATGAGGCTTTGGAGCAACTAAAAAAGAAAAGAGTGGTACCGTTTGATGTGCCGGGACATAAAAGAGGACGAGGCAATCCGGAATTGGTTGAATTGTTAGGCGAGAAGTGCGTAAGCCTGGATGTCAATTCGATGAAACCGTTGGATAATTTGTGCCATCCGGTCAGCGTTATCAAAGAGGCTGAGGAACTTGCGGCCGAGGCATTTGGAGCGGAACATGCATTTTTGATGGTGGGAGGCACTACATCTTCGGTACAAAGTATGATTTTAGCCAATTGTAAGACCGGAGATAAGATCATTCTTCCGAGAAACGTTCACAAGAGCGCAATTAATGCACTTGTTTTGTGCGGAGCAGTGCCTGTGTATGTTGAGCCAAAGACCGATCAGAAGATAGGAATTGCTCTGGGTGTAACAATTGAACAAATGGAGAAAGTATTGCAGGAGAACAAGGATGCTGTTGCGGTACTTATTAATAATCCGACATATTACGGTATATGTTCTAATCTTTGCGAATTAACAGAGCTTGTTCATAAATACGGAATGAAAATGTTGGTTGATGAAGCTCACGGTACGCATTTGTATTTCGGAGACAATTTGCCAATCAACGCTATGAAAGCCGGGGCAGATATGTCGGCTGTATCAATGCATAAGTCAGGCGGTTCATTAACACAGAGTTCGTTATTACTTACAAATAACGGTATTAATGCCGACTATGTCAGACAGATTATCAATTTGACACAGACTACCAGTGCATCATATTTGCTTACTTCAAGTTTGGATATATCAAGAAGAAATCTTGCACTCAGAGGCAGAGAGAGTTTTGAAAAGGTAGTGAATATGGCCGAATATGCAAGAGCGGAGATAAATGCAATCGGTGGATATTACGCCTATGGTAAAGAACTTGTAAACGGTAACAGTGTATATGATTATGATGTGACCAAGTTGTCGGTATATACACAAGGAATCGGTCTTACCGGTATTGAGGTGTATGACTTACTTCGTGATGAATATGATATTCAAATTGAATTCGGTGATATAGGAAGTATCTTAGCATATATTTCAATAGGTGATAGAATTCGCGATATTGAGAGACTTGTCGGAGCACTTGCAGATATAAAGAGACTGTACGAAAAGGATTCGACGCCGATTTTTTCGGGCGATTATATTCAACCGACAGTCGTAATGTCTCCGCAACAGGCATTTTACAGCCCCAAGAAGCGATTACCGATTGAAGAAACTTCGGGCAGAATATGCGGAGAATTTATTATGTGTTATCCACCCGGAATTCCAATTTTGGCTCCCGGAGAATTGATAACGGACAAAATAATCAATTACATTTTATATGCACGTAATAAGGGCTGTTCATTACAGGGAACAGAGGATTTACATGCGGATTATCTTAATGTTATAGAATAGTTTGATGGAGAAATGCGATGGAATTATGGTTTTCTGAATTACATACACAGGATGTGAAGTTGTCTATCAGAACAGACAGACAGTTATATTCGGTTACAAGCGATTATCAGCGTTTTGATGTAATAAAAACTAAAGAATTTGGAAAAATGCTTGTGTCCGACGGTGAAATAGTTTTCTCGGAAGCTGATGAATTTATCTATGATGAGATGGTGACGCATGTTCCGATGGCAGTTCATCCCGAGGTAAAAAATGTACTTATTTTCGGTGGTGGTGACGGCGGTGTCGCAACATGCTTTGCAAAATATCCGGAGATAGAGTCAATTGATTTGGTTGAGCCGGACGAGGTAATGGTAGAGACTTGTAAGAAATTCTTCCCGGAGCAGACTGCGGGACTTGATGATCCGCGTGTACATATATATTATCAGGACGGACTTCATTTCCTTAGAAGCGTGCAGAATAAATATGACATCATTGTTAATGATTCCAATGATCCTTTCGGACATGAAGAGGGGCTTTTTACAAAAGAATTTTACGGAAGCTGCTATAAGGCATTGAAAGATGACGGAATAATGGTATATCAGCATGGTAGCCCATTCTATGATGGTGATGAAGAAGCATGCAGAAGTATGCATCGTAAAGTATACAGAATATTCCCTGTGAGTCGTGTTTATCAGGCACATATAGCTACTTGTCCGGCAGGTTATTGGTTATTTGGTTTTGCAAGTAAAAAGTATCATCCGTTAAATGATTTCAATCCGGAAAAATGGAAGAAGCGTAAGATAACAACGGAGTATTACACTACAAATCTTCATGTCGGTGCTTTTATGTTGCCAAAATATGTTGAAGATTTACTTGAGGAAGAAGAAGGCAGACTTAAAGAGGTAAAAGTTAAGGATAAAGATAAGGAGAAACAAAATGGCTAGAGTTCTTATTATTGGTTGTGGCGGTGTTGCAAGTGTTGCAATTACCAAGTGTTGTCAAAACAGTGAAGTTTTTAATGAAATAATGATTGCCAGCAGAACAGAGAGCAAGTGTAAAGCATTAATGGAAAAACTGGCACCAAATACCAAGACAAAGATAACAACAGCACATGTTGATGCAGATAACAAAGATGAACTTGTGCAGTTAATAAAGGCATATAAGCCGGATGCGGTGCTCAATTTGGCACTTCCTTATCAGGATTTGACAATTATGGATGCCTGTGTTGAATGCAAGGTTGATTATATTGATACGGCCAATTACGAGCCGGAAGATATTGAGGACCCAAAATGGCGTCCGATATACGATAAACGTTGTAAAGAACTTGGATTTAGTGCTTATTTTGATTATTCATGGCAATGGGCATATATGGATAAGTTTAAAGAAGCAGGTATAACAGGCATTCTCGGTACAGGTTTCGATCCGGGAGTAACAAGCGTTTTTACGGCATATGCATATAAGCACTATTTTGATGAGATTCATACGATAGATATTCTTGATTGTAATGGCGGTGATCATGGTTATCCGTTTGCTACTAATTTTAATCCGGAGATTAATTTAAGAGAAGTATCGGCACCCGGTTCATATTGGGAGAACGGTCATTGGGTTGAAATTCCGGCTATGAGTATTAAAAGAGAATATGATTTTCCTGAAGTCGGCATGAAGGATATGTATCTGCTGCATCATGAAGAAATTGAGTCTCTTGCCAAGAATATTCCCGGTGTAAAGCGTATCAGATTCTTTATGACATTTGGACAGAGTTATCTTACACATATGAAATGCTTGGAGAATGTAGGTATGTTGTCTACAACTCCGATAAAATATGAAGGCCATGATATAGTACCGATTCAGTTTTTGAAGGAATTACTTCCGGACCCTGCAACACTTGGACCAAGAACTGTAGGAAAGACCAATATCGGATGTATTTATACCGGTATTAAAGACGGTAAAGAGAGAAGTATATATATTTATAATGTATGCGATCATCAGGAATGTTATAAAGAAGTACAGTCACAGGCTATTTCATATACAACCGGTGTGCCGGCTATGATTGGTACTATGATGGTTGTGTCGGGATTGTGGAAAAAGGACGGTGTATTTACCGTTGAAGAATTTGATCCCGATCCGTATATGGAGGCTTTAAATAAGTGGGGCTTACCATGGAAGGTAGTGACAGATCCCGTACTTGTTGAATAGTGGATTTAATATGAAGATTGAAGAGATTTCTACTCCTTGCTATGTTATTGACGAAAAGAAATTAATAAATAATCTTGAGATTTTGCAGGATATCGAAAAGCAAACCGGAGCACATGTGCTATTGGCGCAAAAATGTTTTGCCGGCTTTTTTGAGTATGATTTAATCAGGCAATATATTAGTGGTGTTACTGCAAGCGGCTATTATGAGGCAAGACTCGGATATGAGGAAATGGTGTGTCCGGCGTTGTCGTCAGGATGTGATAAGATACCGCAGAATCACATTTTTGCACCTGCATATAAACAAGAAGATTTACTTAAGATTGCAAAAATCTGCGACCATATTATTTTTAATTCCAAAGAGCAATTAATTCGTGGGCAAAAGATTATTAATCAGGTTAGCGAGGAAACGGGCAGAACGATAAGTATCGGAATCAGAGTTAATCCGGAATGCAAAACAGGGAATGAACATGAGATGTATGACCCATGTGCACCCAAATCAAGAATGGGAATAAGAGCGTGTGATATTGATGATGAAATACTTGATTTGATTGATGGCATTCATTTTCATACGTTGTGTGAGCAGAACGCAGACGCACTTCAGATTACTCTTGAAGCGATAGAAGAAAAATGCGGTTCATATTTGAATAAGCTTAAATGGATAAATATGGGCGGCGGTCATCATATTACAAGAGATGATTATGATAGAGAACTTCTAATTCGACTGGTTAACGGAATTAAAGAAAAATATAATGTTGCGGTATATCTCGAACCGGGTGAAGCTGTAGCGCTTAATGCCGGATATCTGGTAAGTGAAGTGTTAGATATAGTTCACAATGATATGGATATAGCCATATTGGATGCATCTGCGGCATGTCATATGCCTGATGTGCTTGAAGTACCGTATACTCCCGGGATAATAGGCGCCGGTGCGATTGGTGAGAAGAAACATACATACAGGTTGGCAGGCAATACCTGTTTGTCGGGAGATATCATTGGTGACTATTCATTTGATGAGCCGTTAAAGATTGGCGATAAGTTGATTTTTGAAGATATGGCCATTTATTCGTTTGTTAAGAACAATACGTTTAACGGTATTGGATTACCTTCGATTGCCGTGATGGATGCTGATAAAAATTGTAAAATAATTCGTGATTTTGGATATGAAGACTTTAAAGGTAGATTGGGATAATTTAGATAGCGGTATGTATAGAATGCCGGGTGAGTTCGAGCCTCATGATGCGACATTTTTGATATGGCCATGGCGACCGGGGTCGTGGGGACGCGACTTGAATGATATATATGATGCATATGTTCAATTGGTTGCCGCTATTGCACCGCGTGAAGATGTTGTTGTATTGGCAAACAGAGAATCATTTTGTAATGCGCAGTGGATGCTTAAAGGTGCGACAACTCAAATAGATGAAGAACTGTTTGAAAAAATATATATTGTCGAATGCGAAAATGATGATGCATGGGCAAGAGATACCGGAGCAACGTTCGTTTTTGATACACATAGTAAAAAAAGAATCGGTATTGATTGGGGATTCAACGCATGGGGCGGTACTTATAACGGCTTATATGCTCATTATGAAAATGACATATGTGTCGCATCTAATATGTGCAAGATGCTTGATGATGATTGTATAGATGCCACTGATTTCATTTTAGAAGGCGGTTCGATACATGCTGACGGAGAAGGTACTTTGATTACTACAAAAGAGTGCCTTTTAAGTAAGGGAAGAAACAGTAACTTATCCCAAGAGGAAATTGAGAATAGACTAAAGAAAAGCTTGGGCGTCAAGAAAATCATATGGTTGCCGTATGGAATATATAATGATGAGACGGATGGGCATGTTGATAATATTTGCACATTTGTTGAACCGGGAAAGGTTTTGCTTGCTTGGACCGATGATGAAAATGATCCACAATATGACAGAAGTGTCGCTGATTTGAAGGTGCTTGAACAAGAGACCGATGCATGCGGACGTAAGATTGAAGTTATTAAATTACCGATTCCAAAGAAGCCGATTATTCTAACAAAAGAAGAAGTAGAAGCGTATGATTTTGAAGAAGGTGAAGACGTCAGAGAACCCGGCGAAAGATTGGCCGCCAGTTATGTGAATCACTATATAATTAATGATGCTGTTATTGTACCGATATTTAATGACGTTATGGATGATGAGGTAATTCGTATTTTGTCAAAATGCTATAAAGGACGACAGATAATTCCGATTTATGCAAGAGCTATTATTGCAGGTGGCGGAAATATTCACTGTATTACGCAACAGGTACCACAAGTATGATTTTACAATGCGATTATTTGGATGAGGAATAAATTTATGGAAGTAAAAGTTGCTGCAATTCAGTTTGCATGTTCAAGTGATGTTAATGAGAATATTGAAAAAGCTGATAAGGCGGTTAGAGAAGCTTCGCGTAATGGGGCCAATATTATATTGTTATCCGAGCTTTTTGAGAGACAGTATTTTTGTCAGGAGAGACGTTACGAGTATTATGATTTTGCAAAAACACTTGAAGAGAATGATGCTGTAATACATTTTAGTAAACTTGCTAAAGAATTACAGGTAGTTATTCCGGTGAGCTTTTACGAAAAAGACGGTAATGTATTGTATAATTCGGTAGCGATTATTGATGCCGATGGTACAGTTATGGGCGTATATCGAAAAACACATATTCCGGATGATCATTTTTATCAGGAAAAATTCTATTTTACACCGGGAGATACCGGATTTAAGGTATGGAATACCAAATTTGGAAAAATTGGTGTTGGCATATGTTGGGATCAATGGTTCCCTGAATGCGCGCGCGCCATGGCTATTGATGGTGCACAGATATTGTTCTATCCAACAGCAATCGGCAGTGAGCCTATACTTGATGTGGACAGTAGCGGACACTGGATGAGAGTGATGCAGGGTCATGCTGCCGCCAATCTTGTGCCTGTGGTAGCAGCTAACAGAATCGGTATTGAAAAAGTTGAACCGTGCAAAGAAAACGGTATGCAATCAAGCAGCCTTAGATTCTTTGGCAATTCATTTATTACAGATAATACGGGGGCAATTGTGGCAAAAGCATCTTCGGATACAGAAGAGATAATATACGCTTCTTTTGATTTAGATGCTATAGATAAAGACAGATTATCATGGGGATTGTTTAGAGACAGACGTCCTCAGGAATATGAAGGCATTTTGAGATAGTAATTTGAAGAAACTTGGGGGACAAAGGAGACGACTGTAGATGAATAGATTGCACAAGGGCTTGGCTTTGTTGTTGGTTGCATCAATTGTTTGCTCGGGATGTCAAAAGCAAACACAATTGAATAATGAGAACGAAAGTACGAGTACTATGGAAATTGATGTAGAGACTGTAACAAGTTCGGAGACGGATACAGTTGTTGAGACGACGGAAGTTGATGATACAGAGCTTGGAGATAATTTGCTTGCAAACGGTGATTTTCATTCCGATATGGCAAAATGGGCAACGTATATTGCAAAAGGCGGAATGGCCGATATGGTTGCACCGGGTGGAGTCGGTAAAGTAAATATCCACAAATCCGGTAATGTAAATTATTCTGTACAGGCATATTATGATGGCTTTGAATTGATTCAAGGTGTTGAATACGAGTTTTCGTTTGATATGTATTCGACAATTGATAGAAATATAGAAGCGCGTTTACAGATTAATGGTGGCGATTATCATCCGTATTTTGATGTAAATACCAATATATCTACAACGAATGCTACATATACATACACATTCACAATGAATGAAGGAACAGATCCGGCTCCGAGATTATGCTTCAATCTCGGTACACCTGATGGTATGGAGGATTTGGGTGAGCATACAATATTCATTGATAATGTGTCATTAAAGATAAAGAATGATTCGGGAGCGGTTGTTACTAAGGTTGAAGATAAAAGTAGCGACATAAATATTAATCAAATCGGATTCCTTAAAAATGCTGATAAAAAAGCTATAATAAGGAATTCGCAAGCAGGCGAAGAATTTTGCATTAAAGATAATAATGGCAACATTGTTTTTGAGGGTAAGTTGTCCGATAGTATCAAAAGTGTAGCTGCGGGAGAAGAAGTATATATTGCTGATTTTTCCGAATATACAGATGAAGGCGAGTATGCCTTATGCCTTGACGACGGAAGAACATCATATTCGTTTAAAATAGGTGATGACGTATATGATGAATTGCTTAAACAATCGTTTAGATTTTTATATTCTCAAAGATGCGGAGTAGCATTGAGTAGTGAAGAAGTTTCCGGATATGCACATGAAGCTTGTCATATGCAGGACGCTGTTGTATACGGAACTAATGTTACTAAGCATGTCACGGGCGGATGGCATGATGCAGGTGATTATGGAAGATATGTAGTACCGGGAGCTGTGACGGTGGCAGATTTGCTTATGTCATACGAGGATTGTAAGAGCTTATGGGATATGGCAAGCGGTGACAACATGGGAATACCGGAAAGCGGAAATAAGATTCCGGATATTCTGGATGAAGCGAAGTATGAGCTTGATTTCATGCTGCAGATGCAGGATGAGGACAGCGGCGGTGTTTATCATAAGATAAGCGGATATGATTTCCCGGGATTTGTTTTGCCGGATAAAGAAACCGACACAATGGTATTATCACCTGTCAGTGCAACTGCTACAGCTGATTTTGCTGCTGTTATGGCTTGGGGATCAAAGATATATTCAAAATATGATAAGGCTTTGGCTAAGGAATATCTTGATGCAGCAAAGAAAGCATGGAAATACTTGGAGACATGTCCTGTCGGTGAAGGATACAGGAATCCTGATGATATTTTGACGGGAGAATATCCTGATATGCGTGACCCGGATGAAAGATATTTTGCGGCAGTAGAATTATATGATTGCACGGGAGATAAAGAATATAAAGATTATATTGCTTCAATACTTGATAATTATGTTGCGCATGGATATGGCTGGGCTCAGGTAAGCAGTTACGGTAATAGAGCGTACCTTAATTTGGATAGCGGTAAACAGGATAAGAAGTATGTTGAATTATTGCAGAATGCTATTGTTGAGAACGCCGATATTTATCTGAATAATTGCAATAGTGATGGATATGGGGTGTCACTTGGAGATGGTTATTGCTGGGGCAGTAATATGGCGGTTGTCAATAATGGTAGAATGTTATTGGATGCCTATAGAATAACCAAGGATGAGAAGTATATGAAGGCTGCATATAGCCAGATTGATTATATATGCGGACAGAATGCTATGTCATATTGTTATGTGACGGGATTTGGTACGGTTTATCCAATGCATGTTCATCATAGACCGTCGATGGCGTCAGGATATTCAATTCCCGGAATGGTTGTTGGAGGCCCGGATGCCAATATGGAAGATCCTTTTGCAAAAGCAACATTATCGGGACAACCTGCTGCCAAGTGTTATGCAGATTCCGACCAAAGCTTTTCAACAAATGAGGTGACAATATATTGGAATTCACCGTTTGTATATTTATTGGGAAGTGAAATTGATGAATATTAGAAAATATGAGGTAACAAGTATGAAGACAAAATACGAAAAACATGGTAGTTTGCATGTTAATAACAAGGGTCGATTGGTAGATCATAACGGAACAGAGGTTGTATTACACGGATATTCGACACATGGGTTAAGCTGGTATCCTCAGTATGTTAATCGTGATTTCTTTGAGTATATGAAGGAACAATGGCATATAGATATTGTTCGGCTTGCAATGTATACGGCTGAAGAAAACGGATATTGTGTAGGAGATGAGGATAACAAGAAGGCGCTTCTTGATGTTATTGACAGAGGCGTCAAAGCAGCAACCGAACTTGGATTATATGTAATTATTGATTGGCACATTTTGGCAGATTCCAATCCGCAGATTAATAAAGCTGAGTCTTTAAAATTTTGGGATTATATTTCTAAAAAATATGCTGCATATGGTAATATTTTATATGAGATTTGCAATGAGCCGAATGAGAATTGTACATGGAATGATGTAAAGAGCTATGCGGAAGAAGTGATTCCTGTCATAAGAAAGAATGATCCATATAGTGTGATTTTGGTCGGAACACCTGTGTGGAGTCAAAGACTTGATGAGGCATGCGCCAATCCGATTAAAATAGATAATAATGTGATGTATGTTTTGCATTTTTATGCAAATACTCACAGAGATGAACTACGCAATATATATAGCGAAGCCGTTGCAAACGGATTACCTGTTTTTGTATCTGAATTCGGTACATGTTCGGCCGATGGTAACGGAGGACATAATCCTGAAGAAGCCGATAAATGGATTGAGCTTTTAGATAGTAATAATACAAGTTTTATAATGTGGAATATTTCAAACAGAGATGAGACAAGTGCTTCATTTGTTCCCGAATGTGATAATTATACGGGACCATTTACAGATGAAGATTTACGTGAAACCGCAAAATGGTTTGTTTCTGTATTGGATGCCCATAAGCAGTCATAATTCCAAGTTGGTGGTGAGTAATATGATTGATTCGGCGACAGTTTCATTGAATTTTATTAAAAAAGAAGTTTTTACCGGTTCATATTCAGGCATGCGTTATAGGTTGGAAAAGTGTAACGACAATATTAAAGCCTGGGTATGGCCCGAACCGTACAATTTTATTAAAACAGAAGAAAGCTTAAAGACATCAGAAGAGTTTCCTTTGACAATGGAAGGAAAAGAAGAGGCTGTTGCATGGCTTAACGAACAATACGTGGCAAGAGAGAAACTATGGAGCAGCGTAAACGGAAAACCGCTTCTTACAATTATGTAGTTAATATCGGTACAATTCATTTACTGTAGATAGACTTGCATTTGCTCATACTATTATGATAGGATGTGGTGACTGATAGTTGGAGGTTAAGTATGCGTACTAGAATTATTAGTGGAACTGTTATTGCTGCAGTGTTATTTTGCGTGTTTTTTATAGGCGGCTATGCTTTAGGTGCATTCTGTTTTGCAATTGCTATGATAGCGTATTATGAACTTACAAAAGCATGTGGTGTTTGCAACAATGAAAAGAAAATCGGCTTATTACAGATTGCCGGTTTTGCCGTGATTGCTGCTTACTATGTAATATTATTGATGAAGGTTAACGTAGATGTAATGTTTTGTGCATTGATAGCGGTGATTTTCATTATTGCAGAGCTGATAATATATGTGTTTTCGTTTCCCAAATATAAGGCATCTCAGGTTTTTGCAGCAATTTTTAGTGTTATATATGCGCCGTTGCTTATAAGCTTCTTATACTTGATTGATGCAAGCAGTGAATATGGCATCTATTTTTTACTTCTTGTATTGGGAGCATCTGCAGGGTGTGATGTTGCAGCATATTTTGTAGGAGTTACACTTGGAAAGCATAAGATGACACCGATACTTAGCCCTAAGAAAACCATTGAAGGCGGTATTGGCGGATTATTGGGAGCTGCTGTGTGCTCAACAATAATAGGCATAGTAATGTATGCAAATGGAATCGGTGATGTTACATTAATTGTAAAATGTGCATTGATTGGCCTTATCGGAGGTGTGTTGTCTGAGATTGGTGATTTGGCTGCATCTGGTATAAAAAGAGAGTTTGGAATTAAAGATTATGGTAATTTAATTCCGGGACACGGCGGTATTATGGATAGAGTTGATAGTATTATTGTTGTTGCGCCGTTTGTCTATTTTGCAATAAATATGTTTATATAAAAAACTTCCAATCTGATATGATATAACATATCAAAATTGGAAGTTTTTTTATTTGTTCTTCTTAAATGCTGTACTTAGCATAAGCTTAATTCTGTTTAACTGATTCACTTCACTGGCACCGGGATCATAATCTATAGCAACAATGTTTGCTTCCGGATGAGTATGTCGTATTTCTTTAATCACACCTTTACCAACAATATGATTTGGCAGACAACCGAAAGGTTGTGTACAAACAATATTTGTTGCACCGCTGTGGATTAGCTCAATCATCTCGCCAACCAAGAACCAGCCTTCACCTGTTTGATTACCGATAGATACGTATTTTGAAGCATATTCTATCAAATCATCAACCTTACAGTACTTGTCAAAATGGATGCTCTTTTCAAAAGCACGATTTGCCGGCTTTTGAAGATATTCGAGCGCTTTTATTCCAAGCATAGCAACATTTGCAGCTTTCTTTGATGTACCAAAATGCTCAGCCTTATATATTTGATTGTAGAAACAATAGTGCATAAATCCAAATAATTCCGGAACAACAGCCTCGGCGCCTTCGCTTTCAAGCAATTCAACCAAGTGATTATTACCGGTAGGAGAGTATTTAACCAATATCTCGCCGACAATTCCTACGCGAGGTTTGCGCTTGCTATCATTTATAGGAATGTTATCAAAATCATTTACCATCTGAAGACACATCTTTTTGAATTTATGCAGTCCAATGTGTTTGCCGGCAACAAAATCAACACACAATTTCGTCCATTTGTTTTTCATTTCGTTGACAGAACCAACAGTGATTTCGTATGGACGCATACGATATACGCATTTTTGCATTATATCTCCGAAGGCAACAGCAAGTGCCATACGAACGAGCAATTTAGCACCTATATGAAAACCGGGGTTGCTTTCGATACCACCAAGATTAAGTGATATTACCGGTATTTGTTCCATTCCTGCCTTTTTAAGAGCACGTCTGATAAAACCAATATAATTGGTTGCTCTGCATCCGCCACCTGTCTGAGTAATTATTAGTGCAACTTTATCAAGATCGTAATTACCTGATTCCAATGCTGCCATTAATTGACCTACAACAATAAGTGAAGGGTAGCAGGCATCGTTGTTAACATACTTTAGACCTGTGTTAATTGACGTTTTGTTATCATTATCAAGAATTACAAGATTATATCCGGCTGCTGCCATTGCAGGTCCCATGATATCAAAATGTATTGGTGACATTTGCGGACAAATTATTGTGTAATTCTTGCGCATCTCCTCTGTGAAAACAACACGATTCATAGCGCTTGAGTTAATTGTTCGTTTTTCACCTTTTCTTTCTTTAACAGCGATAGCAGATATAAGAGAACGAACTCTTATACGAGCTGCACCAAGGTTATTTATTTCATCAATCTTAAGACAGGTATATATTTTGTCGGAACCTGATAAGATATCATTTACCTGATCACATGTTACAGCATCAAGTCCGCAACCAAATGAATTGAGCTGGATCATATCCAACATATCATTGGTTTTAACATAGCTTGCGGCAGCATACAAACGAGAGTGATACATCCATTGATCCATGGCGGTAAGCGGTCTTTCCGGATTAGCCAAATGTGATACAGAGTCTTCGGTAAGTACTGCAAAACCGTATGATGTAATCAATTCCGGAATACCGTGATTAATCTCTGGATCAAGATGGTATGGACGTCCTGCAAGAACTATACCGCGCATTTTTTTCTCGTTAAGGTACTGAAGAGTCTCTTCGCCCTTTTTTGAAATATCCAATCGAGCTTTTTGCATTTCAGCCCAGGCATCATATACAGCTGCCTTTAGTTCCCAATCCGGGATATCCGTAAATGTCTTTTTTAATTCATCGAGGACAATGTCTGCAGATGTAAATGCCAAGAACGGATTCATAAATTTAACATCACCGTGGCCGATTTGCTCGACATTGTTTTTGATATTTTCAGAGTATGATGTGACAATCGGACAATTGTAGTGGTCGCCGGCATCCGGGAATTCTTCACGTTCGTAGAATAAAGCCGGATAGAATATGAAATCAACATTTTGGCTTATTAACCACATAATATGACCATGTGCAAGCTTTGCCGGATAACATTCCGATTCGCTTGGGATTGATTCTATTCCAAGCTCATATGTTTTATGAGTTGAACTTGGAGAGAGGACAACTCGGTATTTCAATTTTGTAAAAAATGTATACCAAAACGGATAATTTTCATACATATTAAGAACTCTCGGAATACCGACACTACCTCTTACGGCTTCAGAGTTACTCAATGGTTCGTATGAGAAAAGACGGTTCAATTTGTATGCAAAAAGATTGGGAATATCACTGCTTGTTTTTGCTTTACCAAGACCGCGTTCGCATCTGTTACCTGATATATATTGTCTGCCACCCGAGAAACGATTAATTGTTAATCTGCAACTGTTTGTACAGCCTTTACATTTGGCCATGCTTGTTTCAAATTCAAGGTTGTTTATTTGCTCAAGCGACAACATGGTTGTTTGGTATCCGGAAGAGTATTTTTCTCTTGCGATTAATGCTGCACCAAAAGCACCCATAATACCTGCGATATCAGGTCTTATGGCTTCGCAGCCGGCAATCTTTTCGAAAGAGCGCAGCACAGCATCGTTATAGAAAGTACCACCCTGGACAACAATGTTTTGACCGAGTTCTGATGCGGTGGATACTTTGATTACTTTGAAAAGCGCATTCTTTATTACTGAATATGCCAATCCGGCGGAAATATCCGCAACTGTAGCACCTTCTTTTTGCGCCTGTTTTACTTTACTGTTCATAAATACAGTACATCTTGTACCTAAATCTATTGGATGCGGAGCAAAAAGTGCTGCTTTGGCAAAATCTTTTACATCAAGGTTAAGGCTTTTGGCAAATGTCTCAATGAATGAGCCACATCCTGAGGAACATGCTTCATTTAACATGACCGAATCGACGCAGTTCTTTTTAATCTTGATACATTTCATATCCTGACCGCCGATATCAAGAATGCAATCTACGCTTGGATTAAAGAATGCTGCGGCATAGTAGTGTGCAACAGTCTCAACTTCACCATCATCAAGCAAGAAAGCAGCCTTCATCAACGCCTCTCCGTAACCGGTTGAGCATGAACGTACAATCTTTGCATCCGGCGGGAGAATTTTGTATATATCCTTTATTGCATTAATTGCAGTCATTAATGGACTACCGTTATTGCTGCTGTAGAATGAGTGAAGAAGCTTTCCGTCTTCCGAAACAAGAGCAATTTTGGTTGTAGTACTTCCTGCATCGATACCTAAGAAACAGTTACCTTTATATGTACTCAAATCGGCCGTTTCAACATGAGCTTTCATATGACGATTGTTGAAGGCAGTATATTCGGCTTCGTTGGAAAAGAGAGGCTCCATACGTTCAACTTCAAATTCCATCTTGATTCCGCCGCTCAATTTCTCAATCATATCTTCCAAAGTATATGAACAATCATCTTTTGCATTAAGAGCAGAACCCATTGCAGCAAAAAGATGTGAGTTATCAAGTTCGATTGTATGTTCGTCATCCAGATTTAATGTACGTATAAATGCATTCTTTAACTCTGATAAGAAGTGCAGAGGACCGCCTAAGAACGCTACATGTCCCCTTATTGGCTTACCACAGGCAAGGCCTGAAATTGTTTGATTGACAACTGCCTGAAAAATTGATGCGGATAAGTCTTCTTTAGTCGCACCGTCATTGATGAGCGGTTGAATATCCGTTTTGGCAAAAACACCACATCTGGCAGCAATTGTATATAATGAATTGTAATTCTTGGCATATTCATTTAAACCGGTTGCATCTGTTTGCAGAAGAGATGCCATCTGGTCAATAAATGAACCTGTACCGCCGGCACAGATTCCGTTCATTCGTTGCTCAACATTTCCGTTTTCAAAATAAATGATTTTGGCATCTTCGCCGCCAAGTTCAATAGCAACATCGGTTTGCGGTGCAAAAGTCTCCAAAGAAGTGGCAACTGCAATCACCTCCTGGGTAAACGGAACTTCAAGATGATTGGCAAGGGTTAAGCCGCCGCTTCCCGTTATCATCGGATGGATGGTAATATTTCCCAAATCCTCATATGCTTCCTGTAAAAGTGATGATAAAGTGCCTTGAATATCGGCAAAATGTCTTTTGTAATCTGAAAAAAGAAGCGTGTTATTCTCGTTAAGTATTGCTATTTTTACGGTAGTTGAACCTATATCAATTCCAAGTACGTAATGTGACATATGTATCTCCATTAATTTTTACATTTTAATATGTAGAATTGCATTACACAATCTTAGTTATTCTAATCTAGAT
>JAGHVF010000070.1 GCA_018064425.1 Candidatus Colinaster equi | reverse complement strand
AGCATCCACCAGGAAGAGTATCTTAGAACATTTCTTGACAATGGAGATGTCCCGATGGATAACAACTCCGCTGAACAGGCAATCCGTCCATTCACTTTAGGGCGAAAGAACTTCGTCCTAATCGAATCCGACAATGGTGCAAAAGCCAGTGCCATGATCTACAGCCTGGTTGAAACCGCAAAAGCCAACAACCTTAATCCGTACAAATACTTTGAAATGCTACTTAAGGAAATCCCACAGCATATGGAGGATAATAACCTCAATTTCTTAGATTCTCTCTTGCCTTGGACAGAACGTGTTCAAGAAGAATGTCGTAATCTAATCAAGAACTCATAAATTTTCAATGTACTAAAATTTTGTATCTATTCAAAACTCCGCAGAAATGTGGAGTTTTTTACTTTATGGTACTCATGTTTGAGGGCTTACTATAGATTTGTCGATGAAGCCAAGACGTATATAGCCAAATATGCCATTGAGACAATTACCATATTTTTCTTAATAGTAGTTTTTTCCGTAGCAAATATGTACATACAATATGGAATTGCCCATGTACAATGTATTAGACATTTTCCTTCATAATCCTTCAGAATTATACATATTGCTATTCCACAAATTACAGATGCCAAGTACAATATCGTCTGATACTTCGTACGAATTGCATCTGTGACATTTCTGCATATAATAATATTTCCTACAATGAGTAGCAAGGCAGATAACATCATACTGCCTATACATTTAAGTGTTATTTGCCAATTGTTATGACTAGGTATCCCAAAATAGGACTGGCCAAAGAACATCTTAAGCCATTCAATTATTGATACAATTCCATTGCCTTCAATGTACACATACAATACAATTGCTGCACATACCAGCAAGCAACCACAAAGGATTCCGCCAATGCGTTCTTTCTCTTTCCTAATACATAACACTATAAAAAGGAATATTAAACCTACAACAATCTGTGGCGTTGCCATCGTCGCCCTCGTCGCTACGATACCGGCCACAATACCGAAGATGCATTTTGAATATCTACAACTGTCTTTTTGTGCAAAAATCAGTGCACATATCAACGGAAAATAGAGCACGCCAATAGTATTATAATTGAGATAAAATAATGAATACACACTGTTATAAATGAACAATGCTATCGCCATAAGCCATGGAACCTTATACTTCGTGAACCCGTTAACAATCAACACGGTCACAATTGATATCAGCATGGCCACACATAAATATAGCATTCTTGCAAATAATACAATGCCCTCTGTGGAACCGGTTATGCTATAGAATATCTTAAAAAAGATTTCCAGGGGTACTACAAACCCCGGGGATTGTGTAACATTACTTATAAATGGTTTTATCCCATCCATAGTTGCCACCGCATAGGGTTCAGCAACATACCAGCAACCATCGGTAAAATCAAAGCCAAATCTCACTCTGTTTACCATTATCAAAAACACTAATGTGCTTATTAATATTTCAACTATTCTACATATCCTTATTTTATTTTGCATTTTATCCAAAACTACTTCTCTATTGCTTCAATCCACTGTTTGCTAATTACACCAATATCAAATTCTTTTGCTCTGTTGATTGTGACATCTGCATATTTTTTTCTATAATCAGCATCCTCAATCAACTTAATAAGTGCTTCTGCAAGCGCTTTCTCGCTTGCATCCAACGGCACATCACTTTCCGGCATATCTCCGGACATTTCCTCTATCAATATTCCGAACTCGCCTTCATGATAGTCACCCTTTATCTCACTCGCATATCGAGGATCCAACTGTTCTCGACCGCCACTTACATAATCGGATGCAACACAGGCGGTATTACAACACAAAGCCTCTTGTAAAGCAGTTCCGAATCCTTCATATACCGATGGGAATGCAAAAACAGCACTCTTTGATATATAACCAACAAGTTTATTGCTAAACTGATGCAAGCAAACACAATCTTGCATACCATAATCACATATCAATCTATTAAAATATTCTTCTAACGGACCTGATCCAAATATTACAAGTTTTGCCTCGGGACACATCTTATGCACTTCATTAAATGCTCTGATAAGATGCCAGTGGCCTTTCTGAAGCACAAATCTTCCTGCTGAGACCACAGTGTTGTCTTTACTAAACCATTCTTCATCCTCTGCAGGTAGCTTAAAATCCTCTATTACTCGCTTGATTAGCTCAACTTCGATGGAGCAATATATGCATCCCATTTTCTCGCGCTTAAGATGATATGTTTTTACCATATCCTCAAGAACATCCTGACATAGTACATTTATCTTATCTGCACGATTATAGAATAGCTTTATAAGCGGATTAACTATCATACGATATGATTTTCTATACTTGGCACTCATAGACATATTGTTGTTTATTGTAATCATAGTCTCACAATATCTATTACCCGAAACAATATTGGCCACATTACCACTGTCCATGAAGCTAATGCACGTCTTATAACCATTCTCTTTCTTCATTTTCTTAAGAACATGCACTCTCTTTAAAAATGCCTTAATCTGGTATAACAAACCCATTCCAGAATCTACCGGCAATCCAAGACTGATAATATTTCCTTTGTACGGGAATTGAATATTACTATCATCATTCAACAATATATCAATATCCCAATTATCAGGAAAATTGGTTGTTATTTGCGATACAATCTTTTGTGCACCACCCGTATTGAGAGTTGAAATCACTATCAGTATTTTCAAAACTTTTTCTCCAATGCTTACAGTATCAATTTACTATACAAATCAAGATACTCTTTCGCTTTTTGTCTCCACGCAAACTTCTCGGCTACAAGTTCTCTGCTCTTCTTAGACATTTCCTGTCTTCTATTTACATCTCCACATAGGAATATCAGATTATTCGCAAAATTATCTATGTCAGATACAATACCATTACCATCAATTAATTCTTGACTTCCTCCGCAAGGTGTCATCACTATCGGCAACCCTGCAGCCATCGCTTCCAAAACTACATTGGGCATTCCTTCCCATGCAGATGGAAGAATGAATATGTCACCGCTTAGATATTCTTTCACCAGTTCATCGCCAACACGTTTTCCTTTGAATTCCACACAATCAGTAGCAGAATATTCGGATACCAACTGTTCAAGTACCTCTCTATATGGTCCATCACCAACAATTGTAAGTTTTGCACCGGTTGCCTCGTTTATTTTTCTCATATTGGGAATTATATGTTGCAACCCTTTTCTTTCAATTATTCGAGAGACAAACAAAATATTGCATTCGCTCTTTTTTTCGATTGCTTCCTTTTCCTTGGTAAATCGTGCAATATCCACGCCATTGTTTATTATCGATACAGGATATTTATCTTCAAAAGCATATGCCATATCTCTGAGTTCAACACTATTTGCTACAAGTGCTGACGCATTTTTCCAAATATTTCTTATAAATGGAGCCAGTATCTTGTACATAACGCCAAAACGCTTCTGCGTTCCCGGTATATCTCCGCCACCAAATCTAACAACATATGGCAATCCGTATTTTCGCTTCAAATGTACCCCAATAGGTCCGCTTGGTATTCCAAAATACACTTGGCATACATCATACTTTTCCTGCTTTAGCAATTTGTCACAATATTTGTAAGCACTAAGCAGATAAGACAGCATTTCTGCAAAAGAACTCTTGCTTTCATCTGTTCTCTTTGCCTTTACTCTGACAATATTTACTCCGTTAACTTCTTCCTTTTCGGGTAAATTAGCATAAGCTGCTGTTACCACAGTCACTTCATTACCCATTTCCACCAATTCATCACACAGATGAAGGCAAGCATTGGCTCCTCCTCCACCTATCGGCGGATATTCATGTGAAATCACTAATATTTTCATTTTACGCCTTCATAAAAAATAAATTAGAAATTACTCAATTCCCAGTTCTCTCTTTGTCCGAATAGTTGCTACTCCATTAGATATCTCAAATATAGTATCACACTTCCTAAGCGTACTAAGTCTATGGGCAACAATAATCAACGTCTTAGTACCTCGTAATTCTTCAATTGAATCCATAACAGCTGTTTCAGTTTCATTATCCAAAGCTGCTGTAGCCTCATCAAGTACTAATATCTGTGGATTACTATACAATGCTCGAGCAATTGCAATACGTTGCTTTTGCCCACCCGAAAATTTCACACCTCTTTCACCAACAATTGTGTCCAATCCATCTGACAAGCCCTTAACGAATGCATCCAAATGCGCCTCTTCAAGCGATTTCCATACTTTTTCATCATCCACCATATTCTTTGGTAATCCAAATGCAACATTTGCTCTAACAGTATCATCTGTCAAATACACAGATTGCGGGACATATCCTATGGTATTTGCCCATTTATGGGGAATACTATTAATATCAATACCATCCATTTCTACAGTTCCCAACTGGGGTTTGAACAATCCCATAATTATATCCGCTAACGTTGTTTTTCCTGCTCCAGATGGACCAACAAGACCAATTGCTTTGCCTTTCTCGATTGTAATTGACAAATTATTAATTACACTATCTGTTGCTTTCTTATATTTCCAAGAAATGTTTTTCACACTAATATCTCGTGAAAAATCCAGATCTACATATTCATCACTTTTTTCTTTACAATTCTCCATATCAGTTGTTTCTTTGAAATTATCATAACAACATTGCATACTCGGCATATAAAATACTAGTGCATTTATTCTTGAAGTGATTTTTGATATAGATGGTAGTATTTTAAATACACCCATAGCAAATGTTCCTAATATAGGAATCATAGCCGTTCCTGCATTATTATCAAGTAGAATTAAAGTACAAACAACTAACATAAAACCAGACATACAAATACCCTCTAACAATCTGTCAGGGCATGCATCCACAAACAAATAAGTTTTCATCGCCTTCTCTTCAAGCCTAGCTGATTTTTCATACTCTTTCAAAAAATATGACTTTCTATCTGTTACAATAATGTCTTTAATGCCAGATAATGCTTGAGTTATATTCTTTATTTTATACATTCGTGCTTCTCTATACCTATTTCCAGCCGTCTTTATCCGTTTCTTAACTCCCAATACTATTATTAGAAATGCTGCAAATGCAATTAATAGTGAGCACAATGCTATCTTAGGATTTGTATAAACCAAAAAGCCTCCTATCAAAATGATAGCAAGCGACTCAGTTATTAATGTAAAAATGTGGAGTAATATTTGATGTACCGCTTCCACATCATCAACTACACCACGTTGTATTATTGCTCCATTCGTATTGATAAAAAATTCATAATCTCTCTTCAAATATCTCTCTAACATTCTAGTCGATGCCTCGCGGCGAAATGAAGTTGCATACGAAACTTGCATATATGAAGAAAATAACATAAATGCATTTTTAATAATATAAACAAGTGCAAAAACGATTCCCATAATAAACAACATTTTTGCTTGATTCATATTATGTAGGCGATTATTTAGCCAAATATAATAAGGTTCCTCCTTCATCATGTCATAATTTGTCATTGTCTCCAAAAAAGGCAAGATAACAGACACACCTAATAATTCTAAGCAAGAAGAAATTATCATAACAATTATAACCCCTATTGCTCGTTTCTTTTGAGATGGGGTCAACACATACATCAATTGTTTTACTATTCTTCCTAATGCTATAAATGTACTTTTCATTCTAGCCTCACATTTTCATATCTTTATTCTTTAATATATCAATCTAGACTCATCTGCATTATTGGGGGGCTATCCTTCAACATATACTCTCATATATTGAACTCATCATTACTATACTCATCAACCCGCCACTATTAGACATCACGCAATATGATTAGTTATACCATTCTTGCATACAATTTATCTTTCTATCTCTATGATCTCTTTAATCGTGTATGGTCTCTCATTACGAGTCTCGAAATATGTCTTCATCATCATCTCACTAACCAAACCGAATACAAATAACAACACACCGATTGTTATAAAGAATATTGTAAGCAATGGCGGAAATACATTTTGTGACATCTTTCGTCCAATTACAAATAAAACAACTGACCATATACCACAGATACCACCTAATCCCATAAAGCCAAGGCCAAGGCCGCCTAACAAATGAAGCGGACGCGAAATATATTTATGCCAGAACCATACCGAAATCATATCTACAAATCCCTTAATTGTTCTTTTCCAATTGTATTTTGTTTTTCCGGCAGTACGCGGTCTATGATTTACTACAACTTCGCCAACCTTAAATCCCTTTATCTCCAAAAGTGCCGGGATGAATCTATGCTGTTCCCCATACAGATACAATTCCTCAAAACATTCCTTCTTATATATTTTGAGTGAGCAACCGCTATCATGTATGCCATCATGTATCAACATATATCTAAGTGCATTGGCACCTCTTGATACAAAGCGCTTCATAAATGTATCTTTTCTGTTCTTTCTCCAACCTGATACAACATCACAGTCATTTTCAATCATATATGAAAGCATTGAAGGAATATCTGCAGGATCATTCTGTCCATCGCCATCCATTGTAACAACATATTCCATTGTAGCTGCATGAATGCCTGCGTCCATCGCTGCTGTCTGTCCAAAATTACGTCGAAGTTGGATATATTTCAATGGATGAAGTTCACGACATACTCTATCAGTTCCATCTTTAGAGCCATCATTAATAAATATAATCTCGTATTTATCAATTGTTCCTGCCTTAAGCATTCCCTCCATGGCATCTACGATTTCTCTATGCAAATTTGCCACATTTTCCTCTTCGTTGTACACCGGTACAACAACAGACATTGAACTCATTTTTGTTCTCCAATCATATCAATTTTGTATATAACAGTACGGAGTGCAAAGCGCACCTCATATTATTATACATTCATGAAACAATATGGTCAAACTGCTGTATTCTAAAGTTTTTGAGACATATCGTAGAAATTCATTGTTTAACTCCATTTTTATATAAAAAATAATCACATTATACGATAATATCCCCCATTCACATACTAAAATAAGTTTTTCCTCTAACTTCTTGAAAACAAGTGCAAGTTGAAATGAGTTGTTCTTTGTTAATTCTAATAGCCTTTTCATTGTATATAAATGCAATAACAACAGAGAGAAACGACACATTCAAATTGCTAGTAGCCGGTTTTGCTATTGGAGCTACATTCTGGTTCAAAAGTGCCTTAATTATGTTATCAATTTCTGTTGTCTCTGCTGTCTTTTTGCTAATTTCTCTATTATGTCGCCAACGGTGCAATACTATATTAATTTCGATAAAAAATCATATGTTGAAACCAATGAAAATATGCAAAAATACAGTTTGATAAGAACGAAGTTGTAATGTACCTTGATGATGGAGAAGGAGCATATATGTTAGCTAATCCATCATATTTAAAGTACTATTTCGTAAGCGCTAAATAAGTTGGTGCCTTTCGGCACGTTTATAATCCATGAGATAATGAACTCCATATAGTTAGGCGAGTTATAGTAATGCGTAGTAACGTTA